>CAVWLK010000062.1:0-332764 GCA_963755675.1 uncultured Actinomycetes bacterium
ACCCGTCGCGACACGCCGGACGCACCGGGCGGGCTGCTCACGACCGACTTCGCACAGATTTGCGCGACGATCCTCGAGATCACCGTGGTGGCCGAGGTGATGGGCGGCGTCGATCCCCCCGCGACCACGTGCTGGCGCTGCTGGGCGCGCGGCAAGTCGGTCGTCTCGGCCAACAAGCAGCTGCTCTCGCGACACGGCGAGGAGCTGTTCGCGGCGGCCGAGCAGGACGGCGCCCAGCTGCGCTTCGAGGCCTAGGTGTGCGCCGCGATCCCGGTGGTCAAGGTGCTGCGCGAGTCGATGATCGTACCGGCGTGCGCGCGGTCGTCGGGATCGTCAACGGCACGACCAACTTCATGCTCAGCGCGATGGCGGGAGAGGGCCGCGATACGCGAGGCCCTCGCGGAGGCCCAGGAGCTGGGCTACGCCGAGGCCGACCCGACCGAGGAGTGACGGGCGCCGACGCCGCCGCCAAGCTCGCGATCCTCGCCTCCATCGCCTTCCACACCCGGGTCGGGCTGGGCCGAGGTGCCGCACCAGGGCATCGACGGACTCGACCGGCGGACGTCGAGCCATGGCCGGCGAGCTCGGCTACTCCGTCAAGCTGATCGCCCGCGCCCGGATGCGCCGGCGGGGGGGTGGGGCGCGGGTGCAGCCCACGCTCTGCCGTTCGACCACCCGCTGGCGCGCGGTCGGCGGCGCGTTCAACGCCGTGATGCTGCAGGGCGGCGCGATTCGCGAGGTCACCCTGGCAGGGCCGGGCGCCGGCGGCGAGGAGACGGCGACGCGCCGTGATCGGCGACCTGCTGGCGGGTGATCGGCACCGAGCGGGACCGGCTTCCTCCAGCACGACGGCTACTACCGCGGGCTGGACCGCGCTCGACGCCGCGAGCTGCGAGAGCGCCGTGCTACCTGCGCTTCGACGTCGAGGACACGCCCGGCGTGCTCGGCGCAGGTCGCGCAGCCCTGGCCGACCAGACGCGTGTCGGTCGCCCAGGTGGTGCAGCACGCTGCCGAGGACGGCGTGCACATCGTGATCCTCACCCACGGCGCCCCGGAAGGTGCGGTGCGCGCCGCAGCCGCGGGACGTGGGCTCGCCAAGCCGTTCAGTCGCCTTGCGCCCGTCGTGCTGCCTGTGCTTGAGCGCTGACGCCGCCGTCTTACGTGGGTGGGATGTAGTTCGTGCGGCCCCGGCTCCGGGAGACTGTCTTGGGATCGGTGACGATCGCAGCCGCGGGCATGGCATCGAGAATACGCAGGTAGTCCGACCAGCAGTAGCGCTCCCAATCGGTCGTCCAGTGGGCGCGCCAGTCGCTGGACGTGCAGTCCCACTTGCCGGCCCGCGCGCCGTCGACGAGGACGTAGGCTTGAAGGATCATCTATTTGCCGGGAGAGAGATTCGTCATCATCCCGGCGATGAGGTCCGGCGACCGGTACGGCCATGGCGCGTTGAGGGTGAAGCATGGCAGGCTGGGGTCGGCGCAGCTTCCCCCGCCCACCTGCTGACTAACCGCGTAGTACGGAGGCGTCGTCACGCCGGTTCGGGTTGCAACCGCAGATTGATACTTGCGTCCGAACGCGAAGCAGGTGGAGACGACGTTTGCCTGGACGTCGTTATTCCAAGCGTTGTCAGGGGAGGCGAAATAACCGTCTCCACGCATATGGCCGGGGCCCTCAGATCGAGGATCGAGCCGCAGGTCTCGTTCCACTGTTGGTCGCGGGTCATCGCGCTCCAGTTCTTGGCGTATGTGCGCGAATGGGAGACAAACGACCAGCCATACGTCTCGCGCAGCGACGCGAGTTGATCCCAGGAAGCCGCCAGCGATGACTTGAAGTGGAGACAAACCGTCGCTGTGGTCGGCGGTCACGCCGGTCTCAACCGTGCCTGTTCCGCTCATCCCACGCCGGGCCAACTCGGGTGCCACGCCGGTGTCGAGACGGATCACGTTCGAGTCGTTCGGTACGCAGTTGTCGGCCGGTGGGATCTCGGAGCGTGAGAACAGCAGCGTCACGTAAGCATGATCCGGCGGCCCATCGGGCGTGTTCACCGTGAGGGTGTAGTTCGCAGCACCGGACTTGGCCTTGGCCCCAAGCCGCCAGGTGCCGGCTGTGACCGGGTAAGAGATCGTCTCGGGTTTCTGACCGCTCGCGGTCAAGATCCATGTCCATGTTCCGTCGGCATTGCGACGCGAGAGGGTCAAGACCAGGTTCGCAGTCGGCTGGTCCCAGTCAAGCGACGCGGTCAAGGTGCCCGACACCAGCACCTGAACCTTGGTGTAGGCCGAGGAAACGCCCGCGGCGCTGACCGATCCGGTGTACGTCGCAAGCGCGCCGTGGGCAGGCGCTGGAACGGACGTGGCGGTCAAGCTGGCAAGAGCCGCCACTGCAATCCACCGGGCGAGTCTGCCGCTCATTGGCCGCCTTCTTCCCCGTTCTGAATGGAGCTCGAGCAGCCTACTCCATGTGGCTACCGGCGGCACCGTCCACCATCCCGATCCCAGATCGCGCCGAACCCGCGCGCCAAACCTCAGCAGCCCGCCGGGAGACGTTCCAAACGGCCGACGAACCACCGCCGCCCGCGTGCCAATCCTGAGCAGCCAGCCGGGGGTCTGACCCCTCCGTGTGCGACGGGGCGGCGTGGTTGGGCCGTGGCGGCAATCCTGATGGTTACGCGGTTCGGGCGGGAGGTGTCACATGAGGTGTTGCAGATCTTGAGGGAGATCGTGGCGGGTGGATTCGAATTGGGGTAACGCGCCGGTCACGGCTGTGAAACGCGTCGAGTCAGGCCTGAGCCGAGACGTCTGCCCCGGCTGTGGCCTCGCCGAGATCGGCTGCCACCGGGAAGTGGGTGACGATCACCCGGCAGGGCGCCTTGCGAAGCACGAAGTCCACCGTCCGCCCGAAGAACGCCTCCGCGCGGTTGGTCGCCAGCCGCTGCTTTGCGGGCGATCCGATCACGATCAGCGTCGCGTCGTTCGCAACCACCGCGTCCACGATCGTGCGGCCCGGGCTGCGTGTGCGCTCGACCACGCTTCGGTACTCGATGCCGTAATCGGCCGCCAGCGAGCGCGCCATCTCCTGCACCCGCGCGATCGTCTCCTCGCGCTGAGGCCGGGGAGCGTCCAGCGGCTCGCGGACCGGGATCATGATCGCGCTGACGCCCACCACCGGCACGTCATTGTCGAGCGCGAGCCGGCAGGCTGTCGCCATCACCTCCTCGGCCAACGGGCCCATCTGCTCCAGCGGCACCACGATCGGTCCGCGCGGAAGCTCGAGCACGTCCGCCGGCGGCGGCGCTCCCGGGTCGTAGCGCTCCATCAGCGGGAAACGTGCGCGAACGCGCACCACGGTGTACAGCGCCAGGCCGGCGATCATCCACAGCACGCCAACATCACGCGCACCCGGGTGCGTGCCGAGCGCGATCACCCAAGCCCCGAACGCCGTCACCGCGCCCGCGACCGCCGTCAGCGGGATCAGCCGGCCGCGGATCCAGACGTTGCCGCGCATCATGAACGGCCGCGGCAGGTCGGGCTCCGTGATCCGCAGCGACACGATCGACGCGCTCGCCAGCGTGAACGCGATCAGGATGCCGAAGCTGTAGATCGAGGCCAGCGAGAGCACCTCCTCACCCTCGAAGAACGAGGCCACGATCAGAAACGCGCACGCCAGGACGCCGATCCCGATCAGCGCCGAGGCCGGCTGGAGCGAGCGGCGGCTGCGCTTCGCGAACTGGTGCGGCAGCTGAAGACGCTCACCCATCGACACCGAGAGCCGGGCCGCGCCAGAGAAGCTGGTCGTGATCGCCAGCAACAGGATCAGGCTGGCCGTTACCCCGACCACCAGCCGCAGTGCGGTCGCCGCGCCGCTCCCCCACTCGTTTCCGACCGCCGTTGCCAGGCCGAGCATCGGCGCATCGAGCCACTTGGTGGAGAGATCGCTCGAGTAGCCGGCCGGAGCGCTCGGATCGAGGTGCGTGGGGAACGCCGAGATGGCGGCCGTGGAGACCGCGGCGTAGATCAGGACGACGGTGAACACCGACGTACGCACGCTGTCCGGCAGAGTCTTCTCGGGATCCTTGGCCAACCCAGCCAGGCTGGTGACCTTCTCGAGCCCGGTGAAGCCGATCATCGCGATCGGCAGCGCGAAGGCCAGCGAGCTCCAGGTCGGCCGCACCCCCAGGTCGATGTCGTTGGTCAGCGCCGTCCAGTCGAACAGCAGCACCAGGCCGAACAGCGCCAACCCCACCTGTACGACGATGTCGAGCAGCGAGAGCAGGATCCCGGCGACGTACACGTCGGTGCGACGCACCAGACGCGCACCGGTAATCGCCACCACCACCGCCACCGCGAACACGAGCGCCTCACGCTCCGAGAGCGTGTCCTGACCGAACGCGCCGAGCACGTAGTGCGGCAGGAACAGGGCGCTGAGCGAGATCGCCACCACGTAGTCGAGCACCACCGCCCATCCGGCGATGAAGCCGACCATGTCGTTGAAGGCGCGACGCGCGAACGTGGAGGCGCCACCGGGCTCCGGAATCGTCGCGCCGCCCTCGGCATATGCGGCCGCCACCAGCGCGAAGATGCCGCCGGCGACGAGGAACACCACTGGGGTCAGCGACAGCGCATAGACGGCCGTGATGCCGAGCGCGTAGTACAGCGAGCTGCCAATCTCGCCATACGCCATCGCGTACAGCGCCGGGGCGCCGAGGAACCTATCGAGAACCGGGATCTTGCGCGCCATGCGCCGTCCAGCCTACCGCGAAGCCCGCAGCCGAAGCAGCCCCAGAGCGACGAACACCGCTCCCGCCAGGAAGCCAACCTGGCCACCTCCGATCGCCACCGTCTCCACCAGCAGCGCGACACCGATCAGCAGCAACACCAGAGCCATCACCCGCTGCACGGTCAGCATCAGCGAGCGACCGGTTCGGCGCCGACCATCACTCGGCAGTGGGCGTGGCGCAACACGTAGTCGATCCGGCGGCCGAACAGGCGCTCCCCCGGCTTGCTGCGATCTCGCGCACCGAGCACGATGATCTCCGACCGCCGCCGTTCGGCCTCCTCGACGATGGCCTGGCCGATGTTGCGTGTGCGGACGATGCGCGTGATCACGTTCACGCCGTACTCGCGGCCCAGCGCTGCCGCCTCGCGCAGCTGCCGCTCCGCCTCCGCGGTCTCGCGCTCCATCACGGCCGCCAGCGACTCGGTCAGCGGCAGCTCGATCGGATACAAGACGACCAGGCTGGTGCCCGACTCGGACGCAAGCTGCAGCGCCGTCGCCGTCATCATGTCGTCCACCGAATCTGAGCTGATCGGCAGCAGGATCGAGCGGTACTCGACCTCGATCGCCGGGCCGTGAGCCGCCTGCGAAGCCAGCACGGTCTCGGTCAGCGGCAGGTGTTGCGAGCGCCGGTAGGCCACGTACAGGACGCCGCCGACTGCCAGCCAGCTGAGGCCGACAAGTCCCACGATTGGCGTCAGCACGATCGTGACCAGGAACGAGGCACCCGTGCCGATGCCGCCGATGATCGCGAACCCGGGAACGTCCCGCGCGCCCACCCGGAAGGAGAGCTTGCCGCGCCACGGCATCTCTGTCGGGTCGAACTTTCGCCGCATCTGGATCACCGAAGCATGCGCGAGTGTGAACGAGAGCATCGCGCCGAACGCGTACAGACTGCCCAGAAACGTGATGACTCCCGGCGGAATCATTAGCAAGACGGCCACAACGCTGAAGCCCGCGATCGCTACGTAAGGAGTGTGGAACCGCGGGTGCACGCGCCGGAGGACTTCGGGCAGCTGGCGGTGCTGGCCCATCGAGTACGTCAACCTCGAGACGCCGATGATGCCGGCGTTGGTTGCAATGATCAGAATCGTGGCTGCCAGAATGGCCACATAGAAGGCCAGACCGGAGGTGATCGTGTCTGGCAGCCCGAGGTGCTCGACCAGACCGGCGACCGGATCCGGCGCGTATTTGCAGGCCAGGTCTGTGGTCGACTGGCCGAGGTCGGGGACTCGGCAATGCAACTCGTGCGCGATTCGTATGTCTGCCGGGGTCGCCGGGTGCACGGGCAGCGCGGAGAGCGCGACCGATGGGAGGAAGGCGTAGATGCCAAACACCGCCAGCACCACGTACATTATTGCCCGGGGGACGTGCCGGGGCGGGTCGATCGCCTCCTCCGACATATTGGACACCGTCTCAATGCCGGTGTAGGCAACCATCGCCACCGGGATAGCCACCACGAAGTCTGACCAGCTCGGAGCCACGCCGAGGTGCACGTTCGACTGAAGCACCGAAGGCGAGAACACGACGGCCATCCCGATGATCACCAGCAGCGCTTGCGTTGCCAGGTCGGCCAAGGCAAGGAAGATGTTCAGGCCGGCCGCCTCCTTCACCCCGACCACGTTCAACACCACGAGCAACGCGATCACGAGGGCGCCGCCGATGATGTCGCCGGGTTGGCGGTCGAGATGGCCACCCGGCCAGAACTTCGCCAGGTAGTGCGGGACGAAGATGGCTGAGATCGAGATGGTGACGACGTAGTTGAGCATCTGGGCCCAGCCGGCCGAGAAGGACACAGCCTCGTTGAACGCGTGCCGTGTAAACGACGATGACCCTCCCGCCTCGGGAAATCGAGCGGTGGCCTCTGCGTACGTTGTCGCGGTGCAGAAGAAGATCACGCCCGAGATCGCGAACGCGACCGGCGTCAACCCGAGCGAGAACGCCGCTACCAGTCCCAGCGCGTAGTAAATCGACGAGCCGACGTTGCCGTAACAGGTCGCGAATAGCGCCGACGTGCCGAGGACTCGGTGCAGACCCCCGGCATGACGGCGCTTTACGGGCATTGCGAGGTTATATCTCTTGTTGGTCGACTACGACCGGGCGGCGAAAACCGAGCGTGCCAAGGACGAGAGCGAGGACAGTGCTCTGCACGGACTCGCTCGGGGACGCCGGCAGGCGACGGTTTGCAGCCGCCTGTCAGCGAGTGAGCAGTGGAATTATCAGGATCGCGACGATATTGGTGATCTTGATCATCGGGTTGATCGCGGGACCAGCGGTGTCCTTGTAGGGATCGCCGACCGTGTCGCCGGTGATCGACGCGGCGTGAGCCGGCGAGCCCTTGCCGCCGTGCGCGCCGTCCTCGATCAGCTTCTTGGCGTTGTCCCACGCGCCGCCACCGGATGTCATGGAGATGGCCAGGAAGAGGCCGGTCACGATCGTGCCCACCAGCAGGCCGCCCAGCGCCTGGTAGGAGATCAGGCCGACGACGATCGGCACCGCGACCGGGATCAGCGCCGGCAGCTGCATCTCGCGGATCGCCGGTCTTGGTGACGAGGTCGACGCAGCGTGCGTAGTCGGGCTTGGCGGTGCCCTCCATGATTCCCGGGATCTCCCGGAACTGGCGCCGCACCTCCTCGACCACCTGGCTGCCGGCACGGCCGACCGCGTCCATCGCCAGCGAGGCGAACAGGAACGGCATCAGTCCGCCGATCAGGAGCCCGGCCAGCACCCACGGATCGTTGATCTCGAACACGACGCCGTGTCCCACCTGCTTGGCCAGCTCGTCGTTGTAGGACTGGAACAGCACCAGCGCGGCCAGGCCGGCCGAGCCGATCGCGTAGCCCTTGGTGACCGCCTTGGTGGTGTTGCCGACGGCGTCCAGCGGGTCGGTGACGTTGTCGCGCACCTCGTGCGGGCAGGTCGGCCATCTCGGCGATGCCGCCCGCGTTGTCGGTGACCGGGCCGAAGGCGTCCAGGGCAACGATCATGCCGGCCATCGAGAGCATCGCCGTGACCGCGGTCGCGATGCCGTAGATGCCGGCCAGCTTGAAGGAGGCGAGCGTGCCGACGACCAGAACGATCACCGGCAGCGCGGTCGCCTGCATGCCCACCGCCAGGCCGGCGATGATGTTGGTCGCGTGGCCGGTGGTCGACTGCTCGGAGATCCGCTTCACGGGGCCGAACCGGGTGCCCGTGTAGTACTCGGTGATGCCGACCAGCAGTGCGGTGATCACCAGGCCGATCAGCGCGCAGAAGTAGATGTCGCTCGCAACGTGCCGTAGGCGAAGTCGCCGGCCACGCGAGTGGATCACCGGGATGTAGATCAGCGCCGACAGAGCGGCCGAGACGAACACCCCGGTGTACAGCGCGGTCATGATGCTGCCGCTCTTGGGCAGGCGCACCAGCAACGTGCCGACGATCGAGGCGGGGATCGCAAGCGCGCCCAGCAGCAGCGGCAGTACGACGGCGCTGTGGTTGCCGCCGAGTGCGCCGAGGAACATGGAGGCCACGATGGTGACGGCGTAGGTCTCGAACAGGTCGGCCGCCATGCCGGCGTCGTCGCCGACGTTGTCTCCGACGTTGTCGGCGATCACGGCCGGGTTGCGGGGGTCGTCCTCGGGGATTCCCGCCTCGATCTTGCCCACCAGGTCTGCGCCGACGTCGGCGCCCTTGGTGAAGATGCCGCCGCCCAGCCGCGCGAACACCGAGATCAGCGAGCCGCCGAACGCTAGGCCGACCAGGGCCTTGGTGGCGCTGGCATCGCTGTAGTCCATCACGCGCAGCACGCCGTAGTAGCCGGCCACGCCGAGCAGCCCCAGCCCGACGACGAGGATGCCGGTCACGGTACCGCCCTTGAAGGCGACCGACAGCGCCGGCGCCATGCCGCTCTTTGCGGCCTCGGCGGTGCGCACGTTGGCGCGCACGGCAACGTTCATGCCGATGAATCCGGTCACCGCTGACAGCACGGCTCCGATCACGAACCCGATCGCCACCTTCGGCCCGAGGTCACCGGTCCAATGTCCGGCGATCGCGATCACGATTGCAACCACCACCGCGACGCCGGCGATGGTCGTGTACTGGCGCTTCAGGTAGGCGGCAGCCCCCTCCTGGATCGCCGCGGCGATCTCCTTCATGCGGTCGGTTCCCTGAGGCTGCTTCAGCACCCACTGGGTCAGTCCGAGCCCGTACGCAACAGCCGCGGCGCCGCAGATGAGCGCGATCAGGACGGCATGGTCAACCAGTGAACTCACGTGGAAAGCTCCTTACAAAGTCGAGGACAACCGCGCGATTGTATCAGCGTCTCCGGCTGTGGCAGCGGGTTCCTCCGCTGGCTTGTAACTCAGAACCGTGCGCCGGCCAGCGCGCTGGCGCAGACGTCGTCGGGCTGGGCGCCGATCCTGGGGATGGCCTCGAACAGCAGCTTGCGCAAACGCTCGTTGTTCTCGGTGAAGACCTTGATCACGCCCTCGTGGCTGACCGGGTCGATGTCGGGATCGTCCTCGAGGCCGACGTCGTAGTCGGTGATCAGCGAGACGTTGGCGTAGCAGAGCTCCAGCTCGCGGGCCAGCCAGCCCTCCGGGTACGCCGTCATGTTGATCACGCCCCAACCCATCGCCGAGAACCACTTCGACTCCGATCGGGTCGAGAAGCGCGGGCCTTGGATCACGACCACGGTGCCGCCGTCGCGGATGTCCAGGTCCTGCTCGCGCCCGGTCTCGAGCAGGATCCGGCGCAGGTCGGGGCAGTACGGGTCGGCAGCCGAAACGTGGGTCGTCACCGGGCCGTCGTAGAACGTGTCGCGCGCGGCCGCTGGTGCGGTCGACGAACTGGTCGCAGACGACGAACGTGCCCGGCGGCAGATCCTTGCGTCAGGCTGCCGGACGCGCACGGGCCGATCGATGCGCCGCACGCCCAGCTCCTTCATCGCCCACAGGTTGGCGCGGTACGGGATCGCGTGCGGCGGCAGCTGGTGGTTGCGTCCGTGGCGGGGCAGGAAGGCGACCCGCTTGCCGCCGATGTCGCCGACCACGAAGCGGTCGGACGGCGGGCCGTACGGGGTGTCCACGGTCACGTCCTCGGCTCCTCGAGGAACGAGTAGAACCCCGAACCGCCAAACACGCCGATCTCGGCAGTCGCTCATACGTCCCCTCCTGGTGTCCAGATCTTCGGTCGCTCGGCGCGTCTCGACCGCCGGCTCCGGCTGCTCGGCCGCGGCTCAGCCGCCGGTTGGACGCCCCGCGAAGGCGAGCTGGAGCTCCGCCACCGCTCGCTTGTACTGCCGCAACTGGTCCGCCGTGACCAGTCGCTCAACCACCGGCAGCAGCGCCTCCACGGCGTCGATTGCGAGCTGTGCCTCGTCCAGCCGCTCGCGGGCGTCGATCGGATCCGCAGCCAGCGTGACCAGCAGCTGCGCGCTCGACAGCACGACCTCGGCCGGGCTGGGCATGCGCATCTCCTCGGGCCGCGGCCCCTGGCTCTCGCTCATCGCGCCTCCTGTCTCTCCGCCATCCATTCCCGAGCCGAATCGCGCGTGCGGTCGACCACGTCCGGCCACAGCTCGCGGGGGTCGGCGCCGGCGGCCATCATCTCGCCGGCCCGCTCCGACAGCGTGGGCAGGCGCAGCGATCCCAGGTACGGCGCGATGCCGAGCTCGCCGGCGATGTCGGCCACCTGATCGAGCAGCTGCTCCAATCGCTCGCGGGCCGGGATCGAACGGCGGGCGGCGAGGTCGATCAGCTCGCCCGACATGCCCCAGCGGATCGCCCGCCACAGGTTCTCCTCAAGTCACGGCCGGGAGCATACCGGGCAGCGCCCGGCCCTCGTCGTAGCGGCGCGCGAAATCGGCGGTCAGTGCCACCATCAGACCGGACAGCGCGACCGGCGGGCGAACTCGGGCTGGCCGTCGCAGATCCGCGTCTCGACGGTGGGATAGGCCTGGTGGGGCCGCACGCTCCACCAGATCTCGGTGTGCTCAGGATCGATCGCGTCTCGATCAGGAAGCGGACAAAGGCCGCGTACTCCTCCCAGTCGCGAAGCTGTCGGGGATGCCGCAGCGGGGGAACATGCGCGTGAAGATCTCGGTGCGGGTCGAGTGCAAATGGGTCTGGCGGCCTCGATCCAGGGCGAGCTGCCCGAGAGGGCGAGCAGCTCGGGCAGCACCGTGCGCAGCGCGTGTTGACAGCGATCGCGCGGTCGGCGCCGCGGATGCCGACATGGGCGTGCAGGCCGAAGGTGTTGTTCCGCCAGGCGACGTAGCGCAGCGTCGATTCGACGATCCGGTAGTGAGGCGTGTCGATGATCTGCTGGTCCTGCCAGCGCGACCAACGGGTGCTGCCCGCCGTGACAGCCGGAAGCCCCTGCGCTCGGCCAGATCGATCAGGGCGACGCGGCGGCGTGCCATCAGGTCGACCAGCTCGGCGAAGCTGTCGCACTCGGCCGTCTTGACCTCCATCTCGTACGGATCAGCTCGCCGGCGATGGCGCCGCCAGCGCCGGGTCGTCGGCCGCGACGGCGGCCAGCGGCTCGAACCCGGGCGTCATCTCGAGCGAGTCGGGATCGAGGATCGCGAACTCCTCCTCGACGCCATCGGTGAAGTCCTCGGCCTCCTCGAACTGGCGTCGCGCCTGCTCGAGCGCCTTCAGTGGATCGGTGATCTTGGGCGACTCTCCCATCGGCAGCGGCACGATACCCGACACCTGAGGAGCGATGTCCGGGAGCTCGGTCCGCTATGCGAAACTGAAGCCGTGTTCGAGCAGTTCACGGAGCGTGCCCGGCAGGTCGTCGTCCTGGCTCAGGACGAGGCGCGCACGCTCAAGCACAACTACATCGGCACAGAACACATCCTGCTCGGATTGCTCCGGGAGGAGGAGGGGCTTGCCGCGCGCGTGCTCGACTCGCTCGATATCACGGTGGAAGAGGTGCGCGCTCAGGTCGCCCGCATCGTCGGCCAGGGTGACGAGGTCACCACCGGCCAGATCCCGTTCACGCCGCGCGCCAAGAAGGTGCTGGAGCTGGCGCTGCGCGAGGCGCTGTCGCTTGGTCACAACTACATCGGTACCGAGCACATCCTGCTCGGCCTGGTGCGCGAGAAGGAGGGCGTCGCAGCCCGCATTCTGCTCGACTTCGACGCCGATGCTGAGAAGATTCGTAACGAGATCATCCGCATGCTCACCCCGACGGCGGCCAGGGTCAGGCATGAGCCCGCCCCACGCACCAACAAACCCCGAATCGTAATCCTGTGCTGTCCGTCGTGCGGGAGCAGCATCGTCGAGACGATGGGCACCTCCGAATCCTCCGGCGCAGTGCATGCCGAAGGCGAGGGCGAACTCGAGTGCCCCAACTGCTCGACCCAGTGGACCGGCGGATGGTCTGTTCGGATGACCAAGCGCTGAACGTCGAGGGGTGCGCGCGTTCCAGCGGCTCTCGCCGCTGGAACGCCTCCCCCGCAGATATCGAGTACTAGCGCTTGCCGAGATGCGCGCCGATCCGCACCCGCAGCTCCTGGGGCGAGAACGGCTTGGTGATGTAGTCGTCGGCGCCCAGCGAGAATCCGACGTCGACGTCGCGATCCTGGGCCCGCGCGGTCAGCATGATCACCTTCATGCCGGCGCAGGTCTCGTCGCTGCGCAGCTCGCGCAGCACGTCGAAGCCGCTTCGCTTCGGCATCATCACGTCGAGCACGCACAGGTCGGGATGCTCGTCGCGGGCAACCTGAAGGGCCGTCTCGCCGTCTCCGGCCGTCAGCACCTCGTATCCCTCGCGCTCGAGCCTGAACTTGACCAATCGCAGCAGGTGCGGTTCGTCGTCTGCGACGAGCACCTTGACGTGCGTAGATTCCATTTCCGTGTCCTCCTAGTGGCTTGTGATCGTGGTTGGCAGAGTGATCGTGATCGTGGTTCCGACGTCGATCTCGCTGTCCACGGTGATCGAGCCACCGTGTGCATCGACGATTCCCTTGCAGATCGCGAGCCCCAATCCAGTTCCGGGGATCGCTCGGTCGGTGGCATTGCGCGCGCGGAAGAAGCGTTCGAACAGCTGGTCGACGTCGCCGGCGGCAATTCCGATACCCGTGTCGCTCACCTTCAACACGACGCGGTCGGCCTCGCGATGCAGCGCGACGCGAACGTCGCCCCCCTCGCGCGGTGAACTTGACCGCGTTCGCGAGCACGTTGTTGACGACCTGGCCGATCCGCTCCGGATCGAGCTCGGCCATGACCGGCTCCGCGGGCATGTCGAGGCCACTGCTCAGCTGGCGCTCGCGGATTGACGGCGCGAGATCTGCAAGGGAGCGCTCGAGCAGCGCGCGGATGTCCACCTGCTGGTGACGCAGGAGCATCTTGCCGCTCTCGAGGCCCGACAGCGTGAGCAGGTCGTTGATCAGCGCCAGCAGACGGCGGGCGTTCTCGTCGACGATCTTGAGAAACTCAGCCTGATCTTCCGGCATTGCGCCCAGCTCGCCCTCGAGCAGCACATCCAGGTAGCCGAGGATCGAGGCCAGTGGCGTTCGCAGCTCGTGCGAGACGCTGGAGACGAAGTCGCTCTTGAGCTGGTCCGAGACGCGCAGCGCCTCAACCTGGACGGCCAGCATCCGGTTCAGCCCCTCCAACCGGGCAAGCAGGTCGGCCCGCTCGATCGCCACCGCAGCCTCGGCCGCGAACAGGCCCGCAACGGCAGCCGCGCGGTCCGACAGCCGTCGCACTCGATGCTCCCACGACACGACCAGCACGCCGACCGGGGCGCCGTCTCCCACCACCGGCTGCCACAGCGCCGACACGGCGCCGGTTGCGTCCACCAGCCGCTGAGAGACATCGTTGTGCTCGCGAAGGTCGGCGACGAAGAACGGCTCGAGCGAGTGAAACACGTCCACGGTCGCCGAGTCGGCCGCGTCCAGTGCGACACGGATCGGCGCCACGCTGGCACCCGCGACCGCGGTCGAGACCAGGTGCCCGGCCCCGTCGGGCTCCATCAGTACCGCCAGCATGCCGTCACAGACCTCCAGCACGCCCTGGCAGATCGCGTCGCGGGCGGATTGGGCGTCGCCGTTGCGCGGCAGGCGATGGGCGACCTCCACCACGGCCTCGAGGTCATCGGCGTGCTCGCGCACCTGGGCGATCAGATCGCCGCGCTCGATCGCGCGTGCCGTCTCGACCGCGAACAGCTCCACCACCTCGGCCATGCGGTGCGTGATGCGGCGCACCGATCGCGACCATCCCACCACCAGCGCGGCGGCCGGTTCGGCGTCTCGCAAGACCGGGCGTGATCAGCGCCGAGCGGGCGCCGATGGCAGCGCAGCACAGCGGGCCGCCGTCGTCGGCCAGGAACCGCTGGCGACCGCTGGAGAGAGCCTGAAGCAGGTCGTCATCGATGCCGCCCATGGGCACGAGCGTGCCGGCGGCGACGTCGCTCCCCCAGGCCGCGGCCACGCGCATGTGATCGGGGCCGTCCGGCTCGAGCAGCAGTGCGAGCTGGGCGTCGACGATCTCGAGCGCTGCGCGACAGACCACGTCACGGGCGCCGGCGGCGTCCGTCGCCGACGCCACTTCCCGCACCACCCTGGTCACCGACGCGACATCGCTCGCCTGGCGGCGCACCTGTCCCACCAGCCGGTGCACGGTCGCGCCGACCGTCGCCGCCACCAGCGCGAACAGAAACTCGTCCGTCCAGGCACCCGGCCCGGCATTGGTCGGATTCAGCAGCATCAGCCCGACTGCCATGCCGCTGATGCCCACCACCAACTCGCCCCGGCTGCCCTGCAGAGCAAGCCACAGGATGGGCAACAGCAACAGCAGCTCGTAGCGGATGCGGTCGCCCTGCGACCCGTGTCGCACCAGCAGCACGGCGACCAGCGTGGCAGCCGGCGCCAGCAGCCGAACCTGCTCGGAAAACTGGTTTCGGCCCGTCACCACCACGGCCACCGCCCCCACCACCAGTAGCACGGTCAGGGCCAGCACCGCCCCCGGCGACAGCCGCGGGCTGTGAACCAGCGCAGCCAGCATCGCACCGGTGCCGGCCGCGGCCGCGATCACGGTGAGTCGGTAGGACGCGCCATGGCGTCCCTCTGTGTGGGCATGCAGCCTCACAGCGCGGTGATCGGGCTCAGAACCGCGTTCTTGAGGGTTCTAGGCGCTCGGAAGCAGTACGCCGTCGATCAGGTCCTGCGCGATCCGCTCCCAACTCCAGCGGGCCATCACCCGCTCCCGGCCGCGCAAGCCAGCCTGCCTGCGCTCGCGGCCGTCCATCGCCAGCACCTCGCGCAGCACAACCTCGAGCCCGTCGGCACCACCCTCGAAGGTACGCGCGGCGTCGCCCAGCCCGGCTGCCACCTCGGCAAGGCCGGAATGATCTGCGACCACCGGCATCACGCCACAGCTGGCGGCCTCGGCCGCCACCATGCCGAACGCCTCGGGCAGCACGCTGGGCACCACAACAGCCTCGGCCAGCGGGATCAGCGCCTGCAGCTGGGCGTGGTCCATCGCGCCCGTGAACACCACCGAGGCGCCGGCCTGCTCCTCGAGCCACTCGCGTTCGGTGCCGAAACCGACGACCACCAGCGTCATCTCCGGATGCTCTGCCGAGAGCCGCTGCCATGCCTCGAGCAACAGGTGCACGCCCTTCTGGTGCAGCAGCTTCCCGAAGTACAGCACGAAGCTGCCGACGCCCTCCAGGCGCTGCTCCGCATCGGGGTCGGCGTGGCGCTCGGGGTGCGCGCCTGGGCGATCGGCACGAAGCAGCGACCGCAGCCGCTCACGCGACCCGCGGTCAGGACGGAACTCGTCGACGTCGACGCCGGGCGGCACGACTGTGATGCGGTCGCGGAGCCCATCGGCCCCCAGCAGCTCGGTGGCAACCTCGACGATGTGCTGCGAACCGGCATAGATCGCCGCCGCGTCCCGCACGGCCGGCAGGGCCAGATCGGCCAGACGGGGATGCCCGCGGATCGCGTACTCGAGCTCTGAGCCGTGCAGCTTGATCGCGTACGGCGTCGCGGGGCGACAGGCGGCGTGCGCAACCGGGCCGCCCATGATGGCGTGGTTCGCAAGCACCATCGCGGCCGGCTCGGCCCGCAGCTGTTCGCTGAGCGCCTCGACGTTCCGCCGCAGGTACTGGTCCAGTTCGGTCTGCGTGAAGTCGGCGACGTGTCGCGCCTCCACGCCCTCGTAACGGTCGACAACGAACGTTGGCAGGAGCGGCCCGATCGATGGCCGCACGACGCGTACGTTGGGGCCGAGGTCGAACAGCTCCGGACGCGGTTCCTGGCACATCACGCGCACGTCGTGTCCGAGCCTCCCCCACGACCGCGCGACGTGTTGGGTGTAGATATTCGACCCCGTGCCGGAGAGCAGGTAGCCGTGCCAAAGGATCAGCTTCACAGAAGCTGATCCTTTCCGGTGCCAGACTTCAGTCTGGCACCCCCGGCCGGGCCATCGGGAGACTCCATACGTGCGTGCACCCCTACCGCCAGGGTCGCTCACGCTGGCAACCCTACGTCAGGTGGAAGTAGAGCGCGTAGAGCAGCGCCGCGCGGGGCTCGAACGATGGCACCGTGACGTCGGGCGGCGTGTCGATCAGGGCGTCCGAGTAGCTGAAGATGATCTTGACGCCGGCGGCCACGAGAGCGTCTGCGGCCGATTGAGCACCTGCGGGCGGCACCGCGAGGACACCGACGATGATGTTCTTCTCACGCACCGTCTCGGCCAGCGTGTTGGCGTCCTGCACCTTCAGCGCGGCGATCTGCGTACCCGTCTTGGCGGGGTCGGAATCGAACACGCCGGCGATGTGGAAGCCGTGGTCGGCGAACACCGTCGAGGAGGCGATCGCACGGCCCAGGTCGCCGGCTCCGATCAGGGCGATGTTGTGCTGGCCCGCGGTGCGCAGGATCTTGCGGATCTCCGAGATCAGCGAGTCGATGTTGTAGCCCACGCCGCGCTTGCCGAACTTGCCGAACCCGGACAGATCGCGCCGGATCTGGGTGGCGTTGACGTTCGTGTACTCGCCGATTTCCTGGGACGAGATCGAGTCGCGCCCCATCTTCTTGGCTTGCGTCAGCACCTGCAGGTAGCGCGACAGGCGGGCGGCAACGCCGACCGTCAGGCGATCGGAACCAACGAATCCCCCTTGGTGACGATCGCTTGTGACATTGCCGATCAGTGTAGCGAGGGGCTTCGCTGCAGGTGTCCGCTTGTCACAAACAGCGGTCAGACGGGGCTTGTGACGCTGCGGTGACTCGCCGCGCCAGTTCCGCGGCTCGACGCGATACTTGAAAGCCTTGCGCCCGGCCACGAACACCACGGGGATCTGCTCCCGATAGGCCGACTCCAGCGCGGCGTCGTCGGTGATGTCCACCCCTCGAGGCTGAAGTCGAGCGCAGCTCGCGCTGCCGCTCGAGCAGCTCCTTCGCCACGTCGCACAGATGGCAGCCAGGAGCGCCGTACAGCGCCACCGGCACGTTCATAGCGGTGGCGTAGGCGTCGCGCGACAGGTAGTCGGGAAACGCCAACGCCGGGGCGTAGCGCGCAGCCGACGCGATCATGGCGGCGTTGTCGGAGCAGAGTGCGAGCGGTGCGATCGCCAGCCGGATTCCCCGCTCGGCGCAGGCACGGTCGAACTCACTGCGGAGTGTGCCGTTGGCCGCCACGCCGCCCACCACGGCCAGCGTGTCGCGGCCGCTGGCGTCGAGCGCCTCCATCGTCCGGCCCACCAGCGAGGCGACGATCGCGCGCTGGTAGCCCGCCGCCAGGTCGGCCTTGACCGCGTCGAGATCGGGTGCAGCGGCGACAGCGGTGCGAAGCGCTGTCTTGAGGCCGCTGAACGAGAGGTCGAGCCCGGGCTTGCCGACCATCGACACCGGGAACGCGGTGGGCGTCCGCGTCGCCACTCGCCGCCAACCGCTCCAGCGCCGCGCCGCCGGGGTAGCCGAGGCCGAGCAGCCGCGCGCCCTTGTCGAACGCCTCGCCGGCCGCGTCGTCGAGCGTGCTGCCGATGACACGGACTCGGGCCCGTGGTCGTCGACCTCGGCCAGCAGGGTGTGGCCGCCGGAGGCGAGCAGCAGCAGGAACGGCGGCTCCAGCGGATCGGGGTCGAGGTACAGCGAGGCGACGTGGCCGTGCAGGTGCCCGACCGGGATCAGCGGCAGGCGGCGGGCATAGGCCAGCGCCTTCGCGCTCGCCAGCCCGACCAGAAGCGCTCCGATCAGGCCGGGCCCTCGGTCACCGCGATCGCGTCGATCTCGTCCAACGTGACGCCGGCCTCGCTCAGCGCACGCTCGATCACGGGAACGCACAGCTCCAGGTGACGGCGCGAGGCGACCTCCGGCACGACGCCGCCGTAGGGGGCGTGCAGCTCGGCCTGGGAGGCGACCACGCTCAGAGCAGCCGGCCGCCGTCGGCCACCGCGGCCGCCGTCTCGTCGCACGAGCTCTCGAGCGCGAGGATCACGCGTCCGAGGCGACGGATCCCGCCACATGATCAGGGCATCCTCGCGATTGTCGGTGTAGTAGCCACGGCGGATGCCGTTCTCGACGAAGCCGAGCCGCTGATAGAGGTCGATCGCCGTCTCGTTCGAGACTCGCACCTCAAGCGTGTAGCCGCGTTCGACGTCGCCGACCGTCAGCTCGAACAGGCGCTCGAGCATGCCGCGGGCGATCCCGCGACCGCGGAAGCCCTCATCGACGGCGACATTCATGATGTGCCACGCGTCCACGTACCGGAGACGATCAGGTAGCCGAGCATGTCCACGCCCTGGAAGGCGCCCAGGCAGACGCTGCTGGGCTTCGCCAGCTCGCCGGCGAACATCGACCGCGACCAGGGCGTCGGGTAGGAGCCGCGTTCGATCCGTTCGACATCGTCCAGATCGGACGGGCGAAGCGGCCGCACGTTGACCGCCGTCATCATGATGCTGCCCTCGCGGTCAGCACGCGGTCGGCGTCAGGCGCACGGACGTACTGCGGGTCGGCCGCACCCCACAGCTCGCGCAGCGCCGCATGGTGGCGGGCCCACGGAACGTGCAGCGGCGATCCATCCTCGGGCACGAGCGCACCCGGCAGCCGGTCGCGGTAGCGGATGGCGCCGTCGCCGGCCACCAGCGCGCCCTCAGGCAGCCGTGCCGCCAGCGCCTCGGGCGTCAGGGCGCACGTCTCGATGCCGGAGCCGCGGGCGAACACCTCGCCGCGTCTGGCATCGATGCAGGCCACATCCACGCTGTCACCCGCCAGCAGGGCATCCAGCGTCCCGACGCCGTGGACGGAGACGGCCAGTGCGAATCCGAGCGCGCGCGCCGATGCCAAGCCGATGCGGAGCCCCGTGAAGGTGCCCGGGCCGGTACCGACCACGATCGCGTCCAGCTCCGACGGCTGGCGCCCGGCGGCGCCGAACAGCCCGTGCACGTCCGCCAGCAGCCGTTGGGCAGCCGTCGAGCGGCCGCGCGACATCGACTCCGCCAGCACCGAGCCTTCCTCGGTAAGGCAGGCCGTCGCCACGTCCGTGGCTGTATCAAGCGAGAGCGTCGGCAAGAGCGTCCAGCAGTACGTGATCGTCGCAGGAAAGCGTGATCAGCCTAGCATCGGCGGGTCGGAATTCGATGTCGGCGATCACTCGCGGCTCGGGCAGCAGGCCGGCTCCGGCATCCGGCCATTCGACGAAGACGATCGCGTCGTCGAAGTACGGCTCGAGATCGGCCCATTCGTCGATGGTCAGGCCGGTCGACCGGTAGAGGTCGATGTGGGCGATCCGCCCCGTGGGGCGACGCATAGCGGTTGCCGACCGTGTAGGTCGGGCTGGTGACCGCCTGCTCGACATCCAGAGCCGCGCAGGCGGCGCCCACGAACGCCGTCTTGCCCGACCCGAGATCGCCGCGCAGCCAGACCACATCACCGATAGCCAGCCTCCGGCCGAGAGCTCCGGCCAGAGCCTCGGTATCGGTGAGGCTGAGAACAGTCCCAGCTGCGCCGGTTCGGGCTCTGGCTCTGCGCCGGCATGTGCTGCCACCAGTTGCGGGGCGGGAGGCGCTTGGTCGTCCCCGCCGCCCGCGAGCAGCTCGGGAATGCGCATGAAGTCGGCCCGCAGCGTCTCGAGCATCGAGGGTGTGTAGAGCGCGGCGGCCGGGTGGAAGATCGGGAACAGCTGCACCTCGACGTCGCCCAGCCGGCACGTCTGTGGGCGGCCGTGGACGCGTGTGATACCGAGTGGGCTGCCGGACAGGAGCTTGGTGGCGAAGTTGCCAAGCGTGCAGACGACGCGCGGCCGGATCAGCTCGACCTGCTCGAGCAGGTACCCCTGGCAGGCCTCGATCTCGTCGGGCTGGGGATCGCGGTTCCCCGGCGGTCGGCACTTGAGCACGTTGGCGATGTAGACACGGTCGCGGCTGAGGCCGATGTCCTCCAGCAGCCCTTCCAACAGCTTGCCGGCCTGACCGACGAACGGCACGCCCTGGCGATCCTCGTGGAAGCCGGGCGCCTCGCCCACGAACATCAGGTCGGCGTCAGGGTCGCCGCTTCCGACGACCACCTGGGTTCGGGTGGCGGCGAGAGCGCATCGCTCGCAGGAGCGCCACTCGCCGGACTGGCGCTCGAGCTCGGCGCGTCGGGACTCGGCATCCTGCATGGACGGATTCTCGCAGGCGCGGCGGACGCGGCGCACTGTTGTGGTTCCGCCGTGACGCCAGTTGCGGCTCGCGGTGGGGGTCAGACCCCTGCGGGGTCAGACCCCGGTCGCGCGCGGCATCTTGGGGTCTGACCCCGAAAGAGGGTCTGACCCCTCCCCGCCCACGACCCGCAGACGCCCGGATCTCACGCGCTAGTGGCCGCAGCCGCAGCTACCGCCGCAGCACCGCCGCCGCCGCCCACCGTGGCGCCCTCTGGGCTTGAGGTGGCAAACGAGGAGAGCAGGCGGGTGACTGCGGCCTCGCCGCACTCCGGGCACCGTACGCCGGACTCATCGCTGGCCGAGACCAGCTCCTCGAAAGTCCCGGAGCAGCCGGCGCAGAGGTACTCGTAGATCGGCATCAACCACAGCATACCGACGAAATCAGCCGGGGTCGTCCGTCAGCAGCCTGCGTATCGCGCCGGATTCGGAGTCGACCACGGCGGCCGAATCCACGGTGGCCGCGATCGGCAATCCGGATCCCGCGAGCACCTCGATGGCCGCCTCCATCTGACCGGCATCGAGACCTCCGGCGAGCGTGCAGTGCGGCAACCACTGGCCGGGCAGATAGTGATCCCGGGGATCTGTCACGTCATCGCCGAGCGCGGCAACCAGGCGCCGGTGGGCGGAGCGGGCGAGGCCCTCGACGCCAAGATAGACCCAGCCCTCCGGGAACGTCCCCACCGGCCCAAGCTGAATGGAGGCCGGCGGTCCGGTGAACCACCCCTCGCGCAGTACCGGCATCCATGCGCCGACCTCAATCCGCTCGGCCACCACCAGCGAGATGTGCGGCACATGCCGGCCGTGGGTGAACGTGGCGAGCGAAGGAATGCCCGCCTCGTCCAGGCTCCTCCAGCACTCGCGCACGGCGGAGTCCGCGTCGCCATCCAGCAGAAGCACGATTCCCTGCGCCACGCGGCCATCGTAGATGGCGGGGCGGCGAAGATCGATCCTCTACAGTGATCCGGGGAAGCCTGGTATCCCGACCGGGAACTGGAGCGGATGCACTCATCGACCGTCGTCATCGGGGCCGGCAGGGTCGGCCAAACCGTCGCCGCCCGCCTGGGAGCGAAGCTGATCGGACGCGACGCCGAGCCGGATCTCACCGGCTGCCGGCGGCTGCTGATCGCCACGCCCGACGCCGCGATCCGGCCTGTCTGCGAGGCGCTTGCGCCGCGACTGGAGGCGGACGCCGCGGTGATCCATTTCTCCGGCGCCACGTCGATCCACGCCCTCGATGCGGCCCGCGGACCGACGGCCTGCGTCCACCCGCTGCAGACGGTCTGGCCCGAGTTCGGCCCCGACCAGCTCGAGGGCGCATACGCCGCCGTCACCGGCGACCGCGAGGCCGGTGAGCAGCTTGCCCGCCAGCTCGGCATGACGCCGTTCGCGCTGGCAGACGAGGCAAAGCCGATCTACCACGCTGCATCGGCGTTCGCCTCCAACTACCTGGTGACGCTGACCCAGGTGGCGATCGGCCTGATGGAGCGCGCCGGCATCGACCACGACGTCGCCCGCCGGGCGCTTCGACCGCTGCAGGAACGCACGCTGGAGGTGGCGGATCGTTCGCCCACCGGACCGATCGCCCGCGGTGACGCGGCCACGCTGGCCGCCCACATCGAGGCGATCGGCGCCGAGCTGGCACCGCTCTATGTGGCGCTCGCGCGAGCCACGCTGCCAATCGTGCCGCCCGCCTCCGCGGTCGCCGTGGAGCACTTGCTGTGAAGCTGGCGCTGGTTCCGACGATGGGTGCCCTGCACGACGGCCATCGCGCGCTGCTGCGCGCCGCCCGCGCAGACAACGAGCGAGTCGTGATGAGCCTGTTCGTGAACCCGGCCCAGTTCGGCCCAGGTGAGGATTTCGCAAGCTATCCACGCGACGCCGAGCGCGACCGCGGGATCGCATTCGAGGAGGGCGTGGACGAGATCTACGAGCCCACCGTCGAAGAGATGTATCCGCCCGGCTTCGACACCACCGTCTCGGTCGGCGACCTCGGCTCGCGGTACGAGGGCGCATCCAGACCGGGACATTTCGCCGCGGTCGCGACCGTGGTGCTGAAGCTGTTCAACCAGGTCCGCCCCGACATCGCCTACTTCGGCCAGAAGGACGCCCAGCAACTGGCGGTGGTGCGGCGGGTGACCCGTGACCTCGACCTCACCGTCTCGATCGCCGCCGTGCCAACCGTTCGCGAGCCGAGCGGTCTGGCGCTGTCATCGCGAAACGCCTACCTCTCCGCCGAGGAACGGGTTCGCGCCGCAAGCCTGCACCGGGCGCTGGCCGCCCGCGATCCGGCGCTGGTCGAGGGCGAGCTGGACTACCTTGACGTGGTCGACGCCGACACCTTCCAGCCCTGCCCGCCCCGGGCAGGCGCGTTGGTGATCGGCGCCGCCCGCTTCGGTGGCACTCGACTGATCGACAACCTGATGCTGGAGGCACCGTGAAGCTGTCCCTGCCCGCCCTGCGGGAGATGAAGCGCGAGCAGCGCCCGATCGTCATGATCACGGCCTACGACCACCCCAGCGGCCGGATCGTGGACGCGGCCGGGGTGGACATCGTGCTGGTCGGCGACTCGGCCGCGAACGTTGTGCTCGGGCACGCGACCACGGTGCCGGCGACCATGGACGAGATGACGATCCTCACCCGCGCCGTCAGCCGCGGCGTCGAGAACGCGCTGGTGATCGGAGACCTTCCGTTCATGAGCTACCAGGTGAGCGACGAGGAGGCGGTCGCAAACGGCGGCCGGCTGATCAAGGAGGGCGGCGCCGACGCCGTCAAGCTGGAGGGCGCCGGGCCGTCGCTCGAGCGCGTGCGGGCGCTGGTCTCCGCTGGGATGCCGGTGATGGGCCACCTCGGCCTGACGCCGCAGACCGCAACCGCGCTGGGAGGGCACAAGGTACAGGGCCGCCAGGCCGAGGCCGCCGAGCGGTTGTTCATGGAGGCGGTCGCGCTAGAGCAGGCGGGCTGCTTCGCGATGGTGCTGGAGGCGGTACCTGCGCCGGTGGCGGCCGCCATCACCAGCCGTGTCGGGATCCCGACCATCGGCATCGGCTCTGGAGCAGGCACCGACGGGCAGGTGCTGGTGCTGCACGACATGCTCGGCATCCGAAGCGGCGACGGCCCGCAACCGCGATTCGTGAAGCGCTACGCCGACGTCGGCACCGAAATGTCGCGGGCGGTCTCGGAGTACGCAGACGAGGTGCGCTCGCGCGCATATCCGGCCGCCGAGCACACCTACTCGATCCCGGACGATGAGCTGGCCGCCTTCGAGGCTGCGGTCGGCGCCGGATCGATCGACGACAACCGGCTTGCGGATTGGTGATCTTCCCGGCCTAGAATGGCCGGCATGACAACCTTCCTCCACACCATGGTGCGGGTCACCGACCCGCCACGCAGCCGCACCTTCTATGAGGCGCTCGGCTTCACCTTCAGCCCGCGAGATGGACATCGTCCGCAACGGCGAGAAGGAGGCCACCAACTACTTCTTCAGCCTGCCCGGCGCGGACAACGTGCTCGAGCTGACCTACAACCACGACGGCCGCAGCTACGACCTCGGCACCGGCTACGGCCACATCGCCGTCGGCGTCGAGGATCTCGACGGGACACTGGCGCAGCTGGCTGAGCAAGGCATCCAGCCCGAGCGGCCGCCGTACACGGTCAGCGACGGGGGATCGCGGCTGTGCTTCGTGCGCGATCCGGACGACTACCGCGTGGAGATCATCGGGCGGACGTAGGCTTGGCCACGGGGTGCCTGCGGGCGTGTCCGCCTACTGACGTGCGAGGTCGTGTGCGCGCATGACGCTGATCACATGCTCGATCCGCGCTCGCACGGACGAGGCCACGCTGGGGCTGATCCCGACCAAGCCGACCGCGTCGTTGCCGAGGTTCAGCGTGATGTCGCGGCCGGTGGCGAGCCGGTGCCGAACGTAAAGGCCGACGCTGTATTCGACTGCGCTGTCGAATCGCTTGACCACCGATCCGATCACCTGCGGACCCATCGCCGAGAGATCCGTGTCGACGCCGACAGCGAAAACGCCGCGCACTGCCGCCGCGTTCAGAGCGCCAAGCCCGCATCCGCCGGCAATGTCGAACACAACGGTCGAGCCGCGATCGATCTGCCGGTTTGCCAGCCTCTCGCAGCGCGTGGTGGTGTCGGCGAAGGTTCCGCTGTACCCGACAGTCGCCCGCACTGCGGGCCGGGCGTCGCGCGCCCCAGCGCGATAGCCGTACACGATCCGCTGCACCTCGGGCGTGGGCTCGCCGGCCACGGCTGAAATTCGTGGTGGGCTCTGAGCTTCCAGCGCGCTCAGATAGCCGCCCAGGTATCCAACCTCGTAGTCATCGAACAGCAGCCCGACGACGTTCTTGCCAAACGCCGCGTCGTTGACCGATCCACCGGCCGCCACGAAGGTGGTTTTCGGAAACCTGCGCGTCACCGCTGCCATCTCGTCGAGGCGAGGATACGGGCCAAGGATCACGAGGTCAGATTGGCGCGCAGCCCGGGACATCGCATCGAAATAGTCGCCGTAGGCAACGCGAACCCGCACGCCGTTGGCCTGGGCGGCGTGGCGCAATCCCAAGAGCTCCGCTGAGTCGATGGCTGACTCGATGTCGGTTGGGGACGGATCCGTGGTGGGCGGTGCTCCGCCCAGGACGAGGGTGACGGGCTTCAGTGGCAGGACGGGCTGCGTCGGCGTAGGGGATCCCGCAAGGGTGAGCGCCAGGACGACCACGAACCCGCCCGCAAGTAGTGGCACGAGCACCGCGATCACCCACGGACGGAGACGGCGCGACGCGGCGGGCGGCGCCGCCGGCGCGATGCCCGGCGCGGCGTCCAGGATGTGGTCGTGCTGCAGAATCTGGGCCTGCAGCCGCTTCAGCATTGCGGACGGCTGCAGACCGACCTCGTCCAGATGCTCACGCGTGCGCTGGTACGCGTCCAGGGCGGCGGCCTGTCGTCCCGCCCGGTAGAGGGCAATCATCAGCTGCGCGGCCAACCGCTCGCGCAGGGGATGCTCTGTGACCAACTGTTCGAGCGGAGCGACCAGCTGCGCGCCTTGACCGGCCGCAAGCTGCGCGTCGAACAGGGTCTCGCTGCACTCCACCCGCAGCTCATCCAGCCGCCGTGTCTCGGCGGCCGCGAATGGCTGGTCGGTGAACTCGGCCAGGGCCGGGCCGCGCCACAGGTCGAGCGCCCGGCCTAGCACTGCCTCCGCCGCCGCGTCACCTGCCTGCGCGAGGCCGCGGCCTTCAATCAAGAGACGCTCGAACCGGTCGGCGTCGAGGTCGTCGGCGCTGCGGCGGAGCAGATAGCCGCGCCCCTCGGTCACAAGCGCGTCGTCGCCCACCACCTTGCGCAGCTGCGAGATGTAGACGCGGACGGTATGCGTGGCCGACTTCGGCGGGCGTTCACCCCACAGCCCGTCCACCAGCCGGTCGATCGACACCACCCGATCGCGCTCGAGCAGCAGCATCACCAGCACGGCCTGTTGCTGGACTCCGCCCAACGGCACGACCACCCCGTCACGCGCCACCTGGAACGACCCGAGCAAACGGTATTCCACCTGCCGGTTGTACCACGACCGGCCGGCATTGATCGCGAGTTGATCCCGTGTTGACCGGTCATCGCAACGCTTTGCAGGCCGGCACGCCACTCCGACGGGCCGGACAACGATGAACGGCATTCGGAGACGCCCGGCAAAGGAGACCCACCATGAAACGATTCGCTGCTCTCGTGACCGCGGTAGTGACGCTGGGACTTCTCGTCCTGGCTTCGGCACCGGCGGGCGCACGAACGCTCGGGCCGAACGGCCGGATCGCGTTCTTCCGCACCAGCGGGGACGACCAGCGCCCTAGTCTGGCCTACACGATGAACCCGGACGGCAGTGACCAGCAGCTGCTGTTTCCTGCCGAGGCAGAGCATCCGCACTGGTCACCCGACGGCACGCAGATCGCAATGGAGGTCGACTCCATCCCGAACAACGCCGCCGTGATCGTGAATCCGGACACCGGGGCCTACCGTGTGATGACGAAGGCCGACCCGACGCTCGATCTGGGGTGTTTCCTCTGGTCGCCGGACGGCACCCGGCTCGCCTGCGCCAGCCTCAATGAAGACGATCCGAGAGGTACCGGCGTCTACACCATCCGCTCGTCCGACGGCGGTGATCTGACCAAGGTCACCAGCCCCGGCGGCATCCCCGGCGACTACTCGCCCGACGGTAAGCGCCTCACATTCATCGGCCTGGACACGAACGGAGACCTGCGCATCTTCGTGGTCAAGCTGAACGGAAGCGGACGAATGCCGATCACGCCGTCATCGATGGCCGCTGACATGAACGAGGAGGACGGCGGCAGCTGGTCTCCAAGTGGCGGCAAGATCGTGTTCTCCGCCCGCCCCAACCCCGACAGCCGCTACGCGCTGTGGGAAGTCAATCCCGATGGCAGCGGGCTGCACCGGCTCCCGATCGCCGCCTGCGGCGGCGCGTTCGCCGATCCCACCTCCGTTGGCTGCATCTACCCCGGCTGGTCGCCCGATGGAACACGCATCGCCTTCACACGCATCAGCTCAAAGACGCATCAGAAGAACATCTGGATTGTGAACCCCGATGGCACCGGGCTGGCCCAGGTCACCCGCACCGGATTCCAGGACTTCGCACCGGATTGGGGCACGCACCGGGCGAACTGATGGATCGGGCAACGGGCGGGTCTCGGAGAGGCTCGCCCGTTGATGCCCTCGCGGTTACGCTTTCGCGATGGCGCAGGTGAACCACGCCGCCGCGACCGAACCGCTGCTGCGTCCCCTAGCCGCCGGTGCCCGCCCCCATTGCGGCCGGTGATGCCGGCGCGGTGGCCGGCACGGGGGTCGGCGTGTCGCGCCCGGTCGCGCGGGTGCGGTCGGGGGCAGGGCCGGCACCGAGGCCGGCCGCGCCGGTGGTCTCACGCAACGGCACGTCATGCAGCGTCCAGCTGAGGCCGAACGCGACCACCATGACCAGGGCCGCGGTGATGAACACGGGGTGAAGCGCGGCGGCGTAGGCGGCCACGTACGCGGTGTGGATCGCCGCCGGCAGCTGCTGGAGCAGCGCCGGGCTCGTATGTGCCGGCACGTGCATGCCGTGCGGTAGCCGGTGGCCCATCTCGTGGCCAAGGCGGTTGGTGAAGATGGCGCCGAACACGGAGACGCCAATCGAGCCGCCGATCTGCCGTGCCAAGGATGCTCCGGACGTTGCCACGCCGAGCAACCGGTGGTCGACGGCATTCTGTGCAGCGAGCACGAGCACCTGCATGACCATCCCCAGGCCCATCCCCAGGATCGCGAGGAAGACCGCCGCGACCCAGGTGGGCGTCGATACGCCGAGCTGGGACAGCAGGAACAGCGCCAGCGTGGCAACGGCTGTGCCCATGATCGGGAACTGCCGGTACCGCCCGTCGCGGGAAATCAGCAGGCCGCTGGCCACTCCCGTCGCCAGCAGGCCGACCATCATCGGCGTCATCAGCAGGCCCGAGCCGGTCGCGCTGTGGCCCTTGACCACCTGCAGATACAGCGGCACGAACGTGATCGAGCCGAACAGCGCGAACCCAACGACGAACCCGATCGCGCTGGTCGTCCGGAAGGTTGCGTTGCGGAACAGCTCCAGCGGCAGGATCGGCTCCGCGGCCCGTGACTCGACCAACGGGAAGATCCCCAGCAGCGCGAGTCCCCCGGCGAGTGCGGCGAGCATCCCGGGCGCGCCCCATGCGTACGTGGTGCCACCGAGGCTGGTGTAGACGATCACGCCGGAAAGACCGGCTGCGAGCACGATCGTGCCCAGCCAGTCGATGCGGTACCGCGCGGTCGTCTGCTGGGAGCGGAAAGCCACCGAGATCACCGCCAGCGCAAGCGCGCCGAGCGGCAGGTTGATGTAGAAGATCCACCGCCACGAGAGGTTGTCGACGAAGAAGCCGCCGAGCAGGGGCCCTGCCACTGTGGCCACGCCGAACACGCCGCCGAACAGGCCCTGATAGCGACCCCGCTCGCGTGGAGCAACGAGATCGCCGACAACGGCCATCGAGACGACCATCAGACCGCCGCCGCCGAGCCCTTGCACAGCCCGAAACGCAATCAGCTCCGGCATGCTCTGCGCAAGGCCGCACAACACCGAACCGACCAGAAACAGCGCGATGGCGACCTGAAGCACAGGCTTTCGCCCATAGAGATCGCCGAGCTTCCCGTACAGAGGCCCAGCCACCGTGGAGGCGAGCAGGTAGGCGGTCACAACCCATGACAGGTGCTGCAATCCGCCCAGATCGCCGACGATCGTCGGCAGCGCAGTGGACACGATCGTCTGATCGAGCGCCGCCATGAGCAGCACGAGCAGCAACGCGCCGAACACCAGGCGCCGTGCCATGGGTGCCGTCTCGGGCATGTCGACCTCGCGCGGTTCGGCCTCGTGCTGTGTCTCGATCATCCGGTACGCCTTCATGGTCGCCTCGTTTCGTGGGGTCGAGGCAGGACGATGCCGACGGTGGCTGCCTCGCGGCTGCCACCTGCGTGGCCGCCGCTGCCACGTTTACGACCGGCCCGCCGGTTACCGAACTCATCGGGGGACTGAGCGGGCACTTCCCGGTCCGCCCTGAGCCAAGTAGGGTCGGCCGGTGAAGCGATTCGAGGACAGCGTCAGCGACGTCGCGCAACGAACCGGGTTCTCCGGGGTGGTGCGGGTCGATCGCGCGGGCCGCGTCGAACTCGAGAAGGCGTACGGATTTGCGGACCGGCGCCACCGCATCCCCAACACTGTCACCACACAGTTGGCGACGGCCAGCGCGACGAAGGGCCTGACGGCGTTGGCCATCGTCAGCCTGATCGAGGACGGGTCACTCCAGCTGACCACCACCGCGCGGTCGGTACTCGGAGCCGACCTGCCGCTGATCGACGACGGCGTCACCGTCGAGCATCTCCTCGCACACCGTTCGGGCATCGGCGACTATCTTGACGAGGAGGCGGGCCACGGGATCACGGACTACGTGATGCCTCTGTCGGTGCACAAGCTGGCGCAGACGGAGGAGTTCCTAGCTGTCTTGGGCGGGCACGAGACGGTCTTCGCCCCCGACGCTGCGTTCGCATACAACAACGGCGGCTACATGGTGCTGGCGCTGATCGCAGAGCGGGTGAGCGGGGTCGAGTTCCACGATCTCGTGCTCCGTCGCGTCTGCCAACCGGCCGGGATGCGGGACACGGCGTTCCTCAGCTCGGACGAGCTGCCGGGACGCGCGGCGCTCGGGTACCTCGCCAAGGACGGGCTGCGGACGAACGTCTTCCATCTGCCGGTTCGCGGGAACGGGGACGGCGGAATTTATTCGACTGCCGCGGACATCAGCACGCTATGGACCGCATTCTTCGACGGCCGGATCGTGTCGCGCGAGTGGGTGGCCGAGATGGTGCGGCCGCGGAGCGAGGAGCCCCGCGAGTCGCGGCGGTACGGCCTCGGATTTTGGCTGCATGGGTCGAACGACATCGTCATGCTCGTCGGCTACGACGCGGGCGTTTCGTTCTGGAGCATGCACGATCCAGCCTCCCGTACCACGCGGACGGTGATCGCCAACTGGACAGACGGTGCGTGGCCGATCGCCGAGCTGCTGGAGGCTTCCGCGTAATCCGGGCTCCTGATCACCTTGACAGCCCGCCAGCGGCGACCTGCTATCGGGCGATCAGCACGATGATCAGAGCGCCGACCGCACCGACTGTGACGGCGCCGCGGCGCATCCCAAGGTGCGCCTTGTGTGCCAGAAGCTGCCCGGAAACGGCCACCGCCGTCCGCCCGTTCAGGAGGGCATCGATCGGGGAACGGGTCGCGTCGCTGACCGCTCGGCCCTGCCAGTAGGCGATCATCCGCCGCGCCTCGGCCCGGGCCACGCGCCGGTAGAACGGCAGCTGGTCGTGGCGGCGCAGCCAGTACGACAGCGCGTCGAGCGACTCCTCCACGTCGGGAGCCAGCAGCTCCCTGATCAGCCGGTCATCATCGCTTCGGCCCATGAACGGATGGTACCGCCGGAGGCCGCGAGGCGGGAAACACATCCTTCTGCGCCCCGTGTGACGTGTTTGACCAAATCGATGTGGACGCGTGCCCGAAACGCCCGTGATCGATAGGGTTGCCACGTGCAGACCATCGCACGCAACGGTGTCGATCTGGCCTATGCCGAGGTGGGCAACGGCTTTCCCGTCGTCCTGCATACCGGCGGGGCCGGCAGCGCGTCGATGTGGCAGCGCGGCGGATACGTGGACCGATTGACCGGGTTTCGACTGATCTTGCTCGACCATCGCGGGCGTGGGGCGAGCAGCCGCCCACAGACCCTGGAGGATCACCGGGTGTCCGAATACGTCGCCGATGTCACGGCACTGATCGACCACATCGGTTGTACCACGTACGGCTTCTTCGGCTACTCGTTCGGAGGGCTGGTGGGACTCGTGCTGGCGGCAACCGACCCCCGGCTCACGGGACTGGTTGCTCTTGGCACCGTGTTCGACCCGGCCGACGCGGAGCCCCCGCCCGCGACCTATGAACAATCCGCGGACGACGCAGGGATGGCGGCAGTCGTCAGCTTCGTCGAGAACGAGGAGGGCCTCACACTGTCGGCCTGGGCGCGCGCCGAGTTCATGGAGACGGACGCTGAACAGTTCAGGCTCACGATCGCGGCGAGCGCGGGCGAACCGGATCCGTGGACATCCTCCCCCGCATCCGCGCAACCACCGTCCTGATCGCAGGATCCGACGAGGACCCGGACGGCCTCCAGGACGGCATGGCCGCCCTGATGCCCGACGCACAGAGTATCCATCTGCCCGGCGTGGGTCACGTCGGCGCCTTCCTCCAGCCCGACGAGGTCGCGGCCCATGCGATGCCGACGCTGCGGAGGGCTGCCTCAGCCTAGGCCGATCAGTCCGCGCCCACCAGCTCCTTGAACGCAGGCTCGCTGCGGATGGGATCGAAGTCCGAGTCGTCGGCAGCGAATGAGCGGAAGCGATCCGTTCGCTCGATCGCAAGCCGCAGATGCTCGATCGCGTCGGCGGTCCGCCCCGCAAGGCTCTCGCAGCACGCGAGGTTGTAGAAGGCGCCGGCGTACTCGGGATGAGCCTCGATCGCCGCGCGGCTGCGATCTGCAGCTTCGGCGTACTTGCCGGCCTGATAGAGCGGCTGGAACGGCGCCCAGATCTCGAATCCTTCGGGCTGGTATGCCTCCCCCGGCGTCCCGCCGAGCGCGATGAGCGTCGTGCCGGGCTCCTCCGCGAACGCCGTTCGCTTGACACCCGGCTGCGCGAACACGAGCGTCCCCGCGGGCGCGTCCACCCGTTCGCCGTCGAGCTCGAACGTCGCCCGGCCGCTCTGGACGATGTACAGCTCCTCGTTCTCGCCCGCCTCGTCGTGCTCGTTGATGATCCGGTCGCCCGCATTCCGGCCCGTGAACGCGTTGACGCCGAACGACGTGATACCCAGGTAGTGCCGGACAGGCCGCCATGGACACCTGCCGTCGATGATCTCGTCGATCTCCTCGAGATGGGCCACGGTGTAGCTGCTCACATGTGCTCCTTAGGGTCGTTTGCCGATGCCGGCTCACCGATCAGCTGCCTGAAGGCCGGCTGGTCGCGGATCGGGTCGAAGTCGGAATCGCCGGCCGCATCCGAGCGCAGCCGCTCCGTACGGTCGATCGCGAGACGCAGGTGCTCGATCGCGTCGTCCGTGCGGCCCGCGAGGCTCTCGCAGCACGCGATGTTGTAGGCCAGCAGGGCATGGTTGGGATGCGCCTCGATCAGCTCCCGTCCGCGATCGGCGACCTCGGCGTACTCGCCCGCCTCGTAGAGGGGCCGAAGCAACTCCCACGCTTCGTCGCTTTCGATCCCGTCGGGCAGGGCGACCCACGCATGCTGCCGTGATGCGTAGACCGACACGGCCGGCGGCGGGAAGGAAGGGTCGGCGAACGCGCCGACCGGAACGGCGGTCAGGCCCGGGTCATCCGAATTGGTGAAGAAGACCGTCCCGCCGCAGTCGGGACAGAAATGGAACGTCCGCGTCTGGTCGCCCTCGTCGGAGACTCGCACGTAGTCGCTGAAGCGTCCGGTGACCTGCACCCGATCCGACGAAAACCGTGCCTGGATCGAAAATGCGCTCCCCGACCTGCGTTGGCACGCAAGGCAGTGGCACATCGAGATTTCGATCGGATCGCCGGCAGCTTCCAGACGAAGCTGCCCGCAGCTGCAGGCGGCATCACGGGTGGCCATCGCCAGGAATCCTATCGGCGCTTAGGAGCCTATCCCGGTAGGTCTCGTGGATGGCTTGCGAGTGGCAGCGCAAGCCATGCGTGTCGCCGTAGAACAGGAAAGCAGTCATGGCCGGAACCTAGCGCCACGGGTGTGTGTGAGGCAGGTCTGCGAGAATCCCCGGATGCCCCAGAACCACTTCGGCGAGCAGGTTGCTGAGCGGTACGACGAGACGTCGGCCGCGATGTTTGACCCTGCCGTCGTTGACCCGGTCGTCGACTTCCTGGCTGGACTCGCCGGCGACGGGGCGGCGCTCGAGTTCGGCATCGGCACCGGCCGGATCGCGCTGCCCCTCGCGCATCGCGGCGTTCCGGTGCACGGCATCGATCTGTCGGAGGCGATGGTGGCACGGCTGCGCGCGAAGCCCGGCGTCAGAGCAGATCGCGGTCACGATCGGCGACTTCGCCACGACGACCGTCGAGGGCCGGTTCTCGGTCGCCTACCTCGTCTTCAACACCATCAACAACCTGACCACCCAGGACGAGCAGGTCGCCTGCTTCGAGAACGTTGCGGCTCATCTCGAGCCGGGCGGCTGCTTCGTGATCGAGGTGGGCGTGCCGGCACTCCAGCGTCTCCCACCGGGTGAGACCGTGCGCGCATTCACCGTCAGTCCAACCAGGCTCGGCTTCGACGAGTACGACGTCGTGACGCAAGGCCTGATCTCCCATCACTACTGACGCCGGCGACAAGTTCGAGGCGCTGTCCGTGCCGTTTCGCTATGTGTGGCCGGCGGAGCTCGACCTGATGGCCCGCATCGCCGGCATGAGGCTGCGCGAGCGCTGGAGCGGCTGGAAGCGCGAGCCGTTCACGAGTGAGAGCACCAAGCACGTCTCGGTGTGGGAGAAGACGTCGTAGCCGTCGCCATCCGAGCGCTGACGACTGAGGACTGGACCGGCCTGCGACGCCGTCATTGCCTCCCTCCCCTACCACTTCGGCGACGCCGGCGGCCGGGCGTCCTGCGCCCGTGCGGTGCGCGCGGGCCCGGGCCTCGTCGCCTGCACGAGCGACGACACCGTGATCGGGTTTCTCACTTGGCGAACGTGGTATGCAACCTCCGTCGAGGTGACCTGGATGGCCGTACACGCCGAGTGGCGTCGCCGCGGCGTCGGGCGCGCCCTGCTGTTGACGCTGATCGACGGCCTGCCCGCTGACGTCCGCCACCTCGTCGTGACCACGCTGTCCGAGAACACGCCGGAGGACAAGGCCGAGGACACCTACGCCGGCACCCGCCGGTTCTACCAGCAGAACGGCTTCGAACCGATCTGGGAGCCGGAGGGGTGGTGGAACGCGACGAACCAGGCGGTCGTGATGGTGCGCAACCTGCCCTAAGAGCGCTTAGCTACCCGGGCCACGTTGGCGCCGGATGGTCCTCCAGCCGCTCCAGGCCCGCCCAGTCAGCCCGCGCCGGCGTGAAGCACTCCGCCACCAGCGCGCCGTCCGGACCGACGTCGACCTGGTGGGGCACGCCGCCCGGGATGTTCCAGGTGTCCCCCGGGACGACATCGCGCGTTTTTTCGCCGATCCGAAAACGCAATGAGCCGGCGATGCAGACGCCCAGCTGCTCGTTGTCGTGTCGATGCTCCGGCACGACCCGACCGGCCTCGAGCTCGATCACGGCGAACGTCGTTCGCTCTCCCTCCACCGCCCAAGCCGCCACCCCGTCCCACACTCGCAGGGCCGTCAGGTCACCCAAGCCGGCGAACGGGCTGGTGGTGTGAGGTTCCATGGGCAGAGACTATCTGACGCGTCAGCGCCAGATCTGGTCGATCGCCCGCACGCCGGCGGCATGTCCCAGGAACGGGCCCACTCGGTAGCCGTCCTGCAGGGTGCGAAGCACGCTGTAGGAGTACGTCTTGCGACCGTAGATGCCCGGCTTCACCCCTGGCCCGATCAGGAAGCAGACCGTATGGCCGCCCTGCGCGAGCGGATCCTTGAGCGTCATGCCACCGGTTCGCATATCCTCGTCAAACAGCACGATGATCAGGTCGTTGGGCCCGTAGGCAGGAGACGCCTTGATCAGCGGCACCTCGCGCGCCAGGAATCTGTCGAACTGCGTGTAGCGGTTGTGGATCGGCGCGCAGTTGCCGTTGGCATCCTCGCAGCCGTTGGGGATCACGAAGTTGAAGCGCGGGATGGTGCCGGCGGCCAGATCGGCGTTGAACAGATCCATCTCCGGCCCGGCCTGGACGTCGCGGGCAAGGCACTCCTCGGATGGCGTCGTCGCCGAGAACACCCCGCCGGGGCCCTCGATGTTGTCGAAGACGATCGGCGGGTTGCCGGTGGTGTAGAAGCCGGTCAGCGGGCAGTTGCCGTGCGGCACGCAGTCGCCGGTTGAGCTCTGCACCTCGGTGGTGCCGTTGGGAACAAGGTTGCCGCAACGTAGCCCTTCATCCTCGAGCCACGTTTTCCAGCCGATCCCGGCCAGATCGAGCTGGTGGTAGAGGTTGTCCACGTCCTGATGGCAGGCGATGCCGCCGTCCTGCTGCTGGCAGCGGTTGAACTGACCGCTCATCAGCGCCACATAGTTGGCCTGTGACCAGTGCGTAGCGCCGTAGTAGTGGCTCAGCCAGGCCGAACGCGGCTTCAGCGTCTTGATCATGTACGGCGAGTTCGTGGCCTTGATGGCCTTGTAGTCGGAGTTCTCGCCGATGATCACGAACACGTGACCAAGCCGGGGCACTCCCTCGCCCACAGGTGCAGCCGCGGCGGTGGTGCCCGCCGTCGGCAGCAGCGCCAGAGCGATCATCATCACGTACGCGAAACGCCGTGGTGTCACGGTCACCCTTCCCCTCCCGCACAACGATACGGGCACGACTCCGCGGGGGCAACCTTCCGGAAGTCCCTTCATAGTGCCGGGTGGATGATCTGGCGAGTGGCGCGCCAGCAGGAGGCGGCGGCGCGACGAAGGCCATATCGAGAATATGGTCGAGGAGTGGCGGCGATCTCCTGCGCCAGCGCGACACCGCCAGGCGCCGCGCGGCACTATGAAGGGACTTCCACGGTAGTGTGCCCGGCGATGTGCGCCGAGATCCGCATCCAGCCGGCCACGGACACGTCAGCGTTGAGGCAGTTCTGCCATGTGGTGAACGCCATCGCTCCCGAGCAGCGGATGACCGCCGAGGATCTTGGGCACTATCTGGCCTCGAACAGAGGCGCTGTGCTGCTGCTCGCCCACGCCGGTGCCGACGCCGCCGGAGCTGCAACCGCCGCTCCCGCCGGCCGGCCCGGATTCCAGTTCACGATGGTGCGAGTCATGCCGGGCCAGCGGCGGCAGGGCATCGGCTCGGCGTTGCTCCAAGCGGCTCGCGAGCATGCCCTCGAACTCGCCCTGCCCCGTGTTTGGGGCCGGATCGACGCCCGCGATCACGAGTCGCTTGAGTTCGCGCGTGCCCGCAGTCTGATTGAAGCAGGACGCGAGCTGATATCGGCCGTCGACCCCAGCGGCGCAGCAGAGAAGGCTCTGCCGCCGCCGCAGGGGGTTACCATCGTCAGCCTGGCCGATCGGCCCGACCTGATCGCCGGCGCGTACGAAGCAGAACGAGAGTGCCTACCGGACGTTCCGGTGCCGACGCCGATGGAGGCGACCACGTTCGACGTGTGGCTGGAGCAGACCCTCGGCGGTCCCGGCGCGCTGCCCGACGGCTCGATGGTCGCGCTGTCCGGCGACGAGGTGATCGGATTCGCCGGTCTACGTGGGGATGCCGCCGGCTCGGGGACTGCCGAGCACCTGCTGACCTGCGTCCGGCGACCATGGCGAGGACGGGGCGTGGCCGCAGCGATGAAATCGGCGCAGATCGCATGGGCCAGCAACGCCGGGCTCACGAGCTTGGAAACGTCGAACGACAGTCCCAATAAGGCGATGCTGGCGGTCAACCGGCGACTCGGCTACCGGATGATCGCGGAGAACGTGGTGGTCGAAGGGCCGACGGAGGTCCACTAACCGAGGCCTATGCCAAACGATCGGCAGTTACGTCCCGTTCGCGATCGCCCAGCAGTCGTCTGAGCCCTCGCCGTGTGCGTTCGAACACGGCCGTGTCTCCAGTCATGGCGAACGTCGCGTGGGCCATCAACAGCAGGGCGTTGACCTCGTAGGCAAGCTGCTCGGTCTCGATCGTCGCGTCGAGCTCGCCAGCATCCTGCGCTTGCCGGACGGCGTCGATCAGCTGTGACATCCAGTCGAGGCCGAACGCGGCGATGCTCTCCTTCACCCTTCCGGGGCGTGTGTCGAACTCGGCGCCAACCGCGGCGAAGAAGCAGCCGCCCGGGAACACGCGGCGCTCGAGGTGACTCAGGAACGACTCCGAGAGCGCCCACAGCCGGCGTAGGCCGACACCGGTTGCCTCCGCGGGCGCGACCACCTCGGCGTCGAAGATGCTCGCGGCATGGCCGATGGTGGCCAGCTGCAGCTCTTCCTTGGACTTGAAGTGTGCGTAGAGCCCGCTCTTGCTCATCCCCGTGTGCCGGGCGAGGTCGCCGATCGACAGTCCCTCCAACCCCTCCACGGTGGCCAGCGCGGCGGCCGCGTCGAGGATCACGGTGCGGCTTCGTGCGCCGTCGGCCCGGATCCGGCGGGCGTCTTCGGTGGGTGTGGGACGGTTCATATTTGCAAGTTAGCACGATCGTTCGTATAGTGCGCCTTCAATAGTACGACCGATCGTTCTGAATCTATGAGGAGTGGTGGTTTGAGTGGCATCAATGACGGTTGATTATCAGGAACTGACCAAGCGCCAGCGAGGCGTGTGGGCGAGCGGGGACTTCGGCGTGGTCGCGCCGCTGACACAGCCGGCCGCCGATCGCCTGGTGGCCGGGCTTGGGCTCGAGCCCGGCCTGCGTGTGCTCGACGTTGCGACCGGGTCGGGGAACGCGGCGGTAACCGCGGCCGACCACGGCAGCGAGGTGGTCGGCGTGGACTACGTCCCGAAGTTGCTCGAGCGGGCACGCGAGCGAGTGGCCGCCGAGGGGTTGCCGGTCTGGTTCGTCGAGGGTGACGCTCAGGCGCTGCCGTTCGCGGACGAGGAGTTCGATGTCGCGCTCTCGGTGTACGGGGTGATGTTCGCGCCCGACCAGCAGGCGGCCGCGGATGAGCTGCTGCGGGTCACCTGTCCGGGTGGAACTATCGCGCTGGCGAGCTGGGCGCCGGACGGCTTCATCGGCCAGGTGTTCGGGGTCGTCTCGGAGTTCATCCCTCCCGCTCCCGGCGTGCCGGTGCCGTTCACCTGGGGCACGCGGCAAGGCCTGGGCGAGCTGTTGGGAACCCGGATCACCTCGATCCGGGTCAGCGACCAGACCTGCATGATGCGCTTCGCTTCGCCGGACGCATTCGTGACGTTCTTCCGCACATGGTACGGCCCCACGCTGCGCGCGTTCGAGTCACTGCCGATCGAAGGCCGGCTCGAGCTGCACACCCGGCTGGCGGACCTCGCCCGCGAGTGGAACGTGCTGGATGAACCGGGATCGATCGCGATTCCGGCCGCCTACCTGGAGGCGTTCGCCGTTCGGGCGTAGATCCACGGCCGGCGGCGGGCTCGCCCGCCGCCGGCCGCAGCTCTCAGCTGAATCTCAGAATCGGCCAGTACCGTGAGCGGATGGCTCAACGGATCCGCCGCTTCTCACGTACGGAGCGAACTGCCCACTGGCTGCTTGCGGCTGCGTTCTTCACGATGCTGCTGTCGGGCGCGTTCGTGCCCCACCATGCCGGCTGGACGAATCCAGCACTCGACACGCACGTGGGCGCAGCCGTGGTGCTGGTGGCCGGACTGGTTCTGATGGCCGTGCGCGTCCGCGCCTTACGCGACACAGCACACGACCTTGCGACGCTGGATGCCGATGACCGAGCCTGGCTCTCGCCGGGTCGCTTGATAACGGGACGGCCGGCTCCCCCGGTGGGACGGTTCAACGGCGGCCAGAAGATGAATGCTCGCCTGGTGGTGTTCGGCCTGTCAGGGCTCTACCTCACCGGCGTGTCGTTGCTTGTGATCGGCGGCAACCCTCTGGGCGGGCTGCACGGCCCGTTTGCACTGGCCACCGGGGTGCTGGCGGCGGGCCACATGTTCATGGCGATCGCGAACCCCTCCACACGACACGCGCTGCGCGGCATGACACTGGGATCCGTCGACCGTAGCTGGGCGGCGCACCATCACCCGCGGTGGGTGGACGAGGTCGAACGCGGCGCCGGCACGCGGGCGCCGACCACGCTCGATGCGGACGGGTCGTCTAGCTCGGCTTGACGATCATCAGGTACAGGAACACCAGGATGATCAGGTTCAGCAGGTTTCCCACCACGGGGCCGAGCGGCGAGCGGGCCAGCTTCACGGCCTCGGTGCTGACCGTGAGGCCCTGCTTCACTTCCTCGCTGGCGGCGTGATGGATGCGATGCGTATGGCGTCCCAGCACAACTCCGCCCAAGACGACCGAGATCACCCACAGCACGTACGCCGAGACAACCCAGGTCGCGCTGTAGTCAAACCCCTCGCGGTCGACCAGGATCGACCCTGCCACGATCAGCAGCAGCGCGCCCGGAAGAATGGCCACGTGCTCGGCGCGAAAGTTGAGCTTGCTCCACATCGCGAGCAGTTGGGGAGAGTCTGTCTTGGACATCATGAAGCCGGAAAGATTGGCGACGCCGACGCCCGCGGCAAGCAGCACCAGGCCGGTGAGGTGGACGAACAGCCAGAAGTTGATCATCAGCGAGTCCTTGGGTTGGAAGCGGGCGCATGGCTATGATCGCTGGCCATGCGTTACATGGTCGTCGAGAGGTTCACGAGCGGGCCGGAGCCGATCTACAAGCGCGCTCGCGATCGCGGGAGGATGCTACCGGATGGGCTTCACTATGTCGATTCGTGGATCGACGAGCGGCTCGATCGCTGCTTCCAGTTGATGGAGACGGACGATCCGTCGCTGTTCGAGGAGTGGATCGCTGCGTGGAGCGACCTGGGCGATTTCGAGGTGGTACCGGTGATCGGCTCGGCCGAGGCGTCGGCGCGCGTGCTCGCTAGTCAGTGACGGCACGCTGGAGTCCCGCGATCGCCTCCAGCTCCAGGGCCGGCAGCCCCTCGCGACGCCCGTAGATCGCGATCGTGCTCCACAGGAAGATGGCCAGCACTCGCGCCCTCAGCAGCTGGTCGGGGCCGATCTCGCCGTAGGCGTCCCGAAAGGCGGGCCGCCCCGCCGGCGGCACGAACCCCCAGTACAACGGCAGGTCGACGGCCGGGTCGGCGCGCCCGACGTCGATCCAGTCGATCACGCCGGAGAACCGTCCGCCGTCGATCAGCACGTGCCGCAGGTGCAGGTCGCCGTGAACGATCCGTGGCGCGGCCGGCGGCCCCAGGCTGATTGCGCTCTCGACCAACTCCCGCACGCTGGACGGCGCCTCCCACATGCCGAGCTCGCTGAGCTCGTCGAACCTGCGTCGCGTGAACTCGACCCGAAAGGGCATATCCGACCGGCGGTTGCCGTCCAGCGGCAGGCCGGCGGTGACGGGGTGGGCATCGGGATCGACCGAGTGGAGGGCCCGCAGGAAGCGGGCGATCGGGGCCGCCAGGGCGATCCGACCGGCGTCGCTGGGCTCGGCCTGGAACGGCTCGACGCCGGGGAGGTAGGGCGCGCCGACAAACGGGAAGGGGTAGCCGTCCGCCGGCCGCCCGATCAGCTCGGGGACGGGGATCGGCGCCGGCAACAGCGACGCCAGCAACGGCAGCACGGCGATCTCACGCTCCAGCCCCGGTACCACCACCTCGCGTCGCGGGAAGCGAAACGACCAGCAGCCATCGACCAGCCACACCGTGCTGTCCCAGCCCTCGCCCAGCGGCTCGATCGCGGCGCCCGTCAACTGCCCAAACTGAGTCCAGATCAGGCGTCGCGCCAGACGCTCGTCCACCACGTGTTCCGGGCTCCATTCGGCCATCGCGGAACCGTACCGGGTGGAAGCCCGTCACAGGGGGTATCCTTTCGGACATGAGCGATCGCGACCCCTTCAGATGAACGAGGCAGTGACAGAGACTGGCTTCACAGATCCCGCCAGCGAACAGCATTCGCTGATCTTCTCCACCACCGTCTGCTCGATCGTCGAGCACGGTGGCGAGCTGCTGATGGTGCGCCAGCTGAACCGGGAGGGCGAGGAGCGCTGGAACTTCCCGACCGGCTGGATGGCGTCCCACGACGAGGACGGCAACGTGCAGATCCCCGAGCACGTGGTGAACCGGAACCTGCAGATGGAGACCGGCTACGCCGCGTCGGGAGCGACGCTGATCGGGATCTCGCTCGTGCGCGAGCACGATATGGACGGTCGCCGGATCGGCACCTCGATGCGACTCAACTACCTCTCGAGCCAGCCTCGCCAGACCAGCTACGCGATCAACGACCCCGACATCCTCGATGCTCCCCGCTGGTTCAGCCCTGCCCAGATCGAGGCGCTGATCGAGGACGGCGAGGTCAAGGGTGAGCTGACCGCCGCCGCCTTCCGCCACTGGCAGACGTACCGCCGCGACGCGTCGGTATCCGGCGACGTGATCGACATCCCGAACTAGATCCGGCCGGACGACGGTCAGGAGGCGGCCGGCACCGACGCCGGCCGCGACCAGCGTGGTGGGCGCCCAGGCCGGAGACAGGGCCGACCAGGGCAAACGACACCGGCAGCACGAGATCGACCCGGACTACCGCCCCGTGAAGCGAGCGGGGCGCTTCTCGCGGAACGCGGCCACGCCCTCCGCAAAGTCTTCTCCAGCCGCCGCCTCGGTCTGGAGCAGCGCCTCGTCCTCCAGCTGCCGCTCGAGCGACCCCCGATCGCTCCATCGAGCAGCCGCTTGGTCATCGCGATCGCCCGCGTCGGGCGAGCGGCCAGGTCGGCCGCCAGCGCCGCGGCCTCCGCCGCCAGCTCGTCCGCCGGGACGACCCGCGAAACGAGGCCGCGGGCGCGCGCCTGCTCGGCGGACAGCTTCTCGCCGGTCACCAGCCACTCGAACGCGGCGGCGGGGCCGATGATGCGCGGCAGCGTGTGGGACAGGCCCGAGTCTGGCACCAGTCCGATGCCGACGAAGGCGGGCGCGAGGCTTGCGCTGTCCGCAGCAAGACGGATGTCACAGGCCAGAGCGAGCGCCAACCCGGCTCCGGCGGCGACACCGTTGACGGCTGCGATCACGGGCTTCTCGAGCGCCCGGATGGCGAGCACGCGTGGGTTGTAGTGGCGGCGCAGCAGCTCGCCGACCTCGGCCGGGTCGGCTGGGAACTCGGCCACATCCTGACCGACGCAAAAGCCGCGCCCCGCGCCGGTGACGACGATCGCCCGCAGAGCCGGATCGGCGGCCTCATCGAAGGCCGCCGAGAGCTGCTCGTGCATCGCCAGGTCGATGGCGTTCAGCACCTCGGGGCGGTTGAGCGTGATCGTCAGCACCGACTCGTCCCGGCTCAGCTCGACTTCCATGTTCGCCTCCCGATCGTCATCCGCCGTGCTCGAAGATCGCGGCCTGTCCCTGTCCAACGCCCACGCAGAGGGTGGCCATGCCGTAGCGGGCGCCGCGCGCGGCCGCAACTCGTGCAGCAGCGACACCACCAGCCGCGCGCCGCTCATGCCCAGCGGGTGGCCGAGGGCGATGGCGCCGCCATTGACGTTGACGAGTCGGGATCGAGCCCCAGTTCGCGCACCACCGCCACGCTCTGCGACGCAAACGCCTCGTTCAGCTCCACCAAATCGAGTGCGCGACCGTCAGTCCGGCGCGGGCGAGCGCCTTGCTCACTGCCGGCACCGGGCCGATGCCCATCACCCGCGGGTCGACGCCCGCCACGGCCCCGGCAACGAACCGGGCCAGCGGCCGGACGCCCAGCTCTGCGGCACGCTCGGCGCTCGCCACCACCAGCGCAGCCGCGCCGTCGTTGATACCGCTCGAGTTGCCGGCGGTGACGCTGCCGCCCTCCCTGAAGGCCGGCTTGAGCGACGGCCAGCTTCTCGGCATTCGAGTCGGCGCGGGGATGCTCGTCGCGCGCCACGCCCGCGACCTCGACCAGCTCGTCGGCGAACCGGCCGGCGGCGTCCGCCTCGGCCCAACGGCGCTGCGACCGAAGCGCGAACTCGTCCTGGTCGGCGCGCGACACGTTCCATCGCTCGGCGACGTTCTCGCCCGTCTCGCCCATCGACTCCAGCGGAAACATCTCGGCCATTCGCGGGTTGGGAAAGCGCCATCCGAGGGTCGTGTCATACAGCGTGCGGTCGCCGCGCGGGAAGGCGCGGTCGGGCTTGGCGGTGACCAGCGGCGCCCGGCTCATCGACTCCACGCCGCCGGCCACGAACAGGTCGCCCTCGCCCGCTCGACCGCGTGGCAGGCGGCGATCAGGGCCGCCAGCCCGATCGCGCAGAGCCGGTTGACCGTGACGCCGGCACCTCTCGGTAAGCCCGCGAGCAGCGCCGCCATCCGCGCCACGTTGCGGTTGTCCTCGCCCGACTGGTTGGCGGCGCCCATATACACGTCCTCGATGTCGGCCGGGGACGCCCGCACGCTCGACGCCGCGGCGATCACCGCCGCCGCCAGATCGTCGGGCCGGACGTCGGCAAGGCCACCGCCGTAGCGGCCGATCGGCGTTCGAACGGCGGAGAGGATCACGGCTTCGGGCATGCGCCGCGAGTCTAACGGGCCGCCGCCCGTGGCCCGCCAGGCTTGGGGGTTGATCCTATGGTCGGTGGTCGGTGACCAGATGCGGATCGGACGGCGGAAGCCCTGCTCGACGTCGATTGCCAGCTCGCCGCGGCCACCTCGGCCGGAAGCAGCGGCCCGGGTTGGCTGCCGGGAGCGTGCCATTCGTGCATGACGCTCGTCGCTGGGCCGGCCGCTTCGGGCCGCGACACGATCTCTGCCAGCCGGTAGAGGATCAGCTCGTGCCGGTAATCGCCGCTCTCGACGTAGAGGTTCTCGCTCACGTACAGCAGCCGGCCGACCTCGATCTCGACGCAGCCTCCTCCATCAGCTCCCGGCGAAGGCACTCGGCCGACGTTTCGCCGGGCTCCATCCCACCTCCTGGCAGCCAGTAGAACGGCTCGCGCTCGCCGTGGTGGGTGCGATCCATCAGCAGCCGCCGTCGCGCACGATCACGCGCGGACACGGATCGAGAGGTCGGGTCGACCAGCGCTAGACAAGGGCCCGTTCCGCCTCGTAGACGGGCAGCACCCGGCGCAGGTACTCACCGGTGGCGCTTGCCGGCGTCTCGGCGACCTCCTCGGGCGTGCCCTGACGGCGACGATCTCGCCGCCCTCGTCGCCGCCCTCGGGTCCCAGGTCGAGCACCCAGTCGGCCTGCTTGATCACGTCCAGGTTGTGCTCGATCACGAGCACCGTGTTGCCCGCGTCGACAAGCCGCTGCAGCACCTCCAGCAGCTTCTCGATGTCGTAGACGTGCAGGCCGGTGGTCGGCTCGTCGAGGATGTAGAGCGTGCGGCCGGTCGCCACCTTGGACAGCTCGGTCGCCAGCTTGACCCGCTGCGCCTCGCCGCCCGACAGCGTCGTCGCCGGCTGTCCCAGCCGCATGTAGTCGAGACCGACGTCGTGCAGCGTCTGCAGCCGGCGGCGCAGCTTGGGGATCTTGGCGAAGAACTCGAGCGCCTCCTCGATCGGCATGTCGAGCACGTCGGCGATCGACTTGCCCTTGAACTTGCACCTCCAGCGTCTCGCGGTTGTAGCGGCGGCCCTGGCAGACCTCGCAGTTGATGTAGACGTCGGGCAGGAAGTGCATCTCGATCTTGATGGTGCCGTCGCCGCGGCAGGTCTCGCAGCGCCCGCCCTTGACGTTGAACGAGAACCGGCCCGGCTTGTAGCCGCGGGCCCGGGCGTCCGGCGGTCTGCGCGTAGAGCGCGCGGATGTGGTCGAACAGGCCGGTGTAGGTCGCCGGGTTCGAGCGCGGCGTGCGGCCGATCGGCGACTGGTCGATGTCGATCACCTTGTCGAACGCCTCGATCCCGTCGACCGCACGGTGGGCGCCCGGCTTGACCCGGCGCGCGGTGCAGCCGGTTGGCCAGCGCCTTGTAGATGATCTCGTTGACCAGCGTGCGACTTGCCCGATCCGGACACGCCGGTGACGCAGACGAAGCTTGCCCACCGGCAGCTCGACGTCGATGTCCTTCAGGTTGTGCTCGGCACGCGCCGTGACGCCGAACCAGCCCGCTGTCGTGGATCCGCCGGTCGGGCACCGGGATCGCGCCGCGCCCGACAGGTAGGCGCCGGTCAGCGACTCCTCGCTGGCGCATCACCTGCTCCGCCGTGCCCGCGGCGACCACGCGCCCGCCGTGCTCGCCGGCGCCCGGGCCCATGTCGACGATGTGGTCGGCGGCCCGGATCGTGTCCTCGTCGTGCTCGACCACGATCACGGTGTTGCCGAGATCGCGCAGCCGCTCGAGCGTCTCGAGCAGCCGCGCGTTGTCGCGCTGGTGCAGCCCGATCGACGGCTCGTCGAGGATGTACAGCACGCCCATCAGGCTCGAGCCGATCTGCGTGGCCAGCCGGATCCGCTGGGCCTCGCCGCCCGACAGGCGTCGCCGCCGCCCGGTCGAGCGTGAGGTAGCCGACGCCGACGTTCTCGAGGAAGCTCAGCCGCTCGCGGATCTCCTTCAGGATGCGCGCGCCGATCGCGCGCTCGGTGTCGCTCAGCTCGAAGGCGCTCACGAACGTCGATCGCGCTCGTCGACCGAATGCGTCGTCAGCTGCGAGATGTTGAGGCCGCCGACCGTGACCGCCAGGCTGGTGTCGCTTCAGTCGAGCTCCCTTGCACGGCGGGCACGGCTTGAGCGTCATGTACTCCTCGATCCGCTCCTTCTGCAGAGCCGATCGGTCTCGCGGTAGCGCCGCTCGAGACCGGGCACGATGCCCTCGAAGGCCAGCATGTAGCTGCGCTTGCGCCCCATGCGGTTGCGGTAGGAGACGTACAGCTTCTCGCCGTCCGGTGCCCTGCAGGAACAGGTCGCGCTGCTCGCTCCGGGAGCTCGCTCCCACGGGCGTGTCGAGGTCGATCTCGTAGCGCTCGGCGATGGCCTGGATCACCTGCTCGTAGAAGCTCGAGTTGATCACCGTCCAGGGCACCAGTGCGCCCTGGGAGATCGAGAGCGTCGGATCGGGCACGACCAGCTCGGGGTCGATCTCCGCTGGGTGCCCAGCCCGGTGCAGCGCGGGCAGGCGCCGTGCGGCGAGTTGAACGAGAAGATGCGCGGCGCCAGCTCGGGCAGCGAGATGCCGTCGCTCGGGACAGGCGAACCTCTCGGAGTAGGTGTGGGTCGGCCCGTCCACCTCGGCGATCTCGATCAGGCCGTCGGCCAGCCGCAGCGCGGTCTCGATCGAGTCGGTCAGGCGGGTCCGCAGGCCCGGCCTTCATGCACCAGCCGGTCGACCACCACCGAGATCGTGTGCCGGATCTGCTTGTCGAGGTCGATCGGCTCCTCCAGCATGCGCTGGCTCGCCGTCGACCTTGACCCGCGTGTAGCCGTCGCCGCGCAGCTCTCGAACAGATCGCTTGAACTCGCCCTTGCGGCCGCGCACGACCGGCGCGTCGACCGTGAAGCGCGTGCCCTCGGGCAGCGCCAGCACCTGGTCCACGATCTGCTCGGCCGACTGGCCGGAGATCGCGCGCCCGCACTTGGGGCAGTGCGGGTGGCCGATGCGGGCGTACAGCAGCCGCAGGTAGTCGTAGATCTCGGTGACCGTGCCGACGGTCGACCGCGGGTTGCGCGTGGTCGTCTTCTGGTCGATCGAGATCGCCGGCGAGAGGCCCTCGATCGAGTCGACGTCGGGCTTGTCCATCTGGCCGAGGAACTGGCGCGCGTACGCCGACAGCGACTCGACGTAGCGCCGCTGGCCCTCGGCGTACAGGGTGTCGAAGGCGAGGCTCGACTTGCCCGACCCGGAGAGGCCGGTGATGACGACCAGGCGGTCGCGAGGGAGCGTGACCGTGACGTCCTTCGAGATTGTGCTTCCCGGGCGCCCCGGATGACGATCTCGTCGCTCGCCACGAACCCCCCAGAGTCGGCTTGAACAAGCGGAAACGACTCGAAGTTTAGCAGCCTGTCAGAAGGGGAACGCATGTTCGGTGAAGCGTATCATGGCGACCCGACGGAGCCCCACCTCACGCGCGAAGTGCGGCTTAGACCATCGCGCGATCGCGGCTGCCGGCCAGCATCGAGCGCTGTGACACCGGTCGCGGCTGCTCGAGTCCCAGCAGCAGGGCGAACACGAGATCGGGGTGCGGGATCCGCCGCAGACCGAGCAGCGGGCCGCGATGTCCGCCGGTGGTGACGATCACGCTGCCGTAGCGCAGCACGCGGCCGGTGCCCGAGAGGTGCACCTGGAGGTCGTGCAGGGCATCAAGGGAAACCGCGGTGGCGCGGCGGGAGAACGTCCCTGAGAGCATCAGCACGCGCCGGTCGGTCACGATCAGGCGGCGCCGGTTCCATCGCATCACGCGCCGCACCAGCCCCAGCAGCGAGATCGAGACGATCGGCCCGGCCAGCGATCGCGACCGCCCAGCGAAGCGGCGCGGGCACCGGCGAGCCGGCCAGTTCGGGGCGCGCCGCCGAACTGCGCCACCGCCAGGGTCGAGCGGAAGAACGGCCGAAGCGGCACGATGCCGTGTTCGCGCGTCACCAGATGGATGCGTTCGGTTGGCGAGACAATGCTGGTGAGGCGCATGGACTGGGTGATTTCGCCCGTCCAGCAACGAATCCTGCCTTGGAGCGGCTAGCGCGAGTTCCGGCGAGCATAGAAGGCGCGCGCTTGGCTCGGCTGCCGCAGGCGGCCATGGTCGCACCACACCGCAGAGCGGTTGCGGGTGTTTTCGTAGCAACGCCCAGCGGCAGGTGGGGTTCCGGCACGTCTTCAGCCGGCCCCAGCCGCCAGGAGCCGATCGAGGCGACCAACGGATCCCGAGCAGCCGGCCCAAGCCGCCGGCAACGCCCACCGCTCGCGGGGCGAGCGCCACCGTGCCGTCGAGTTCGAAGTGGGGTCGCAGGCCGCTGGCCTCGGATAGCGGTCGAGCGTCCCGCCGCCGCCTCCGACGGCGGCCGTCCGGCGTGTCGCGCCGGCCATCTCGCGCAGCGCCTCCCGGACGGCCAGCGCAACCGCCAGGTCGTCCTCGCCGACGGGCGCGTTCGGCGCCAGCAGGCCGCGGGAGACCGGCCACGCGTCCCAGCTCGGCGGGCTGATCGAGGTCGTCCGGCATGCTAGCTCGAGCCGGGCCGTGTTGATGAACGCGGCGCACCAGCTCGAGCTCGCCGGCGCCGCATTGCGCCTCGTTCCCGGTCTGCTGACCACCAAAGCTCCAACGCCGGTCAGGCCGCGTTACCATCGCCAGCCGGACGGTGGTAAGGATGGATCGGTTAGGACATCGTGGGCGAGCGGCGAGGCCATCGCTCGAGGTCGCGCCGCAGCTCCTTGATCTCGTCGCGCAGCTTGGCCGCGTACTCGAACCGCAGCTCCTCGGCCGCGGCGAACATCTCCTCCTCGAGCTCGACCACCAGCTTCTCGAGCTCCGGCGACCCATGCCCTGGGTCTTCGCGCGCCCGGCGGCGCCTGCCCGGGAACGTTCGGCGACTCCAGCGAGAGGAACTCGGCGATGTCTGAGACGCCCTTCTGGATCGTCTCGGGCGTGATGCCGTGCTCCTCGTTGTAGGCCACCTGGATGGCGCGGCGCCGGTCGGTCTCGTCGATCGCGCCGCGCGATCGCCGCGGTGATCTTGTCGGCGTACATGATCACCCGGCCGTTGACGTTGCGGGCGGCGCGGCCGATCGTCTGGATCAGCGCGGTCTGGCCGCGCAGGAAGCCTTCCTTGTCGGCGTCCAGGATCGCCACCAGCGACACCTCCGGCAGGTCGAGGCCCTCGCGCAGCAGGTTGACGCCGACCAGCACGTCGTACTCGCCCAGCCGCAGCTCGCGGATGATCTTGATCCGCTCCAGCGTGTCCACCTCGCTGTGCAGGTAGCGCGTGCGGATGCCGGCCTCGAGCAGGTAGTCGGTCAGGTCCTCGGACATCTTCTTGGTCAGCGTCGTCACCAGCACGCGCTCGTCGGCCTCGATCCGGCCCTGATCTCGTTCATCAGGTCGTCGATCTGGCGGCGGGTGGGCCGCACCTCCACCTCGGGATCGACCAGCCCGGTCGGGCGGATGATCTGCTCGGCGACGTGGGTCGAGTGGCGCAGCTCGTAGGCGCCGGGCGTGGCCGAGACGAACAGCAGCTGCGGCGCCCGCTCCAGGAACTCGTCGAATCGCAGCGGCCGGTTGTCCAGCGCCGACGGCAGCCGGAAGCCGAAGTCGACCAGCGTCTGCTTGCGCGAGCGGTCGCCCTCGTACATGCCGCCGATCTGCGGCACCGTCTGGTGCGACTCGTCGATCACCACCAGGAAGTCGTCCGGGAAGTAGTCGAGCAGCGTGTGCGGCGGCGTGCCGGCCTCCCGCCCCTCCAGGATGCCGCGAGTAGTTCTCGATCCCGTTGCAGAAGCCCATCTCGCGCAGCATCTCCATGTCGTACTCGGTGCGCGAGCGCAGCCGGTGGGCCTCGAGCATCTTGCCCTCGGACTCGAGCTCGCGCAGCCGCTCGCGCAGCTCGTCGCTGATCCCGCCGAGGGCCGCGTCGACCTGCTCGCGCTCCATCGCGTAGTGCGTCGCCGGGTAGATGGCCAGGTGGTCGAGCTTCTCGAACACCTCGCCGGTGATCGGGTCGAAGTGCGATGATCGACTCCACCTCGTCGCCGAACAGCGAGATCCGGTACGCCGTCTCCATGTTGGCCGGCTGCATCTCGATCACATCGCCGCGCACGCGGAACTTGCCGCGGCCCAGCACCACGTCGTTGCGCTGCGTACTGGATCGTCGACCAGCTTCTCGCAGGATCTCCTCGCGCGGCCGCTCGTCGCCCACCGACAGGAACAGCACCATCTGCTCGTAGCGACTCGGGCGAGCCCATGCCGTAGATGCACGACACCGAGGCCACGATCACGACGTCGCGGCGGGTGAACAGCGCGGCGGTGGCGGCATGTCGCAGCCGGTCGATGTCGTCGTTGATCGAGCAGTCCTTCTCGATGTAGGTGTCCGACGTCGGCAGGTAGGCCTCGGGCTGGTAGTAGTCGTAGTAGCTGACGAAGTACTCGACCGCGTTGTGCGGGAAGTACTCGCGAAACTCGTTGCAGAGCTGCGCCGCGAGCGTCTTGTTGTGGGCGATCACGCAGCGTCGGCTTCTGCACCTGCTCGACCAGCCGGGCGACGGTGTGCGTCTTGCCGGTGCCGGTGGCGCCCAGCAGCGTCTGGAAGCGGTCGCCGCGGGTGACGCACTCGGTCAGCTCGGCGATAGCCCGCGGCTGATCGCCGGTCGGCTGCGTAGGCGGCGGAGACGCGCATATCGGGCATGCGCCGAAGTCTACCGAACGGGCGTTCGCGGTCACAACGGTGTAACAGGGCCGTGTACATTCGCAGCATGCCGGTGGTGATCGAGGATCAGGTGGACGCGGCGGCGGCACCCGCAGCCGTCTTCAGCTACCTCCACGACCCCGCGAACCGCGGTAGCTGGGACGAGTCCGCCGACGGCTCGACGATCGACGGCGGTTCCCCGGCGACCGGCGTCCGGGTGCACGTGCACGGCCGCCGGATGGCGCCGTCGTGGGTCGGCGAATACACCAGCTTCCGGTCCCCCACACGCTCGGTCATGCGTCTGGTGGAGGGCGATGGCATGCCCTTTCGCAGCTTCACGCAGACGATCTCGGTGGCGCCGAGAAAGGGCGGCTCGACGGTGACGATCCGGCTCGAATACGAGGCGGCCGGGTTCGTCCGGCTGATCGAGCCGCTGACGTTGCGGGCCCGGCTGCGCAAGGTCAACCGCCGCTCGCTGGACCGGATCCGTGACCATTTCGCATGAGCGACGCCAACCTCAACGATCCCCAAGTGGTGCCTGCACCATCGAGCCGCGACGGACGATCGCCTGCGCACCTGCGGGCCGTCCGGCGCAGCGAACTCAGCCTCCCAGCTGGTCGCCGTAGGCGCGGCGGTACAGCTTCTCCAGGCGCTCCACGTCGGCGACATAGTCGCGGGTCTCGGCGAAGGGGATCTCGACCGGCTGGCCGGCGGGCGTGGCCGCTATCCAGCGGTCGACGTTCGTCTGTCCAGCGTTGTAGGCCGCCAGCGCCAGCTCCGGGCCGTTCGGGTAGCCGGCGTACTTCTGGCGCAGGTGATTGAGGTACCAGCATCCGTACCGCACGTTCAGGTCGGGGTCGAGGAGGTCTGTGGCGGGATTGAACGTGGTGCCGCCGGTGTGCAGCGCGATGCCGCGTGCGGTGTCGGGCAGCAGCTGCATCAACCCGACCGCGCCGGCATCGCTGCGAGCTTTGGGGTCGAACCGAGACTCCTTATAGATGACGGCCGCGACCAGCGCCGGGTCGAGGTGATAGAGCCGGGCGTTGCCGGAGACGATCGGGGCGTAGTCGAGCGGATACCACAGGCGCACCCACCAGCCAGGCTGCTCGGCCCGCACCACCAGGAAGCCCGCCAGCCCGAGCGCGCCCAGCACGGCCACGGCCATCAGCAGCCGTCTCATGTCAGCTCGCGCACCAGCTCAGCCACCCAGCGATCGAGATCGTCGAGGCTGCCGCTGTTGTGGAAGACGTGCTGGGAGCGGGCCACCTTCTCATCCTCCGGCAGCTGGTGCGCCATCCGTGCCGCCGCGCCCGGCCGACGAGCCTCGCGCACATCCTGCGGCGCGGTCACGGTTACGATCGTGTCGTACCGGCGCTCGATGCCGGCCTCGAACAGCGTCGGCGCTTCGTGGACGAGAAGCGGTGCGCCGGCCGCGACCTCGGCGTCGCGCCACTCAGCAAAGCGCTCCGCGATCAGCGGCAGCAGCAGCCCCTCGAGCCACGCGCGGTGGTCGGCGTCGGCAAAGGCACGCGCAGCGATCTGGCCGCGATCGACGGCCCCCGACGCGTCCAGCGCCTGCGGGCCGAAGTGGTCCCCCACCGCCCGGATCACGTCCGGGCGCGTGTACAGCTCGCGCACCACTTCGTCGCTTGAGAGGACCGAGGCGCCGTGACGTCGAAACGCGGCCAGCGCCTCCGACTTGCCCGACCCGATGCCGCCGGTCAACCCGACGACCAGGGGCCGGCGCACTACTCCTCCGGCGCCTCTTCGGCGGCAGGCTCCGCGGCGGACTCGTCCTCAGCGGGGGCCTCCGGCTCAGCGTCCGCGGCCGGCTCCGGCTCAGCGTCGGCAACCGGCTCAGCATCGGCAACCGGTTCCGGGTCAGCATCGGCAACCGGTTCCGGGTCAGCATCGGCAACCGGTTCCGGGTCAGCATCGGCGACCGGCTCGGGCTCGGCGGCCAAGTCGGGCTGATCGGGCTCGGCGGCCAGATCAGGCTCGGGCTCGCCCTCCTGCTCGACGTCCGCGAACACTTCCTCGGACAGCCCCAGGTTCGGCATAGGCCGCTCGGCGATGCCGGTCGTGGTGCCGTCCATCTCGATCCGCTTGACCGTCTCCCCCGCCTCGACCCGCTTCAGGGACAGCGACAGCCGGCGACGCTCGGCGTCGATCTCGATCACCTTCACGTTCACCTCGTCGCCCTGGTTGACCACGTCACGTGGATTCTCGACGTGGTGGTCGGCAAGCTCGGAGATGTGAACCAGGCCCTCGACACCGGACAGGATCTCGGCGAAGGCGCCGAACGTGACCACCTTCGTGATGCGGCCGACCACGACGTCACCCTGATGCGTCTCGTCGATCACGCGCTGCCATGGATCGGTCTGGGTCTGCTTGAGACCGAGCGAGATCCGCTGGCGGTCGCGATCGACGTCCAGCACCTTGACCTTCACCGTCTGCCCGATCTCGAGCACCTCGGAGGGGTGGTTGACGTGGCTCCAGGAGAGCTCGGAGATGTGGATCAGGCCGTCGATCCCATCGAGGTCGACGAACGCGCCGAAGTCGACGATATTCGAGATCACGCCCTCCACCTCGGCGCCCGGTGACAGCCGGTCGAGGATCTGCTGGCGCTGCTCGCGTCGCTCCTCCTCGAGCACGGCGCGGCGCGACAGCACGACGTTGTTGCGGCTGCGGTTGAGCTCGATCACCTTGCAGCGCAGCGTCTGGTCGCGGTACTCATCAAGGTCCTGGACGCGGCGGATGTCCACCAGCGAGGCGGGCAGGAACCCGCGAACGCCGAGATCGATGATGAGACCGCCCTTGACCACCTCGATCACGGCCCCCTCGACCGGCTCGCCGCTCTCCGCAGCAGCCTCGATCCGGCGCCACGCCTTCTCGAACCGCGCGCGCTTCTTGGACAGGATCAGACGCCCGTCGGCGTCCTCCTTCTGCAGCACTAGGGCATCGATCTGGTCACCGACCGTGACCTCTTCGTCCGGGTTGACCGACCGGCGGATCGACAGCTCGAGATCGGGATGACGCCCTCGCTCTTGTAGCCGATGTCGACCAGGATCTCGTCCTTGTCGACACGGACGACCGTGCCGCTGACCACATCGCCTTCGCTGAAGTTGGTGAGCGTGCGGTCGTAATCGGGGACGAGCTGGCCGTCCACCTCGATCATCCAGGTGTCGTCATCCACGGCCGTGTCGGTGTGCTGCTGGTCGGTTGAAGCCATCTAGGTAGGTCAGTCCTCTCAGAATTTTTTGAGCGCAGGGCGCGTCCACCCGGACAGCCGAGCGCCGGTGCGCAGTATACAGGCCGAATTGCGACGGCCGTGCGGTTGGCAAAACCGCACCGGGCGCTCTACGGCCCGCTGCTGTAGGTGTGGTCGTCGACGGCGATCACGGCACCGCCCGCCGGCACCGTGACGGTGCCGCCGAACTTGAGCGTGACCTCCTGCGGGCCCGCTCCGGGATTCACGGCGACAGACCCGGCGCTGAACTCTCTCGTCCACACCTCGCCCTCCTGGGTCGGGGCACCAAGCGGCTGGCCGGAATCGACCCGGTACAGCGGATCGGTGGCCACGGTCTGGTTGATGCCATACGAGGACTGGGGCCCCGACACGAGCAGGTACGAGGCGAGGCCGAACACGCGACGGCCGGCGGCGAGATTGCCCTCATCCTCGACCCAGGCGCCGACATGGGCGTCCACCGCCGCCTGGAAGTACGTGAACAGCGTGTCCCAGGCGATGCCCGTGCGCATCGCGAACCCGGTTCCCAGGGTGACCGCGTCGGTGCTCGCGATCTGGGCCGGGTCGACCACCGCCGCGGAGCCGTTGTCGGCCACCAGCGAGAAGCCGTTGATCTTCAGCCAGGCCCGAACGACCTCGAGCGCCTGGGCCAGGTAGAGCGCGCGGTTTGCAGCCGTCATCGGCTGGCCGGTGACCGGATCGATCGGCTGGGACGACCACGGCTGGGTGACGTTGGCATCAACCAGCTCGACGCCGCTCCAGCCCCCCGCGGACAGTTGATCGGTCACACTCTCCGCCCACGCCTCCTGGAACTTCACGTTCCCGAAATCGAACAGCGCCCAGTCGGGGTGGTTGAGCGGATGCACCTCGGCCCCGGCGGCATCGGTCAGGATCCAATCGGGGTGATCGCGCCTGATCTCGGCCAGGTCGAGGCCCGGTGCGGCGCACCCGGCACAGGGCGTAAAACCGTACGTCAGCACGCGCGTCTGCCAGGTTCGTACGGCCGGGTTCGCGGCAGCGAACCGCTTCGGCAGATCGTGCCAGTCCGGGCTGCCGATCACGTTCTGGTATGTCCGCGCGAGACAGGCCGCGCGCTTCTCGCCGGGCGGCCGCTGAGGCGTGATCGTCAGCGCGACGGCCGGCGGGGAGGTGGCCGCGCAGGTCGGCGGAGGAGCCTGCGTGGAGGTGGCCGATCCGCCCAGGCAGCCGGAGACCACCACCGCGAGCGCCAGCGGCGCCGCCCTCACACCTCGCCGCATGCCTCACAGCGCGTGACGGGTGAGACGATCAGGCCGCCGTCCGGGGGCGTGATCACCTCGATCGGGTCCACCAGCATCGAGCCGCCGCAGCGGGGGCAGAACCCGCCCTCGGGATGGTGGTGGTAGAGCGTGAAGCTGACGTCCGCCGCCAGCACGCGGCCGTCGGCCGAGAGCACGCCGCGGTCGCCGCGCACGCGGCCAAACTGCAGCTGGACGTCGCCCAGGCGCTGTACGGATCCGATCTGCACGCTGCCGATCGCGACTCCCATCGCAGCGTCCAACCGGTCGGGATGCACGGCCGGCAGGAACAGCTCGGCCACCACCGCCTCGGCCCGCTCGCCGGCCTCCAGCCACAGGTAGCTGCCGGCCTCGTCGCCTCGTGTTGCCGGCAGGGCGTACAGCGAACCCGCCACCTGCAGCCACTCCGTCACTTGGCATCCAGCCAGGTCGGGCCTATGCCCACGTCGACCTCGAGCGGCGGGTCGAGCGGATAGGCACGCACCATCTCCTCGTGCACCAGCGCGCGCATCGAGCCGGCCTCCCCGTCCCTGGTCTCGAACACCAGCTCGTCGTGAACCTGAAGCACCAGCCGCGACTCGAGCCCCTCGTCGCGCAGCCGTCGGTGGCAGCCGATCATGGCGACCTTGATGATATCGGCCGCGCTGCCCTGCATAACGGTGTTGACCGCAAGCCGCTCGCCCAGGCTGCGGGTGTTGTAGTTGGACGCCCGCAGCTCCGGGATGGGACGGCGGCGGCCAAACAGCGTCGTCACAAAACCGTCCTGCTTGGCGCGCTCGATCACGCTTCGCATGAACTCGTTGACGCGCGGGAAGCGGGCCAGGTAAAGGTCGATGTAGGTCTGGGCCTCCTCCCGGGAGATCGACAGCTGCTCGGACAGCCCGAACGAGCTGATGCCGTAGATGATGCCGAAGTTGACCGCCTTGGCACGGTTCCGCTCGACGGTCGTCAGGCTTTCGGCCGGCTTGCCCAGCACCTCCGCGGCGGTCGCACGATGGATGTCCTCTCCGCGCAGGAATGCATCCCTCAGCGCCGGCTCATCCGACAGGTGGGCGAGGATCCTCAGCTCGACCTGTGAGTAATCGGCTGACATGATCGAGCAGCCGGGGGCGGCCACGAAGGCGCCCCGGATCTCACGGCCCAGCGGGGTGCGGATCGGAATGTTCTGCAGGTTGGGCCGGATCGAGCTGAGCCGACCCGTGGCCGCGGTCGTCTGGCTGAAGGTCGTGTGCAGGCGGCCGTCGGCGGGATCGATCAGGCTGGGCAGCGGCTCGAGGTAGGTGTTCAGCAGCTTCGACTGCTCGCGCCACGCCTCGACCAGGTCGATGATCGGATGCAGCTCGCGCAGCTTCGAAAGCACCCGCGCGTCGGTCGAGTATCCGGTCTTGCCCTTGCGGTCGGTGGGCAGCCCGAGCCGCTCGAACAGCACCTCGCCCAGCTGCTTGGGCGAGCCGATCGCGAATGGGCCGCCCGCCATCTCGTGTACCTGAAGCTCGAGCTCGTCCAGCTGATCGCGCAGCTTGGCCGCGATCTCGGCCAGGCGATAGCTGTCCACCAGCACGCCGTAGGACTCCATCGCACCCAGCACGGGCACCAGCGGCAACTCGATCTCGTGGTACAGCGAGGTCATCTCCCGCTGCTCGAGGCGGTCGGCCAGACCGGCATGGATGGTGATCTGTGTGGCCGCTCCGGCCACCAGCGCGGCCGTCTCGGGGTCGGACTGGACGTCGGCGGACACGCCCTGCTCCTCGGCCAGGTCGGCAATCTCGTAGCCCGAACGGCCCGGGTCGAGCAGGTAGGCGGCGAGCTGGGTGTCACCGGCCGGAAGCAGGTCCGGCAGGTGCAGCCCATGCGTGATCACGCGCCGGTCGCCAAGCGCGGCGACCACCTCGGACGGAGGCGCATCGACCACCACCACGTCGCCTGCTGCCGGCGCGATCGCCGCCCGGCCGCCCGACATGGCAAGGCCGACCTCGTGGGGCAGCGATCCGATCGCAGCCGTTGTGTCCTCCCGCCAGCTCAGCTCGGCCCGCTCGACGGGACCGCCAGGGGCGGAGGGGATCACCTCTTCCAGCTCGTCGATCCGCTTCAGCAGCGCCCGGAACTCGAGCCGGCGGAACAGCTCCTTCATGCTCGAGCGGTCGGGCGGAGCGGCGATCAGCGCGTCGAAGTCGACGTCCAGATCGAGCGTCCGGTCGATGGTCGCCAGGCGCTTGGACTTGGCGGCGTCATCGGCGGCCTCGGCCAGCGACTGGCGGCGCTTCTCGCCCGCCACCTGATCGAGATGCGCGTAGATCTCCTCCATGCTGCCGAACTGCACCAGCAGGTCGGCTGCGGTCTTCTCGCCGATGCCGGGTACGCCCTTGATGTTGTCGGAGGTGTCGCCCTTGAGGCCGATGAAGTCGGGAATCAGCTCGGGGCCGATGCCGTAGCGCTGGCGGATCCGATCGGGCGTATAGACGACGACGTCGGAGACGCCTCGCGGCGTCATCATGATGCAGACGTTGTCCGAGGCCAGCTGGAACGCGTCGCGATCGGTGGAGACGACGCAGACGCGGTGACCCGCGCGCTCCGCGATGGCGGACAGCGTCCCGATCACGTCGTCGGCCTCCATCCCCGGTACGCGCAGGTTGCGGTAGCCGAACGCCTCCACCAGCGGATCGAAGAAGGGCCGCTGCTGCACCAGCAGCTCCGGCGTCGGTTTGCGGTGGGCCTTGTATTCGGGAGCCAGCTCGAGCCGGGCGGTTGGCCGCTCGTCCCATGCCACAAGCACGGTCTGCGGGCGGTAGTCGGCCAGAAGCCTCATCAGCATCAGGGCCATGCCGAGCAGGGCGTTGGTGGGCTGGCCGTCGGCCGTCTGAAGCTCCTCCGGGAGCGCATGATAGGCGCGGTACGCGAGGCCGTTCCCGTCCACAAGGAAGACGTCGCAGGTCTTGGCGGGCGCGTCGTCGAGGTCGATGTCGGAGGGCTTGGTCTGCTTCGCGGTCGCCATCGGATCAGCCTACAGACAGGAACCCGAGCACGAGGCGATCGAACTCGGCCGGCCGCTCCATGCTCGGCAGGTGTGCCGTACCGGCGATCAGCTCGAGGCGGGCTCCCGGCACGGCGGTCGCGATCCGTCCGGCGATCTCGTGCATGTCGGCCACATCGTGTTCGCCCACCAGCACCATCGTCGGCGCCGTGACCTCGCCCAGACGGCGGTCGACGTCGTCGGCCAGGAGATGCTCCTGCGCCCCCTCGCCCGCCTCGATCTGGAGCTCCAGCGCGCGAAGCTGCATCTCGTGCACCCGGCTCCTGACCTGTGCATCGACCTGGTCAGGCGTGCGCCCGACGCCGTCCACCCAGAAGCGGACGTTGATCTCCGAGGCGGCATCCAGGTCACCCGCTTCGATCGCGGCGTCCTCCGCCTCGCCATACGCGCGCACGGCCTGCGACCACACGTGGTTGGGAAGATTGGGCCCGCTCAGCACCAGCTTCGAGACGAGGTCCGGGCGAGCGATCGCCAGCTCCAGCGCGACCCGCCCGCCCATCGAGACGGCCACCAGCGCAGCCCCAGAGACGCCCTGGGAGTCCAGCAGGTCGGCAAGGTCGGCGGCATGTGAGAACGGTTCGGGCGGGATCGGCGAGCGGCCGAACCCGCGCATGTCGTAGCGAAGCGCGCGGCGCCCTTCGGCGGCCGCCGGCCACTGGGCGTCCCACATGCGGCTGTCGCAGATGCCGGCATGGATCAGCACGAGCGGCGCACCCTCACCCTCGATCTGATGGAAGAGACCCATGCCGCCCGAACCCTACCCGGCCCGGGAGCGGGTCGCCTTGCCGGCCACCACCGGCCCGAGAGCCGGTACGCTTGTTCATCCATGGCACGAAATCCCTCCGCCTCGTACAGCCTCACCATGCGGCTCGAAATCCCGTCCGGGGCGGGCTCGTTCGCAACCGTCGCGTCGGCGATTGCGGAGGCCGAGGGCGACGTGGGCGCGATCGACCTGGTCCGCGTCAGCAAGGACACCACCGTCAGGGACATCACCGTGTCGGCGTCCGACGCCGAGCACGGCCAGCGGATCGTCGACTCCGTGCGCACCGTCCCCGGCGTGACGCTGGTCAACGTCAGTGACCGCACCTTCCTGATGCACCTCGGCGGCAAGATCGAGGTACGCAACAAGGTGCCGGTGAAGACGCGCGACGATCTCTCGATGGCGTACACCCCGGGCGTGGCGCGGGTCTGTATGGCGATCGCTCAGGACGTCGAGAAGGCCCGCTCACTCACGATCAAGCAGAACACGGTGGCCGTGGTGACCGACGGCACCGCCGTGCTCGGGCTGGGCGACATCGGCCCCGAGGCGGCGATGCCCGTCATGGAGGGCAAGGCGATGCTGTTCAAGGAGTTCGCCGGCATCGATGCGTGGCCGATCGCACTCGACACCAAGGACACGGACGAGATCATCGCGATCGTCAAGGCGATCGCGCCCGGCTTCGGCGGCATCAACCTGGAGGACATCTCCGCGCCGCGCTGCTTCGAGATCGAGGAGCCGGCTGCGGCAGGAGCTGGACATCCCGGTGTTTCACGACGATCAGCACGGCACGGCGGTTGTGGTGCTGGCCGGACTGCTGAATGCCGCCAAGCTGGTCGAGAAGCGGATGGACGAGCTGCGCGTGGTGCTGGTGGGCGTCGGCGCCGCCGGGGTCGCGGTCAGCAAGCTGCTGATGCGCGCGGGCGTCACCGACATCGTCGGCTGCGATCGCGCCGGCGCCCTGTACCCGGGCAAGAAGGGACCTGGCGGGAATCAAGAAGTGGTATGCGGAGCACACCAACCCGCGCTGCTTCGACGGCAGCGCAGACGAGGCGCTGCAGGGTGCGGACGTCTTCATCGGCCTGTCCGGCGCCCGGCGCCGTCAGCGTCGAGGCGATCCGCTCGATGGCGGACGACGCGATCGTGTTCGCGATGGCGAACCCGGAGCCGGAGATGCATGCCGGAGGAGATCGCGGGCTCGGTGCGCGGTGATGGCGACCGGGCGCTCGGACTATCCGAATCAGATCAACAACGTGCTCTGCTTCCCGGGCATGTTCCGGGGCGCGCTGAACGCCGCGCGCCACCACCATCAACGAGGAGATGAACCTGGCCGCGGCGCGCGCGATCGCCTCGGTGATCGGCGAGGACGAACTGCACGAGGAGTACATCATCCCGAGCGTGTTCAACAAGGCCGTGGTCGAGCTCGTTGCGGCCGCCGTCGCCGAATCGGCGGTTGCCACCGGCGTCGCCCAAAAGCACGCGAGCGGCGCTTTCGATATCGCCGAGCTCTACAACTAGGCTGGCCGCTCCCAGCGATCCGTCCTCCAAACCTGGCGCATGCCGACGCTCTCGTACAGCCGCAGCGCACGCTCGTTGTCCCCCTGGACGTCGAGCACGGCAGCCGGCATCCCGCGCCGTTGGAACTCACCCAGAGCGGCCAGCAGCAGGGCGCGGCCGAGGCCGATGCCGCGGCCGGCGCCGCCTGTTGCCAGCCGCCGCACCGCTCCGACGCCGTCCTCCTCCCACAGCTCGCTGTGCGCCGTCCCCACGATTGCTCCGTCGAGCTCGGCGACCATGAACAGCGTGGGATCGAAGATCGACCGTCCCACAACGCTTCGCCGCCACTGCTCGAGCGACTGCGGCTGGTTGCCCGTCACCTCGGAGAAGGCCCGTTCGTGAAGCTCGTGCGCCTGCCGCTCATCCCCGTGCCGGAAGGGCCGAACCGTCACGCCCCCCGGCCAGGCCGGCGCCGGTGGCGGCCGCGAGAGGTCGATCTGCATCCGCCAGTAGCTGTGGACTCGGCGATAGCCTCGGGATGAGAGCAGCGCCGCTGCGGATGCGTTTCGCTGTGGCAGGTCCTGCCGCAGCGGCCGGCCCCGCTCCAGCGCGCGCAACTCGACCAGATCGAGCAGGCTCGAGCCGATGCCGTTTCCGCAGTGGCGTGGCGCGACCAGCACCAGTTGCTCCTTGCCGCGCAGGGCGGCGTAGGCCGCAATCTCGCCGCGCTCCGCCAGCCAGGCGTCATCCGCCAGGCTGAAGCCCGGCTCGTCCCACTCCTCGAGTAGATCGTCCAGTGTGAAGTCGGGAGCGCCGATGTCCGCGACATCGCGGGCCACGATCACCGCCAGCACGCCCTCCGCGTCCGCCGGACGCGGCAGCAGCGGATCAGTAGCGATCCATGTACTCGTCGATCTCCCACTTGTGCACCTGCTCGTTGTAGACCGCCCACTCCTCCCGCTTGAGGCGGATGTACTCGGAGAAGATGTGCTCCCCCAGCGCCTCCCGCATGACCGGGTCGGCCTCCAGCGCGTCGAGCGCCTTGGTCAGGTCGTGGGGAAGGCTGGTGATGCCCAGCCCGACCGACTCCTCCTCCGTGAGGTCGTAGATGTTGCGGTTCACGGGTGCCGGCGGGGTGTGGCCGTTGACGATGCCGTCGAGACCGGCTTCGAGCATGCAGGCCAGCGCCAGGTAGGGGTTCGCGGTCGGATCAGGCGTGCGCAGCTCGATCCGGGTCGAGCGGCCGCGCTTGGCCGGTACGCGGATTGCTGCCGATCGGTTGCCCGGCGACCAGGCGATGTACACCGGCGCCTCGTATCCCGGCAGCAGCCGCTTGTAGGAGTTGACGGTCGGATTGGCGACGGCCGTGATCGCAGGCAGGTGGCGCAGGATGCCGGCGATGTAGCTGTACGCCTCCTTGGAGAGCTTCAGCTCGTCGCCCTCGTCCAGGAAGGCGTTCTCGTCTCCCCGCGACAGCGACTGGTTGACGTGCATGCCGGAGCCGTTCTCCCCGTGCAGCGGCTTGGCCATGAAGGTGGCATGCATGCCGTGCTTGGCCGCGATCACCTTCACCACCATCCGGAACGTGATCAGGTTGTCCGCGGTGGAGAGCGCGTCGCCGTGGCGGAAGTCGATCTCGTGCTGGCCGATCGCGACCTCGTGGTGGGCGGCCTCGAGGTGGAAGCCCATCTGCTGGAGGGTGATCTCGATGTCGCGCCGGCAGTCCTCACCCTTGTCCATCGGCGCCACGTCGAAGTAGCTGGCGGCGTCGTGGGGATCGACGGTGGGATTGCCGTCGCCGTCGAGCCGGAACAGGAAAAACTCGGCCTCGGGGCCGACCTGCATCGTGTAGCCGAGCTGCTCCGCCTGCTTGAGCACGCGCTTGAGGTTGGAGCGGGGATCGCCCGCGAACGGCTGGCCATCGGGATCGGCGACGTCGCAGATCAGGCGGGCCGTGCGGGCGGTGTCCGTGCCGCGCCAGGGCAGCAGGGCGTAGGTCTCCGGGTCGGGCAGGAAGTACATGTCCGACTGCTCGATGCGCTTGAAGCCGCGGATCGATGATCCGTCGAACATCAGCTCGTTGTCGAGCGCCTTCTCCATCTCCTCGACTGGGATGGAGACGTTCTTCACCGCGCCGTAGGGCTCGGTGAACTGGAGCCGCACGAACGCGACGTTGTCGCGCCGGCAGCGCTCGAGAACCTCCTGCTTGTCCATGACCCTCCTTGATCGTCGACCCCGGGAACCGGCGCAGTCTATCGTTCGCCGCCGATGCGCTTCGGCATCAACAGGAACGTGTGGGCGATGGGCTGGACGAGCCTCCTGAACGATGCCTCCTCGGAGCTCCTCTACCCCGTGCTGCCGCTGTTTCTGACCGTCACTCTGGGTGCGCCGGCCGCGGCCGTCGGGGCGGTCGAGGGTGCGGCCGAAGCCACCTCACAGGTTGTCGGCCTGGCGGTCGGCCGCCGCTCCGACCAGCTCCGGCGGCGGATGCCGTTCGTCTGGGTCGGCTACACGCTGTCCAACATCGCCAAGCCACTGGTGCGCGGTCGCTCCCGCCTGGGGATGGGTGCTGGGCGCGCGGGTGCTCGACCGGGCGGGCAAGGGCGTGCGCACGGCGCCCCGCGACGCGTTGCTGCGCGATTCCAGCGAGCCCGGCCAGACCGGTTCGGTGTTCGGCTTCCACCGCTTCATGGACTCGCTGGGTGCCGTGATCGGGCCGCTGCTGGCGATCGCGCTGCTCGTCGCCGGACTCTCGCTGCGCGAGGTGATCGCGGTCTCGGTGGTGCCGGCGCTGTTGACGATGCTCGCGCTTCGCCGGGTGCACGACGTGCCGCGGGCAACGCCGCAACCCTCGGTCGCCGCCGCGGAGCGCGGCAGCCTGCGGGCGCTGGGAACACCGTTCTGGGTCTTCACCGGCGCCTGGACGATCTTCTCGCTGGGCAACTCAGCTGATGTGTTCCTGCTCCTGCGGGCGCATAATCTGGGCCTGGGAACGACCGCCGTGGTGCTCGCCTACGCGCTCTACAACACGCTCTACTCGGGGCTCTCGTGGCCACTCGGCAGCCTGTCCGACCGGGTCGGAAAGCGGCGGGTGCTGGCCGTTGGCCTGCTGGTGTTCGCCGCCGTCTACGCCGGCTTCGCTGTGGCCACGAACGACGTTGTGGTATGGCCGCTGATGGCCGTGTACGGCGTCTATATCGCGGCCACGGACGGGGTGGGAAAGGCGCTGGTCTCCGACCTCTCGCCGGCAGACGAGCGGGCAACCGGCCAGGGCATGTTCAAGCTCGCAACCGGAGGCGCCTCGGTGGTGGCCAGCCTGGTTGCCGGCGTGCTGTGGCAGCGGGTCTCGCCGAGCTCCGTGTTCGTGCTGGGGGCGGTCGCGGCGCTGCTCGCCCTGGCCGCGCTCGCGGCGACCCCCTTGCTGGAACGACGCACCCGAACGGCTTAGACCGACTCCGTGGCGTCGGCGACCTCCTCGGCCACCTCGCGGATGTCGTGGTTGGCGTTCCAGACCTGCAGCTGGCGCATCGAGCCGGTGCCGTTGTCGAGGATCCACTCCACCCGGGCAAGCTGGTCGGTGCATCCCAGGTGTCGTGCGATCGGCTTCAGCTCCTTGATCCGCCGTCGAGCCAACGTGCGGGCGGGTACCTTGATCCGTTTGCCGGCTCGGAGATCCATCAGCGGCGCTTCCAGCCCGTAGCGAGCCGCCAGCCACTTGTTCTCGCTGAGCAACATGCGGTTGTAGGCGATCGGCGGGTTGCCGGCACCGATCTCGTCCAAAATGTGCTTCACCAGGCACTGCACGTAGGCGGCCAGCGCGACCGTGTCCTCGACCCGCGACTGCACGTCCATCACCCGCAGCTCGATGGTGCCGAAGCGGGGATGGGGCCGCACGTCCCACCACAGGTGCGTGTAGTCGCCGATCGCGCCTGTGGCCTCCATGAACCCGACCGCGTCGGCGTAATCGCGGTAGCTCTCGAAGCGCGGTGAGATACCGCTGCGCGGGAACGAGGCGAAGATCATCGCCCGCGTCGAGTGCAGCCCGGTCGCCTCGCCCCGCCAGAACGGCGAGTTGGCCGACATCGCCAGCAGCACCGGCAGCTCGATCAGCACGCCCTCCATCACCGCGAGCGCGGCCTCCGGGGTCGGCACCGCCACATGCACGTGCATGCCGAACACCAGCTCGCGGCGGGCGACGTACTGGAGCATCTCGACCAGCATCCGGTAGCGGTCGCGAGCGGTGATCTTCTGGTGCTCGTAGAGCGAGAAGGGATGGGTGGCGGCGGCTCCCAGCCGCATGCCGTGCTCGCGGGCGAGCAGCGCCGAGTAGCGGCGAATCCGCGCAGATCGGCCTCCGCCTCGGGGATATCGCGGCACACCACCGTGCCCGACTCGAGCACGCATTGCATCAACTCGGGCTTCAGCTGCTCGGCATAAGGACCGTCTTCAGCGGCCTCCAGCAGCGGCTCGACGCCGGAGACGAGATCGAAGGAGGCCTCGTCCAGGAGCATGTACTCCTCCTCGATGCCGACGGTGAGCGGCGGGCCATCACCGAATGCGTGGTCGAGCACGCTCGGACGCGCGGCGCCCTTGGCTCCCTGGCTTGCGGACATACGGGGGTTGTATCGGAATCCGAGCGATTCGGGAAGGGACGCCACGCTGATCTGCGGCCGACGGGACTACGATGCGGCGATCGATTCCTCGCTACAGGAGCGGATCACAGCCACGTCCCGCCGGTGGGCACCAGGCCGCGAGATCGGCCGCTTACGGTGATCGGAACGGCCGAAGCCGACGCCCGTCCGGCTGCGCCGGCCGCCCTGCTGTGTGCGGTCGTCGCTGCGGCCGCAGCGCTCGCCACGAACATCCTCGGTCCTCCGGCCGGCGACGCCCCGGCGCACGTGTTTCAGACGTTGACCTTCGTGCGGCACGGCTATGCGTTGTGGGACAACTACTGGTACGCGGGCTCGTACCAGTACGTGCTCTACAGCGTCGCCTACTACCCCGTGGCGGCGGTCGGCGGCATCATCCCCGTCGCGGTCGCATCGGCGGCGTTCACGGGGTGGGCATTCGCGAGCGCGGCGGGACGGCTCTGGGGACTCCCAGCACGTCTGCCCAGCCTCGCGTTCGCGGCCACCGCCCCGATCATCCTTATGGTCTCCGGGATGTACCCGTTCGGCGCCGGGGCGGCGATGGCAGCGATGGCCATCGTGCTGCTCCAGCGCGGCCGACGGGGTTCCGCCAGCCTCGCGGTCGTCTCAACCGCCGCGTTCTCGCCGGTGGCGTTTCTGCTCCTGCTGGTGGTGCTGGCGGCGGCCGTGCTGACGGCCGCCTCGCCGCGGTCGATGGTCAGCGACAACCGGTGGCCGGCGATCGCCGTCGCCGTCGGTCTGATGGCCGCCGGGGCCCTTCGGCTGGCCTTCTCGCAAACCGGCTACTACCCGTTCTCGCCAATCGACCTCGCGACCGCGCTCGGCTTCAGCGCCCTCGGCCTGGTGCTGGCCGGGGGACGAATCCGGCGCGATTTCCTGAGCACGCTGTTCGTGGTCTACGGACTCCTCAACATCGTCCTGTTCCTCGTACCCTCGCCGATCGGCGCCAACGCGACCCGGCTGTACTCGATCGCCGCGCTGCCGCTGCTGTGGCTGACCTCGAGGACGCGAGCGCCGCGGATTCGGCTTCGGTGGCTGCTGGTGGTGCTGTCGGCGGCGTTCGCCGCCCAGGTGGCGCCATATGTCGCATCGGGCTACCGGTCATACCAGGACAGTGCCGCGGCAACCGCCGGGTACTGGCGTCCGGCGCTGGCCTTTCTGCGCCGGCAATCTCCGGGCTACCGGGTGGAGGTCGTTGCCACGTCGGGCCACTGGGAGGCGTACTACCTGGCGCGGTCCGGGGTGTCGCTGGCGCGCGGCTGGTATCGGCAGTCCGACTTTCCCCAGAACACGATCCTGTATCAGGATGCGATCACACCGTCCGCATACAACACGTGGCTGCGGTCGTTGGGGATCAGCTACGTGCTGCTCCCGGACGTCCCGCTTGACTACAGCAGCCAAGCCGAGGCCGCACTGATCGAGTCGGGTCACTCAGGGCTCGTGCCCGCCGGCAGAACCGCCCACTGGAGGTTCTACCGCGTTCCCGACCCGGTCGGGATCGTGTCGGGAGGGCCGTCGCCACCTCGCCGCGTGCACATCACGGGCGACAGCATCCGCTTCGTCGTTTCGAAACCGGGCAGCTACCTGATCCGCGTGCGATACAGCCCGTACTGGCAGAGCCCCACCCCACTCTGTCTGACCGAGACCGGGGACGGGATGACTCGCGTGCAGGTGGCCGCAGCCGGAACCGTGTCGCTGACGATGCCCGACCCCCTGGATGAGGTGCTTGGCGGCCCTGCGGCAGCCGACTGTGACTCGTCGTCCGGATCGTGAGTTCCGTCTCACGCCGCCGTCCCCACCCGCGTTCTCCAGACATGGAACTCGCACTTCTCATCATGCTGATCGTGATCGGACCGCTGGCAATCGCCTCCGGCGCCACCTCCGCGGAGCGGGACACCCGCGTCGTGGAACGTTGGTGGCCGGGCGTCCGAGGCTAGCCAGATCTCCCGTCGGGGGTGGCTATCCGTCCGGGTCGCCACCCCCGACCGGAGCCGGCATCGGCGAATCGGCGCCCTTGATCGAGCGCCAGATGGCCTCGTTCAGGATGTGCTCATCGGGACCGTCCGGCACCGAGAAGTCCTGCTGGGCTGACAGGGTGCCGAGCGGCGCGTTGGCTGCATTCGTCGGGTAGCCGGGATCGGGGTACGGAATCACCGAGGGCTGGATCGCGTCGTACGGCGCCAGGTTGGCGGCGCCGAACGAGGGCCACATGCGGGTCGCGCGCTGGTCGTAGATGCTCATCGGTGACAGGCCGAGCAGGTCCTCGATGGTCGCCAGCATGCCTGCCGTGTCGTAGTGGGTCGAGTCGACGGCGGCGTGCTGAGTGAAGGGGCTGATCACGAGCGCCGTCGAGCGATGCGCATCGACGTGGTCGGGGCCATCCTGGGCGTCGTCCTCGAGCACGAAGATCGCGGTGCTCGACCAGTCCTTGCTGTGCGAGACGGCGTCCACCAGCCGGCCCAGTGCGAGATCGTTGTCGGCCATGTACGAGCGAGGCGTCGCCAGTTTGGCCGCCGTGCCCTGGGTGTGGTCGTTGGGCAAGTAGACGATCTCGAGCCCGGGCAGATTGTCATTCTTCTCGTAGCGGCGGAACTCGCGTTCCCACTCTGGCTCGCGCACGGCATGGTCGGAGCAGTCCATGTTCCAGCCCGGGAACTTCGGATCGACGTGCTCGCCGAACGCTGGCCTGCAGCCGGGTCAGGTCCGAGGCATTGGCACCGCTGGTGCAGTTGTCGGGAGCGTCCCACGGCGTGCCCTCGCCGTAGTCGCGGAAGCTCACGTGATGGTCGTAGGCGTCGTCCCAGAGCGCGCCGACGGTGGCCGTCGAGGCCGAGCGGGGCACGCTGGGATCGGAGGCCAGCGGCTCGCTGGGGAACTGCTGGGCGAGCGGCACGTACTCGCTGTCGTAGCTTCGGTAGTAGGCCCAGGCGTAGTCGAACGGCCACACCTTGTCGACGTAGTCGGTCGCTGTGGCCTGGGTCGACCAGGGGTGTCCGTCCTGAGACACCTCGGCGTCGACATAGAAGTTGTCCAGCAGCACGAAGCGCCGGGCCAGCTCGCGATGGTTTGGCGCCGACTCGTCGCCGAACAGGTTCAGGCTTGGGTCGCCGTTGCCCTTGCCAAGGTCGCCGAACACCTGGTCGTAGGTGCGGTTCTCCTTGATCACGTAGATCACGTGCTTGATCGCGCTCAGCGAGGCCGGCTTTGCCGCCGGCCGCTGGTCGATGTGGTTGTTGCAGGCGCACCTGTGCCGTCCAGGCAGCGAGCCGGGACGTGAACGTGGCGGCCGAGGCCGGCAGGCCGATCACCTGCACGGATCCTCGGATCATCGTGCCGGAGTACTGGTTCTCGAAGTAGCCGGGCAGGTACTCGATGCCGCTTCCACAGCCGAGGGCAAGCAGCGGCGAGAACGGCCCGCAGCGGTTGGGGCCGGCGCCGAAGCCGTTGGTATTGACGACCACCAGCCGGCGGCCGTCGGGCGTCACCTTGACGTCGGCCGGATACCAGGCGGTCGGGATCAGGCCGCGTAGCCTCCGGGTTGCGAGGTCGACGACGGCGATCGCGTTCTCCCCCGCCTCGGCCACATAGAGCGTGGCACCGTCCGGGCTGACGGTGAGACCCTCCGGCATCGAGCCCTTGGGCGAGCCGGGCACCGGCGCCACGTCGATGGTCGCGGCCAGCCGGTCGCTACGACCGTCGATCACCGACACGGTGTCGCTGCTGGCGTTGGCCACGTACAGCTCGGGAGAGCGCGGGTTGGCCACGATGGCCGTTGGGTGGTCGGCCTGGAGCGGGTTGCCGGGGGGCGAGAGCGGGATTGCGCCGATCGGCTTCTGACTGGCGGTGTCGATCACGATCACCGAGCGGCCGGTCCAGTTCGTGACGTATGCCTTGGTGCCTGCGCGGTTGAAGGTGATGCCGAACGGATCCAGCGGCAGGCCGAGGTCGATGGTCGCGGTGACCTTGCTGGTGGCGGGGTTGATCACCCGCACCTCGTGGCCGGGCGGATCCTCGTACGATCCGGTCGAGAACGGCGCCCCGCCGAGGTTGTCGGCCACGTACAGGCGATCGCCCAGCGGCGTGTGTCCATATGCGATGCCGGTCGGGAAGTTCCCGGCCGGGATGGTGTGGGTCGCCTTCAGCGAGCCGTCGGCCTGAACGGCATAGGCGTGCACGACGCCCTGACCGCCGCCGGACGCCCATGCCTTGGTGCCGTCCGGGCGAGTAGACGACGCCGTAGAACACGGAACGGCCGCGGTGGCCGTTGTAGACCTGGAGCCCGCTGCGCACGCCGGCGGCCAGGTCGAACGTCTCGACCGTCTCGTCCTGCACGGCCTGGCCGCTCGACGTGACCAGTGCGTGGCTGCCGTCCGGCGACACGGCGACCGCCCACGGACCACCGAGGCCTGGGCCGTCGGTCACGGTGATCAGCCTGCCGGCCGGGGTCAGCGACCAACCGGAGGGCGTGACCGGAGGCGCGCCTGCGGCCGGCGCGGCCGACGTCGCGACCACCAGCCCAAGCGCCAGCACGGCAATCCGTCCCGCTCGACCGAGTGTGACCCTCATCCCCTCCCCCGGCAATCGTCGCGCGATCATACGCAACCAGCTTCACGAGTTCCAGTCCGCGCACGTGGAGGTGCCACCGCAGTTTGCCTATCGCGATATATCGTGATACACCTTCCGCATGCACAACGAAAGGACTTGGACGTGACCGATTACGTCATCCATCCCATCGGCATCCGGCGCAGCGACCTGCGCGAGTGGATGCTGCGGTGCGCCCGTCACGGGCGCCGGCACGAACTCGGCTTCCGCCACGGCGAGGCGCCCTTCTTCGCGCGCGGCCGGGCCGGCCGCGGAGACATCAGGGCAGCCATCCTGGCGCTGCTGGCCGAGCAGCCCATGCACGGCTACCAGATCATGCGCGAGCTCAGCGAGCGTTCCGGCGGCGCATGGCGCATCAGCCCCGGCTCCGTCTACCCCACGCTGTCCCAGCTCGAGGACGAGGAGCTCGTCCGCGCCGAGCAGCAGGGCGGCAAGAGGGTGTTCTCGCTGACCGAGGCGGGCCAGGCCGAGGCCTCCGGCGGACCGAGCACTCCCTGGCAGGACGTGGGCGCCGACGTGCCGCCCGCGCTCGTCGAGCTGCGCGACCTGATGTACCAGGTGCGCGCCGCGACACGGCAGGTGGTTCACGCCGGCTCGGAGAAGCAGGTCGCCGCTGCGGCGGCGCTGCTCCGGGAGACGCGGCGCAAGCTCTACCAGCTGTTGGCTGAGGACGACGGGGTCAGCGAAGCCTGAACTGGAGCAGCACCTCGTTGTCGAAGACGATCTCGCCCGTGCGCACGAATCCGTAGCGCTCATAGAAGGGGATCGGGCTGCCCTCCCCCGTGCCGGCGCTGGTACTCAACACGGTCTACGTCCGGCCGGCCGCGGAAGTAGTCGGCGATCAGGTCGAGCGTGGCCGTGCCATAGCCCTTGCGCTGGTGGTCGCGGTCGATCAGCAGCTTCCAGAGGTAGTGCGGGATGTGATCGGGGGCGTCGGGCGCCACATCGTCGCTGATCATCACGAACCCGACCGGCGTCTCGCCGGCGTAGATCGCCCACTGGATCGCCCGCCCCGCCTGATCCTCGATCGCCTCCAGCATCGAGTCCGCCACGCCGGACACGAACCGCTCCTGCTCCGGCGTGGTGCGAAGCGCCCGCACCGCCGCGAGGTTGTCGTCGGTGATTGGTCTGAGGCTGACCACGTGATGACCGTACCGAATTCGCCGCAGGCTCATCGGGGCGGCGGCTCCAACGCCCCCCGATGAGCGATGTTCCAGGGAGCCCGCGCCACGCCTTTGACGAGCGGGCGTCCTTAACCCGCCCCGGCGCTTGCTGCTCGGCCCGCTGGATCGGGAAGAGTCTGCACCTCGCGGAGCCGTCCGTCAACTAGCGGACGGTAGGCCACCCTCGGATTCGACGACGATGCCGACGGCGATCGGCTGTTCGCCGTCCGGTCCCCGCGAGGTCGCCAGCACGGCGGCCGCATGCGCCGCCGACCGCCGAGTCGGATACCGCTTGGTGCCCTGCACGCTGCGGCCGGGATACTGGACGGTCACGATGAAGACGCTCATCACTGCTCCCATCAGTTGCGTCTTCGTCTGCTTCGCTCCAGAGCGTAGAACGGTTCATCGCCGCAGCGTCCGCTTTGTCGCGACTACCCCAAAATGGTGATGCGACCCTCCCCGATTCTGCGTAGAACATAATCGTGGGGTCTGAGAGTCGATACTTCGTTCAGCTGCGGTTTCCCGCAGCAGAGGGCTGGGTAACGGTCGCCGCCGCGCCGACGCGCCAATCCGCGGCCGCGTACGCGGGCGCGGCGTTCCTCAACGCCCGGGACGAGTCTCTGCACCAGGCGGTCGAGGTGCGGATCGTTTCGGAGGAGCAGTTGCGCGGCGCGCACGGTGCGGACGCGGTTGATGCGGCTCTTGAGTCGCTCGCCCACCACCACGTGTCTGGCGCGTAGTCGAACCCACCCGAGGGTTCCCCCACCGGACGGCCGCTGGTGTTAGGGCAGGCCTCTGGTGATGCCGTGCGGCGAATCCAGCGACTCAGCCCACGCCGTGGCACCTGGCGGCAGCGCCTCGTGGGGCATGTCCATCTCGCCGCGGCCGAACGCGACCGCCGACAGCAACCCCACCCCGAACAGCACCACGCCGCCCAGGAGCAACACGAAGCCGAGCAGGCCGCCCAGCCACACACCTATGACCAGTGCCAACGCACCTAGAACGGTGGCCGCGACGACCCGCGGCTCTCGAAAACCTCGAAGACGTTCCATGTGTCCCAGCTTACAGCCCTGATGACCACCCGTGAAGCCCGTGACGTCGCTGCCGACGGGGAGACGGATCAGTCCGGTTTCTGGCTCGGCGCCGCGCTGTCTGGCGGCGAAGGCGGCGTCGCTGGATCGACAGGCACCTCGCTGCTCGTTCCCTCGTCGAATGCGGCGACGATGGTGTTGTCGAACAGCTTCCAGGTTCTTCAGATCCTCTTCCGAAGGCGGTGCCGTCGGGATGTCCTGCGGAAACTCGTCGAGCTCGCCGGCGTCGAGCCAGAACACCTCGTCGTACCTGCAGACGTCAACCGCGACTGTCGCGATGTCCGCCCCGTCGCCAGCTTCACCGTCGGCCGCCTCGTCCGCGTCAACCCCAATACTGACCTCCACCATCGGCCTTCCGCACATCGGGCACGACCGAGCCCCAACAGCAGCATTCTCCGATTCATGCCAGATCTTCTTGATCTCGTCGTCCTGCAGTCGCCCATACGCCGCCGTCAACGTGCATGCCACTCCGTGACCGTTGGGACACGACCAGACGTTGGCTCCCCCGACCGCTCCCAGCGCCAAGACGGAGTGGCAGGTGGGGCAGGTGGGATCCGGGATTGTCGGGTTGGAAGGCGTCATGCCGTGGGCTCCTTATGATCGTTCGAAGTCGTGAAGTAACACTCCGCGCCGGATCCGGGAGTTCGCTCACGAGTCCGGTCTCTCAAACCTCTCGGGTCGTCGCTTTCATTACGTGGCCAAAGTACGATGATCGGCCGCCGCGCGTACTGTCTTGACTACCAAGAGCCGCTGGTGAACTTGTCGGGCATCTTTCCCTCCCGGTCATAATCCGGGTGGAAGTCTTGCTCCTTCCCACAGCGAACGCAGGACCTCCAATCGCCGCGAGTTTTCGTGTTGTGCATCTCCCACTTGTGCCCCTTGACCGCGCACAAGATGTTCATCGAGCACCTTCTCCCGCTGTTGGGACAGCGACCGTACCACCGCACACACACAGAGACGCCCGCCCGACCCTGCTCGACCCGTGTAGAGAGCAGCACGATCATCGGCGGTTTCAGCTTTGGTCGGGTGGGAACTCGACTGTGCCAACCGGCGCGATGACCAAGTACACGATCAGCGTCGCGCGCCGCTGGCCCTCGGGCCCGCCGCGGAACACACTGAACATGAGCCTCGTGACCCAGTTCCACAGCCCACCGTCGAGTCCGCCGCCGGCCACAACCGGGCGAGTCTACCGCCCGCGGCGCCCTCCGCTGTTGGCCCGGACCCGTGCCGATCGGCGAGCGGCACACGATTGCAGCGTCGCCGAAACCGACGATCCACCACCGATTTGTCCACGCTCACTACGTAGAGGCGTCCACCTTGAACGCGGCGTTCGATCCCGGCGTTCAGCTAGCGCAGCGGGCCGCGTAACGGGTAACGCAGAGACCCACGACCGTTCCCAATACCGTCTTGCCGCCGTTGGTGTAGCCGGGCTGGGTGAGGACGAAGTACGCGAACCCGATCACTCTGACCGTGCCAGACCCACTCGGCCAGGTGCTGTAGCCGGACATATCCTCCACCACCGGCAGCAGCACCAGCTGCGGGCTGTTCGGCTTGAGGATGTTGGCCTGCCCGTTGGCGGCGAACTGGACGATCGCGCTGAGCGGATCCCAGCTCGTGATGCGATTGTGGATGCCCTGAGCGGTCGGGCCGCCGTTCTGACCGGTCTTGACGGGAAGCACGTCACCCCTGGATACATCGCAGACAACGCTACCGTTGGGCGGCCCGATGATCTCGTTCTTATAGTCGGCCGCGCCGCTGGTGCTCTGACAGGTCGAGCCGGTCTTGACGTTGAGCGACAGCGCGCCGTTGTGGTGCGCCGGGTTGTCCACGTAGAGCGAGTAGCTGGCCCCCGGAGCCCAGGAGTTCTTCATCACGCCCCACGGCATCACCGGCAACGCGGCTGCCCTCGAGCGGTGGGTGGGGGTCGGGGAGCCGCCACGCCCTGACGTCAGGAGCACCGCGCCGGCAACGAAGACGACAAGCGCCGCCGCAATGGCCCGGATGAAGCCCGCGGGAAGCGAGATGCCCAGAGTCGCTCGCAGTTCCACGCGATCGACCATACCGATCTGTGCCACCCACTTGGGCCGCGCGGCCGGTCAGCTGGTCAGTCCCTCTCGTGTCCACGCTCACTAGGTGGAAGAGGGCCTCGCCTCAGTCGCGCGACGGGACCACACCCGTCGGAGTCAGGGCGCGAGGGCGAACTGCTCCGACCAGCGGTGTTCGTGTCGTCTCGGGTTTATGCCGAAGGCGGGAATCGAACCCGCACGAGGTTTCGCCCACCGGATTTTGAGTCCGGCGCGTCTGCCAGTTCCGCCACTTCGGCTCGGCCGTGAAGCCTACGTCAATCCGCGCCGTCCGCGGACGATGATTGTCGGAGATGGCGAACCGAGAACGACGAACCGGCGCTCGAGTCGAGCACGAGATGCTTCTTCGGTGGTACACCGTGCCCGAGCCGGGCGCGGAGGCATCCGCCCACGAGGGCACGACCATGGACATCTCGGCGGTCGGAGCGGCATTCGCCACCAGAACCGCCCCCGCACTCGACCAGATGGTTGTCATCCACCTCCGGTCGGAGTCGCCGCACCTGGACGTCGCCGCGCCGGCAAAGGTGGTCCGCGTCACGCGAGCACCCGGCGGCTACCGCTGCGCCGTGCAGTTTGTGCCGGTCAATGCCGCCCACCGCGCCGCTCTCGGCAAGTTCGTCTTCACGCTGATCCGTGACCGCGCCGCCTGAGCGCGAGCGGGTCGCCCGGTCCCGAGCATCATCTAGCATGGCCGAGGAATGCGGATTGGCATCCTCACCGGCGGCGGCGACTGCCCCGGCCTGAACGCGGTCATTCGGGCCGTAACGCGCCGGGCGCTCGACCGCGAGTGCGAGGTGATCGGCGTCCTGCATGGATGGCGGGGTTTGATCGACGGTGCCTACCGGCCGCTCTCGTTTGCGGACATCAGCGGCATCCTGCCTCGCGGCGGGACGATCCTGAAGACCTCGCGCACCAACCCGTACTCGATCGAGAACGGCGTCGAGCGCGTCCGGGCCGGCCTTGCGGAGATGGATGCCCTGGTCGCGATCGGCGGCGAGGACACCCTGGGCGTCGCCGCCCGCCTCCATGCCGACCATCAGGCGCCGATCGTCGGTGTGCCGAAGACGATCGACAACGACCTGTCAGGGACCGACGTGACGTTCGGGTTCGACACCGCGCTGGCGATCGCGACCGAGGCAATCGACCGACTGCACTCGACGGCCGAATCGCACGATCGCGTCATGGTGTGCGAGGTGATGGGTCGGCACGTCGGGTGGATCGCGCTTCGCTCGGGCATGGCCGGCGGAGCGGACGTGATCCTGATCCCCGAGCACCCGCTCACCGTCGAGCGCTGCTGCGAGCTGATCCAACGCCGCCACGACCGTGGAAAGGACTTCTCGATCGTGGTTGTCAGCGAGGGTTGGCAGCTGCAATTCGAGGGTGGCGACAGCCGGATGGTTGCGGCTACCGACACCGATGGGTTCGGTCACGTGCGCCTCGGTGGAATCGGAGGTTTGCTGGCGGCGGAGATCGAGGCCCGCACGGGGTTCGAGACGCGTGTCACGACGCTCGGCCATGTCCAGCGCGGAGGCTCGCCCACGGCGCACGACCGTGTGCTGGCCACCAGATACGGACTCAAGGCCGCAGACCTGGTGCTGGAGGGACGGTTCGGCATGATGGCCTCGCTGCGCGGGGACGAGATCGTCGCGGTGCCGATCGCAGAGGCGGTGGCGGAGCTGAAGACAGTGCCGCTGGAGCTCTACCAGCAGGCGGAAGCGTTCTTCGGGTAATGATTCGCGCGGAGCGCCAGCGGCGCCACCCGCGGCTGTTTTCAGGGCTGCCCGACAGCGGCAGAGACGGCCGCTACCGGGACTCGCCGCGTAGCAGACGCAGCGTCTCGGCCAGTTCGGCCGTCGCCGCCCAGGGGCCGAGGATCACAGCGTCGACGCCGGAGCGCTCCAGCGCCTCGACTTCGTCGCGATGGCGGATGCCGCCTTGGCTGACAACAACCTTGCCGGCGGGCACCTCTTCGAGCAGCGAAAACGTTCGCTCGAGGTTGATCTCGCCGGCGCTGTCGGCATCACGGTTTCGGATCAGGAACGAGTCGGGGTCGAGCAGTTCGAGCGTGTGCTCGATCTCGTCCTCGTCGGCGACCTCGACGATTACGTCCAGGCCGATCGAGACGGCGGTGGCTTGAAGATTCGCGCAGCCGTCCTCGTCATCCTCGAACGCCGCGGCGATCAGCACCACACCGCCGGCCCCCGCCAACCGGGCCTCGAACAGCTGATACGGATCGACGATCAGGTCTGTGAGCAGCAGCGGCAGCGGCGACAGCCCGGCGGCCGCGCTCAGCGGCTCGAGTGCGGCCGCGATACCGGCCAGCTCGGCCTGCTCGGCGATCTCGAGCAGCTGATTGTCGACGCTCTTGCAGCGCACCACGAAGGAGATCTCCTCCCCCACCACCGACTCGGTGAACGGGCGGATCGGCGCAAGGGCGGCCGCGGCATGCTCCAGATCGGCCAGCGGGCGCAGCGAGCGCCGCTCCTCGACGGCCCGGCGGCTGGACGAGACACGGCTATCGAGCGACGGCATGAGCCCCCTGATCGAGCAGCGTGTGGTCAACCGTTCGGGCGTGTTGCTCGATTGGCACGGGACGCATTCGTGATCAAGTCTACCGCGCCGTCCAAGCGGGTCGCCGCTCAGATCCCCATTCGGTCGAGCGCGGTGTCGTCTCGCCGCCAGCGGGGCCGCACCTTGACCGTCAGCTCGAGGTAGGTCGGGCCGCCGGTGATCGTCTCGATCAGCGGCCTGGCATCGCTGCCGATCCGTTTCACCATCGAGCCTCCACGCCCGACCAGGATGCCCTTCTGCGACTCGGTCTCGCAGATCAGCGTCGCCCGCACAACCGTCGGGTGGCGCTTGGAGCTGGTGATCTCCTCGATCATCACGGCGACCGCGTGGGGCACCTCGTCGCGGGTGGCCTCCAGCGCCGCCTCGCGGATGGCCTCGCCGATGCGCACCTCGGCCGTCTGATCGGAGGTCACGCCCGGCGGGAAGTAGGCCGGCCCTTCCTGAAGCAGCGCCACCAGGTCGGACAACAGGGCGTCGACACCGTCGCCAGTGAGCGCGCTGATCGGGTGGATGGCGTGGCACTCGCCGAGTGCGTCGGCGGCCACGATCGCCTCCGCGATCGCCGCCGGCCGCATGCGATCGACCTTGTTGATCGCGATCAGGCACGGCGGCGCGCCGGCCCGCAGCGCGCGCGATGCGATGTGGCGGTCGCCTCCGCCGACGCCCTCGGGGCCGTTCAGCATCAGGACCACCGCATCAGCGTCCTGCAGCGTCTCGTCGACCGATCGCTGCATCCGCTCGGTCAGGCGGTCGAAGGGCTTCTGGAACCCGGGCAGGTCGACCAGCACCAGCTGCCAGCCGTCCCCCATGACGGCACCCAGCGCCCGCCTGCGCGTCGTCTGTGGCCGTCGCGAGACGGCAGCCACGTGCTCGCCGACCAGCCGGTTGACCAGCGTGGACTTGCCCGCGTTCGGCCGGCCGGCGAGGGCCACAAGGCCCGGACCGGTGCTCGCCGCCCGTCAAAGCCGAAAGCGTTCGGGCAGCAGATCGGCCAGCGACGACACCACCGGCGCGCCGTCCCGCCGCCAGATCACCCGCAGCTCCGGCGCGAACTCCGCCAGCACCTGGCGGCAGGAGCCGCAGGGAGGAACCGACGAGGCGCCTCCGTGCACCGCGATCGCGGCGAACCCACGCGCGCCCGCAGCCACGGCAGCCACGAGGGCGCTGCGCTCCGCGCAGATCGTCAGACCGTAGCTCGCGTTCTCGACGTTGACGCCGGCGAATACCCTTCCGTCCGTCGCGCGCAGCGCGGCGCCGACGGCGAAGTTCGAGTACGGCGCGTACGCCAACTCCGCCGCGGAACGCGCGATCTCGTACAGCTCAAGGTCGGATTCGCTGGTGTCCATTCCCGGCAGCCTACCGTCGTCCGATCCTCCGTGAGCGCACGGAAGAATCCGATCAGGGCGCCGGCAGGGGATCCACGCTGCCCGGGTCGGGCAGGGTGACGCCTCCGCCTCCTGCCGGCGGCTGGGCCGTGCTTGTCGGCGCGGGCGACGGTGTCGTCTGGGGTGACGGCGCCGTGGCACGGCCTGGCACCGGCCGAACCCGGGCCGGGTGGCGGGTCGGGTGGTGAGCGGAGCGATGAACCCGATGATGACCCGGCGGCTTTAGCGCCACGGGCACCGACACCGGATGCGGGGTCGGATCGGGAACCGGCGCCGGAGCCGCTCCCCTCGGCACGAGCAGGGCAAAAGCGACCCCCGCGGCCGCCACCAGGCCGATCCCGGCCGCAACCCGTCGCGGCCAGACGCGCGGCAGCGGCAGCACCAGCCGCGACTCGTACTCGCGCTCGTCGAACAGCCCCTCCAAGCCGACGGCCCCCTCGTCGCCCGGTTGTTGCTCGCTGTGGACACGGTTGCCGCAGCGTTCGAGCTCGTCGAGGCAGTCCGCAAGGTCGTCGAACCGTGCGTCCGCGGTTCGCTCCAGCCACTCGTCCAGCGGCTCGGGCGGGGGGCCCCCGAGCGCAGCACGAAAGATGGCAGCCAGCGTACGCTGGCCGTCCCGTCGCCCCACCAGCACAGCGTTGGTATCAGGCGAACCCAGCAGCGGCCGCTCGAGGAACGGCGTGGGGCCGGGACCGACGGCGAAGTCGGCCAGGTTGGCAGCGTCGACCGGGAAGCCGGCCGCCGCAACCCGCTCGGCCAGCCGGCCGAAGGCAAGGGCGAGCCTGGCGGCATCGGCCGCGCCCGGCCGTCGTGTCGCCCGCCAGCGCTCGATGCTCATGCCCAGGGTGGGCGGCACCACCACGAAGCGGCGCCCCTCGTGCTCGCCGAAGTCGAGCGCCCCGCAGATCTCGGCGCAACCCAGAGCGCACCAGCGGGAGACCGCCTCGGCGAACCCCTCCTCGTCCCAGCCCTCCGATGCGAACACGATCCTGACCTGCGCGGCGCGGCCGGAGCGAGTGTCGAGCGCCTCGATGGGACCCTCCGGCCGTGCTCGCAGCGCGGCCGGGCTGGCCAGATAGCGACCGGCGATGACGCATGCGGTGGATGGGGTGGGCTCGGCCATGCCCCCACCGTAAGGGCGGCATCCGCCACGAAACTAGACGCAACCAGTCACAGATTCGTCACGCCGGGCCGTGACCACTCAGCAGGATCTGCCATCCCTAGAGGGCTTGTTAGAACCAGTTTGAGACCTAGACTGAGACTGTGTGGCGGATCACAGATCCGGTGAGGTTCATGGCGGGCGTGGCAGGCGGCTGGCTGCGGTTCCTCGTGATCGTCGGCGGGATCGCGCTCGTGCTTGGCTGGCTCGCATGGGCCGTCGTCGACAATGGTGGACCGCTGTGCGGGCCGGAGAACCCATCGGTTCCATGCAAAGCCACGCCATAGCCCCACCGCGCCGCTCCTACAGCGAGCAGAAGATGTTCGGCGGCGGGGTGGGGTGCTCTGGCGAAACGCACAGCGCCGCGAGCGAGCCGTCCGCATCAATAGTGAACCGCACCGTTACCCGCTCGCCATCGTTGCGCGTCCCGTTACACGTCGCCAACTGGCCGCTCACCCCGCACCAGACGTCCGTGAGCGGATCCTCGTTGAACGGGGGTATCCGCATTTGAGAGACCTGAATCGCGGCCCTCTGTTCTACCCGCCCGTAAGGGGAGACGTCATGCCCAGTGACCGAGCAGTACGGATTGGACTTCCAGTGTTGCCTGCAATCTGAAGCGGCGATGCCGTGGCCGCTGAGGCTGAACGCAACGACGACCTTGCGTGGTGCCACGTTCGGCGCGACAAACACAGCGCTGCACACCGACTCCGCTTCGTAGAATCGGAATCGAGCGACCACGCGGCACCGCGTCCTGCTGAACCTTCCCTTGGCCGCTGGCGTCTTGTAGTACTTGGTGAACTCCAAGGCCGCCGCTGTCGCCTTCGCATCTGTCCAATGAACACCCGGATCAGGGACGCACCGTTCCCCGTTGTATTGGCCACCGCTGCAATCACCCTGGAAGCTCGACCCGACGCACCCGGAAGATGCGACCAGGAGGCACAGAAGTGTCACCAAGCGCCACATACCGTCTTGGACGCCGACCGGCTCGTCAAAGTTCCGCTACGCCTGATTTGCGCAGAACAGCTTGGTCATCGCGACGGTACGTCTTCGCGCCGGCTCTTCGATCGGCATTCGCCGATCAGCTGAAGGCCTGGAACACGGCGGCCGTCACCGCCGCGCCCAGAAGCCCGCCCAGCAGCACCTCGAGCGGCGTATGAACGCCGGCCTCGACGCGAGTCTGGGCGACCAGCAGCGCCATTACGAATACCAGCGTCGAGATCAGGACGGCATGGCGGTAGTCGCCGATCGCAAAGGTGACCGCAACCCAACCGCCGAACGCGACCGCCGCGTGGCCGGAGGGCAGGCCACCGTACAGCGGGCTACCGCGGTTGCTGAGTGCCTTGAGCGCTATCACCAGCAGGATCACCAGCGCCAGCGCGATCACCGTCAGATGCAGCGGCGAATCGCGCACGGTGTCGATCGCCCTCCGGCTGGGGTCACGCAGCCGCTCCGCGAAGACCAGGTAGCCGACGAAGGTGGCATTGACGGCAGCCACCAGCACGGCCCCGGCGGAGATGTCCTTGGCCACCCGCGCTAGCGGGTCGAACGAGTTGGTGGCGACGTCGATCGCCTTCTCGATCGCCGTGTTGAACATCTCCGCGATCAGGACGAACGAGACCGAGATCAGCAGGGCGAGCAGCTCGAAGCGGGTCACTCCCAGCGCCACCCCGAGCGGCAGCACACCCAGCGCCACGGCGAAGTGCACGCGCATGTTCCGCTGCGTGCGAACGACATAAATGATGCCCTCGAACGCGTAGTTGAAGCTCGTGACCAGCCCGGCCGCCTCCTGGCGGGCGGCGCGGAAGGGGCCGCGGCGGCGCGCCTCCTTGACCAGGTCGTCACGGCTACGCAGGCTCTGCGCCAACCGGCTCCACCTCCTGCAGCAACAGCTCCTGGCGTGCCAGCATCTCGCCGGCGTCCGCCTCGTGGTCGTAGCCGGCCAGGTGCAGCGCCCCGTGCACGAGCAGCGTCTCGATCGGCGTGCCCTGGGCGGCGGCAAACGCCGGGCAGACGACCACGTCGCCCAGCTGGCGAGGCAGTCCCTCCGGAAGGCTGTCGTGGCCGTCGAGCGGAAACGAGAGCACGTCGGTGGCCACGCCCTTGCCACGGTGGGCGAGGTTGAGCTCGGCGATGCGCGGCTCGTCGACGAAGATCACGCCCACCTCACCATCGCCCAGCCCCTCGGCCGCCAGCGCCGAGCGCATCACCGTGGCCGCCGCCGGTTCATCGATCCGCCAGCCGCTGTGGTTCTCGATCTCGACCGAGAGCGTCACTCCGGGCGCCCCTGGCCGGTGGCGTCGGCGTGGTTCTTGTAGGCGTTCACGATCCGCTGGACGAGCTTGTGACGCACCACGTCGGCGTCCGAGAAGCGGATGAACGAGATGTCGGGCACGCCGTCCAGCACCTTGATCACGTGCACCAGGCCCGAGCGCTGCTCGCGCGGCAGGTCGATCTGCGTGATGTCCCCCGTGACGACCACCCTGGAGCCGAAGCCCAGCCGCGTGAGGAACATCTGCATCTGCTCAGGGCTGGTGTTCTGGGCCTCGTCGAGGATGATGAACGAGTCGTTCAGGGTGCGGCCGCGCATGAACGCCAACGGCGCCACCTCGATCATGCCCTTGTCCACGTACGAGATCAGGCGGTCGGCATCGAGCATGTCGTGCAGCGCGTCGAACAGCGGCCGCAGGTAGGGATCGACCTTGGCCTGCAGGTCGCCGGGTAGGAAGCCCAGCCGCTCACCCGCCTCAACGGCCGGCCGCGTGAGGATGATCCGCGCCACCTCGCGCTCGGTCAGGGCGGCGACCGCCAGCGCGATCGCCAGGTAGGTCTTGCCGGTGCCGGCGGGGCCGATGCCGAACGTCACGGTGTTGGCGCGAATGGCATCCACGTAGGACTTCTGCCCGATCGTCTTGGGCGCCACCGTCTGGCCGCGGTGACGCCAGACCACGTCGTGGAGCACGTCCGTGGCGTGGCCGTCGGCGGTCAGCACGCCGGCCACCGCTTCCACCGTCTGTGGGCCGATCGAGATGCCCTGCACGACCAGTTCGGACAGCTCATCGACCATCGCCTTGGCGCGGTCGATCGAACCCTCCTCTCCCTCCAGCGTCAGCTCGTTGCCCCGCAGATAGACGCTCGCACCGGTGCGCTCGGCGAGCTCCGTCAACACCGCGTCCCGGTCGCCACCGAGCTCCGTCGCGAGATCGTGACCGACCGACAGTTTGAGTCGTGCCATTCGAGACGAATCCTACGCCGAGAGACGGCTGCGCACGAGCGCCGAGGCTGTGCGGCCGTCGGCCCGGCCCTCGCCGCGCTGCGTGACGAGGCCCATCACGCGGCCCATGTCCTTGACGGTGGTGGCGCCGGTCTCGGCGATCGCGGCGTCCACCAGCGCCTCCAGCTCCGCCTCGCTCATCGCAGCAGGCAGGTATGCGTCGATCACCGGGATGTCGGCCTCCTCCCCCGCCGCGCGCTCCTCCTGGCCGGCGGCTCGGTAGGCCTCGGCCGCCTCGACCCGCTGCTTGCGCTCCCGGCGAAGCACCGCCAGCGCGTCCTGATCGGTGAACTCGCCGGCAGGCCGATCCTTCTCGGCCCGCTGAAGCGCCGAGTACAGCAGCCGCAGCGCATCCAGGCGCGCGCGGTCGCCGGACTTCATCGCCTCCTGCAGCTCCGACTGGACGCGCTCGATCGTGGTCATGGTTGAAGCCTAGCCAGCACGGCGACGCCGTTGCTGGACACGGCGACCACGTCGGCCATCTCGCCGCAGACCGCGTGCTCGACGACGAACGGCGTGTAATCGTCGCAGTACCCGCGACCGTCGACGGTCTCGACCAGCACCCGCTCACGGCGGCCGACCTTGGAGTTCCGGTGGCGCGCCCCCTGCGCATCCGACAGCCGGCGAAGGCGCCGCGAGCGTCTGCGCTTGACGGCGGCCGGCACGGCGTCGTCGCCGGCATCGCGCGTCCCGGGCCTGGGCGAGTACGGGAAAGACGTGCACCTTGGTGAAGCCGATCGCGCGCACCGCCTCGAGCGTCTGCTCGAACGACAGCTCGTCCTCGCTGGGGTGGCCGACGATCACGTCAGTCGTGAGGTTGACCGAGGGCACCAGCTCGCGAGCCCGCAGCATCTTCGCGACGAATGCCGCCGCCGTGTACCGCCGCCGCATCGCCCGCAACACGGCGTCCGAGCCGGACTGCATCGGCACGTGCAGGTGGTGGGCCACGCCGTCCGTCGAGGCGATCGCGCGCAGCAGTCGGTCGCTCAGGTGGTTGACCTCGATCGAGGACAACCGCACGCGCTCGACGCCGGGGAGAGCGGCCACCGCGCCGAGCAAGCCGGCCAGGTCGAGCCCGGCCACCCGGTCGCGGAAGCATCCCAAATCGACCCCGGTCAGCACCAGCTCACGGTGGCCCTGCCCGGCGCGGCGCTCGGCCTCCTGAAGCACCGCCACCGCCGTCCTCGAACGGCTCGCGCCGCGGACCTGCGGTATCACGCAGTAGCTGCAGCCAAACGAGCAGCCGTCCTGGATCTTGACGTACGCCCGAGTGCGCGCGAACGGCAGCCGCTCGCCGCCGACGCAGCCGAGCGCGCCGACCCCGGTCGAGACGCGGTCGGCAACCTGCTCCGACCGGGCGTTGACCACCGTCACTCGCTCGCCGATGCCGGCGAACGCCCCCTCCAGCGCCGCCGCGCACCCGGTCACGTACACCTGCTCGGCCGTGCGAGCGGCGCGGCGCACCGCCTTGCGCGACTTGGCGACCGCCTCGGCGGTCACGCAGCAGGTGTTGACGACCCGCACCCGCGCGCGATCCGGCGCCTCCTCGCGGTGGCCGTCCTCCGCCAGCCGCTCACGGATCTGCTGGGCGTCGGTCATCGAAACCTTGCAGCCCAAGAACTCCGTGGCGAACGAGGTCACCCCAGAAATCCCATCTCGCGAAGCGCGAGCGCCGCGGCGACCACAGCCGCCGTCTCGGTACGCAGCACCACCGGCCCGAACGTGGCCACCGCCACGCCTCGGGAGCGCGCCAGCTCGAGCTCGGCGTCCGAAAAGCCCGGCTCCGGGCCGATCAGGAGCGTCGCCGACCGGCGGCCGACGATGCGGTCTGCCAGCCCGCCGGAGGCGCCCTCGTGGCTGAGCACGACCGCTTCCGGGGAGAGCACGTCGGCGTAGCCGGCGACCCCCAGCAGCTCCGGCAGCCGCGTCTGCTTGGACTGCTTCGAGGCGGCCTCGGCCACCCGCCGCCATCGCTCCATGCGGGCGTCGCTGAACGTCCCCTTGAGCAGCTCGCTGCGGAGCGCGCCGATGCGCTCCACGCCCAGCTCGGTCAGCTTCTCGACGGCGTCATCGGACCGCGCACCCGGCTGGGCGATCCAGACCGTCAGCGACGGCGCCTGCACCACGACCTCCACCTCCTCCAGCAGCTCGAGCCCCTCGGGCGTCACGAGCGCGCGATGCGCGCGCCCATCCCAGACGACCTCGCAAGTATCGCCGATGCGAAGCCGCAGCACGTGTTCGAGGTGGTGGCGGTCGCCTTCCGACAGCTCGGCGAGACGACCCGCCAGCCCGCGGGCGAAGAAGCGGTAGCGGTGCCGCGTCACCGGTCGACCAGCTCCGCTGCCCAGCCGTCCACCTCGGCCCGCACGCCACCCCCAACCGACTGATCGGTCAGCAGCCCGGAGACGAGCACCAGCGGCGGCCGGTCGGGCCGCGCGAGCAGCGGCTCGAGCAGGTGCAGCTCGAGGTTGGCCAGCCACAGCGGCGCGTCCGGTAGCGGCTCGGTCAGCACGTCGCGCTGCGCGACGTCGACCGCGACGCCGTTTCGGGCCGCGTTCTCGGCCGTCGCCGATACCGCCAACGGGTCATGATCGAACGCCTGCAACGGCCCGAAGCCGAGTCGCAACGCAGCGATCGACAGCACGCCCGAGCCGCAACCCAGGTCGAGCGCCGGGGATGGTGGCAGCCGCTGTAGCAGCTCCAGCGCGGCCCGCGTCGAGCCGTGGCCGCCGGTGCCGAAGGCGCGGCCGGGGTCGATGATCACGGCCAGGCAGTCATCGGGCGCGGCGTCGGCTCGCCAGGGAGGCGCGACCCAGATCCTGCCCTGCCGGACGGGATGATGAAACTCGCGCCAGGCGTCCTGCCAGCCGTCCGCAACCTCCTCCTCGCCAAGACCGACGGCCGGCGGTGCATCGGCGTATCCCCAGATCACCACGTGATCGCCGTCCTCCTGCTGCTCGACCCCGGCCGGAAACCAGTCGAGCATGCGGACGAGGGCCAGATCGGCCTCCCCGGCCGGCACCCGCAGCGAGTAGCGCCTCATCAGGAAAAGGCGGAGCGGATCCGCCCCAGCAGCGACTCGTCGGGCCGGTAGGTGTCGTCGCCGACGCTGGCCTCGAACTCGGCCAGCAGCCGTCGCTGCTCGTCGGTCAGCCGCTGCGGCAGCATCACGTCGACATGCAGGCGGTGGTTGCCACGGCCGCGGCCGTTCAGCACCGGCACGCCCTTGCCGCGAAGCACCACCACGTCGCCGGGCTGGGTGCCCGGTTTGAGCTCCACCTGCTCGGGCCCATCCAGCGTCTCGATCGTGACGGTGGTGCCCAGCGCGGCTCGCGTGAAGGGCAGCGACAGCACGGCGACCGTGTCATCGCCGTCGCGCTCGAAGCGCGAGTCGGCCGCCACCCGCACGCCCACGTAGAGGTCACCGGTCCCTGCGCCCGGCTCGCCCTCGTGAGCCGCGCCGCGCATCTGGAGCCGCTGCCCCTCCATGATGCCGGCCGGGATCTTGACCTCGACGGTGCGCTTGATCGGCCGCCTGCCGCGACCATGGCAGCCATGGCAGGGTGAGGAAATGATCACCCCGCGCCCTCCGCAGGTCGGGCAGTTGCCGGTCTGGACGAACTGGCCCAGGGCTGTCTGCTGCACGCGCTGCACGCGGCCCTGGCCGCCACAGGTCTCGCAGCGCTCCGGCTCGGTGCCGGGCTCGGCGCCGCTGCCCTGACAGACGTCACAGGTGCCGATCACCTCGACGTCGACGTTGCGCGTCACACCGAAGGCGGCCTCCGCGAACTCGAGATCGACCGTCACCGCCAGGTCGCCGCCCCGCTGCGGCCGCCGTCTCCCTCCGCCGCCGAACAGGTCGTCGCCGAAGAACGCGCCCAGCAGGTCGGACAGGGAGCCGAAGTCCATGAACTGGTCGGTGTGCAGCGAAGCGCCGTCGACGCCCGCGTGACCGAACCGGTCGTAGCGAGCCCTTGTCTGGTCGTCGGAAAGCACCTCGTAGGCCTCGGCAGCCTCGCGGAAGCGCTCGGCGGCCTGTGGGTCCGGGTTGACGTCCGGGTGCAGCTCACGGGCCAGCTTACGGAACGCCTTCTTGACGCTCGCGTCGTCCGCGCCACGGTCGACGCCGAGCACCTCGTAGTAGTCGCGCTTGGCCACGACCGTAGTCTACGAATCGCCGGGGCCGCGGTCGCAGCGAGCGAGGAAATGCGCGGGGGCGGGATCGCGATGTGCGATCCCGCCCCCGCGGGCCTCGTCAGCTCACCACTGGTGGAAGCCGTGGCCCCCGTGCGCGCGGGCGAAGAACATCGCCAGTGCGCCTGCCCAGATGAGCAGCGACGGACGCTTCATCAGATGCTTCATTTCTACCTCCTGCCCACTCGATCCCCTACCAGCGGAACGTCTTGCAGTGCCTCCGCGGCCTGCCGGTACAACTCCGCTGCCCTACCTTCGTCACCTCTTCGAGCGGCCACATCGCCCAGCGCCACCCAGGCGCCGGCGAGATGACTCACCGTCTCAACCGCGGCGAAACAGTCCATCGCGGCCTTGAACGAGATCTCAGCCTCGTCGATGCGACCCAGGTCCAGAGCGGCCCGGCCGATCACGATTCGAGCGTTACCTTCTTCTTCTCGGTATTCCAGCCGTCCGCTCAATAGCTCGATCGCGCGATTTCCACTTTCGATCGCACCTTCCAGATCACCACAATGCATCCGTGCCGATGCCAGCGATGAGGCCGCAAATGCCGCATCCACGCGGTTATCCTGCTCGACTGCGATCCGGAACGACTCCTGAAGCAGCGGTACCGCTTCGTCAGGCTTTCCGGTGATCGCGTGCAGCTGGCCGAGGTTGTTCAGCAGCTTGCCCACGTACTCATGATCCGCAACTCGCTCGAACAGCGCCTTGGAATGCTCGGCGTGCTCGCGCGCCAGCGAATACTCGTTACGACGCTCGGCGACCAGCGAGGCGTCCAGGTACGTCTCGGCGAGCACACGGTCGTCGTTCAGGCCGTGCGCCAGTTCGAGGGCCTGCTGCACGTCCTCGGCGGCGGCCGTGAAGTCCTTCTGCCGGCGGCGGATCTTGGCGCGGGCGTTGAACACCCTCGCCCGAAGCGCGTCAGACGGCTCCCGTGTCGACTCGCTCGCGGCCAGTGCCTCGTCGAGCAGCGACGCGGCGGTGGCGCGGCTGCCCATCTTGTACCGCACCACTCCGCTGCGGTAGAGCGCCAGCGCCACCCCGTCGATCGCCCCCATCTGCTCCGCCGCCAGCCGAGCCTCCCCAAGCTCGGTCAGCGACTCCTCCATCCGGCCGACGTTCTGCAGCGCCCAACCGCGGGCCAGCCGCAGTCTCAGCGCCAGCCGGTCGTCGGCCCCGGAACGCAGCGCGCTCCGCGCGGAGTCGAGCTCGGACAGCGCCTCGGCATACCGGTGCGCCTCGATCTCGGCCTCCGCGCGGGCGACCGCTGCCTCACACGCCGCGCGAACCGCGGCGCTGTTCTCGCCCGCGAGCGCCAACCTGTCGACCCCCAGGCGCTCCGCGAACCAGTCCAACGCCGCCGGCGACGGGCGTGTCTTGCCAAGCTCGACCTGACTCACGTACTCCTTCGAGAAGCGCGAGCCCCCCAGCTCGCCCTGCGTGAGCCCGGCGTCGAGACGTGCGGCCCGTACGCGCGCGCCGACCCCAGGCGTGCGTTCCGTGCGGGCGACCCCGTGCGTCTCGATCGTCTTGACAGTGTCCTCCATGCCCCTCACCGTAGCGCATCATGAGCTACTTGACCAGCCCTCCCGTGAAGTTTTCTTCGGCCGGGAGAAGTTTCCTTTATTCATACCGAAAACACGCTAGTCAAGTAGCCGGGTCAAGTCGACTTGATTTACCCCTTTTTCGGTACTTGACCCGGGCGCACCCGGACGCTATTGTGAGCCTACAACGCAAAGACGGCACAGCGAGAAGACGGTGCCGAGGACAGGAACCTGAACCGGTGGGCCGCCGAGAAGGATTCGCAGATTGTCCTCAGGGGTCTCACCGCCCAACTCGCAGCCGGGGGGTCGGAGTCGAAAGCGCGTCGGAGTGGACTGGAGCCCCACTCCGACGCGCGACTTCGGTTAACGACTCAGAAGCCCCTGTTGCTGCGGTTTGCAGCCACCGCTCCCCCGCCCAGCCATGCCTGCCTTCTCGGTGAGCGAAAACCGAGCAGTACAAGGAGCAAGGGAGGCACAGTGCTTCGCACGGGCCGAGCGCAGCGACGCCGTAATGCAACGGTTTGCAGCCACCGCTACTCGTAGACCTGCTCGACAAACTCCGACAGCAGTGCGGCCGCGCCGCGCACCGAGCGGATCGCGGTCGCGTAGTCCATACGCGTCGGGCCGATCAGCGAGACGGTGCCGAGGTTGCGCGCCGGCAGGCCGTAGTTGGCCGCCACCAGTGAGAGGCTTCGCATGTGCGGAATCGCGTTCTCGGCCCCTATCCGGACGTAGAGCCGGTTGCTGTCGAGCGCTCCGCGCAGCACCTCGAGCAGGCTCACCCGCTCCTCCAGCGCATGCATCAGGCTGTTGATCTCGACCACGTCGGCGTCGCGCATGTCGTCCATCAGCCGCGCTGCGCCGCCCACGTAGAGACTTTGCTCGCCGCCGCCGACCAGATCGGTGAAGGCCGGCTCGATCGCCTCCAGAAACGCCATCTCGCGTGGCGAGAGGCCCGGATCGAACAGCCGCTGGCGCAGGGCGCGGGCGCCCAGCGACACGCCGGCCAGCTGCTCGTTAAGGTACGCCGGCCCATCGATCAGCTTCGGGTCGACCTCTGATCCGAATGGAAAGATCCGCTTGGTCACGCCGCCGGTGGACGTGATCGCGACCACCATCACGACCTGCGACTGCAGCAGCAGCACCTCGACGTGCCGGATCTCGGCCGTCTCCAGGGGCGGCGCCGAAACGACGGCCAGGAGCGACGTGACCTGCGACAGCATCTCCGTGGTCGAATGCAGCGCCGCGTCGACCTCGTTGCGAACGCCCGATAGATCGACCGGCAGCGTGGCGGCACCGAGCGGCTGCTCCAGCAGTCCATCCGCGTAGAGCCGGTATCCGGCGTCGGTCGGCACCCTGCCGGCCGACGTGTGAGGGTGGCCGAGCAGGCCGCGCGTCTCCAGCTCGGCCAGCTCGTAGCGCACAGTGGACGCCGACGCCTCGACGGCGCCGCTCTCGACCAGCAGCCGCGATCCGACCGGCTGGCCGGTCGCGATGTACTGCGCCACGACCCTGGTCAGGATCTGGGCCTGTCGCGGCGTGAGATCGGGTCGGGCCCGGCCGCTCATCGCAGAATCGAGCTGACCACGTCGTTGGCCATGAACCTACCCCGCTCGCTGAGCGTCATCGCTCCCCCGTCCATCGCCACCATCCCGGCGGCGCGCATCCGCTCGAGCTCGCGGCTGTCCAGCAGCGGCTCCAGTCCCGCCAAGCTCAGCGGCCGGTCGAGCCGCAGTCCCAGCATCAGGCGCTCCTCGCCCCGCTCCTCCGCGGTCAACAGCTCGATCTGGGAGGGAGGCGGCTGACCGGACTCGAGCGCGCGGATGTAGGGCACCAGGCCCGGTCGGTTCCGCCGTCGCCGCAAGCCGATCGTCGAAACGGCGCCCACGCCCAGGCCAAGGTAGTCCCGACCCTCCCAGTAACCCAGATTGTGGCGCGCCTCGTGGCCCGGGCGACAGAAGTTCGCCGTCTCATACCAGCGGTAGCCGGCTGCCCTCAGCGTGGCCACGACCGTCTCGTAGTGATCCTCCAGCGCCTCGGACTGGCGCTCCAGCTCGGCGCCGTGCGCGTGCGTGAAGCGCGTCCCGGGCTTGGCCTCGAGCTCGTAGTAGCTGACGTGGTCGGGCTGGAGCGCGAGCGCATCGTCGAGGTCGGCGCGAAGATCTGCCGCGCTCTCCCCAGGAACCCCAAAGATCAAGTCGAGGTTGAGGCTTTGCACCCCGGCGCCCCTTAGAATGGCCACCGCTGAGCGGATCGCCTCCGGTGCCGCCAGCCGTTCCAGCGTCGCGAGAAGGTGCGGCCGAAAGCTCTGAGCCCCCAGCGAGACGCGCGTCACGCCACCCTCGACAAGAACTCGAGCCTTGTCGGGGGTGACCGTCTCGGGATTGCACTCCACCGTTAGCTCGCTGCAGGACGGCAGCGCCGCGAGTAGCCGCGCCAGCAGCCTGTCCGGCAGCAGCGTCGGAGTGCCGCCGCCGATGAAGATCGTCTCGGGTTCAGGATCGTGGTGGAGGAGCTCGGCGATCAGCGCGCCGACGTAGCGCTCCTGCAGGTGCTCGTTGCCGGTCACGGTGACGAAGTCGCAGTAGCCGCAGCGATGCGCGCAGAAGGGGACGTGCAGGTAGACGTGCTCAACCACCGCCGGCTCCGTCGCGGTTGATATCGAGTACGGCCAGAAACGCCTCTTGCGGGATCTCGATGTTCCCCACCTGCTTCATCCGCTTCTTGCCCTTCTTCTGCTTCTCGAGCAGCTTGCGCTTACGGGTGATGTCGCCGCCGTAGCACTTGGCGAGCACGTCCTTGCGGCGGGCCTTGACCGTCTCGCGGGCGATCACCCGGGAGCCGATCGCGGCCTGGATCGCGACCTCGAACATCTGGCGCGGGATGCGCTCCTTGAGCGCCTCGACCAGCGCCTTGCCCTGCTTGTAGGCGTTGTCCCGATGGGTGATGAGCGACAGCGAGTCGACCTGTTCACCGGCCAGCAGCACATCCACCTTGACCAGCTTGCCCTCACGGAACCCGAGCATGTCGTAGTCGAACGACGCGTAGCCGCGGCTGCGCGACTTGAGCTGGTCGAAGTAGTCGAGCACGATCTCGGCCAGGGGCAGGTCGTAGACCAGCTGCACGCGTTGCTCGCTGAGATACTCCATGTGGCCGAACGTCGCCGCGCCGCTCCTGGTTCAGCTCCATCAGCGGCCCGACGAACTCCTTGGGCACGATGATCGACGCCCGCACGTAGGGCTCCTCGGTGCTGAGCACGTCGCCGGAGGCCGGCATCTGGGCGGGGTTGTGCACCTCGTGCCAGTCCTCCTTGACGTCCTGCACGCGGTAGGCGACGTTGGGCGCGGTCACCAGCAGGTCGAGGTCGTACTCGCGCTCCAGCCGCTCACGCACGATGTCCATGTGCAGCAGGCCGAGGAAGCCGCAGCGAAAGCCGAACCCCAGCGCCTGCGACACCTCGGGCTCGTAGGAGAGCGCGGCGTCGTTCAGCTTCAGCTTCTCGAGCGCATCGCGCAGCTCCGGGTACTGGTCGGAGTCGGTCGGGAACAGGCCCGAGAAGACCATCGGCTTGACGTCCTTGTAGCCCGGCAGCGGCTCCGCCGCGCCGGCCTTGGACAGCGTCAGCGTGTCGCCCACGCGAAGCTGTGAGACGTCCTTGAGGCCGGTCACGATGTAGCCCACCTCGCCCGCCGAGAGGTGTTTGGCGGGGTTCATGCTGGGCGAGAAGAAGCCCAGCTCCTCGACGTCGAAGCGCGTACCCTGCGCCATCGCCAGCACGGCGTCGCCCTTGTGGAAGGTGCCGTCCACCATCCGCACGAACGCCAGCACGCCGCGGTACTGGTCGTAGGACGAGTCGAAGATCAACGCGCGCGGCGGGGCCTGGGGCTCGCCGCGCGGCGGCGGAGATGTTGTCCACCACCGACTGCAGCACCGCCTCGACGCCGTCTCCGGTCTTGGCCGAGATCCGGATCACGTTCTCAGCCGAGCCTCCGATCAGGTCGGCAACCTCCGCCGCCACCGCGTCCGGATCGGCCGCCGGCAGGTCGATCTTGTTCACCACAGGCACGATGTCGAGGTCGTTCTCGATCGCCAGATAGGCGTTCGCCAGTGTCTGCGCCTCCAGCCCTTGCGCGGCATCCACCACCAACAGGGCGCCTTCGCATGCTGCCAGGCTGCGGGACACCTCGTAGGTGAAGTCGACGTGGCCGGGGGTGTCGATCAGGTTCAGCTCGTAGACGCGGTCGTCCGCCGCCTTGAACAAGACCCGCACCGCCTGCGCCTTGATCGTGATGCCGCGCTCGCGCTCGAGGTCCATCGAGTCGAGCAGCTGATCGCGCATGTCGCGGTCGGCGACCGTCTTGGTCACCTGCAGGATGCGGTCGGCCAGCGTCGACTTGCCATGGTCGATGTGGGCGATGATCGAGAAGTTGCGAATGCGTGCGAGAGCCACGGATGAAGCGTACTTGCGCCCGTGCGCGTGCGGGTCTGGGCGCGCCGTCAGTCGCCCCCGCCGCGGCGTAGCAGGCGGCCGATCAGAGCCGCCTCGGGCAGCCGCAGGTAGCGCGCGGCGGAGAGGTAGGCCGCGCCGCCCGCGGCCAGGCCAAGACCGACCGCGATCAGCTGCGAGACCAGCGAATGGCCCAAGAGGCGGTCGAGCGGATACCAGACGCCGAAGGCAGCCACCGCGCAGTAGATGGTTGCGATGATCGTCAGCACGGCGCCTCTCATCACCTCGGCACCGTGCAGCGGCCCCACTCGGCGCCGCAGCAGCACCGCCAGCGCGATCGCGTTGAAGCTGGTCACGATCGCGGTCGACAGCGCGATGCCGGCGGCGCCGAACCGCAGCAACGCGATGTCGAGCGCGAAGTTGAGGACGAGGTTGAACAGGGCCACCTGAGTCGGCACCCGCGGCTCCTGGAGGCTGAAGAAGGCGCGTGTGAGAAGCAGTGAGATGCCGTTGCCGATCAGGCCCAGCGAGAACGCAACCAGGGCCGCCGAGACGCGCGTGGTGTCGCCCGCGTCGAAGTTGCCGTGCTGGTAGAGCAGCCGCACAACCGGCTCGGCCAGCGCGATCGAGATCACGGCGGCCGGCAGCAGCAGGAACACGATGGCACGTGACCCGCGGGCGACGATGCTGGCGATGCCGGACATGTCATGGCCGGCGGCGGCTCGGGCCAGCTCGGGAAACAGCACGGTCGAGACCGCCACAGAGAACAGCCCCTGCGGCAGCATGAAGAGCCGGAAGGCGTACCCCAGGTCGCCGGCCGCCGAGCCGCTGTGGTAGGTGGCGATCAGCGTGTCCAGGGTCAGGTTGACGTTGATCAGGCCCAGGCCCAGCGAGACCGGCAGCATCAGGGTCAGGATCCGACGCACATGCGGGTTTCCGAACCCGAGCCGGAACGCCAGGCCCAGGCCGCTGCCGCGAAGCAGCGGCAACGGGATCAGGAACTGCACCACGGTCGCCACCAGGATGCCGATCGAGTACACCGTCGCCCGGTGCTCGAGCGAGCCCTCGCGCCCGAACAGCAGCATCGCGGCGATGATCACGAGGTTCCAGACGACGGGGGCGAAGGCGGGCACGCCGAAGATCCGCTGCGAGTTGAGGATGCCGGTGACGACGCCGGTGAGGCCCATCAGCACGACGATCGGAAACAGCCAGCGCGTGAGCGTCACGACCAGGTCGGACGAGACGTTGTCGCTGCCGACCATCAGCAGCGGAACGAACACCGGCGCCAGCAGCATCATCAGGGCCGTGATGGCTCCCAACACCACGGCCGTCGTCCACAGCACCATCCCCGCCACCCGCCACGCCTCCTCCTCCTCGCCGTGCTCGCGGAGTCCGAGGAAGACGGGAACGAAGGCGGCGCTGATGGCGTTGTCCGCGACCACGGCACGGATCAGGTTGGGCAGGTTGAAGGCGACCGTGAACGCCGAGTAGGCAGGGCCGGAGCCGATCAGGGCGGCGGCGACGATCTCACGCACCAAACCCGCCACGCGGGAGATGGCCGTCGCGGCGCCGAAGACAGCCGTGGACGTGGCCAGACGGCGGGTATCTGCCATAAGCGCGAGAGTCTAGTGGTGCGATCGGCGAGCGGTGAGCCCAATCCGAACAGCCCGGTGCTATCATCTGTCGGCCCCGAGGAGGGGCTTTTCTATGGCGAATTCAAAGCAGCAGGAGAAGCGGGTGAGACTGGCGGCGCGGCAGCGTCTCCAGAACCTTCGCTACCGCACCCAGATCAAGACGCTCTTCCGGCGTCTCAACGAGGCGGTCGACTCGGGCGAGGAGACCTCGGTCGGCGACGTTCACCGCCGGCTGACCGTGCTGCTGGATCGCGCCGCCGCCCGAAACGCGATCCACAAGAACGCCGCCGCCCGCAAGAAGTCCCAGGCCGCCCGCATCGCGGCGGGCATCAAGACTTAGCGCGCGCAGCAGCCGCCGGGCGTCGCCACACCAGCCCGGCCAGGATCAGCGTGATGCCGAGCGCCTGGCCGAGCGCGAACAGCGCGTAGCTGTCGAGCCGCGTGGCGGCCGAGGCGAGTGCGATCACGCCGACGCCGACGGCGACCAGCAGCGGGCGGGGATCGTGGCGGCGGCGCGAGGAGGCGATCGAGCCGACCAGCAGCACGGCGGTGCCGACGGTGCTCAGCACGGCGGCGAGGATCGTCGTCCAGGGACCTTCCATTGCCCCGTTGGGCGGCGTCGCTCCGGCTCGGGCCAGCTCGGCGGTGTCCACGCTCGCCGCCAGCACGGCCGCGGTGGATGCGAAGGCGATCCACAGCATGGTGGCGACGGCGAAACGGGTGACGCGGCGGCCGGGAGCCACCAGCAATAGCTCTCCAAGCGCCAGCACCGGGACGACCAGGATGGCACCGCTCAGGTAGTAGAGCCGGAACACGCGCTCGCTCCAGCCCTGCGAGGCGCCGTACCAGAGCGACGCGGTGGCGACGGTGAACAGCGCGAAGCCGCACGTCCACGCGACCAGCGCGGCGCGCGCGCTGCCCGGCCGCGAGGAGGCACGGCGGGCGACCACGACCGTGCAGGCAAGGCTGACGGCCGTCGCGGTCGCGGCAGCGGCCGTCTGGCCGCTCATTCGGCGCTGATCTCGACCAACGCCAGTTCGAGCTCCAGCCGCGGATCGAGCCGGCTGCCGCCCTTCACCGCGTGATCGAGTCTGGCGAGCCGCACCACTGCCGCGGCCAGCTCGGCCTCGCTGAACGCTCGAGCCTGGCGGCAGAGCCCCTGTGCCTGGTAGGGCGAGCGCAACCCCAGCTGCTTCTGCACGTCCTTGGCCGAGCCCCCGCCCTCGAGCACCAGCAATGCCTGGCGGACGCGGCGGACGTGGTTTGCGAAGATCGCGGAAACGCGCATCACGTCGTCCGGCCTCTCGACGTCGGCGGTGGCGAAGGCGATCACGCCCGACGCGTCGCGCTTGCCCCAGGCGTCGGTCATGTTCCAGGGCTTGACGTCGAGGTTCTCGGCCACCAGCAGGTCGACGTCCTGCTCGGTGGGCGGCTCGCCGCGTCCGTGCACCACCAGCTTCTCGACCTCCAGCGCCAGGTCGCCGATCTCGAGGCCGGCGCGGCGCACGATCCGCTTGGCGATGGGGAGCGGGCAAGTCACCTTCTGCTCGGCAAAGCGCTTGACCACCCACTGGGCGGCGTGATCGTCGTCCGGCGCATCGAAGATGCGGACGTCGCCGACCGCGCCCACGGCCCGTGCCAGTGGCCCGTCCTCCGGCGATCCGCCTCCGCCGAACAGGGCCAGGCACGTGCCTGGCGCCGGATCGGCGAGGTAGGCGATGATCTCCGCGATCCGATCGGCGTCGAGCGACTCGACCCCGCGAACCAGCACCAGCCGCTCGCCGCCGAACAGCCCCATCGCGTTGCATGCCGAGACGACATCCACCTCCGGTTCGTCGCCGACGGTGATCTGCTCGACCGACTCCTCGTCGAACTGGCCGCGCAGGCGGGCGGCCGCCGCATCGATCTTGGGCCAGTCACTGCCCGCGATCAGATAGGCCGGCTTATGCGCCAGCGCTCTCCCCGCGGCCGAGATCTCGAGCTGCCCAGCCCGTGCCTTGGAGCGCTGGACGAGATCGGCGAAGGTGATGTTCTCGAGCACCGCCCGCAGCTGCGCCCGCGCCTCCAGCCACACCTCTGGCAGAGCCTCCGCGCCGGGTGGGTACTTGATCGTCTCCGGACGGACGCCCGCAACCGCGGCCAGCGGACCGTCCACTACCCGGATAACCTCGGCCACCGTGATCTGATCGGCTGGCACCGCCAGCCGGTAGCCGCCCTCGGGCCCGCGTTGGGACATGACCAGCCCGGCGTGCTTCAGCTCGCCGAGGATGTTCTCGACGAACTTCAACGGCAGGTCCTGGGCGGCGGCGATCAGTTCGCCCTTGAGCGGATGCGGATCGTCGTGGGCAGCAAGCACGAGCACGGCGCGCACGGCGTAGTCTGCTTTGGCGGAGAGCTTCACCCGTTCATTGTCGCACGCCTGAGCCGCCCGGCTCCCGGTTCACGGCCCGCCGATACAATCGGCACCGTGCAGACCGAGGTCAACAGCGGACTGGAGGGTGTGCTCGCGGCCGAGACGACCATCAGTCTCGTCGATGGCCAGTCCGGACGTCTGCTGTACCGCGGCTACGAGATCGGCGACCTCGCCGCCCATGGGAGCTACGACCGCGTTGTCGGACTGTTGCTCGATGGTGAGTGGCCGGCCGGCGACGACGTGCTGCCGGTGGCCGAGCTGTCAACGACAGTGCTCACCGCGCTGCGCGGGCTGCCCACCTCGTGCGCGCCGCTGGACGCGCTGCGCACCGGGTTCTCAGCGTTCGGCGCTGAGCGCCGAATGGACTGGCCGCCGACCGCCGATCAGGCGCGCGAACTGATCGCACTGGCGCCGTCAGTTGTGGGCGCGTTCGCCCGCCTGAGGGACGGCCACGAGCCGGTGGCTGCCGCGGAAGGAGCGCATCTCGGCGTGGCGGGGCGGCTGCTGCACGCGATCTCGGGCGAGCAGCCCGACGCCGCCAAGGCGCGGGCACTGGACGCCTACTTCACGGCATGCGCCGAGCACGGGCTGAACGCCTCGACCTTCACGGCGCGCGTGATCACGAGCACGCAGAGCGACCTGGCAAGCGCCGTCTGTGGGGCCGTCGGCGCCCTCAAGGGACGGCTGCACGGCGGCGCGCCGTCGGAGGTGCGCGACCAGCTGACCCAGATCGGGGACGTCGATCACGCCGAGGCCTGGATCCGTGAGGCGCTTGCCCGAGGTGAGCGGCTGATGGGATTCGGCCACCGCGTCTACAAGACGATGGACCCGCGCGCCGCGGCGCTGCGACAGGTGGCCGAGCGGCTGGCGGCGGATGCCGAATGGCTGAAGCTGGCGATCGAGGTCGAGGACGTTGCGCTGCGGCTGCTGGCCGAGCACAAGCCGGACCGGCCGCTGAAGACCAACGTCGAGTACTACGCCTCGATCGTGCTGGACGGCGTCGGCCTGTTGACCGATCTGTACACACCCGCGTTCGCGGTCGCCCGCACCGCCGGCTGGTGCGCGCACGCTCTCGAGCAGGCCGAGACCGGTCGCCTGATCCGGCCCGACTCGCGTTACGTCGGCCCCGATCAGCGGCCTCTGCCCGCCTAGACATACTCTTCGGATTGAGCACCGGCGATTCGTCGGTCGATGCGTTGCTCGTGGTCGGCGTCCGGAAGAAACCACCGCTCAGCGATCGCGGTGGGCACGACAGCCGACATCACGACCACGGTGATGAGCAGCGAGAACTGTGTCTTGTCGATGATGCCGGCGTTCAGGCCGTAGAGCGAAGAGATCGTGCCGAAGGTGAGCCCGGTGCTCATCAGCAGGGTGGCAAAGGTGCCGTGGTCGCGGTCGGCCCGATGAGCCAGCGGATAGACGAATCCGATCTTGGGCACGATCTTGGCCGCAAGCAGGACGGCCAGCAACCCAAGATTCGAGAACACCGCTCCGAGGCTGACGTTGAGGCCGCCCTTCACGAAGAAGAACGGCGTCAGGAACGCGAACGCGACCACCCGCAACCGCTTCTGCTCCTCCCGATGCTCGGCGTAGTGTCTGCTCATCACGAGCCCGAGCACGAAAGCCGGTAGCACAGCGTGGCCGTTTGACGCATCGGCCAGCACCATCAGTACGAGCAGGCATGCAAACACAAGCTTGATCTCGGGCTCGATCACCCGGTCGCCGTAGCGCGCGAAGAACCACGGCGCGATCCGGGGCAGCAGCAGAATGAAGCCAAGCGATACGAGCAAGAACACGGGGAACCAGACGTTCGGCTTGATGAAGATTGCCGACAGGGCGAGCGCCGTGCACAGGTCGGTCACAAAGGTTGCGCTCATCAGGAGCTTGCCGATGCTGCTACTGGTCAGGCCCCGCTCGACGAGAACGGCATACACGACGGCCAGCGACGTTGTCGAAAGCGCCGTGCCCGTGATCAACGAGGCACGCCCACTCCAGCCCAGCAGCAAGTAAGCCGTCGCCGATGCGGCGACAAACGGTCCCACGAACGAGACACCACCGATGCCGACCGAGGCGGTGAGGCGGCGTCTCATGTAGTCGGGGTCGACTTCCATCCCGGCGAGGAAGGTGAGGACGATGGAGGCGAAGCTGGCGACGAAGTCGAGCCAGTCGGCCGTGCCGACGTTGAAGAGGTTGCCCACTGCAACTCCGAGCGTCAGTTCGAGCAAAGCAACCGTGATGCCAAGCTCGACCGAGACCATGCTTGCCAAGAGCACGACAGCGGCCAGGATTGCTGCCAGCTGAACTGCGTCCACGATGACCTCCTACGTAGCGTCGTTTGACGATCGGTAGAGGCCATCAGCCCGGAAGCGGGCGGTTGGGCGCGAGCCTCATCGCGCGAACTCGGCCAGCATACACGGCTCTTGTCACAGGAGCGTTTACGAGCACAGCGCCGACACCCACAGCAGGTATCCGGCCAAGAGGTCGCCGAGCCACAGCGGTGGACCCGCCAGCGGCGGCCACAGCGAGCCCAGCACGATTGCAGTCAGCCCGCTGACCAGCAGCGGTGCCACCGCAGGCAGCGCGAGCAGGTTGGCCGGCACCGAGAGCGGCGCCAGACGACCGAAGTGCCACCAGGCGATCGGCGTCGTCACGAGCGTGCAGGCGACTGACACGGCCGCCGGCTGGCCCAGCACGCCGCTCAGTCGTGGGGCGACCAGGAAGATGGCACAGACGGCCGCGAAGCTGAGCTGAAAGCCGGGGTTGAACAGGTCGAGCGGGTTGATCGCCAGCACCACCACCGCGCCGCACGCCACCAGATGCCATCGCACGACCGGCCGCGACGCCAGCCAGGCGATCGAGACGAGCACACCGGCGACGCCGGCGCGCACGATCGAGGGGCCCGCGCCGGTGACGAGCACGTAGACCAGCGTGAGACCGATCGCGGCCACCCGGGCCGGCGCGCCGATCACACCCATCAGCGCCAGGCACGCCAGGGCGAAGATCACCACCAGCGCGACGTTCTGGCCCGAAACAGCGACCAGGTGATAGAGGCCGCTGGCCCGAAACGACTCGCGGTCGGCCAGCGACATGCCGCTGGTGTCGCCCAGGGTGACACCAGCGACCAGCGCTCGCCGAGGGGATGGGTCGCGACCGGCGCCGAGCCGGGACAGCGCCGCCTCGTGCAACCGGTCGACCAGCGCCCATCCGCCGCCCCGATGGCCAAGCGGCGTCAGTCGCGACGTTCGCAACTCGAGATGCACGCCCTGGGTTGCGTAGTAGCCACGCACCTCCGGATCGGGTGGCTCGAGCCGGCCTTGGGCACGGTAGACCGCGCCCAGCACCGGACGTTCGCCTCGAGCCACCAGCAACACGTCCTCGCCGGCGGACGGCACCCGGACGATCGCGCGGTCGCCGTTGGGAGCCGATGTCACCACCACCACCGCCCCGACGGGCCCCGGCCGCAGCGCTCGACGATCGAGATCGGCAACCCGCAGTCCGCCCCACGCCGCCGCCAGCAGCGCAGTCGCGGCCAGCAGCGCCCGGGGACGCCACGGGATCGCGACGAGCAGCCCCAGGAGGGGCGACCCGACCGCCGCAGCCACAAGCCCGGCAAGCGCCGCCAGGACGATCCGGGTGGCCGGCTCACAGCGCGACATGGCCGTTCAGCGCAGCCATCCTGGCCGGCCCGAAGCCGCTCACCTGATCCAGCTCATCGAGAGACCGGAAGCCTCCGTGCAGCAGGCGGAAGTCGATGATCCGCTGGGCGAGCGCAGGTCCGACCCCGTCCAGCGTCTCGAGCTGCTCGAGCGTCGCCGAGTTGAGATGCACGATCGGTGAGCCGGCGCTGCCGGTTGGGCTGGAAGCGGTCGCCGCCTCTCCCCTGCGCGGCACCACGACCTGCTCGCCGTCTGCCAACCGCTCCGCCAGGTTGAGGCCCGACAGGTCGGCCTGTCGTCCGGCGCGCGCCTTGCGCACCGCGTCGAGCACTCGCGCGCCGGCCGGGAAGCGGTACACGCCGGGATGGCGCACGGCGCCGGCCACATCGACCACCATCACCTGCATCGCGGCGGGCGGGGCAGCGGCTGACGCGGCGGGGCGGTCGTAGGCCGTGGCCGGGGAGGAGCTGTGTGTGCGCCAGCCGATCAGCAGCACGGCGAGCGCGATGGCCGCGTACAGGGCTAACCGCTGAGGCAAGATCGGAAGCACCCGGCAATGCTCCCCGACCTGCCGTCACAGATCATCGCCCGCGCTGTCACGAAGGCGTGCCGAACTCCGCCACCCGGCGTCAGCCCTCGCGCACGACCAGGTTCACAAGCCGGCCCGGCACCACGATCTCCTTGACCACCTGCGCGCCGTCGAGGTGTGCGGCCACGTTGGGCACCGCCCGGGCCGCCGCCAGCACCGCGTCCTTCTCGGCGTCAAGCGCAACCTCCATCTGGCCGCGCAGCTTGCCGTTGACCTGCACCGCGTAGACGACCGTCGTCGGCGACCAGCATCGACGGATCGGCCTGACGGCCAGGGCACGTCCCACAGCCGCTCGCCGCCCAGCCGCTCCCACAGCTCGCAGGCGATGTGCGGCGCGTAGGGGTGGATCAGGCTGACCGCGGTCGCGCAGGCGAACCGCAGCTGCTCGCCGTCGGCGTCTCGCGGCGTTCTGGATCTCGCCGCACCAGCTCGTGCACGGCCGACTGGGCGGTGTTGAACGAGAACCGGTCACCGATGTCGGTGCTGACCTTGTCGATCGCCCAGTGCGTCTTTCGCACCAGTGACCTGCCGCCGCCGTCGGCCGGCGCCGTCTGCCGGGATGCCGGGGCCGTGCTCGCTCGACCGACTCGTTGACCAGCCGCCACAGCCGCGCCAGGAATCGGTGCTGGCCGGCGACGCCGCGCGTCCTGCCACTCGGCATCCTGATCCGGCGGCCCCAGGAACAGCGTGTACAGCCGCGTCGGTGTCGGCGCCGTAGCGGGCGACGTAGTCGTCGGGCCGGATGATGTTGCCCTGCGACTTGGACATCTTGGCGCCCATGTAGTGGATCATCCCCTGCGTGAACAGGTTCGCGAACGGCTCGGTGAAGCCGACGTAGCCGAGGTCGTACAGCGCCTTGGTGAAGAAGCGCGCGTACATCAGGTGCAGGATCGCGTGCTCGACGCCGCCGATGTACTGGTCGACCGGCAGCCACATGTCGACGATCGCGCGATCGAACGGCGCGGTCTGTTGTGCGGATCGGCGTAGCGCAGGAAGTACCAGGACGAGTCGACGAACGTGTCCATGGTGTCGGTCTCGCGACGAGCCGGGCCGCCGCACTCGGGGCACTCCACGTTCACCCAGTCCTCGGCCGCCGCCAGCGGCGAGCGGCCGCGGGGCGCGAAGTCCTCGACGTCCGGCAGCAGCACCGGCAGCTGCTCGTTCGGCACGCGCACGATCCCGCAGCTATCGCAGTGGACGATCGGGATCGGACAGCCCCAGTAGCGCTGGCGCGACAGCAGCCAGTCACGCAGCCGGAAGGCGACACGGCCCTCGCCGCGGCCCTCGCTCTGCAGCCACTCGATGATCGCGCGCTTGCCCTCGACCGCGCTCATGCCGGTGAAGCGATCCGAGTTGACCAGCACCTCGTCCTCGGAGTGGGCGGTGTAGGCCTGCTCGTCCGCGGGCTCACCGTCGCGAGGCGCCACCACCCTGCGAACCGGCAGCTCGTAAGCGTGCGCGAACTCGAAGTCCCGCTCGTCGTGCGCGGGCACGGCCATGATCGCGCCGGTGCCGTACTCCATCAGCACGTAGTCGGCCACCCACACCGGGATCGCCTCGCCGTTGACAGGATTGATAACGTGGCGGCCGGTGAAGACGCCGGTCTTCTGCCTTCTCGCCGGCCCGCTCGACCGCCGACAGCGCGCCGGTGCGACGCACGTAGTCCGCCACCTCCGCCTCGTGGTCGCTGCCTCGCGCCAGCTCCAGCGCCAGGGGATGCTCGGGCGCGATCACGAAGAAGGTGGCGCCGAACAGCGTGTCGGGCCGGGTCGTGAACACCGGCATCTCGAGCGACGGGTCGTCCTGCACCCGGAACATGACCTCGGCGCCCTCGCTGCGGCCGATCCAGTTTCGCTGCATGGTCACAACCCGCTCGGGCCAGTGCACATCGCTCGAGGTCGTCCAGCAGTCGCTGCGCGTAGTCGGTGATCTTGAAGAACCACTGCTCCAGGTTCTTGGCCTCCACCTCGGCGCCGCATCGCTCGCAGTGGCCGTCGATCACCTGCTCGTTGGCCAGCACCGTCTGATCGTTTGGGCACCACTTGACCGGCGAGTTCTTGCGGTAGGCCAAGCCGGCGTCGAACAGGCGCAGGAAGATCCACTGTGTCCAGCGGTAGTAGTCCGGGTCGGCGGTGGACAGCTCACGCGCCCAGTCGATCGACCACCCCATCCGCTTCATCTGTGCCCGGATCGCGGCGATGTTCTCGCGCGTCGAGACCGCCGGGTGCATGCCGCTCTTGATGGCGGCGTTCTCGGCCGGCAGCCCGAACGCGTCGTATCCCATCGGGTGCATCACACGCCAGCCGTTGCGGCGCCGGAAGAGCGTCACGACGTCGCCCATCGTGTAGTTCTTGACGTGCCCCATGTGCAGGTCGCCGGACGGGTAGGGCAGCATCTCCAGCACGTACATCAGCCGCGACGTGTCGTCCCCGGGCTGGGGATTGGGCACCTCGTGAATCCGCTCGCCGTCCCACACCGCCTGCCAGCGGGCCTCGATCGCGTGCGGGTCGTAGCGCTCCATGGAATGGGGATTCTACGGCCAGGCCGACGGACGCGAGTCCACCACCGGCACCCACTCACGCGTGAGCACCCCTTCGCCTGCCACCAGCGACTGCAGCGCCGGCCACGCCCGCTCCACCGCTTGGGGCCGGTCGATGGCCACCGTCAGCACAGGGGTGCGACGCCGAAGCGCACGTACCGAGTCGCCGTGCGGCCGCGAGCCGGCGGCAAAGCCCCAGTTGCCGCGCAGGGAGGTGGCTCCGGCAAGGCCCCCGGCCCGGATCGCGTCGAGCACCGCCAGATGGAGCGGACGACCGTCCGAGCTCGCATCCGCGCCGCAGTGCACCATCAGCTTCTGCCACCACTGGGAGCCGGCGCTGTCGTCGGCCGGCATGGGCGGCGGTGCGCCGATCGCGACCCGCTCGAGTGTCACAACCGGGTCGTCGAGCATCTCCACGATGCCCGCCCTGGCGGCGGCGATCGCCCCACCGGGCCCGACCACGATCACCATCAGGGGCACGTCGGCGTTGCGTGAGGCGAATCGCGCCCGCCGGCGCACGCCGTGAACGGTGCCATCGAGGCCGAGCAGCACCGATCCCGCGGTGGCGCCGTGCATCCTGGCGTGCTCGATCACCGCCCGGGCAGCCGACCGGCCTGCAGTCCGTTCGGCCCTCCCGCAGTAGACGGTCAGCTTGGCGGCCGGGCCGGCAGGCTCCGGCGCGGGCATGGCATCCGTGACCAGCCGCGCCCGCTCGACCGTCACCACTCCGCCGGACATCAGCCCGCGCACCTGCTCCAGCACCTGCTCGATACGCTGCGGCCGGTCGACGGCCACCGCCACCAGCGGCAAGTCGACCGCCAGCGTCTCCAGGCGCTCGCTCTCGACCAGGCCTGATCGGCCAAAGCCCTCGACCCCGCGTACCAGGATGCTGACCCGCAGCGCCGAGCGCTCGAACAGATCGAACAGATCGTCGGCGACCAGACGACCACCGGGCGCGCGATCGCTCTCCCGCATGTAGAGCGTGAGCTTGCGGGCATCCTCGGTCACAGCAGCGAACCCAGTGCCCAGCCGGCGCCGGCGAAGGCCAACCCGGCCACCATGCTGATCGCCAGGTTGAGGGCCGCGGCGGTCGCCTGTCCCTCCTCGGCCAGCCGATGGGTCTCGTACATCCAGGTCGAGAAGGTGGTGTAGGAGCCGATCGCGCCCAAGCCGAGCACCAACGCCGTGTTGCCGGATACGCCCGCACCGGCGATCAGGCCCAGCAGCAACGTGCCCGAGCAGTTGACGGCAAGCGTCCCCACCGGCAGAGCCCGGACGCCGCGGCGGGTGACCCGCTGGTCGACCGCAAACCGGGCCAGTGCCCCGGCACCGCCGGTGAGCGCGATCAGGGGCCAGACGGCGGCGCTCATGCCAGCCTCGCCCGCCTGACCACCAGCGTGGCGGCGGTGAGCGCGACGAATCCCGCCGCCAGGGACGCGCAGCCGTAGAAGGCCGCGAGCAGCGGATGGCCGGCACGGACGATCCTGATCAGCTCAACCTGGAAGGTGGAGAAGGTGGTCAGCGCGCCGCACAGCCCGGTGGCAGCGAACGGGCGGCGGTAGGTGGACGGCGGCAGGCGCTCCTGGAGACGCGTCGCAAGGTAGCCGAGAAGCAGCGCGCCGGCGACGTTTGCCACGAACGTCGGCCACGGCCAGCCACCCGCGGCAACGTCCACCCGGTCGACCAGCAGGGTGCGTGCCAGCGCGCCGACGGCGCCGCCGCAGACGATTGCGATCACGCGCTGCGCGTCGCCGGGAGTCACCGCTCAAGGTTCAACGCCAACCCCGGCTCCTCCTGCGACAAACGGCATCTAGACTGCGGCGCATGACGCTGATCCAGGCCTCCGGTGTGCGTTGGGATCTCTCGCCGCTATTTGAGTCGACAACCGCCGCTCGCGAGGCGATCGCCCCCGCGCTCGACCTGGCGCGCGAGTTCGAAGAGCGGTGGCGGGGACGGCTGGAGTCGATCACCCCGGATGAGATGGCGCAGGCGCTCACACAGTTGGGGGAAATCGAGAACCTGCTGTCGCGGATCTCGTCCTACGCCATGCTGCGACGGGCGGTCGACGTCACCAGCGAGGAGAACCGCGACCTGGGCGCCGCGGTCGAGCAGAGCCTTGTCGAGGCGGCCAACACACTGCGCTTCTTCGAGCTGGAGTGGCTGGCGCTGGACGACGAGGCCGCCCGTGCGCTGGCGGACTCGCCCCAGCTCGCCCGCGATCGCCATCAGATGCTGGCCCAGCGCCGCTTCCGGCCCCACGTTCTGTCGGAGCCTGAGGAGCGTGCTCTGGGTGAGCGCGACCCGGCCGCTGTGTCGGCCTGGCAGGCGCTGTACGCGCAGACGGCTTCGACGATCGAGGTGCCGTTCGACGCCGGCGACGGCGACCAGCCGCACACCATCGATCGGCTGCTGGCCTACGTGCACGACCCTCGCCGTGAGGTGCGGCTGCGATCGCTGGAGACGCTGTATGCGGCGCTCGAGCCTCGACTGCCGGTGCTCGCTCACTGCTACGACTCGCTGGTCGGCGACCGCCTGGTGCTCGACCGGGTGCGGTCGTACGGCGACGACCCGATGGCCCTCACGCATCTGCAGAACGAGCTGGACGGCCAGGTCGTCTACGCCATGATGGAGGCGGTCGAGTCGCGCTACACGCTCGCACAGCGATGGTTCGTGGCCAAGGCGCCGATGCTCGGCATCGACCGGCTGGAGCTGGCCGACCAGTACGCACCGGTTGGCGAGGCGCGAGCGGTGGACTACGACGAGGGGCGGGCGCTGGTCGATGCCTCGTTCTCGGCCTTCTCGCCGCGGATGAGCGAGCTCGCCGATGGCTTCTTCACCGACCAGCGGGTGGACGCCGAGCCGCGTGCGGGCAAGCGCGGGGGCGCCTTTTGCTCGCCGGTCGCCCAGGATGCCCGGCCGTACGTGCTGCTCAACTACACCGACAACATGAACGATGTGCTGACGATGGCCCACGAGCTTGGCCATGGGATGCACATTCAGCTGTCGCACGACGCCCAGACACCCCACTCCGCCCATACCGGGCTGGCGCTGGCGGAGGTGCCCTCGACGTTCGCCGAGTTCGTCGCCTACGACCACCTGCTGGCTCACGAGGACGACGCCGAGACGAGGCGGGTGCTGCTGGCAGCCCGCGCTGAGGGGGCGTTCGCGACCATCTACCGACAGACCGTTCTGGCCCGCTACGAGCAGCGCGCGTATGGCCTGCGGGCGGGCGCGCAGACGCTCAGCGCCGAGCGGCTGGGGGCGATCTGGATCGAGGAGAACCGCCGCTACTACGGTGACTCCGTGTCGCTGCCGGAGGGCTACGCCTTCGGTTGGTCGTACATCCCCCACTTCATCTCCACCCGCTTCTACACCTACGCCTACGTGTTCGCGAAGCTGGTGGCGCTGGCGCTGTATGCCCGCTGGCGGTCCGAGGGAGAGGCCTTCGTGCCCGGATACATGGAGTTCCTGGCCGCCGGCGCCTCGGCGTCGCCGCGGGAGCTGCTGGCCACGCTGGGCGTGGATCTGGCCAGCGCAGAGGTCTGGGACGCCGCATTCGCGGAGCTCGAACGGATGGTGGCGGCCGCCGAATCCGAGGTCGCCGCGGCCGGATGATCACCCGATCGGGGTAGGGCTGGCGTATCGGTAGCCTGCTAAACTGTTAACTATGCTAACGACTATTCAGCCGATCGAGGTGGCCAACCGCTTGCGGCCGGTGCTGCTCCTGCTCTCTCGCCACCTGCGCCGGGAACTTGCGCCGCTCGGCATCACAGCTGGCCAGGCGGCGCTGATGCATGCCGTGCGCACGAATCCCGGCATCGGCGTTCGCGACCTGGCCCGCCGCGAGGGCATCTCCGCCGCCGCCATGTCGACCGCGCTGACCCGGCTGGAGACGGCCGGGCTGTTGACCCGAAGCCGCACCGATGACGACCGCCGCAGGGTCGGGCTGGAGCTGACCGAGTCCGGCCACCGCGTGCTGCGCTCCGCGCGCTCGCGACGCACGGCCTGGCTGGCCGCAAGGCTCACGCACCTCACGCCCGAACAGCTGGCAGCCGTCGACGGCGCGATCGACCCCCTGATGGCACTGCTCGAGAGTGAGCCGGCGTGACGGCAGCCCTGTTGCGCGCCAACCGCCGCACCTTCGCGAGCCTTCGCCGGCACCGTAACTACCGTCTCTTCTTCACCGGCCAGGTGATCTCGGTCAGCGGCACGTGGATGCAGAACATCGCGACTGCCTGGCTGATGCTGGAGCTGACCCACTCCCCGGTCGCCGTCGGTCTGCTGGCGCTGTGCCAATTCCTGCCCTTCACCGTGTTCGGGCTGTTCGCGGGCGTGATCGTCGACCGTCTCGACGCACGTATGGCCGTGATCTGGACGCAGGTCGTGTCGATGGCGATCGCGGCCATCCTGACGCTGCTGACGCTGCTTGGCGTCATCACCGCATGGGAGGTGCTGTTGCTGGCGGCTTTGCGCGGCACCGTGCTGGTGCTCGACGCCCCCGCCCGCCAAGCGCTGACCTTCGAGATGGTGGGGCGCGAAGAGCTACCCAACGCGGTCGCGCTCAACTCGAGCCTGTTCAACGCCGCGCGCGTGGTGGGACCGGCCGTCGGCGGCATCGTGGTGGCCGTGGCAGGGGTCGGGGTCTGCTTTCTGGCCAACACCGTCAGCTTTGCGGCCGTCCTGGCCGGCCTGTTGCTGATGCGCACCCATGAGATGTTCCCACGCGGCGCCAACGCCGAGCGGCCGTCCCTGCTGCGTGGAACCGGCGAGGCATTCCGCTACGTCACCGACACCCCGGATGTGCTGCTGGCGCTGCTGATGGTGATGGTGGTGAGCACGTTTTCGTTCAACTTCAACGTGCTGTTGCCCGTGCTGGCGAAACAAACGCTCGGCGGCGGCCCGGAGGTGTTCGGAACGCTGACCGCCTTCTTCGGGGTCGGAGCGCTGACCGGCGCCCTCACCTCGGCCTCGCTGGGCCGGGCGAGCTGGCGCGTGCTGCTTGCCGGCACAGCCGGCTTTGGCCTCGCGCAGCTCTTTCTCGCTCCGGTCGGCACGACGGCGGCCGCGTCGGCACTCCTGTTCGTCACCGGCCTCTCGTTCACGCTGTGGACATCTAACGCCAATTCGCTGCTTCAGCTGCGGGCACCCGATCGGCTGCGCGGCCGCGTGATCGGGCTCTACTTCTTCGCCTTCAACGGCGCCGCGCCGCTGGGTGGGCTGCTGTCAGGCTGGCTGGCCGCTCAGGGCGGCACTGAGCTCGCCTTCGCGGTGTCCGGCGCCGCCGCTGTCGCCGCGACGGTGATTGCCGCATCGCGAGTGACGGTGTCCGATCGGGCGACACACGGATGGTGGCCGAGGAACCTGAACCGTGGCTGACCCCGGCGGCTGGCGACGTTGGCTGCCACCGGCCGTCCGAGATCTGCTGGACGGGGAGCGCTCACAGCCCGACGGCGGGCGGGAGTGGCAAGAGTTCGTCCCCAGTCAGTGGCAGCACTGGCTCGACGCGTCCCCGGCCCCGCGCCCGCAGACACGGGTGCTGCGAGTTCCTCGCCGTCGACGAGGACCGACGCCGGCCCGCCGCTGGAAGGCGCTGTTCGACGAGACGTGGCCGGAGTACCGCCGCTGGTGGCTCCAGCAGGGCGCCGAGGCACGGCCGTCGAGGGCTCAGGCCGAGCCGGCGCTCCGTCATCACATGCCCGAGCTGGTGCCAACGTACGAGCGGTTGGTCGAGCTCGCTGGCGACGACGACACAGCGGCGGCGATGCTCACGCTGTGGAACCCGCCGCCCTTCATCGTCGCCTGCTCGCAGGCGGTGGTTCCGGATTCTGGCAGCGGTGAGCCGGTGCTGGTGCGCAACTACGACTACGACCCGCGCCTGTTCGAGGCAACCGTCCACCGCAGCCGCTGGTCGACGCGCGCGGTGCTCGGCACGGGCGACTGCCTGTGGGGGCTCGTCGACGGCGTGAACGACGCCGGGCTGGCGGTGTCGCTCACGTTCGGCGGCCGCCGCGAGGTAGGCGAGGGGTTCGGCGTGCCGCTCGTGATCCGCTACCTGCTCGAGGTCTGCGACGACGTCGCCGGGGCGGCCGCGGTGCTCGGCCGGCTGCCCCATCAGCTGTCCTACAACGTCACGCTCTGCGACGCCGCGGGCGGCGTTGCCACGGTGCTGCGTGGCGCCCGACCGGCCGGCCAAGGTGACGCGCGAGCGGCAGACGACCAACCACCCCGAGGCGGTCGAGTGGCCGGAGCACGCCGAGTGGGTGGGAAGCGTGGAGCGGCTGAACCGGCTCCGTGCGCTGGAGGGCGAGGGCGCCGACATCCGACCAACTGATCGACGCGATGCTCACGCCACCGCTGCTGGCGCGGCGCTGGGACGAGGGCTTCGCGACGCTGTACACGGCCGCCTACCGGCCGGCCTCCGGGGGTCTCACCTACCACGCCCCGGGCGCCTCCGTCCGGCTCTCGATCCAGGAGCCGCTGCCGGAATCGGTGCACATGCCGCTCGACGATTAAACCCCGCGGAGCAGGGTAGTGTTCGGCGGTGGCGACGTACCAGGACGTCCTTCGCTCGACCGCTGTCGAACAGGCCGAGCTCGTCCGCGCCGGCGAGATCTCCGCACGCGAGCTCGTCGAGGCGTCCCTGCGGGCGATCGAGGATCTCAACCCGACGCTGAACGCCTTCGTCACGCTGTGCGGCGAACGCGCCCTGGAGGAAGCCGACGGCGTGCTCCCCGGCGACCAGCGGCCGCTGTGCGGCGTGCCGATCGGCATCAAGGATCTTCTGTCGGCGACCGAGGGCGTCGCGACCACCGAAGGAAGCCTGGCCTTTGACGACTGGGTCGCTGATCACGACAGCGCGCACGTGAGACGCCTGCGCGAGGCCGGGGCGATCATGGTTGGCAAGACCAACACGCCCGAGCTTGGCCTGCGGCCGGTGACCGAGAACGCACGCTTCGGCGCAACCCGCAACCCATGGGATCCGTCGCTGTCCGCCGGTGGATCGTCCGGCGGCAGCGCCAGCGCCGTCGCCTCCGGGATGGTCGCACTCGCCGACGCCAGCGACCTGGGCGGCTCGATCCGGATCCCCGCCTCCTGCTGCGGCCTGGTTGGCCTCAAGCCCAGCATCGGGTCGCGTCTCGATCGGCCCTGACTACGGAGACATCGCCGGAGGGATGCCGCTTGACGGCGTCCTCAGCGCGGTCGGTGATGGATACAGCTGTGGCGTTGGATGCGATCGCCGGCTACGAGCCCGGCGACAGGCACCGCGCGCCGGCCCCGCCTTCGACCTACGCCGACGCCGCCCGCTCGGCGGCCCCGGCCGGTTGAAGCTGAACCTCTGTCTCACCGCCCCGCTGGGGGTTCCGGTCGACGCCCAGCCGGTCGCGGCTGCGACGGCGGCCGCCGAGCTGCTTAGCTCGCTCGGCCACGAGGTTCGGGAGGCGACTCCGGAGTGGGACGACGAGTCCTTCGCGTCGAGCTGGGGCACGTACATGACCGGTGCCGCGCAGCACCTTGTGCGCGCGGCCGAGCGCCTACACGGCGGGACGGTCGACCCCAGCCGGCTCGAACCGGCGACGCGCGCCTGGCTGATCGACTCGGCGCAGGTGACGCTGGTCGACTACCTCGAGGCCGGGGAGCGCCTGTGGGCGTATGCCCGGCGGTTGCTGGACGGCTGGCAGGACGACGAGGTGCTCCTCGTCCCCGACGCTGACGCGCCTGCCCGCTCCGGTGGGCGGGATTCGCTCACAGGCGGGAGTCACCGACGACGCCGGTCGCTTCAGCGCCCTGGTCAGGGTCTGGAACGTGACCGGGCAGCCCGCCGTCAGCCTTCCCGTGGCCGAGACGGCGGACGGGGTTCCTGTCGGCGTGCAGCTGGTGGCGGCATCCGGCCGCGATCATGTCCTGATCGGCCTCGCCTCCCAGATCGAAGCGGCATCCGGCTGGAAACCCGGCGCGCCGGCGATCGCGGGGGGCGGCTGATGAGACTCGGCGACGCCGACGTGGCCCGGGTCGGGCTGGGGACGAACCGGCTCGCCAACACGCCGGCCAACGTCGCCTTCATCAGGGAGGCGGTCGCCGCCGGCGTCGGCCTGATCGACACCGCTCACTCCTACACCAGCGGGGAGAGCGAGCAGACGATCGGGGCGGCGGTATCTCCAGACCCCACCCGGTTGGTCGTTGCCACGAAGGGCGGCGGAGGAGGCGGCTCGGGCCGCGGACGTCCGGAGGTGCTGCGGGCCGAGATCGAGGACAGCCTGCGCCGGCTGCGCACCGACAGCATCGACCTCTACTACCTGCACCGGGTCGATCCCGCGACACCGCTCGAGGAGAGCCTGGGTGCGATCAAGGAATACCGAGACCGTGGCCAAATACGGCACGTCGGCCTCTCGGAGGTGTCGATCGAACAGATCGAGCGAGCCCGCCGCGTGGTGCCGATCGCCGCCGTCCAGAACCATTACAACCTCACCGAGCGCGAGCACGAGGCGGTGGTCGACCACTGCGCGAAGGAGAACATCGTCTTCGTACCCTTCTTCCCGCTGAGCGGGCACGACGACCGCACACGTCTCCGAGATCGCCTCGCGACGTGGCACGTCGCCCCGGCAGATCGCGCTCGCCTGGCTGCTCATGCGCTCACCGGCGATGCTTGCCCATCCCGGGGACGCTGTCGCTCGAGCATCTGAGGGAGAACATGGCCGCATTGCAGATTGAGCTGACTGCCGCGGAGTTCGAGGCGCTCCGTAGGTGGTCGATTGCGCGAGGTGACCGCTCCGCGTGTGTCTCGCATTGTTGCTGTGCGGGCTCTCAGCCTGCCTTGACGGATTCTAGGACGGTTGCGATACTCGACACGCTCTGATGTACCCGCCGCGCTGTGGGCGCGGCCAAATGTCGAAGGAGGCTCTCGTGAGACGACTCGCGTTCGTCGGCTTGGTCGCCGTCTGCGCTGCTCTGGCAGCGGCAAGCCCGGCGGCAGCATCCGGCCCGGCGGCACCGGGCAAGGACATCATCCAGATCGACTGCGGCTCGGCCGGGATGTTCTGGGTGTCGGTGCCAAATCAGGATCACGACAACAACGGCGTTGGCCAGATCGTGGGCGAAAAGGGCCATGGCATCCCGGTCTCGTTCACGTTCACCGTGAGCGACGCAACGACCAGCACGGTGTTGTTCTCGGACAGCAGCGCGGTCGGCAAGGGCCACGCCCATCCAAACCAGACGAACCACCCCATGCAGCTTCAAGCCGTTCCCCGACACGGTCGCATCGGACTTCTTCGGTGAGGACCTGCCGCCTGGCGTTGCAGCGACCGACATCATCAGCGCTACGGCGACCGTCGGCGTGATCATCAAGCGCTGAGGTGGAATGACGAGCTTGTTCCCGGGCCAGGCAGACGCTCGCGCCCGGGAACAAGGTGGAGCGGCGTTGCGCAGCCGACGCCAAGGGTTCTCCCCGATGCCAGGTCTCCGACACGGCCTTACGGTTAGTGGCCATGGACACGGTTTCAACGGCGACACCCATACGGATCCTTCGGCTTTTGGCGGCGCTGCTGACGACGCTTGCCGCCGGGTGCGGCGGGTCGCACCGCACGATGGCCGGTGTGACGGATTGCCTGCGCCAGCATGGCGCGACGATCGCCACCAACGAGCCGGCGGCACCCCAGCAGGATCCTGACGCCGCTCTGCTGATGGATGGTTACCTGGGAACGATCTGGGGCTCGGTCAAGGGCGCGAGCTTCTCGGTGTTCGTCACGAACACAGCGGCGTACGCGTCCGCCATCCCCATCGGCAGCGACACAGACGCGCTGCTCCCGATCGAGCCTTGCGTGACCGGGATCGACGACGGCGCGGCACCAGGAAGCCCGTGAATCAACCATTCCGTCGGGCGGTACAAGGCGGCTTATATCAGCCGTGCGCGGATATGAGAGCATGGCGCCGACCCGGGAGGGACATGGTGGCGCTGTGAGGCCCGCAATCCGAGGGACGCTCTGCCTGTGCTGTGCGGTGCTGTGCGTTCTGGCGCTGCCGGCCGGGGCCGACGCAGGTGTGACGGACCTGGTCAGCGTGTCCACCGGCGGGGTGCACGGGAATGGGCCGAGTTTCTCACCTGTGATGACACCCGGCGGCCGCTACGTGGCGTTCGAGTCCTACGCCTCGAACCTCGTACCGGGCGACACGAACGGTTTCGAAGATATCTTCGTGCGTGACCTGGTGCTGGGTACCACAGAGCGCGTCGATATAACCGACGCGGGTGGTCAGTCCAACAGCGACAGCTTCGAAGTTTCGATCAGCGACGACGGTAGGTATGTTGCCTACAGTTCGTTTGCATCGAACCTCGTCCCGTCCGATGGGAATGGCTCCTGCGACGTCTTCGTCCGCGACCGCCTGCTCGGCACGACGACGCGGGTGAGCGTCGCGTCCGGCGGTGCCGAAGCACTACCGGCGAGCGAGGGCTCGGGCAGTCAGGACGATTACATCAGCGGGGACGGCTCCGCCGTCGCGTTCCTGTCGGAGGCGCCAAACCTCGTCGCAGGGGACACCAACGGCACAGACGACGTCTTCGTCCACGACCTGGCTTCCGGGCGCACCGAGCGTGTGAGCGTCACGAACAGCGGCGGCCAGGCCGACGGTAACTTCATCGGCGGCTTTAGCGCCGATGGTCGCTACGTCGTGTTCGACACGTCCGGGAGCGACGTGTTCGTACGGGACCGGGTCGCGCAGGCGACGAGCGTCGTCAGCGTCTCGATGAGCGGCGCGCCGGCGAACGGCGACAGCGGCGTCGGCGCGATGAGCTCAGACGGCCGGTACATAGCCTTTCGAGTCCGACGCCACCGACCTCGTTCCGGGTGTCAGTCGGGGGTTTCAGACGTATGTCCGAGACCGTGTGCTCGGCACCACCCAGCGCGTCAGCGTCTCGACCGGCGGAACCCTCGCCAACGCGATGTCGACGGCACGGTCGGTCAGTCCTGACGGACGCTATGTCGCCTTCCTCTCGGATGCGACGAACCTGGTACCCGGCGACACGAACGGCGTCGACGACATCTTCATCCGCGACGTCGTGGTGGGGACCACGGTACGCGCCAACCTCTCCGCGCAGGGCGGCCAGGCGAATGGCTCCAGCTTTGACGCGTCGCTCAGCTCCGATGACCGCACCGTCGCGTTCGATTCGAGTGCCACGAACCTGTTCGCGGGTGACCGGAGCTCGGCGTTTGATGTGTTCTTGGGAGACTCGAGCAGGCTCCGCACCGCCGCCGGCTCCGACCTGTCAGGGTGCGAAGCCGACGATTCTCGGGACGCCCGGCCCGGATGCGCTCACGGGCTCGCCTGGCGACGATGTGATCAAGGCCTTCGGAGGTGACGACGTCATCGACGGCGGCGGCGGGAACGACCTCGATATCCGGGGACGGCGGCGCCGACGTCGTCCATGCCGGCGATGGGGCAGACGTCGTGCGCGGCGGCCGTGGTCATGACCAACTGTTCGGCGGCGACGGCAGCGACCAACTCAACGGCAAGTGGGGAAACGACGTCCTCAGCGGCGGCCCCGGCGACGACACGCTGTCCGGACGCAGGGGGGACGACACGCTGAACGGCGATGCCGGCATCGATGCCTGCTACGGCGGGCGTGGCAGCGACGGTCAAACCGGCTGCGAGACGATAACCAGCATCCCTTGATCCCGCCGGCGGCTTGGACTCTGCGGATCCAAGGCGAAGGCCTTCGCGCACGTCGTGTGACGCGCCCGTCGCCGAGTGGATCGCCTACCTGTGGCGCTCCCTGAGGATTGGGCTTAGGTCGAACGCGTACTGAGCGAAGCGCGAGGCTAATCTCCATCTACATGTCTGGACACCCCGGCGATTGGCACCCAACGATCCGCGACATGATCGCGCGCGTCTGGGCCGCCAACCCACAACGGCAACGCCTCGATGCGCTTTGGCACGAACGAGACGAAGCCGGCGAGCGGAAATGGGTCCAGGTAATCGAGGATGATCCCGATGAAGCGGCCTGGTCGAGGCTGATGCTGCGCCCCTCCGACGCGCGTGACACGAGGCCGGCCATACGCGTCGGCCGCTGGCCGACCAGGTACGGCGTCGACAAAGACCTCGAGGCGCAAGCGATCGTCGACGAGCACCACACGGGCTAGCCGGGGCCGCGCGCCTCGTACCGCTCGGCTGCGTCCCGCCGGCGACCAAGGTTCAGCGATTCGCGTCGCTTCGGAGATCGCGCATAGACCGACGTCATAGGTGAGTCCGCTGCGTAACGATGCGGCCTTGCAGGGAGTGGAGCTAACCGGGCTCGAACCGGTGACCTTCGCGCTGCCAGCGCGACGCTCTCCCAACTGAGCTATAGCCCCGTCAGTCGCGGAGTATACCGGGCGGAATCATCGGGCTGCCGGTCGGACCGCCAGCCCGCGCGGCTCGGCGAGCCGCTCCAGCACCAGCGCGGTGTCGGCCACGGCCACGCCGGACAGGTGCCGGTCGCGGTCGGCAAAGTCGGCCACGATCTCGTCCAGCGCGGCGGCGTAGGCAGGCGGTCGCCGGCGGCCAGCGCCGCCAGCGCACGGCCGGTGCGGGCGAAGGCGTCCCCCGCCTCCAGCATCGCCGTCACGTCCGGCGGCTCGCCCAGCGCCACGCTGGCCAGCGCCCCGCGTACGCGGCCGCGGCGCCGGTCACGCCGTCGGTCTCGGCCAGCGCCGGGTGGCGATCGGCTGCGACACCGTCGCCCGCCAGGATCGCCATCTTGAGGCCCGCCGATCAGCCGTCCCCAGCTCCGCGGGCCGGTCTCGGCGTGCGAGGCCAGGTAGGCGTCGCGGGCGCGCCGATAGGCGGCGGGCGCCGGGTCGCCGGCGCAGCAGCGCCCCGTAGCGCCTCGTGCTCCGCCGGCCAGCGCCTCGGTCGAGGTGCGCGCCGGCGGTCACAGCGGCCGGCGGCCGGCGAAGCCCGTCCTCGAGCGTGTGCCAGAACTCGATCCGCTGCTCCCCACCTGCCAGCACAGCAGCGCCGGCTCGCCGTCGATCACGGTCGGGAAGTCGAGCAGGCCGCGATCGATGATCCTTGACCTGCACGCCGTGCGATCCGATCTCGGCGGATCGTCGGACCACCTCGTGCTGAGCCTGCTCGAGCGTCTCGCGCAGCGCTCGGCGTCGCGCTTGTCGAGCCCGCCGCCGTTCGAGCCGATGGCAATCACGATCTGCTGCCAGCGCCGTCGCAGCGGCTCCATCTCCGCGCGTAGCGCGACCATCCGCTCCGCCAGTCGCGGATCGCCTCGTCCAGCAGCGCCTGCGCCTCTGCCGGGGTGAAGACGCGGCTCAGGCACCCGCGCGTACGACTCGCTGGGGACCTCGCCCCACAGCGATTCGAGCCGGTAGAAGCCGCGCGCCTCCGGCGTGAACACGTGCACGACGACGTCCAGGAAGTCGAGCAGGATCCAGTCGCCCTGTGCGCTGGCCGTCGACCCCGCGGGCGAGCACGCCGGTCGCGCTTGAGCGCCTCGCGGCATCTCGGCCGCATCGCCTGCGTCTGGCGCGCGGTTGCGGCCCGAGCAGATCACGAAGTAATCGGTGTAGCTGACCACGTCGCGCATGTCGAGAATGACGATGTCCGCTCGCCAGCTTCTCGGCCGCGATGGCGGCGATGCGGTGTGCGAGTTCGAGACTCGTGGTCAGATGATCAACTCCAGATTTCCTCGCCAGCAGCCTAGCACGGGGTCCCGCCGTACAGGCCCTGGGCGCGAATCAGTGCCAGCACCGCAGCCGGCATCAGCCCCCGGCGCCCCGCGCCGGAGCCGCTCGCCGCACGTCCGTCGACGAGAGGTCGACGGGCGGCATCGTCCAGCACTACGGCGCCGCCGCCGGGAACGTCGAATCCCGTGCGGGCAGCCACCACGAGCGTCGCCAGCTCCCGGATCGCCGTCGGGCTCGCGGCCACGTGTCGAACGACGGCCAGCTGATCGGCGCCCATGATCAGGAACAGGTCACCGAGCGCGCGCCAGCTGCTGCAGCGTGTCCACCGTGTAGCTGGGCCCCCGCGCTCGAGCTCGATCGGCTGACCTCGATCGCCCGGCTCGCCGGCAAACGCCAGCTCGGCCATCCGCAGCCGCGTCTCGGCCGGCGTCATCGGACGCCGCGCGATGCGGCGGCGATGCCGGCGGAACGACCAGCAGCCGGTCGAGCGCGAGCTGGTCGCGGGCTGCTGCGCGATCACGGCGAGATGGCAGATGCGGCGGGTCGAACTCCCCGCCGAACACGCCCATCCTCACCCGGCCGGCTCCCGCTGGACGGATGGCCGAAACGTGAAGCTGTGCGGACCTACCAGGATCTCCTCGCCCGGCTTTGCTCCCGCGGCGCGGAGCGCGTGCTCGACCCCGAGCCGCTCCAGCTCGTGGCCAGCCGGGCGACGTCGCTCTCGCTCGTCAGGATCGAGCTCGGAGGCGCGTCGCTTCGATCGAGCGCCCCGCGACCCGCAGCACGCCCGTAGTCGCGCAGAATCTTGTACTCGCGGCGCGCGGGCGGCCGCGGCCTGTAGACCAGGAAGTCGGCCAGCTCGGGCGCTCGTCGGGCGCCACCTGATCCGGCACAGGCGGCTCGGCAACCCGCTCGAACAGGCGCGAGACGAGATCGCCGATGCCCTCGCCGGTGGCCGACGAGCAGGCCAGATCGGCGCCGCAGCCAGCGACCAGGGCCGCCCCCGGTCGGCGGCGATCAGATCGATCTTGGACAGCACCAGCATCTGCGGACGCTCGGCCAGACCGCCGCCGTGCAGCCGCAGCTCGCGATTGATCGTCGATCGCCTGCGCAGGACGTCCTCGGCGTCGTCGACCGCCTCGACCAGATGCACCAGGACCGCGCCCGCTCCAGGTGTGCGAGGAACTCGTGGCCAAGGCCGACGCCCTCGCTGGCGCCCTCGAGCAGTCCTGGCACGTCGGCCACCGTCAGCTGGCCGCCGTCGGGGGCATCGACTGTGCCCAGCACGGGGTCGATGGTCGTGAAGGGGTAGTCGGCCACCTTCGGCTTGGCGTTCGAGATCCGTCGCAGCAACGACGACTTGCCTGCGTTCGGGAAGCCCAGCAGGGCGGCGTCCGCCACCAGCTTGAGTCGCAGCTCGATCCACATCTCGTCGCCCAGCTCGCCCACCTCGGCGGTCGTCGGCGTGCGGCGGGTGGCGGTCGCATAGCGGCGGTTGCCCCCTCCGCCGTGGCCGCCGGCCGCGACCACGGCGCGGGCCTGGGGATGCGCGAGGTCGGCCAGCATCGTTCCCTCGTCGCGCAGCCAGATCTGGGTGCCGACGGGCACGGCCACCGACAGCGGAGCGCCGCGCCGGCCATGCTTGCCGGATCCCTGTCCGTGAGCGCCGCGCTGGGCTTTGAAGTGCGCGGCGAAACTAAACTTGGTCAGGTCGCGCAGGTCGGGATCGGCGACCAGCTCGACGTCGCCGCCGTCACCGCCGTCGCCGCCGTCGGGCCCTCCTCTGGGAACGAACTTCTCGCGGCGGAAGCTGACGCAGCCGTCACCGCCGCGGCCGCCCTGCACAAAGATGGTGGCGCGATCCGAGAACATCTGGACCCGCACGGCCTGGCCGCAGCATATGCGACTCGAGCGCGAGGACGTTGATGTAGCGCTTGCCTTTACGGCGCGTGAACTCGCACGGTGCCGTCGACGGTGGCGAACACCGTGTCGTCGCCACCCAGACCCGCACCGGCGCCGGGATAGAAGCGCGTGCCGCGCTGGCGGACGATGATCGCGCCGGCGGTCACATCCTGGCCGGCAAAGACCTTCACGCCCAGGCGCTGAGCGTTCGAGTCGCGGCCGTTCTTGGACGAGCCGAGTCCCTTCTTATGCGCCATCGGAAGCCTCCTTGGCCGCCGTCTCCGGCTTCTTTCGGGCACGCGGCTTCTTGGCCGCGGCCGCGCCGATCGTCTGGATCTGGATCCGCGACAGCTCCGAGCGATGCCCGCGCGTCTTCTTGAACCCGCGCTTGGGCTTGAACGTGAAGACCTTGAGCTTCTCGCCCCGCAGGTGCTCGACCACCTCGACGGTGACGACACCCTTCAGCGCGCCGGGGTCGGTGACGACCTTCTCGCCGCCTGTCATCAGCACCTCGGGTGTGAAGGACTTACCCTGCTCGACGGGCTGACGGTCGACGAGGAGCTTCTGCCCCTGCTCGACGCGGTACTGCTTGCCGCCCACCTTGATCACTGCATACATGGTCATCGTCTCCACACGAAAATGCCCGCTGATAGACGGGCGGACTGATGGTAGCAGAGGAAGTCCTTCCATAATGACGCGTGGATGATCTGGCGAGTGGCGCGCCAGCAGGAGGCGGCGGCGCGACGAGGGCCATATCGGAAATATGGCCGAGGAGTGACGGCGATCTGCTGCGCCAGCGCGACGCCGCCAGGCGCCGCGCAGCATTGTGGAAGGACTTCCCAAGTCCTTCCCTCGTTCCTACTCGCCGAGCAGCCGCCCGAGCAGGCCCTTCTTTCGCCCCTCGGCGCCATCGGCAGCGGCTGGAGCCGCCGGCGTCTCGGCCGGCTGATCGGGCGGCGGCGCCGCCGCGGGCGGTGGATCGCTCCATCGCGGCGCGGCGGGAGGCTCGACGGGAGCCACCTCTGCCGACGGAGCCGCCTCGGCGACCGGTGCTGGCTCCTCGGGAGCCGGCTTGGGCTTTCGGGCGCGAGGCTTTCGCACCGGCTTGGGCTTCTCCTCGGAGGCTGGTTCGGCGTCAGCCGCGACGGCCGCCGCCGGTGGCGGGTCGAGTCCCTCGGCGGGCTGGTCACCGTTCGCGGCGGCGCCGTCGGCGGGCGTGCGGCGTGTGCGGCCGCGGCCGCCGCGCGTACCCCTGCGACGCTTGGGCCGGGCGGGATCACTCTCGGCGGCGTCGGCGTCCCTGTCAGCCGTCTCGGCGGCGGGCTCGGCCGCGCCGGTTGTGCCTTCAGCCTCGGCGGCCGTGGCACCGTCCTCCCCAGCCTCGACTGCGTCAACCTCGCCGGTCTTGGTGCGTCCCCGGCCGCCGCGCGTGCGGCGCCTCTTCGGCTTCGACTCGTCGCCGTCACCTTCGCCCTCGACTGCGACCACCTCGGGCGAGTCCTCGGCCTCGGCGTCCGCCTTGCCGCGAGTCTTTGCGGCCGGCTTCGACGTCGTCGTCGTCGAGGTGCGCCTGCGGCGCCCGCGCGTTCGCTCCTCCAACTCGAGCCGCTCCCCCACCTCGCGGTCGAACTCGGGCAGCTCGAACTCGCCCGGCTCAGGCGGCAGCTCGATGCTGGACGGCTTTGCGTCGAGCAGCGTGGCGTAGGCGATCGATCGCGTCGCCCGGTCGATCCGCACGCGGTGCTCCTCACCCACGTAGTTGATCGCACCGCCTACGATCACCGGGTAGCTGCCTACCCTGGCAACGCCGTCGGAGAGGTTGAACATGTGGGGCTCGGCGATCTTCAGCACCTGCTCGACGCCCTCCTTGACGGGCATCGAGTCACCGTCGATCTCGACCCGGGTGCCCTCGTCGATGACGTCGATCTCCTCCAGCGGCAGCCGCATCTCGGGCTCGAGCGAGAAGAACTTCTTCGTCTCGCGCTCCAGCTCGAGCAGCTTGGCGCCGCCCGGGCCGGCGAGCTTCGCCGCCACCTTCGAGTTGAGCCTGATCCGGAAGGCCTCCGAGGACGAGGTGCGCGCGATCTTGCGCAGCTTGCGCTCGGCCTCCACGGCCATCGTGTCCTGCGACAGCACCCGTCCCTCTCCACCGCAGGTGGGGCAGATCGAGGTCAGCGTCTCGCGCACCCCGTCGGTCACCTTCTGGCGGGTCATCTCAACCAGGCCGAGCGGTGAGATGTCCACCAGGTACGTCTTGGTGCGGTCCTTGGCCAGCTCCTCCTGCAGCACCGCCAGCAGCGCCTTGCGGTTTCCCTCGCGATCCATGTCGATGAAATCGATCACGATGATGCCGCCGATGTCGCGCAGCCGCAGCTGGCGCATCACCTCGCGGGCCGACTCGGTGTTGGTACGAAGGGCGGTGTCCTCGAGGCCGTTCTGGCGGTTGGAGCCGCCGGAGTTGACGTCGATCACGGTGAACGCCTCGGCGTAGTCGAACAGCAGATAGCCGCCGGAGGGCAGGTCGACGCGCCGGTTGAGCGTGGAGCGGATGGCCGTCTCGACGCCGTACTGCTCGAACAGGGGCGTCGAGCCGGTGTGCAGCTCGATGCGGTCGGTGAACTCGGGCTGCGTGGTTCGCACCCAGCCGAGGATGCGGCGGTGCTGGCGCTCGGTGTCGACGATCACCTTGTCGACGTTGCGGTTCAGCAGGTCACGGATCACGCGCAGCGAGAGGTCGCCGTCCTGGTAGACGATCGTCTTGCTAGGCGCCACCTTGGCGCGAGCCTCGACCTGGGCCCAGATCTTCCTCAGGAAGCGCAGGTCGCGCTCGAGGTCTTCGATCGTGGCTCCGGCCGCGGCGGTGCGCGCGATCACGCCGACGTCCTCGGTCTCGAGCTGCTTGACCAGCTTGCGCAGCCGCTCGCGCTCGCCGTCGGGCAGCCGCTTGCTGACGCCCGAACCCTCGCCGCCCGGCGTCAGGACCAGGAAGCGGCCCGCGATCGACAGCTCCATTGTCACCCGCGCGCCCTTGGTCTTCATCGGGTTCTTCTCGATCTGCACCAGGATGTCCTGGCCGTTCTGCAGCAGGTCGGTGATCTTCTTGCGGCGGCGGGTGGTGGCGCTCATGCCCGGCATGACGACGTCCTTGATCTGCAGGAAGCCGTTCTTGGGCTCGCCGAAGTCGACGAAGGCCGCGTCGTGCGAGGCCAGCACGTTGTCGATCCGCGCCTTGTAGATGTTGCCGGCGATCGATCCAGCGCCTCGGCGCTCGATGTAGGTCTCGACCGTGCGCCCCTCCTCGAGCACTGCGACTCGCAGCTCGGAGAGGTCGGTCGAGATCAGGATTGTCTTGGTGGTGTTTGCGATTACGGTCACGTGGTTGCTCCTACCGGTGTCTCGCGCAGCACGATGTTCGTGCGCACGATCCGGGTGATGGTTGGGGTCGCGCCGATGGTGGCGGCGACCGCGGTTGCGACTTCTTCAGGGCGGGCGGTTCCCGCCTCGGTCAGCTCGATGCGAGCGGCCAGCCCGGAGGGCACGCGCTCGATCTGCGAGCAGAACGATCGAACATCGACCCGTTTCGCGGCCTTGTTGGGCGCGCTTCGGGTCACGACCGCCTGATCGGCGGCCGCGTAGCGGTGCAGGGCGTCGTCCCAGTCGATGTCCCCGGCCACGTCGACCCGGTACTCGACCGCGCTGACGCGCGATGCGGCCGGCCTGCCCTGGGCCGGCTCGATCGAGATCAGCGAGATGCCCTCAGGCAGTTCCGAGGCGAGCCGGGATGCGATCTGCTCGGGATCATCGGCGGCGGTCAGCTCGACGTCTGCCAGCTCGGCCTCGCTCTCGACGCCCACCGCGCGCGGCAGCGCCAGGGCGATCACGGGCCGGGGCTTCATACCTCGCGACAGGGCAATCCCATAGCCGGCGCGGCGCAAGGACGAGAGCAGTGTGTCAACGGTTTCGAGGTGCGACAGAAAGCGCGCTCTGCCGCGCACCGCGAAGGTGATGCGATATGTCAAAGAGAAGGCTCAGTTCAGAAATCTTTCGGGGAGAATCCGCGCCTGGGCGCCTCGGCGGCCACTGGCAGCGTGGACTCTCTGGATAGAGGCAGTGTAGCGCGACATCGGCACCTGCCAACCTCGGCGACCGCTCAGCCCATCGCTCGGGGTATCGGCCGCAGCACGCCCAGGCATGAACCGTGCCGGTCCGGCAACGTTTTCGCAACGCCCACACGACAGGGGTTTGACTCCAATAATTGGGCCGGGCCGAGGATCCGCTCAACCATCCCGGCGACCCGTCACGAACGCGTCACGATTCAGCAACGCCACCACGACAGGGGTTTGACTCCAATAATTGTGGCGGGATGGTGTCGCCGTGTCACAGCGTCGTGACAGCGTCAGTTGACGAGCAGGTTTCGCACCGGGCCGAAGCAGGCTCCGCAGTCGGCGCAGCCGTCCCAGCGGCAGTCGCCGGTTGCGATCTCGGCCTGGCTCTGCCACCACTCGTCGAGCAGGAACTCCTTCGAGATGCCGCTCTTGACGTGATCCCACGGCAGCTCGTCCCACTCGCCGAACGTGTGGTTGGCCTGCTCGTCCATGCTCGTGCCGCAGGCCGCGAAGGCGTCGTGCCAGGCCTGCTCCTGGAACATCTCCGTCCAGGCGTCGAAGCGCGCCCCGGCCCGCCACGCCCGCTCGATCACCTCGGCCGTGTGCTCGCCGCCGCGCGAGAGAGCGCCCTCCAGCATCGATGTTCGCAGATCGTGCAACGAGAGCCGGATCTGGCGGGTCGGCGTCGCCCGGCGCATGTAGGACTGCTTGGCCGCCAGCTGATCGCGGGCCGCCATCCCCTCCCACTGGAACGGCGTGTGCGGCTTGGGCACGAAGTTGGAGGCGCTGACGTGCACCGTGAACCGCCCGCCCACCTTGCGCCCGATCTCGCGCGCCCGGATCCCCAGGTCGACGATCCCCTGCACCTCCGCATGCGTCTCGCGGGGCAGGCCGATCATGAAGTACATCTTCAGGCTCGAATAGCCGGCCTTGAACGAGGCCTCGATCGCGCTCTCGATCATCTCGTCCGTGATCGTCTTGCAGATGATGTCCCGCATCCGCTGGGTGGCCGCTTCCGGCGCCAGCGTGATCGACGACTGGCGGGCGTTCGCGGCGGCGGTCAGCGCCACCGGTCCCGTATCGACCCGGTTCGATGGCAGCGAGAGATGCAATCCCGGCGCCCGCGCCTTGATGCCCTCGATCGCCGCCACCACGTCGGTGTAGTCGCTGGTGGCAAGGCTGGTCAGCGACAGCTCGTCGTAACCCGTGCACGCAAGCTGGGCGAGCCCCGCCTCGATCACCTCGTCCGCCGGCCGCTCCCGCACCGGCCGATACCAGGTGCCCGCATGGCAGAACCGGCAGCCGCGCGTGCAGCCACGCATCACCTCGACCGAGGCGCGCGAGAAGATGGCCGAGGAGTACGGCACCACCGGCGCGGCCGGGTGCGACTCGATGCCGAACTCGGCGAAGATCGCCCGCTCGACCGGATGGCGGCCGCGGGACGGTAGGTAGAGCGAGTCGATCTCGGCCAGCGCCGCCAGCCGGGCGGCTCGCGAGCCATGCGCGTCAAAGGCGTCCAGCACCGCCTCGAACGCCTGCTCCGACTCGCCCATGAAGAACGCGTCGAAGAAGGGGGCCAGCGGCGCGGGGTTGGACGCGCTGGGCCCGCCCGCGATCACGATCGGGTCGCCCTCGCCGCGCTCGTCGGCGTGCAGCGGAATGCCCGCCAGGTCGAGCACCTCGAGCACGTTCGAGTAGGTCAGCTCGGCCTGCAGCGTGATGCCGAGCAGGTCGGCCTCGCGCACCGGCCGCCACGACTCGAGCGTGAACAGCGGGATCCCATCCGCGCGCATCGCGTCCGCCATGTCCGGCCACGGGCAGTAGGTGCGCTCCGCGGCGAACGAGTCCCGGCGGTTGATCTGGGTGTAGAGGATCTGCAGCGCCTGGTTGGAGATGCCGACCTCGTAGGCATCCGGATAGCACAGGGCCACCAGCCGTGTCGCCTCGGGCTTCCTGACCTGGTTGGCCTCCCCGCCGATGTAGCGGGACGGCTTCTGTACACGCTCCAGGGCGGCCTCGATCTTGTGTTCGAGCAGCGGCGCCATGGCCGGGATGCTATCGAACGTCAGCCGCGCAGCTTGGCGAAGCGCTCCCGCATCTCCACCGCGACGCCCTCCGCCAGCGCCCGCAGCTTCGAGGCGTCGGCCACTGCTCCCCGCTCGAAGTACTCGTCCGCCGCCTTCCCCAGAGCCTTCGTGCCAGAATAGGCGATACCGCTCTGGACGGCCCACCCAGCAATCGGCACGAAGTCAAGCAGCTCACGCGCGACCATCCGGAATCCGAAGCCGGCGCCCAGCACCGTGAGCAACTCCAGCGCACGGTCGGGTGAGATCTTCTGGCCGTGGCAGGCTGCGATCTTCAGCACCATCCGCATCTGCATCGAGGTCAGGATGGGCAGATCGGCGCCGGGAATGAAGATCATCAGGCTGGTGCGGGCGTTTCGCCGCGCCGCCGACTCGATCAGTTCGTCCACCACGTATGGCCGAAACGCCGGCAGCAGCGACGCCAGCCACGGGCCGCTTTCCCCGGCCCGATCGGCCAGCTCCCGCATCGCGTGCGCGACGGGGAAGTGGCCGCGGCGGTAAGGCAGCAGATCCGCCGGCTCGAGGCCGCGGATGCGGCCGGCCTCGGTCACCGCGGGGCTGGGCAGGTCGAGCGCCTCGAGCAGCGCCAGCTTGCGGATCCGCGCCCGGCCGATCACCTTCAGGTCTTCCCGCGTGGCGTCGTCGAGACCGCTCACGACCTCGCCGCCGTAGACGACGACCGAGCCTCGGGACAGCCGACCCGCATCGTCCTTGGTAAGCCTCCGCACCGCGAACAGCTGCGCCGCCCGCTCGCCCCGCGGGCCTTCGGCGCCCAGCGCCAGCCGCAGCTCCTCCAGCGGCTCCTTGCGTCCGCACAGAAACAGCGGCCGCTCCTGCACCTCCGTTCCCCTCACGTCCCTGGCCGCCCCGTACATCAGCTTTGCACCGCTGAAGACGCTAGGCATACGCATACGGGGGGTCGTCAGTCTGGTACGCGTGAAGGTGGATCGCCTGCAGAACGCCGATCGCGAACAGGTTCGTGATCGTATGCGTCCCGCCGAAGCTCATGAACGGGAGCGGGATGCCGGTGATGGGTGCGATGCCGATGGTCATGCCGATGTTGATGAAGATCTGGAACGTGAGCATGCTGACGATACCCGCAGCCACCAGGCTTCCGAACGTCGATCTCGACATCGTCACCACCTTCAGCCCTCGCCAGATCAGCAGCGCGTACAGTGCCAGCAGCCAGGCCGCCCCCAGGAAGCCGCGCTCCTCGCCGACGACGGAGAAGATGAAGTCCGTCGCGTGCTCGGGCAGGTAGTTGAGTCGCGTCTGCGTAGCACCCGCGATGCCCTTGCCCTCGACGCCGCCCGAACCGATCGCGATCGTGGACTGGGAGAGGTGGTAGCCGTCACCCTGGAGGTCTGACTGGCCGGGATGCAGGAACGCTGTCAGGCGATCCATCTGGTACTGCTTGAGCACCGGCACGCCCATTCCGGGCAGGATCGAGAAGACGAGCGCGATCGCGACCGCGAAGCCCAGCCCCATCCAGGCGAAGTGCCGCCAGGGAGCTCCCAGCACGAACAGCATCCCCAGCGTGACCGCTGCGTAGACCAGCGCCGTACCGAAGTCCGGCTCCGCGAACACCAACAACGCCGGCACCGCCATGTACGCGAGCGCGCCCAGCGTCATCCGCGTCGGCCCCCACGAGTCGCGGCGCGAGGCCAGCAGCGCCGCCAGCCCGACGATCAGCAGCAGCTTACCCAGCTCCGACGGCTGGAACTGGAACAGGCTCAGGTTGATCCAGCGCTGCCCGCCCTGCACGCTGGTGCCGATCACCAACACGACCGCCGTCGAGAGCAGCACGAATGCGTACAGCGCGGGGTGCGCCCGGCGCATCACCCTGGGCGGGATGGCGGCGATCAGCAGCATGCCGATCGTGCCAACCACCGCGTAGGCCAGCTGGCGGTCGTAGTAGTACGACGGGTTGCCAGGGATGTCGTCCCGGGTCGCGTTGTGGATGATCCAGAGCCCGAACGAGGTGATCGCAAGCGCGGTCGCGAGCATCAGGTGGTCGAGGTGGCGGAGGTAGTTACGAATCAATTCGACTTGTCCGTTCCGACAACGTGAGACACCTTCTTGTTGAAGTAGGCCTGGAACACCTGGAGCGCCGCGGGCGCGGCCGCGGTGCCCCCGTGGCCGCCATTGCTGATCAGCGCGACCACCACCAGCCGGGGGTGGTCAGCGGGCGCAAACGCGGCATACCAGGCATTCGGGTCGAGCGGCGGTACCTCCGCGGTGCCGGTCTTGCCGGCCACGGTCGGAGTGAAGTTGCCGAAGATCGCGCTCGAGGTGCCGTTGGGATCGTGCGCCGCCATGACCAGGCCGTCCCTGATCTCAGCCAGTAGCTCGGGCGAGAGACCGAGGTTCTTGGGGGCCGGGTAGTGCAGCCGCTTGGTGACCTGGCCGTCGGCGCCCAGCAGAGCGCGTCCGACGTGGGGAGTGACCAGCTTGCCGCCGTTGGCCAGGGCGCTGTAGGCAACCGCCAGCTGCATCGGCGAGACGGTCAGGTCGCCCTGGCCGATGGCCATCTGGATGTCGTAGCCCGGCTGCCAGACCTGATCGATACCGGGCGGGTAGTGCTGCAGCCGCCACTGCGGGTCGGGCACGAGTCCCGCCCACCACGACGGCACCGGCAGGTCGAGCGGCGGAGTGGTACCGAAGCCGAACCGGCGGATCTGGCGCTGGAAGTCGATGCCCTGGTTTGGCCGGTCATAGAACTTGTTGCCGAGCTGGTAGAAGAACGTGTCGCAGGAGATCTCGAGCGCCGTCGGCAGGTTGATGACGCCGCTATCGAAGGGGTTCCAGTTGCGAAACGGCGTGTGCGATTGGTCGCCCGTGCGGTAGAAGACCCCCGGGCAATCCAACTGCGTGCCAGGACCGATCACGCCTTCATTCCACGCCGCCGCCGCGGTGATCGGCTTGAACGTCGAGCCGGGTGCGGCCGGCAGCAGCGTCTTGTCGACCAGCGGCTGGTTGTACTTGTCGTTGTAGAGCGCCGTTGCGCGCTTGGCCGGCGGCAGGAACGCGGACGGGTCGTAGCTGGGGTACGAAGCCATCGCGTAGATCTCGCCGGTGTCGGGGTCCATCGCCACCAGTGCACCGGTGTGTGCTCCGATCTCGCCGTCGTTCCGCGCCACCTGGATGCCGTAGGCGATCGCCTTCTGCGCCACCTGCTGCAGCCGGTAGTCGATCGTCAGCTGGAGCGTCGGGCCGGGAGTGGGAGCCTTAGCCAGGTACGCCTGGCCGACAGCGTGACCGCTGGCGTCGTAGCTCTGCTGGAGCTCCCCCTCCTGGCCGCGAAGCAGCGAATCGTAGGAGTACTCGACGCCGGCCTGCCCGACCACCGATCCCGGATCGAGGCCGTGGAAGTTGGGATCCTTCAGCTCGCCTTGCGAGATCTGGCCGTCGTAGCCGAGCACGTTCGGCGCCACCAGCTTGCCGAACGGATAGTCGCGCTGTGTCGTCTCGATGAACTGGACTCCCGGGAAGCGGTCGCGGCGCTCGAGCACGTACGCCACCTGCGGCTCGCTGGCGGTCGAGATCGGCAGCGGAGCGCCGGCGTTGACGACGTAGCAGGTGCCTTTGGACGCGTCGCATCCGCCGCTTCCGTCGGAGTTCACCAGCAGCGTCTTCTCATACGCCCGCCACACGTCGCGCCGACTCATGCCGAGCACCCGGCCCAGCCGGGCGAGCTCTTTGCAGCGCGGCTGATCGCGCAGCGCGGCGCACTTGGGAACGGCTCCCGCCGGGGTCGCGGCCACGACACTGTTGCAGGTGGCCTGCGAATCCACCGGGAACGTGGTGCAGTCGACCTTGGTCGGCAAGCCGGCCGGGTTCACCTGGGCCAGCACGCGGCTCGAGTTCTTGACCAGAACGGCGCCGGTGCGATCGACGATCTCGCCCCGCGGCGCCGGAAGGGCCAGGGTGCGCACATCGTTCTGGTTCGCCTGCGCGACGTAGTGATCGGAATGCAGCACCTGCAGCGCCCACAACCTGAACAGCAGAACGCCGAACAGCACCGCCGCCACCACGCCCAGCGCCGCCGCCCGGATCACGAGCTGGTTGCGGTCCGGCTCCCGCTCGGGTCTAGGCGGGGGAGACTGAACGTACATCGATCCTCGTGGGGTGTCGCAGGAGCCGCCGCAGCAGCGGCAGCAGAAGGAGCGCGGCGACCGCGGTCTCGATCACCGTGGGGATGACGACGGTCGAGACCGCTGTACGCAGCGGATAGCTGTCGCCGAGCAAGGAGTGCGCGAGCGCCAGGCCGACCTGCACGATCACCGTGCCGGCCATCACGTATGCGAACTGCACCGGGGCCGAGAGCGGCTGCGGCGGCGTGGGCACCACCACCTGCTCAGTCGGCTGCAGCCGGTTCGCGACCCAGATGCCGGCCGCCATGTAGAGCAGCGACGTCAGGCCGAGCCGCCCGACCACCATCGCGTCCAGCAGCAGCCCGGCGGCGAAGCCGGTCAGGGCCGCGGCCTCAGGGCCGCGCAGCATCGCCACCGTGATCACCAGCACCACCAGCAGGTCGGGGCCTGCCGTGGAGGGTGTCAGCTGTGGCATCGCCGAGAGCTGGAGCAGCGCGAGCACGAAGATCGCCAGCCCGATCTTGATCGAGTCGAGGATCACTGATGCACCTTCAGCACCAGCACCTGGTTGAGGCTCTGGAAGTCGACGTAGGGCGTGACCTGAATCGTCTTGTTCGGGTAGGAGACGTTCGACTGGCTGACGCTCGTCACCTTGCCGATCGGGATGCCCCTCGGCAACAGCGACTTGAGCCCGGCGTTGTTGGAGCGGATGCCGCTGGTGATGACGGACTGCCCCGTCTGGACGTCCTCGTCCTGCCCCACCATCAGCAGGTTGAGCAGGCCTGTCCCGGCCGCCGGCTCGGCCACCCCGCGAACGGTGGTGCCCAGGACACTGGCCGAGACCGCCGTCTCGGGATCGAGGATCAGGCTCACCGTGCAGGCGCGGGAGGTGACCGAGCTGACGTGCCCGATCAGGCCGGCGATGTACCTGCTGTCCCCGGCCGGAGCCACCACCGGATCGTTCAGGGACACCCCGTCATCGCTGCCGACGCCGAGCGTGATCGACTGGTTGTAGGCGTTGCTGGACTGCTGGATCACCGTCGCGCCGACGTAGCCGTACTGCGAGGCCAGCTCAGACGTCTTGGTGAAGCGAAGCAGCTGGCGGTACCCGGCCAAGTCTGCCTGCAGCTGCTGGAGCTGCTGATTGGCGGCCAGTGCCTCATCCAGCTGCTTCTTGAGCTGCGCATTCTGGGAGCGTGCGTCGACCAGGCCGCCGGCCCAGTTCCACGCATCCACGAACGGCTGCGTGACGCGCGTCGTCGCCGCCGAGAAGGGTGCCGTGACCGACAGCGCGCCGCGCTGTATGACCCCGATCACGCCGTCCGATCCCCCACGAAACGAGAGGGTGAGGAGCGTGAGCGAGGCCGCAAGTAGCAGGCCAATTACGGCCCGCCGCCGGATGAGACGGTTCTTTCCGATCAGCATGATGGGCGGTCAGGAGAGGCTCCGAGTGTACCCCACACGAGGTTAAAGCCCTGTAAGTACGGTGGATCAACCGCCGCACAGAATCCTAGGTGCCCGGTACTCTCGAGGCGCCAATCCACTGCCCGGAGAGACCCCATGCAGAAGCGCCCAAACCTGATCATTCCCGCCGTCATCGTCGGCATCGTCTTTCTTGCGCTGGCCTTGCTCTACTTCATCGAGCCGGCCAAGTCGCTGCCCAGCTTCATCCCCGGCCACGAGGCGGGTTCGACCCACCATCACGTCAAGCACGGCATCGCCGCCCTGGTACTGGGTGTCGGCTGCTTCATCTTCGCCTGGTTCCAGTCCGGGCCGACGAGCGCCGAGGGTCCTGGGTCCAGCTAGTTCAGGGCGAGGTAGATGGACGAGCCCAGGCCGGCCAGCACGCAGTAGATGGCGAACGGCGTCAGCCGGTTGGTCTCGAAGAAGCGCATCAGGAACCGCACCGAGAGGTAGGCGGTGAGCGCCGAGCAGAGCGCGCCGACGAGCGCCTGGCCGCGAACGCCGTCGCCGCTGCTGCCGAACAGGTCCGGCAGCTTGAGGACCGCGGCGGCGCCGATGATCGGCGTCGCCAGCAGGAACGAGAACCGCGCCGCGTCCTCGTTGGAGAGGCCCGACCAGCAGGCCGCCGCCCATCGTGGCGCCGGAGCGCGAGAAGCCTGGGATCAGCGCGATCGCCTGAGCGGCGCCGATCGCGACCGCCTCCTTGAAGCCGGCCGTCTTCGCGATGCGCTCGTCGCCGGCGTCGACGGCCTCGACCGGCGCGCGGCGGCGCAGCCGCTCCGCGCCGTACAGCATGAAGCCCGTTCAGCATCAGGAAGAACGCCGCCGACTGGCCGATGCGAAGACCGTCCGCAGCTTGTCCTCGAGCAGCAGGCCCAGCAGGCCGGCCGGGATCGTGCCGACCACCAGCAGCCAGCCGAGCCGGCCGTCGCGTGTTGTCCGCGCGATCTCCCGCTCGGCGGAGCGAGCGCCACATGCCCCGGACGATCCGCACCCAGTCGCGCCAGAAGAACCCCAGCAGCACCAGTGCCGTCGCCAGGTGGGTGGCCACCAGGAAGGTGATGAAGTAGGGGTCGTTCTGGTGGATGTCCCAGCCGAACAGCTGCGGCAGGATCACGCTGTGGCCCAGGCTCGAGATCGGGAACAGCTCCGCAGAAGCCCTGCAGCAGGCCCAGCACGATTGCCTGGAAGTAGGAGATGGGAGACGCGACGGCCAGGAGCACGCGCGAACAGTAGATCGGACGGCCCCGCGGCGGGGCCACACACACCCCTACGTCAGTGCCCGCTCCGGTACGCGGAGCTCGTCGCACAGCCGGATCAGCATGCCGGCGGTGTGCAGCGCGCTGAGGCCCACCAGCACTTCCTGCTCCCGGCTGAGCGGGAGCGCATCGAGCGTCTGGTGGATCTCCTCACGGTGCCGCACGTCGATCACGGCGTGGCGGCGGAAGAAGCGCATCGCGGCCGCCGGGATGCCGGCGCGTCGCTCGAATTCGTCCAGCATCTCGAGTTCGGGGGGCGAGCACTCCAGCACCTCCGCGTGGCCCAGGAACGTGACCGGATGGGCATGCTCGATCCACCACAGCTGGGCTCCATTCATGGCCGCGATCGTCGCCGACGGGGGCAACGCGCGCACCCGCTCGGCGTCACCGCCCAGGGCCGCGATGTCCTCCAGCAGCCAGACGTCGTGGCCCTGCTCCTCGGGGATGTGGTGGCGAAGGAAGGGCGTCAGTTCTTCGGCCACCGGATCGCCGATCTCGGCCAGCTCCTCGCAGCGCTCGAGCGCCCGCATCATCAGCCACATCGCCCCCCGCGCGACACCGTGCAGCGAGGCCAGGTACTCCCCGTACAGGTCACCGCCGTCCGGCCCTGACCAGAGCGGCGCCGAGGCCTGGTTCAGTGCCCCGTGGGTCAGCTCCAGCTTGGCGATCAGGCGCCGGCTGGCACTCACGCCGGCACCGCCTGGCGGCCCAGATCGAGCAGGTGGGCAAACGAGGACGGCTCAACCCAGTCTGCGGCGCGAGGACGGCCGTCGGCGGCATGCCGCTCCAGCAGCGCCGTCTGCGGACGCCGCATGCGCGCCCTCACCCGGCCCTCGAGTCCCCCGCTATGGCTGAGGCCGACGCAGGTCTCGCAGTAGCCCGCGCAGGCTCCATCTCCATCGCTCTCCGCGATCCACCGCGGCCCGAACGTCCGAATCGCTCGCAACATCGGCGACCCGGCCGCTCGCTGCGAGATCACCGACCAGTCGTCGGTGGCGGCGTGGCCCAGTCGGAGGTGCTCGGGCGCAGGACCGTCGAGGGCCGCGTGGCTGGCGCAAGCGACGACGGTGCCGTCGAAGGTCACCACCGGCCATGATGCGAGCCGGCACGGCTCCGCCGCCGAGTCGCACGGCTCGGCGACAGGATCCAGCCATTCCGTCGCGCGCCCGACCGGGGCGACGAGCGCGACGTAGATCGGGCAGCGGTCGTCGAGCACGTGGCGGACCTCGTCGATCACTCGTTCGAGGTAGGGGTCTCCCGCGTGGTCGCCGGTGAGGTGCACGCTGACCTGCTTGCCATCGTCGAGCAGGCTTCGCAGCAGCGCGATCACCGTGCCTCGCGGCACCTCCCGCTCGTGGAACCGGTCGATGCTCGCTGAGACGTGGTCGAGCGGCTCCAATGCTCGCCGGATCGCCGGCGGCGTTCGCCCGGAGGCCGCGAAGAACATGCCCGAGAGCAGCATCGTGGAAGCGCCCGACGCCGCTGCCGATGCGGCCAGCTCCGCTACCAGCCGCGGTCGCAGCAGCGGTTCGCCGCCGGTCAGGGAGACAACCTCCGGACGCAGGTCGGGCCGGAAGCTGGCGACCAGCCGCAGGAACGGTTCGGCCGGGTGCTGCTCGGCGTGCGGCGTGGAGCGGGTCGAGCAGTGCGCACAGTGCAGCGGGCAGCGCCGCGTCAGGCTCAGATAGACGCCGGCCGCGGGGTCGGCGCGGATCGCGAACAGCTCGGAGAGATGCACGCCCGGCTCAGAAGCCCGACGAGCCTACCCGGGCGACCGGCTTCGTCCTCGCGCCCTTCTTGCTGATAGCGACGAGCGCATCCAGCTCTTCCTGGCTGAGGTCGGTGAGCAGCCTCTTTTCGGCGTCACTCAGCTCGGCGGGATCGATGTGAGCTTTCCGGCAGTAGTCGTCAATGTTACTCACGGGAGCCTCCTACGCTCGTGACAGGTGCGACGACGATACCGCATCCGCCGTCCCGCGGCCGAAATTTGCACCCCAGGCTCCACACCGGGCGTATATTTGCACTTGTGGCAAACCGTACCGAGTCTCGACGTACGGTCACGGTCGTCTTCACCGATGTGACCGGTTCCACCGGTCTTGGCGAGAGCCTCGACCCGGAGGCGGTGCGGCGGGTGATGGAGCGCTACTTCGAGACCGTGTCGACCGTGCTCGCTCGCCACGGTGGCACCGTCGAGAAGTTCATCGGCGACGCCGTGATGGCGGTGTTCGGCGTACCCCGCCTGCACGAGGACGATGCGTTGCGGGCGGTGCGAGCCGCGGTCGAGATGCGTGTCGAGCTGGCGAGCCTGAACGAGGAGCTGCAACGCGACTGGGGTGTGACGCTGCGCACCCGCACCGGCGTCAATACCGGCGAGGTGGTCGCCGGAGATCCCTCCAGCGGCCAGGCGCTGGTAACCGGTGACGCCGTCAACACGGCCGCCCGGCTCGAGCAGCTGGCCGGTGCCGACGAGATCCTGATCGGCGACGCGACGCACCGGCTGACCGCGAACGCCACCCGCGTCGAGCCGGTCGAACCGCTGCAGGCGCGCGGCAAGAAGGGGCCGGTCGCGGCCTGGCGGCTGATCGAGGTGCACGGCGACGATCCCTACCTGCGACGGCTGGACACGCCTCTGGTCGGTCGCCGCGACGAGCTGGCACAGCTCCGGGATGCCTACGCCCGCGCCGTGCGGCAGCGCTCGTGCGCGCTGTTCACCCTGGTCGGGCCCGCCGGCATCGGCAAGTCCCGGCTTACGCTCGAGTTCATCCGGTCGGTCGACGATGAGGCCCGAGTGCTGCCGGGGCGGTGCCTCCCGTACGGCGAGGGGATCACGTTCTGGCCGCTGGCTGAGATCGTCCGCGGGCTGGGAGGCGCCGACGCGGAGCGCACCATCGCCGAGCTGATGGCGGACGATCCGGACGGCGATCGCGTTGCGGCGCAGGTGGCGTCGCTGATCGGCCGCTCGCAGGCACCCGCCACCACCGACGAGGCCGGCTGGGCGATCAGACGGATGTTCGAGACGATCGCGCGCGAGCGGCCGCTGGTCGTCCTGCTCGAGGACGTGAACTGGGCCGAGCCGACGCTGCTCGAGTTGATCGAGCACATCGCCGAGTGGTCGCGAGACGCGCCGATCATGCTGCTCTGCAGTGCCCGGGATGAGCTGCTTGACATGCGGCCGACCTGGGGCGGCGGACTGCGAAACGCCACCACAGCCTTCCTCGAGCCTCTGTCCGAGTTCGACTCCGAGGAGCTGATCGGCCACCTCGCCACAGATCAGCCGATCGACGAAACGACAGCTCGCAGGCTGGCCCTGCTGGCCGGCGGCAACCCGCTGTTCGTCGAGCAGCTGCTGGCCACGATCGGCTCCGGCCAGCAGCTCGACGTGACGGCCCTCTCCACCATCCATGCGGTGATCAGCGCGCGGCTGGATGCGCTGTCCGCCCCGGAGCGGACGGTGATCGAGTGCGCGTCGGTGATCGGCAAGGAGTTCTCAGCCGCGCCCTTGGTCGCGCTGCTGGCAGGCGAGCTGGATCCGGCGGACGTCACCGAGACGCTGCTCGGGCTGACGCGCAAGGACTTGATCCGCCCGGCCCGCTCGGCGTTCCACGGCGGCGCCGCCCATCGCTTCGGCCACCTGTTGGTGCGCGACGCGGCCTACGCTCGTCTGCCGAAGCGCCGCCGGGCCGAGCTCCACGAGCACCTGGCCGGATGGATCGGGACAATGCAGAGCGGCCAGGACGGCGAGTTCTCCGAGATGGTCGGATATCACCTCGAGCAGGCGCACCGGTTGCGCACGGAGCTCGGGCCGCTCGACGAGGCCGGCAGGCGGCTGGCGATCGAGGCGGGCCGGGAGCTGACGGCTGCAGGGCTGCGCGCCCAGGCCCGGATGGACGCGCCGGCCGCGGCCAACCTGCTGGGCCGGGCGGCAGCGCTGCTGGTGGACGACGCGGAAGCCCGTCGTGAGGTGTTGCCGGAGCTCGCGCTGGCACACGCGGGCATCCCCGACCCGCCGCAGGCTCGGGCGTTACTGGACGAGCTGCTCGACGAGGCTGTTTCGGCACGCGACCAGTGCGGCGAGCAGCGCGCGTTGCTGTGCCTGGCACACGCGCTCTGGAGCTCGACCGGCAGCGGCGCAGCGCTCGCGCACGCCGCCGAGCGCTCGATCCCGGTGTTCGAGCGGGCCGGTGACGAGCGCTGGCTGGTGCGAGCCTGGCTGTGGAGGGCGTTCGCCCACCAGGCCAACTCCCAGTACGGGCCGGCGGCGACGGCGCTCGAGCAGGCGCGCTTCCACCTGCCCGGCTCCGGCGGCATGGCGGAGGAGCGGATGGTGTTCGGCAACCTGGCGCTCTGCCTGTGGACGGGACCTGTGCCCTCGGAGCAGGCGATCGATCGCTGCCGCGAGCTGATCGAGGCGGAGCGGGGGCGCCACAGCGCGGCAGAGGCATTCGTGGCGGTGCCGCTGGCGCTGCTGCTGGCGGGCGCCGGGCGGATCGAGCAGGCGTATGCCGTACTGGCAGCTGGGTGGGAGCTGCTCGACCAGGTTCCCAGCGTCGCCCGATCCGAGATCTCCCAGTTCGCCGGCATGGTCCACCTGATGGGCGGCGATCAGGCGCGGGCCGAGGTCGAGCTTCGCTCGGCGCTGGAGACCGCGAAGCCGCTCTCCGACCACATCATCAACCGCTGCGAGGCGGCGTCCCTGCTCGCCCACTGCCTGGTGGACGGGGGACACATGGGCGAGGCTGCGACCTGGGCCGAGGCAAGCCGCGCCGCCGCCGCACCCGATGATCTCGGAAACCAGATCGCGTGGCGGACGGCGGTCGTTCGTGTGGAGGCGCGGAACGGCGGCGCCAACCCGGCCGTCTCGCTGGCGCGCGAGGCCGTCAAGCTGGCCGAGGGCACGGACGCGCCGGGCATGCAGGGAGATGCGCTGATGGCCGAGGCGGAGGCGCAGCTGTGGGCGGGCCACGGCGACCTTGCCCGAGCCGCCGCTGAGCAGGCGCTCGAGCGCTACCGCAGCAAGGGCATCACGGCCGCAGCGGCGCGCGCCACGAAGCTGATGGCGTCGGCCGCGAACCGCGATCCCGCCCGCGGCGCGCGCTAGTAGGTGTAGCTGCGGCGGCCGCTGCGGCGGCGGTTCGCATACGACTGGTTGGCCCGGTGGATCGCGTCGAACTCCTCCAGCGAACGCCCGGATCCCACCGCGACGCACGTCAGAGGCGACTCCGCCAGGTGCACCGGCATCTGCGTCTCGGCTCTGATCCGCTCCGTCATGCGCTGCAGCAGCGCGCCGCCGCCGGCAAGCACGATGCCGCGATCCATGATGTCCGAGGCCAGCTCCGGTGGCGTCTTGTCGAGCGTCTGCTTGACGGCGTCGATGATCTGCGTCAGCGGCACCTCGAGCGCAAGGCGCACCTCGGCGCTCGAGAGGACGACGGTCTTGGGCAGGCCCGAGACGAGGTCGCGGCCGCGGATCTCGGCCTCCACCTCCTCGGGAAGCTCGTGGGCGGACCCGATCTCGAGCTTCACCTCCTCAGCCGTCTGCGAGCCGATCATCAGCTTGTACTCGCGCTTGACGTGCTCGATGATGGCCTCGTCCAACTCGTCGCCGCCGACCCGGATCGACTGCGAGACGACGATCCCGCCCAGCGAGATCACGGCCACCTCGGTCGTGCCGCCGCCGATATCGACGATCATGTTGCCGGTCGGCTCGCTGACCGGAAGCCCTGCTCCGATCGCGGCCGCCATCGGCTCCTCGATCAGGTAGGCCTGGCGCGCTCCGGCCGAGTACGTGGCCTCCTCCACCGCCCGCTTCTCGACGCCGGTCACGCCCGAGGGTACGCAGACCACCACACGTGGATGCGCCCACCGGTTCTGATGCACCTTCTGGATGAAGTGCCGCAGCATCTGCTCGGTCACATCGAAGTCGGCGATCACGCCATCCTTCAACGGGCGGATCGCCTGGATGTCGCCCGGTGTGCGCCCCAGCATCCGCTTGGCCTCGATACCGACCGCGTGCACATCCCCCGTGCGCTGGTCGATCGCAACCACCGACGGCTCCGAGAGAACGATTCCCCGGCCGCGCACATACACCAACGTGTTTGCGGTGCCGAGATCAACCGCCATGTCGCGACCGCCAAAGCCGGTCAGTGAGTTGAAGATGCCGATAAAACGTTCCTTTCGTAACCGCTGCAAATGCCGCAAATGAAGGCAGCGCAGTCTAGCAGCGGACAGCCTGCTCGGTCTCCCCAAGCAGATCCATCAGAGCGGCCACGGGCAGGCCGACCACGTTGGAGTAGTCGCCGGCGATATGCGTCACCAGCGCCGCACCTTTGCCCTGCACAGCGTAGCCGCCGGCGCGGCACCGCCACTCGCCGGTCGCGACGTACCACCCGATGTCACCATCCCGCAGCGGGCGGAAGGTGACCTCCGTCGACGCCAGCCGCGTGTGCGCGACGCCCCCCGCTCGCAGGCAAAGGCCCGAGTGGACGAGATGCGTGCGACCGCCCAGCAGACGCAGCATCGCGGCCGCCTCGGCCTCGTCGGCCGGCTTGCCAAGCACGTCACCGTCGACATCGACGACGGTGTCCACCCCAAGCACGAGATCGCCGTCGCCGGCCCCCGCCACCTTCCCCTGGGCATGCTCGACCGCCGCCTGGGCGGGTGTCAGACCAGGCAACCTACGCTCCACGTAGCTGCTCTCGACCACGCTGAACGGTAGGCCGAGCTGCTCCAGGATCGCGCGCCGCTGTGGCGAGCGCGACGCCAGGAACAGCGGGCGGTCCGGGATCACACCAAGTCGGCCGGCGCGAAGTAGATCGCGATCTCGCGCTCCGCCGAGGCCACCGAGTCGGAGCCGTGAATCACGTTCTCGCCGAGCTCAAGGGCGTAGTCGCCACGGATCGTGCCCGGCGCCGAGTCGAGCGGGTTGGTGGTGCCCATCATCGTCCGCACGGTGGCGACCGCCGCCGGCCCCTCCAGCACCATCGCCACCACCGGCGCCGACGTGATGAACTCGACCAGCCCGGCATAGAACGGCTTGCCCTCGTGCTCGGCGTAGTGCTGGGCGGCCTGCTCCGGCGTCACGCGCAGCAACCTCATGCCACGCACCGTGAAGCCGCGCCGCTCGAAGCGCGCGAGGATCTCGCCGGACAGGCTGCGGGCGTGGGCGTCCGGCTTGATCATCACGAACGTTCGCTCGAGATCGGGCATTGGCTCTCCTTGAGTCTGGTGAAGGCCGGTCAGGCTTCGGTTGTCGTGCGGCGCGTGACCACGTCACGCGCGCGCGGCTCCGCCGGCAGCGATCCCGCCGATACCGCAGTCTCGCAGTACGGGCACAGCCGCCACTCCGGATCGAGCGGGCTCTTGCAGCGCCGGCAGGCGTTTTTCAGCTTGGTACCGCAATGCGGACACGACAGGAAGCTCGGCTCGGCCGGGTTGCGGCAGTACGGGCACACCTCGTCAGCGCCCAACCGGCGCTCCATGGCGCGGATCTCGAGCTCGCGCTCGCGAACATCGCTGAGGTACTCAGGCGGTCGCAGGAACATGTAGATGACGACGCCGAGGGGTCCGAACAGCACGGCCGCGGCCACACAGACCGCCACGATCACGGGATCGTCGATCCGGCGGCGGGCGTCCTTGGCCGTCCAGAACGCAAGCGCAAGCCAGATCGCGATCACGAACAACCCGGTCACCCGTTCGATCGCGACGAAGTACCCGGAGCTGAAGAAATCGCCGATGCCGGAGAGCGGACCGGAGCTTGAGGCGGATGAGGAGGCGAGCACAGTCACGCGGGCGTCGCGCTGGAGTGTACGGGCCTCGCCGGTCGGACCGCAACGGTTACCCTCACCGGTCGGGACCAGTGAGATCGTTGAGCAGGTACAGCGAACCACAGACGACAACCGCCCCGTCGCCTCCCGCCAGCACCCGGGCCGCGTCAAGCGCCTCCTGAGGCGACTCGGCCGACGGCCCGCCGGCCAACGATGCGACCTTGTCGGCCGGCATCGAACGGGAGTTGGACGAGCTGGTCGCGACCACCGTCGGACAGACCGTCTTCAGCAGCGAGATCATGGTCGGGATGTCCTTGTCGGACAGCGCCGAGAACACCGCCACCGCTCGGCGATCGCCGAGCAGCGGCGGTAGCTCGGCCACCAACCGTTGCATCCCGGCGGGGTTGTGCGCACCGTCCCAGACCTCGATCGGCCGACCATCGCGCACCTCGAGCCGCCCCGGCACGCCCATCCTCGCAATCGCAGTGCCGTCGACCGGACGACCGAGCGCCGCCTCCACGGCGGCCTGGGCGACGGCCCGGTTCTGATCCTGGTATGAGCCACCGACGGTGACCTCCCTCGTCCAGGCGGCCTGCGGCGCGGCATCCGCCCAGCCTGGCTCGCCGATCACCAGGTGTCCGCCCTCGGGCACCACAGCCAGCTTCTCGCCGGCGATCTGCTCGCGGCTTCGGCCCAGCAGCTCGGAGTGCTCCATCGAGACGTTGGTCAGCACCTGTACCCTCGAGCGCGCGAGCACGTTGGTGGCGTCCAGCCGGCCGCCCAGGCCCGCCTCGACCACCGCCCACTCGACGCCGTCGCGGGCAAAGGCCAGCAGGGCCGCCCCGGTCAGCGCCTCGAACTGGGTCAGCCGCAATCCCGCGTCCCGCACCGCCAGGACGGCTTCGTCGTAGGCATCCTGCGGGATCACTTCGCCGCGCAACCGGATCCGCTCCCGGAAGGTCGTGATGTGCGGCGAGAGGTACGCCCCGCAGTGGACGCCCTCCGCGCCGAGCAACGCCTCACAGAAGCGGACGGTGGACGACTTGCCGTTCGAGCCCACCACGTGGATAGCGTCGAACTCGCGCTCGGGGTGCCCCAGCGCGTCGAGCAGCTCGCGCATGCGGTCGAGCCCGAACTCCATCCCCATCAGCTCCAGCGAGTCGATGTAGTCGCCGGACGCCACCGACGTCACAGATCCGCCAGCCGGCGCTTGAGGTCGGCCACCTCGGCCTCGAAACGACGCGCCTTCTCTCGCTCGGCCTCCACCAGCTCGGCCGGCGCGCGGGCGGTGAAGCGCTCGTTGGCGAGCTTGGTCTGGGCTCGTTCGAGCTCGGCGAGGGCATCGGCCAGCTTGCTCTCGAGCTGCGACGCGTTGGCCAGTGCCACGGCGGAAGCGGCCGGCGCGGCGGGATCGACGGTGACCACGGCGCCCTTGGGGAGCAGCGAGCGAAACAGGGTGTCCGGCCTGACAACCACCGACGGCGCCTCGCCGTCGTTTGCGATCCGGCGCGCCTCGGAGACGACGGTCATGTCGCCGTGGGCGGCCTCCTCCAGCGCCAGGTCGCGCAGCGCAGCCTGCGGCTCGGGCATCGCCGACACCATCAGCATCCCGCGCTCGCCGGGCAGGAAGCCCCAGATCTCCTCGGTCACGAACGGCATCACCGGGTGCGCGAGTGCCAGCATCCGTTCGAGCACCCAGAGCAGCATGCCGGACACATCCTCGCGGGCCTGCTGGTCGTCGCCGTAGAGACGCGGCTTGGCGGCCTCCACGTACCAGTCGCAGAAGTCGTTCCAGATCAGCGAGTAGAGCGCCTTGACCGCGCCCGCAAAGTCGTACTCGTCGAGCAGCCGCAGCACCTCGGCGTTGGCACCCTCCAGCCGCGAGCGCATCCAGCGATCCTCGGGCTCCGCCTCCGCGGGGGCCGCTGACACGCGTCGTGTCGGCCTGCATCAACACGAATCGGGAGGCGTTCCAGAGCTTGTTGGCGAGCTTCGCGCCCTCGTCGATCATGCCCTCGGCAAAGCGCACGTCCTGTGTCGAGCTCATCTTCAGGAGGCCGTAGCGGGTGGCGTCGGCGCCGTAGCGGTCGATCAGGTCGAGCGGGTCGATGCCGGTGCCGAGCGATTTGGACATGCGCCGGCCGTCCGCCGCCTGGATGATCGACGTGATGTAGACGTCGGTGAAGGGGATGTCGCCCATGAACTCGATCCCCATCATCAGCATCCGGGCGACCCACAGGTTGATGATGTCGCGCGCGGTGACCAGCACGTCGCCGGGATAGAACGCCTCCAGGCGGTCGGTCTGATCGGGCCAGCCAAGCGTTGCGAACGGCCACAGCGCCGACGAGAACCAGGTGTCGAGCACGTCCGGATCGCGCTCCAGCTCGGTCGAGCCGCACTCCGCGCAGGCGTCCGGGGTGGTCGTGGCGGCGGTTGCGTGCCCGTCCGGGCAGTACCAGACCGGGATCTGGTGCCCCCACCAGAGCTGGCGCGATATGCACCAGGGGCGGATGTTGTCCATCCAGTGAAAGTAGGTGTTCTCCTGCGAGCGGGGCGTGAAGCGCACCCTGCCCGATCGCACCTCGGCGTTCGCAGCAGCCGCCAGCTCGTCCATCTGCATGAACCACTGCAGCGAGATCAGCGGCTCAATGCGATCGCCGGAGCGGTCACAGTGGCCGACTTCGTGCTCGTACGGCTGCTCACCGCGCAGCAGCCCTTCGGCGAACAGCCGGTCGATCACCTTCTGGCGGGCCTCGCCCGTCGCCATGCCCGCGAACTCGCCGGCGGCTTCGCTCATGCGGCCGTCGAACCCGATCACCGACAGCTCCGGCAGACCGTGCCGGCGGCCGATCTCGAAATCGTTGGGATCGTGTCCGGGGGTGATCTTGAGAGCGCCGGTGCCGAAATCCATCTTCACGTACTCGTCGGCGATGATCGGTACCTCCCGGTTGACGATCGGCACGATCGCCGTGCCGCCCACCAGGTGCCGGTAGCGGTCGTCGTCGGGATGCACGGCCACGGCGGTGTCGGCCAGGATCGTCTCCGGGCGCACCGTCGCCACCGTCAGGTGGTCGTCGCTGCCCACGATCCGGTAGCGCACCTCGTACAGCGCGTCGGCTGCGTGCTCGTGGCGCACCTCGAGGTCCGAGACGGTCGATCCACAGCCAGGACACCAGTTCACGATCCGGTTGTCGCGATAGATCAGGCGCTTGCGGTACAGGCGCACGAACATCTCCAGCACTGCTCGTGCGTAGCCATCGTCCATCGTGAACCGCTCGTTCTCGTAGTCGAGGGCACAGCCGAGCCGCTTGTACTGCTGGATGATGGTGGCGCCGGTCTGGCTTCGCCACGCCCACACCCGCTCGATGAAGGCCTCACGGCCGAGGTCGAAGCGGGTGAGGCCCTCGGCCCGCAGCTGCTTCTCGATAACGGCATGGACGGCGATCGAGGCATGGTCGGTGCCGCAGATCCAGAGCGTCTCGCGACCCCGCATCCGCGCCAGCCGGATCAGCGCGTCCTGGATCGAGCCGTTCAGGGCATGACCCATGTGCAGTTCGCCGGTCACGTTGGGCGGTGGCAGCGCGATCACATACGACGGCCGGCCGGATTTCGGGTCGGCGCGGAACAGCCCCGCCGACTCCCAGCGAGCGAACAGCCGCGGCTCGACCGCGACGGGATCGTGCCGGCTGCGGAGCTCCAGATCGTCTGTCCGTCGGTCGGCCATCGGCGGCCATTGTAGTGTTGCGCCGTGCGGGTACGGGCTATCTGGTTGATGTTCGGGGCTGTCGCCGTGGCGACCTTGGTCACCTACTGGCGGCTCCCGGCTGGTGCGACCTACCACTTCGATGACACGGGGTGGTCGGGAGCGGCGTCGCGGCTGATCAGCTATCTGAACTATCCGGTCGCGCTGGCCGCGATCGCGCTGGTGGGCGCGGTGGCGCGCGGACGCCTCGCGTGGATCGCGATCGCGCTCTGCGCCGCGGTGGCCGTTCCCGGTGTTGTCAGCCAGGACGATCTGACGGCGAGCTGGGCGAACGCGCCGGCCGTGGTGGGGGTCGTGCTTGCGGTGTGGCTGACCTGGTGGTCGCCCGCTCCCCGCCGCAGGGTGCCACTGGGCGGTTTGCGAGTGGCGCTGATCGGATTGCTGGCCGTGTGGTCGCTGCCATGGGTGATCGCAGGCGTGGGGCTGTATGCGCAGGACATCCCGCTGGCCGGGTTGGTGATCCGGTCACGGCAGCCCACGCCTGGCGAGCCGCATCTGGCCTCGGTGCATCTGGGCCTGCACGAGGGGCTGTTCGGGGCGATGCTGGCGGTGACGGCGCTTGTGCTCTCGGCCAGACGGCTGCCTCCGGCGCTGTCGCTCTACCTCTCGCTGCTGCTCTGCTACGGCGTTGCCGTGTCCGTCAACGACGGCTGGAACGAGCAGGTGGTGAAGCGTGGCTGGGTGGACACCAAGATCCCAAGCGTCCTCTCCCCCTCGCTCAGCGCGGCCTGGGCGGTGGTGCTGGTGAGCGCACTGGCGGTGCACCTGCTCTGGTTCAGTCGCCAGCACATCCGCTGAACCGCAACGCCCGCGCAACGTTTCTGCAACGCCCACCTCATGAGTGTTTGACTCCAATAATTGGGCGGGAACCGCGTTTGGCTCAACAGAGAGGTCGAGTTGCAACAATGTCGCCACAGAAGCGCAAGGCCCGCTTCATGAGTGTTTGACTCCAATAGTTGGAACGCCGGGTGGGTGAGAATTGTGACCGCGGTGCGACAGCTCTCGCGAGCGCGTGCCGAATCGCTCACGGCACCCCGACAGGGGTTTGACTCCAAGAATTCGGCCGCGGCCGGGGTTGGCTCAACCATCAGGGCGAGGGGTCACGATCGCGTCGAGAAACCGCAACGCCCACACGACAGGGGTTTGACTCCAATAGTTGTGTCGCGGTGGGGGGCGAATCGTTGCGTGGACGTGAGTAATGTTTCGCGCCGGGCGCTCAGGCGAGCTGGCGATCGATCTGCTCGGGCGGAATCAGGCCGTCGGCGATCAGCCGGCGGAAGCGGGCCACGGCATCCGAGACGGCCTCGCTGAACGGCGTCTCCGGTACCGCTCCCACCACCTCGCCGAGAGACGATGCATCCACCCGGCCCGGGAACGGGAGCTCGACGTCGGCATGCTCGATCATGCCGCGCGACGCCGGCGCGGCCGCCACGATCGCCTCCACCACCCCGTCCATCGCCACCGCCTCTCCCGCCAGGTTGTGCACGGTCGCTCCCCGGTGTCCGCAGAACGCCGCCTGGACGAACGCCCGTGCCACGTCCGGCGCGTACTGGAACTGCGACAGGCCGCCGTAGCCGATCCGGTAGGGCCGGCCGGCGGCCGCGGCCAGCATCGCCGTAGTGGGCGACGACGTAAGCCCCTGGTCGCGGCCAGGGCCGAACACGGTGTGCGGTCGAAGTCCGACGCTGGCAACGCCATGATCCTGGTGATAGACCTGCGCAGTTCCTTCGTTGGCTCGTTTGTAGACACCGTAGATCGTTCCCGGCGTGCCGGCCATCTCGGCTCCCCCGCCCGCCTCGACAGCGTCGTAGGCGGCGATCGACGAGGCGTAGACGATCATCTCGAGCCGATCAGAACGACGGCGTGCGGACTCGAAGATGTTCACCGTTCCGACAACATTGACGCTGGCACCCAACGGCGGGTCGGCGCGGCAGAACGGCACCTGCAGCGCGGCCAGATGAATGACGTGGGTCACGGAGCGCGAGTCGAGCACCTCCTCCACCGCCTCCAGGTCGGTGACATCGACCGCAACCCGATCGAGTGCCGACACCCGGTCGGCATCCAGCAGCAGGAGCAGCCGTCGCGGATCACCGCCCTGATCGAGCACGACAACCCGCTCGCCTCGCTCAACGAGATCGCGCACCACCCACGCGCCGATGCATCCGTGGGCACCGGTCACGAGCACGCACGGAGTCATGAAGCGACTGTACCATCGGGCCATGAGCGCCGAACGTCGAGCGGTGTGGGCGTTGCACGGCGCGGTCGCCGGCATGATCGTCTGGACGTACTCGCGCACCCCACCGCGGCACCTCTACCACTCGCGCGGCGGCGGGTTCTCGCGGGCGGTCGTGTTTGCGAACTACCCCACCGCCGTGGCGGCGATCGCCACCCTGCCCCACGCCCGCCGCCGGCCCATCGCCCTGCTGGCACTGCCGCTGTGCGCAACCACCGCGCTCCCGGGGGTGGTCGACGAGCGCGATCTCGATGCCCGCTGGCACAACGCGCCCGCCGTGGCGGGCGTGGCCCTGGCGCTGGCCGCAGGCGAGCGGCCGTCGGCCGCCACCCCGCGCGGAGACCTGCGACGCGCGCTTGCCGCGCTCGCCGTGACCTGCGCCTCCGCACCCTGGCTGCTGGCGGAACTCGGCATCCAGACCGACGGCATGCGCCGCCCCACGCCCGGCGAGCCGGGAGTCGACCGCGTCCACATCGGCCACCACGAGGGCCTGGACGGTGTGCTTCTGTCGATCGACGCGCTGCTCCTGTCGCGCCGTCACAGCGGCGCCTGGCACCGCCGACTGCTGGCTTTGATGTTCGCGTACGGTGCCATGGTGGCGGCCCAGGATGCGTGGTACGAGCAGGTCGTGAAGCCCGGCCATGCCCGTCGCCGCCTACCGCAGGTCATCCGCCCGGAGGCATCCCCGGCCTGGGTCGGCCTGCTGGCGTCAGTGCCCCTGGTACGGCGGCTCGTGATCGGCTGACCGGGCCGCGTCAACCCCTCACGGCATCGAGTATGGCGCCGGTCGCGGCGACCCCGAACGTCTGTGCCGTCCCGTCCTGCGATCCCACCGTGTAGATCGCGATCACGACCGGCCCGTGGTAGGTGAAGACGATCGCGACGTCGTTGTCGGTGTCATCCAACCAGCCGATCTTGTGCGCCACCGGCAGACCCGAAGCCCCGGCCGGCACCAGACCGGGGTCCTCGGCATGCACCATCAGGTACAGCAGCTCACGCGCCTCGTGCTGGGAGATGCCGTGGCCGAGCAGTGCGCCGTGGCCGGCGGCCGCGTCCACGATCAGCGCCGCAAGCGTCGCCATCTCACCCGGCGTGGTGTGCTTATAGGCCGACGGCGGCGGATCGACCACGGTCATCAGCGGCGGGCCGCCGCCGGCGCTGGTCAGGTAGCCGCCGGCCATGTAGGTGTGGGTGAAGCCGAGCGAGCGCACCAGAGCCACCATCTTGGCCGCTCCACCGGCCTCGCTGCCTCCCGTGTCGACCAACAGCTCGTTCGCGCCCTCGTTGTCGGAGTAGCGCGTCACCCTGCCCATCGGCTCCCAGAACTCCGACTCCGACAACTCGCCCCTGTTCTGCGAGAGCGCCTCCAGCATGATCGGAAGCTTCAGCGTGCTGGCGGCCTCGAACTCGGCGCCCGCGTTGTACGACGCGGCAACCCCTTTCCATGAGCGGGTGTAGATACCGACGTGCGGCGACGCTTCACCGGCAATCCGCTCCAGGGTCGAGTCGAGATCGGCATCGTCGTCAGGGGGCGGAAGTGCGCTGATCGAGCCACTGGGCACGCCGAACACCGGCGTCACCAGCCGCCCACCGACGGTCACGGACGCATCGCCGATCGGCACCGGCGAGACGACTTGGTCGAAGCTGCCATCCGGCTCGACCGCGACGTGCCACAGGTGGCCGGCCGACTGGACGGTCAGCGCCGTCGCTCCCGGCGCCACGTGGCCCTGCACGCGTCCGTCCCACAGCTCGTACGACTGCGGCACCGTCACATGCACCGAGGAGGCCGGTGGATGGGGCCCGGCCAGCGCGGCCAGCATCAGCAGCAGTCGCAGCACGGCGCGACTCTACTCTCCGCGTCCCCGTTCTCTCAGGCCGATTCCTGGTCGAGCTCGGTTGTCACGTCGCCGTGGCCACCCTCGGTGACGAGCGTCGGGTCGATGTGCTTCTCGATCGTCTCACGCGTGATCACGCACTTGTTGACATCCTTGCGCGACGGCAGATCGAACATCACGTTCAGCAGCGCCGACTCGATGATCGAGCGCAGACCGCGGGCACCGGTGGCGCGCTCCAGCGCGCTACTCGCAATCGCCGTCAGCGCATCCTCGGTGAACACGAGGTCGATACCGTCATAGCTGAAGAACTTCTGGTACTGCTTGACCAGCGCGTTCTTGGGCTCGAGCAGGATCTGGATCAGATCCTCCTGCTTGAGCTGGTGCACCGCGGTGACCACCGGCAGCCGGCCGATGAACTCGGGGATCAGGCCGAACGCGATCAGATCCTCCGGCATCACATCCTGGAACAGCTCCTGCGTGTCGCGGTTCTTCTTCGATCGCAGGTCGGCGCCGAAGCCGATCGAGTTCTTGCCGATCCGCCGCTCGATGATGCGGTCGAGGTCGGCGAACGCGCCGCCGCAGATGAACAGGATGTTGGTGGTGTCGATCGAGAGGAACTCCTGGTGGGGGTGCTTGCGCCCACCCTGAGGCGGCACGCTGGCGACCGTGCCCTCCAGAATCTTCAGCAGCGCCTGCTGCACGCCCTCGCCGGACACGTCGCGCGTGATCGACGGGTTGTCCGCCTTGCGCGCGATCTTGTCCACTTCGTCGATGTAGATGATGCCGGTCTCGGCCTTCTTGACGTCGAAGTCCGCGGCCTGGATCAGCTTCAGCAGGATGTTCTCGACGTCCTCGCCCACGTACCCGGCCTCGGTCAGCGCGGTGGCGTCAGCGATCGCGAACGGCACGTTGAGGATCCGCGCCAGCGTCTGCGCCAGCAGCGTCTTGCCGCATCCAGTCGGCCCCAGCAGCAGGATGTTCGACTTCGACAGCTCCACCTCGCCGTCGGCCTGAGAAGCCATCTGCACACGCTTGTAGTGGTTGTACACCGCCACCGACAACGTGCGCTTGGCCTCCTCCTGCCCGACCACGTAGTCGTTCAGGACGGTGTAGATCTCCTTCGGCCGGGGCAGGTTGTCGAGGTCGAGCTGGGCCGGGGTGGTCAGCTCCTCGTCGATGATCTCGTTGCAGAGATCGATGCACTCGTCGCAGATGTACACGCCGGGACCGGCGATCAGCTTCTTGACCTGGCGCTGGCTCTTGCCGCAGAAGCTGCAGAGCAGTTGTTCGTTGGTGTCGGTCGGGCGGGCCATGGCTAGATGGTTGATTCCACGGGCTGCGTGGCTCCTGGTCGCAGGACAGAGTGTTCCAGATGACGGGAGCGCCCGCAGGGCAGGCTGGATGAAGCCTGTTCAAGGGCGATCGTGGCATCTGGGGCGCTCTGGACCAGTTCCAGAGCCGCGTAGTTCGTGGAGTCAACCATCATTAGTGCTTCGCGATCACGCGGTCGATGATGCCGTACTCCTGCGCCTCTTCGGCACTCATGAAGTAGTCGCGCTCGGTATCGCGCGTGACCTTCTCCATCGACTGTCCGCTGTGGTCGGAGATGATCTGGTCGAGCCGCTTGCGGATGTCGAGGATCTCGCGAGCGTGAATCTCGATGTCCGTCGCCTGACCCTGGAACCCGGACGAGACCTGATGGATCAGGATCTTGGCGTTCGGCAGGGCCATCCGCTTGCCCTTGGCACCGCCGGCAAGCAGCAGCGCGCCCATGCTCATCGCGATGCCGACGCAGATCGTCTGCACATCGGGCTTGATGAACTGCATCGTGTCGTAGATGGCGAGGCCGGCGTACACGCTTCCGCCCGGCGAGTTGACGTAGAGCGAGATGTCCTTGTCGGGATCCTCGGACTCCAGGTGAAGCAGCTGCGCCACGATCAGGTTTGCGATCTGGTCATCCACGGGCGTGCCCAAGAAGACGATCCGCTCGTTCAGCAGTCGCGAGTAGATGTCGAAGGAGCGCTCGCCGCGCGAGGTCTGCTCGATCACCATTGGAATCAGTGGGCTCACTCGGGGCTCTCCTATTCGCCGGGCTCTGCCGAGCCGGGGGTCCAGATCTGTGACGGTTTTGCGGCCGCGGCCTCGGATTCCTTCTCCGGCGTCCACAGCTTGTCCCTCGCCACGGCCTGCTCAGGCGAGATCTCCTTTGCGTTATCGACCGCGATGTCGAGAGCTTTCTGCATTCGTAGATCGATCCGCAGCGCGGTCAGCGTGGCGGGGTCGTCCATCAGCCTCGACACCAGCTCGTCGGGGTCGTCGCCACCCTGTGTGGCCTGCTCACGGATGAACGAGTCGATCATCTCGTCCGTGATCTCGATGTTCTCGGCATCGGCGACGGCCTCCAATGCCAGATCCTTTGCGACCGAGTCCTCTGCCTGCGGGCGCAGCGTCTGCACGACCTCGTCAGCGTTCTGGCCCGTCAGCCGCAGGTAGTCGGACATCTCCATGCCCCGCGCCGACAGCGACTCGATCATGTTCCGCATCATGTCGGCCATCCGCGAGCGAACCAGCGCCTCGGGCAGCTCGGTGCTGAGCTGGCCGGCCAGGTCGTCGAGGACGGTCGAGCGGAAGACGCGGTCCCCCTCCTCGGTCACAGCCTCCAGGAACCGAGCGTGCAGGTCGGCCTCCAGCTCGGCGAGGGTGTCGAACTCGCTCACCGACTTCGCGAACTCGTCGTCCAGCTCGGGCAGCACGCGCTCCTTGACGTCCTTCACGGTGACGGCGAAGCTGGCCGCCTTGCTGGCCAGATGCTCGGCGGGATACTCGGCCGGGAACGTGACGGGAACGTCGCGCTGCTCGCCCGCCTTCATGCCCTCGACCCCCTTCTCGAGATCCTCGATCAGACGGCCCGCGCCCAGCTCGACGCCGTAGTCGGTCCCCCGCCCTCCCTCGAACTCGCTGCCGTCGACCGATCCCACGAAGTCGATCACGACGAAGTCGCCGGTCTCGGCGCCGCGCTCGACCGGCGTCAGCTCGGCGACGCTCACCCGCAGCCGCTCGAGCTCTGAGTCGATCGCCTCGCGCGGCACCTCGGCCGGGGGGCGCACGCCGGTCAGGCCCTTGTATGACTTCACCTCGGGACGCGGCTTGACCTCGACCTCGGCCTTGAAGCTGAAGGTCGCGCCCTCCTGAGGTTCGTCCTCCCAGTCGATGCTGGGCCGGTCGACCGGATCGATGCCGGCCACAGCGACGGCCTGCCGGTACCAGCCGGAGAGGTGGTGCTCGAGCGCCTCCTCGATCACGGCCTCGCGTCCGATCCGCTGCATGACCATGGTCTTGGGCGCCTTGCCCTTGCGGAAGCCCGGCAGCCGGACGGCCTTGGAGAGGTCGGTCAGCGCGTGGTCGAAGGCGTGGTCGACGTCGTGGGCCGGCACCTCGACTGTCAGTCGGACGCGGTTCGAGTCGAGTTCTTCGAGTTGTGTTTTCATGGGCTCGTCGGCCCGGCGAACGCAGCTCTCGCCACGACAATGGGCTCACTAACCTTAGTCGCACCCTGACGGGTGCGCCACCGCCGTCACCTCCTGGTACTGTCAGCCGGGATGACGGAGGAGCGGCGCAGGTTCGACGATGCATTGGACGCGACGCGGCGGACGAGGCTCGCCAACGAGCGCACCTACCTCGCGTGGTGGCGCACCGGCCTCACCTCGCTCGCGGTCAGCCTGGCGGCCGGGAAGGTGGTGCCGGGACTGGTCGACGAGACCGACACCTGGCCCTACCAGGTGATCGGGGCCGGATTCGCGCTGCTCGGCATCGGATGCATCGGCTACGCGCTGCGCCGCGAACGCCAGGTCGAGGCGGCGCTGATGCGAGGGGACTTCGTACCGCCCGATCGCGGCTGGACGCTGGCCATGACAATCGTGGGCTGCACCCTCGGCGCGTTCACGCTGCTGCTGGTGGCGAGCGGACGCTGAGGCAACTCCTCAGTCGCCCCGGTTGACAGCCCTCGATACCGATCGGATACTTCGCCGGCTTCGTTCTTCGACATGGGGGTTCCACATGAAGCGCCGCATGTTCGTCGTGCTCGCGATCACCGCCAGCTCGCTGTTCGCCGCCAGCACGGCATACGGGCACGATTGCATCCGTGTCTCGTCATCCCACCAGGGACTGGTCAGCTCCACGTCACACGGAGGCCGTTGGCTGCTGTTCGACTTCAGCTCCGTATCCGCAACGACGCAGACGCTGCAAAGAATCGAGGTGCCGGCCACTACGGCGCAGATCGCATGCTTCGTCCCCGCGTACGCCGCGACCGGCCAGCCTCAGTTCTTCGCGCTCGGCATCGGCGTCGCCGGCCCGAACGGCGTGCTGGCGCATAACAACCCGAACAGTCGCGTGCTCTCGGACGGACACGGAATCGACCACTTCGACGACAGCCCGATCCTCCCAGCGATCTTCGCTTCGGCAGGCGGCTGCGGGATCGACATCAGCGGCGGCGGCTGAGCTGCAGGGCCGGCTCGCCGGGCGGGTTTGCGCCCGGCGAGCGCGGCTCACTGATACCGCAGCGCCTCCGCCGGCCGCACCCGCGCCCCCCGCCGAGCCGGGATGATCGTCGCCAGCAATGAGGCGGCGTACACCGTCACGAAGACGATCGTCAACGTCCACCACGGCACCGCGAATTCGAGGTTGCCCCAGCTCGGCTGCGATGCCGACTGGGCGATCACGTTGTAGGCGACCACCAGGCCAAGCACCGTCCCCAGGAGGATCGCGGTCAGCGAGATCAGCGAGGACTCGAGCAGGAACGTCGCCTCGACCATCCGCCGCTGCAAGCCGATCGACCGCAGCACACCGATCTGCTGGCGACGCTCGACCACCGCGCGGGCGCTGATCACGCCCAGCGCCGCGACTCCAACGATCAGGCCCAGTCCCATGAAGCCGAGGATGATGTAGGTGAACGTCAGCGATGCGCCGACTCCGTCCCGCAGCAGCTTGCGGAGATCGTCCACCTGCATCCCGTTCGCGACGAAGGCCGCCTCCATCCGATCGGCGGTAGTCGCCGGATCAACGCCGGGCGCCAGCTTGAATAGGTAGATGCTGGGAGCAACCGCGCCGAACGCTGAGTTCATCCCCGTCTGCGACACCGTGATGCCGAGCATGAACTCCGGTGCCGTCTCGGCCAGCACGCCGATCACCGTGAAGGTGTGCACGAGCCCGGTGCGCGGATCTCGGATGTCGAGTTTGACGGGGTCGAATCCCTGGTCCTCCAGCAGGAACCCGCTCAGGCGCAGGTCTGGCTGCGGCCCGCCGAAGCCGAAGTTGCTGCGGCTCGCCACGACCGCGGCGTCGACCACCGCCAGGTCAGGGTTGTGCTCCAGCGCCTGCCAGACCTGCCTCGGCGAGCTGTATCCGCTGGCGAGAGTCGCCATCCCATAGGTCGTCGACGCCAAGAAGGCGTCATCCACGCCGCGCAGCTGGTAGTCGCTGAAGCCCGTGCCGGTCGCGTCCTGGTGCACCTTCACGGGAAGCGTCGACTGGGCGCTGATCCCGGCGAACTGGGACGCCTGCAAACCATCGGCGCCGGCGAGAGCCGCATGCATGTCGTGCACCGGGCTGATCTCGGCCGTGGTGGCGCGCAGGTCGTAGCCGCCGCCAAACGACGCCATGTCGTTGAACGCGCTGTTGAAGGCGAGCGACGTGGTGGCGCCGACCACCAGCGTGAACACCACCATCGTGAACATGGCCAGCGTCATCCCCGTGCGGAAGCGGTTTCGCAGCGGGTAGGCGACGGCCAGCTTGAGCACGGGCGCCACCGACGCGAAACGCCCCACGGTGGCAGTTGCCAGGCCGATCAACAGGTCGGCGTTGTAGATGATCACCCAGGTCGAGCCGATCACGACCATGATCCCCGAGAGCAGAAAGATGCTGAAGTCGGCCGCCAGCTCGGGCAGGAACCATTCGGTGGCCACCGCCGGAAGCAGCCACCAGACGACCAGCGCCACCCCAGGGACGGTGTACGCGACTCGATCGCCGGCCCCGGTGCGGCGGAGCACGCCTACCAGCGAAACGATCACCAACGAGACGCCCAGATTGAAGGGCAGCGCTTGCCTCGACGACAGTCCGGCCGGGATCAGCGTGCAGCCGATCACGAGTCCGACCACCGTCAGGCCCCACCCGCGGCGACCGCGGCGGGAGACGATCGGGTCGGGGAGGTCGCGGATGGCGGTGACGATGTTCAGCACGCTGACCCTCCACGCCGACAGCGAGACGACCAGCAGCGTCAGCAACAGCCCGATGCCGAACGCCAGCACGACGCTCTGCGCCTGCAGATCGGGGGTGATCTCCACGCCCGGGAAGGCGAAGGCGCGCGCGATCAGCAGCACCATCACGAGTGATGTCAGCACGCCCACCGCTGCGCCCACGATCGAGGCAAGCAGGTCGTACGCGGTGCCCTCGTAGACGAACATCTGCACCAGATGACCGCGTTGCGTTCCAACGGCGCGCGCGATCCCCATCTCGGTGCGTCGCTCTGCGGCCAGCATCACGAAGATCAGGAAGATCAGCAGGATGCCGGCGAAGATCGAGAAGCTGCCGAACGTGGTGAACAGCGACATGAAGCTCGCGCCGAGCTGCTCGGCGCTATCGAGCGCGTCGCTCTTGACCGTCTTCACCTCCAAGCCGTTGCGGCGGGCAAGTGGCGCCGCGAAGCGCTCGACAGCGTCCGTGTGCGATGCACCCGAGACCGCGCCGCCCCGGTTCGAGATCAGGATCAGGTTGACCTGACCGTTGTGGCCGGTCAGCTGCTGGGCGGCGGCCAGCGGCATCAGCAGCGCGCCCTGGGTCGTGCCGGCACCGTCATAGTGGACGATCGCCCGCACGCGGAACGGCTCGTCCCGGCCGGCGGCGTAGACGTGGACGGTGTCGCCCGCCCTCGCATCGAGTCGATCTGCCGCCTCGCGGTCGAGGTAGGTCTCGCCCGGGCCGAGCTGCGCCAGCGTCACGTGCCCGCCACCGTCTGCACTGATCTCACCAAAACCCTGCATCTGCCGCGGGTCGGCCGAGAACACGACCAGTCGCGGCTCGAACTGTCCGGTGCGCGGAAGCCGCACGCTGGTGGGCTCGATCAGCGCCGGCGCCGCCCCGTCGACCAGCGGCGAGCGATGCAGCCGATCGACGATCGGCGCCGCGCGAGCCCGCGTCGAAGTAGCCGATCACGCTCTCGGTCCCGGCGGTGCCCAGCGGATCGGAGCCTTTGGCGGTGATCAGCTCGTCGGTCTGCCCGAGCGCGCCGATGTAGGCGTTTCGGATCGAGCTGCTCATCGTGTCGCCGGTCGAGAGCGCGGCCGCGATGATCGATGTTGCCAGCATCAGCCCGACCACGATCAGAGCCGATCGGCCCCTGCGACGACCGACGCTTCGCACGCCGAGCCGGAAGAAGACCCTGTTACGAAACGCCAGGCCGGCCAGGAAGCCGAGCGCGAGCACGTCCAGCGCGACGACTGCGATCATCACACTCGAGATCGGTATGCCAAAGAGTTCGGTCACGCCCGATCACCCCCATGCCAGGTCCGGCTGGTCGACCAGCGCCACGCGGTAGTGCTCGCGCCCCGGCGGTGACCTGAACATGGTGATGAACTTCTCGATCTGGTCGCCGTAATAGCCGCTGGTTACACCGGCGTCCGCATCCTCCTCGGTGTCCCACAGCGAGAGCAGCACACCCTTGCCGTCGTCGGTCGTAAGCACGTAGACGCCCTCGTAGCCCGGCTGCTCCTGGAGCGCGGGCAAGACGCCGCAGCGGAAGCGCTCAAGCGCGTCGTCCATCCCGATTCTGGCAGTGTCGATCTCAAGCAGTGTGACCCGCGCGTACATGTATCGCCTCCTCGGGAATCAGCTCTTCGACGATCGCCCCATCCATCATTCGCACGATCCGATCGGTCTTCGAGCCGACGGCAATGTCGTGCGTGACGATCAGCAGCGTCAGCCCGTGCTCGAGGTTCAGCGAGCGCATCAGTGCGGTGATCTGGGTGGCGTTCTCGCTGTCCAGGTCGCCGGTGGGCTCGTCCGCCCAGACGATCGCCGGCTGGTTCACGAGCGACCGTGCGATCGTCGCCCGCTGACGCTCACCGCCGGAGAGCTGTTCCGGCAGCTGCTCGGCGCGGTGGCCGAGTCCGACCAACTCGAGCGCGTCCAGTGCGCGTCGCCTTGCCTCGTTGGCGCGGACACGGGCGACCAGCAGCGGCAGCTCCACGTTCTCCACCGCCGAGAGCACCGGCATCAGGTTGTAGAACTGGAACACGAAGCCCATCTTGCGCGCCCGGTAGTCGGTGCGCGCGTGATCCGACATCGAGGCGAGCGACACACCGTCGATCAGGATGTCCCCGCCGTCGATGTCGTCGAGGCCGGACAGGCAGTTGAGAAGCGTGGTCTTGCCACAGCCGGACGGCCCCATGATGGCGAGCATCTCCCCCTCAGCGACTGACAGGCTGACGCCCTTGAGCACCTCGAACGGGACTCCTCCCGCTACCGAGTAGCTCTTGTGAACGTCGATGGCTTCGACGATCGACCGTGTCATACCACCATGCTCGCGCCACAGGCAGGGGCTCCGAATCGGGGATCACCACGAGATCGGTGCCGGAGAACTACGGAACGTCGGATCGCTGCCACGGCTCACGCCGATAAACTCACGACACGTCGTTCTCCTAGAAGTCCGTGAGGTGACTTGCGTGGCAGACGCAACGGTGGCCGCCGCGAACAAAGCGTCAGCCGGGGCCGCCGGGTTGCGGTACGTCACGGACGATCGACCGGGCATCACCCGCCGCCGGCGAGGCAAGGGGTTTCAGTACATCGCTCCCGGCGGCGGTCGCGTCGCGCAGAAGCAGATCGAGCGGATCAAACGTCTCGCGATCCCGCCGGCCTGGACGGATGTCTGGATCTGCCCGGACCCGAACGGGCACCTGCAGGCGACGGGCCGCGACGCGCGCAAACGCAAACAGTACCGATACCACCCCGACTGGCAGGCGACGCGCGACAAGACGAAATACGATCGCATGGTCGCGTTCGGCGAGGCGTTGCCCAAGATCCGTCGGCGTGTGAGCAGGGATCTGCGGCGACGGAAGCTCGACCAGCGAAGGGTCGTTGCCGCAGTCGTCCATCTGCTCGACACCACGAACATCCGGGTGGGTAACGAGCACTACGCCCGTGAGAACAACTCGTTCGGCCTGACGACGATGCGCGACCGGCACGTCGACGTGCACGGCTCGACGGTCGAGTTCTCCTTTCGCGGCAAGAGCGGCAAGTGGCAGCAGGTGGAACTGTCGGACCCGCGGGTGGCGCGCGTGGTGCGCCGTTGCGAGGGCCTTCCGGGACAGCAGCTCTTCCAGTATCTCGACGAGGACGGCGACGTGGTCGACGTGAACTCCGAGGACGTCAACGACTATCTGCGCGAGATCACGGGCGACGAGTTCACCGCGAAGGACTTCCGTACGTGGTCGGGTACCGTGGTCGCCGCCTGGGCACTCGAGGAGCTCGGCGAGCACACGTCGGACAGGGAGGCGCGGAGGCAGATCGTGGACGCCGTCAAGTCTGTGGCCGAGGAGCTTGGAAACACGCCCGCGGTCGCCCGCAGAAGCTACGTCCACCCATACGTCTTCGAGTCACATCTCGACGGGAAGCTGCAAACGCTGCTCACCAAAGAGGCCAAGCGAAAGAATCATGCGGGCCTGACCGGACACGAAGCGGCGGTGCTGGCGCTGCTCCGCCGACTGGATGCCGCGTGAGCGGCCGCCGACGTCGCGACGGCTCAGGTGACCTCGACGGCCTCCTCGCCGCTCGGCCCGCCGGGTTGGATCCGCTTGGCTCGCTCCTCGAGCATCTCGCCGAGCACCGCCTGGAGCGTGCCCGCGATCGGGATCGCGAGCAGCGCACCAACCAGCCCCAGTATTGCACCGCCGACCAGTACGGCCAGCAGCACGGTCAGCGACGAGAGCTGCGTCGTTCGGCCGTAGATCAACGGTTGGAGCACGTGGTTCTCGATCTGCTGGTAGACCATCACGATCACGAACATCGCGATGCCCGCCGTCGTGCCGGTGAGGAGAAACGCCGCGCCGATCACGACGAACGACCCGATCGTCGCGCCGACCAACGGGATGATGTCGAAGACCGCCATGAAGACGGCCAGCGCCAGCGAGTACGGCACGTGCAGGAGGTACAGCGCGATCCACGTGACGGCGCCGCAGATCACCGAGATGACCAGGTTGCCGAACACGTAGCCGCCGACCTGGCGGTTGGCGTGCTGCGCAATCGACACGGCCCGCTCCCGCCGCGGGGAGTTGAGCTGGCCGAGCACCAATTGGGAAAGGTTCGGTAGCTCGATGAGCAGGAAGACCGTCAGGAAGAGCACGGTCGTCACCGCGACGACGCCGCCGAGCACCGTGCCGGCGGTGCCGAACACGTAACCCGGGACGGCATCGGCATGCGCCCGGGCGTGGCCGACGAGGTGGAACCGGGAGTCGAGCTGAGCAAACAGACGGTTGTGTCTGGCGTCCTCCAGCGCCTGTGGCAGACCGGTTCTGAGCTGGTCGACCTGGGTGACGAACGGGGCAACGAGCGCAGCCAGCACTGCGATCAGAAGCACCACGAACCCGATGAAGACGACAAGTGCGGCACCCGTTCGCCCGAGCTTCGGCTCGAGGCGGGTGACCAACGGGTTCAGCGCCACTGCCAGGAAGAGTGCCGCCGCCGTCCAGACCAGGACGTCTCGAATCTGGTAGGTGATGTTCCCGACCACGCCGAGCAGGAGCAGTCCTGCCATCAGCTTGGTCACGGCCCAGGCCGAGACGTCGAACTGGATCCGCCGCCCGGCCGGCTCCAGCGAGGAGGGGCGCTCGGAGGTCGCGGCGGCGGTGTCGGGGGGGAAATCGATCGTTTGCATGCTCTCTGTGCCGGATCGGTTGCCGGCACTGCATGACTTGCCCGGGATCCGGGTTCGAGAAACCCGAGTGAGATCGGCCTACTTGTTTGCCGCGGCCTTTCCGCCGTTGCGACCGGCGGCCTTCTTCTGGGCGGTCGTCCCGCCCTGCTTCGAGTTGCCGCCCGAGCCGGACTTCTTGCCGCCACGGCTCGACGCGCCGGGCGAGTTCGCGATCCGAGCGGCGCGCTCCTTGGACATCCCCTTGTCCTTGAGCGCCTCGTACTGCTCCTTGTTCTTGACAGCCATTTCCGTTCTCCGGTCGGATGGTGGGCCGACGGGCACTCCCGCCGGCCCACCCGGTCGTACTACCTCGCGGCCCGCTCGTTCACGCGGCCCTCGGCGATCTTGGTCAACTTCTCGTCGGCGGCGCTCTCCTCGTCGAGCGTCTCCTGCAGCAGCGCGGCGGCATCGTCCTTACCCAGCTGCTCGGCCAGCGTGCGTGCGGTGCCGTACGCGGCGATCTCATAGTGCTCCACCCGCTGGGCGGCACCGATCAGGGCAGCATCCTTGGCTGAGTTGTCGCCCTCGATCTCGATGATCTCCGCGCCCTCGGCGATCAGGCCCTCCATCGCCTTGCAATGCTTGCTCTTGGCGTCGGTTCCGAGCGACTCGAATACCTTCTCCAGCCTCTCCACGTGCCCGCGGGTCTGGTCGAGGTGATCCTCGAACGCCCCACGAAGCTCGGTCGACGATGCTGCACCGGCGACCTTGGGCAGCGCCTTGACCAGCTGCTTCTCGGCGCTGAGAAGATCGCTCAACTCGGCCATCAGTACGTCATCCAGTGATTGCAGTTTCACAGGTCCTCCTTCGGATCGGGTGGTTTGACCGCGCTGATACCCATGGTGCAGGGCGTGGAAACCCCGGACAGCGGAGTGAAATCTGAGTGAGGGATGCGGGCGAGAGGACTCGAACCCCTTACATGCCAACGTAGCCATGCGGCCTTTGGCTTTGTTACGTGAAGTCACTGTCCGTTGCCGTCCATATCCGTCCATGGTTCCGCGACCTCAACCGCTACCAGAGGGTTCGTCGTCACCGCGTGAAACGCCGTAGTGCTCTTCTTCCGCCCGTCGGTCATCGCCGGCCTGGCGCTCGCGTCTCTGACGCTCCCGGCTCTCAAAGGGAGCCCGGATTGCGCGGTAGATCAGCCATGCGGCGAAAGCACCGAGCGTCAGAGCAGCAAGACGCTAGCCGGGAGGCGGCGGGAGGGCAGGGCCGGTGGCCGAGCACTGCTGCGCAAGCAAGGGCGCACCAACGATAGAGAACGAGCACGACCACCACCCATATCAGTAGTTGACGACCCGTCGTGGTTGCTGCGTAGCGGCCCCTCAGGTAGAGAAGAAGAAGCTTCATGCCACCTATTCAAGTCTCCCGCGCGCGGAGCCGCGTCGAGGCAATCCCTATTCCAGCCCTTCGCGATGCACGGCACCCGGCCCGGCGCGAACCTTCACTTGGGGTCGGCCACTCGTTAGCCGAACCGCGCCGACCTGAAGCTCGGCAGCGGCTAGGCGGAGCGGCGGAGAGGGGGATCAATCTAGCCGCTGCCGAATTGGCAGCATCCCACAGCAGCAAGGGCTCGCCCTCAGTAGTTGCCGGCACATCGCCCTCGCGGAATTACAGCCCGGGGATCGACGGCGCGATGCGCGGCACCCGCCCCGGCGCGAACCTCCGCTAGGTCGGCACGCTGAGGGCTACGGCGATGCGGGCAGACCTCGAAAGTCGAGCAGTAACTACCGAGGGCGAACGGCGACCGAGGGCGGACACTAATCGGTATGGCAGTGCCGCCAGAGGCACCCGAAGTAGCACCGGCGCAGACCTGGTGGTGTGTCTGTTGCGGCGAGGCGGGATGCGAGGCCCGGATGGGATTCTCCGAACAGGTCGTTCGGTGCGTCGTCTGCGGTCAACGCTGCCAGTGCAACGGCTGCGTCGCGAACGTCGAGCACACCGAGGACGGTCGCGTCGGCGGCGCTCGCAAAGATTGGCGCTTATCGGAGTGATTTTTACATCAAGCGCCCCGGCAGACGTCTGGCGCCGGGGCGCTCGACTCCCCCACACCCCGAGCTGCCGATTCTCTACCCGCGCGTATGGAGTTCAAGCAGCCAGGCTCACCCGCCCCCGCGCGAACCTCCGCCAAAGGCGAGCCGCTGCTAAGGGGCCCCCACGGGTGCGAGCCCGTGGGGGCTATCCCCCCAACAACGCGCGACCCGCGCAGCTGCTCTTGAGTGGCGTCATCGCGCAGACACTGTCCGCATCCGCAGACTGTCCGCGTCGGGTACATCGACGTCCACCATCCGGCTGGCCGAGCCGCGCACCCCTACAGGTACCCCGGGAAACCCCTTCCAAACCCGCCAGGGGAAGCTCGCTCCGCTACCAGTTCCGCTACCAACTAACCCGCATCCCGCATAGCAATGCGGCCTTTGTCTATGCGGGCGAGAGGACTCGAACCTCCACGGCCAGTGGCCACCGGCTCCTAAGGCCGACGCGTCTACCAGTTCCGCCACGCCCGCAGGCAATCGAGTCAGGTTATTCGATTCGGCGGTAATTCCGATCAAGACCGGACGCCATCCCGCCGATGAGGGAGATTGGAACACGGGATCGCGAGGCACGAAAAATCGAACCGCCCACAAACGCTTCGGAGCTGTCACCCGATCGGCCGCTGAGCGACGCGCGCGCCGATGCGCTAGGCCATGCGGCCTTCGCGTCGCATCTCGCGCAGACGATCGCCCAGCTCGCGCCCCGGGCGGGCGTCGCCATCGGCCTGCACGGTGATCCCGGCGCGGGCCGCTCCAGCATGCTCAACCTCGTCCGGCAGTCGCTGCGCGAGCAGCCGCAGTCGTCGAAGTGGACGATCGTCGAGTGGAACCCCTGGCTGCTCACCGGCAGCGACGATCTCGAACGGCGTTTCGTCCACCTGCTGGCGACGGCCACGCTTCCCTCATCCCCCGCCGGCGATCAGCCTCCCGATGACAGCCAGGTGGCGGCACTGCGAGCGAGGGTGGCTTCGACCTTCAGCTCCGGCGAGAAGCGGCTGGTGGTGGTTATCGACGACGTCGATCGGCTGCCCGCCGAGCGCGCGGCCGAGGTCTTGCGACTGCTGGCGTCGGTCGCGTCGATCCCCAACCTGATCTTCCTGGTCGCAGCCGGCAGGACCGTGCCGGATGCCGAATCGGTCGAGAAGGCGTTCCAGGTCGTGATCGACATGCCGCTACCGGAACGAAGTTCGCTCCAGCAGATGTTTCTCGACCGGCTCGACCCGTTCCTGGCCGATGCCCGCGCGGGCGGGCTGCTGCATCCCGACTACTGGGTCGACATCTGCGCCAATGGCATCGACCCGTTCCTGCGCACGCCGCGCGACGTCGTGCGGCTGGTGAACGCCGTCGCCTCCACCTACACGTCGGTGCGGGGAGAGGTCAACCCGATCGACTTCACCGCGCTCGAGACGCTTCGACTGTTCTGCCCGGCCGCGTACGAGGCGGTGCGCCGCCGCCCGTCCGCTTTCCTGCTGCCGCCGTCCGCGCGTCGCGACGAGGATGGCTCGCTGGTCGAGACCAAGCGCTACCACGAGCGCTGGCCGGAGAAGCTGGAGGACGAGGAGCGCAGCCGCGCGCTCGGCCTGCTGATGCGGCTCTTCCCGCGGCTGCCCGATGTGCTGGGTGCGCGCAGATGGCCTCGCTGCCCGAAGAGGAGTGGGCAGCGCTGCTGCTGGTCGCCTCCGCCGACGTGTTCCCCGTCTACTTCCAGCTGGCGGTGCCCAAGGGAGCGATCTCGAACGCCGATCTGCAGTCCAAGCTCGAGCACTTCGGCGACACCAACCAGTTCGCCGCCACGTTGCTCGAACTGGCCCGCGATTCCGCGCCGGACGCGCCCGCCCGCCTGCGGGCGTTCCTCCAGCGACTCGAGATGCACATCGGCGATGCCGTGTCGCGCGACGAACTCGAGGCGGCGATGCGAGCCGTGTTCCAGGCCGCGGACGACCTGCTGCGCCGCGAGGAGAGCGGCCGCATGGATGTCGACATGCAGCAGCACCTGCGCCGGGTGGTGCGCCGGCTGCTGCTCGAGGTCGAGCAGACCGAGCGTGTGTCGCTGCTCGAGGAGGCGCTCGGCGGCGGCGGATCGATCGCCACCGTCACCGACGTCGTGATCATGCTCGGCCAGCAGCACGGCAAGTACGGCGGGGAGTGGACGGAGGGCGCCGAGACGCTGGTCACGCTCTCCCAGCTGGCCCAGGTCGAGAATATGGCGCTGACGGCCGTTCGTGATGCGAGCGAGATCGGCACGCTGCTGGGTGCTCCGAAGATGGCCGAGGCGCTGACCTGCTGGGCGACCTGGAACCGCGGCGAGTGCCGCAGCTGGGTGCAGCGGGTGATCGCCGACGACGAGGGCTTGGTCTCCTTCCTGCAGCCGTTCATGCGCGAGGCGGGCGCCCCGAGCGCCAGCGCACGCGGCCCGCGGGTCGAGAACCGGCTTGATCACCGCCGGCTGCGGCCGTTCCTGGAGCCGGGCACGATCGTCGATCGCGTTCGCACGCTGGCCGAGGCGCCCGAGCGAAGCGAACAGGAGCGGCAGTTGATGCGCCGCTTCGTACTGGATCACGAGCTGCTCCAGCAGGCGACCAGCGCGGAGTACTCGGAGGGCGACGAGACGCGCGACCCCGACCGTTACGCGGCCTGAGCAAAGGCGGCGAAAACCGAGCACGGCGAGGAGCAAGGTAGGGACAGTGCTTCGCACGGCCCGACCGCAGCGACAAAGCCAGGCGACGGTTTGCAGGCGCCTGCCATCGACTGGCGGCGGTTCGCGGTAAGCTGAGTGCCTTACCGTGGTGGCCGTAGCTCAGCTGGTGGTAGCCCCTGGTTGTGGTCCAGGAGGTCGTGGGTTCGAGTCCCACCGGTCACCCTGACTATCTAAGCGACCGCCCCAGAAAGCCCTAGCGGTGCATGTTGATACCACAGATCGAAGGGTTGTTCCCTCCCTTAGTCCATGCGCCGTAAGGCGGCGTCCCGGCGCCGAAGAGGCGTAGCCGAGTCATGTCGACCCCCTTCGTCCTAGAGCGACGTCGAGCACGATGGCTTGGCGGATGATCTCCGGCCTTCGGTGGAGAACGGCGACCTCGTAGAGCCCAACTTGACTTCGCCAATCAAACGCCCGTGACGACAAGGTTCTTCTGGCGGATCACTCGATCGTCGCGAAGAAGCTTCACAGCCCCGGTCACGGTACCGATCGACTGCGGGTGGGCATAGATTGTGACGCTGCAGCGTCCGCCGACGGGGATGAACCAGTAAGGGCCGCCCACCGGCTGCTCGCATGTGTTGTCGGTTATGGAGAACGTGTAGTTGGTATCGAACTCCATCGCGTTGAATCGGACGGCGTGATCGGTCTTGTTGCGGAACACGGTCGTCTTGATCAGACATCCAGTGGAGCCGGGTGGGTGACACGAGTTCGCCACGATGGAGCCGAAGTTGACTGTTGGGATCGCGGCCTCAGCGCTCGCGGTTCCAACCAGCATGGTGGCGGCCACGACCGACAGGATTGAAAGAGCACGGATCACACGCATTTCCTCTTCCCCTAAGATTGGGTCAGCAGCTAACGACTGAACGATCGCGCCGACGGCCGGCCGGCACGTCAGGGAATCCCACAAACTGAGTCCGTATCGCAGCGCCGCAGCGTCGAGGTTATCCCGTCATTCGGGTTTCGCGTATGTGGCCGTTTCGTTCTAACCATGCGCCCTGGCGGGTGTCTCCGGGCCCACTTGTGGTCCAGGAGTGGGCTCGAGTCTCACCGGTCACCCTTCCACTCTTCTCTGGTCGCCGACGGCTAACCGGCAGCCCGCCTGCGGGAACATCCCGACCACCTGCCCCGCGAGCGACGATACGGTTCAGGTGAGCAACGAAACTCTAGGGAGACCACCGTGAATACCCGCCACACGGACGCAGGGTCGGATCCGTCGGTGCGCACTGAGCCCGCTGGCCCCCGCGGCGACGAGGTCGAGGCAACCGGCTGGGCGGCCGAGATCGAACGGTTGGCGGGACGGTCGTGGATGGCCTTCTCGGCCGGCGAGGTCGCGCTGCGCGGAGCGTCGCACTACCTCGATCGAGAGCAGGTGCGTGAGCGCGTGGAGCGACTGGCCAAGGAACGGGCCGAGACGATTGACCAGCTGCATGGTCTCGCCCGCGACCACCATACCGACAGCCCGCTGCTGCACTGGCTGGACGCGCCGACCGCCGCCCGAAGGCTGCTCGGCCTGCCCAACGAGGTGAGGGCATGCGTGTTTGACCTGGACAGCGTGCTGACCACTAGCCCCAGCCTCCACACCGCCGCCTGGGCCGACACCTTCGACTCCTTCCTGCTGGCGCGGGCCGCCCGGCTGGGCGAGCCCTTCATCGTGTTCGATCGTCATGCGGACTACCGGAACTACGTGGCGGAACGGCCGCGCCTCGAAGGTATCCGGGAATTCCTGGCCAGCCGCGGCATCAGGCTGCCGGAGGGTGAAGCCGAGGACGCGCCCACGGCGGAGACAGTGCACGGCCTCGCCAACCGCAAAGAGCAGGCTCTCGAGCGACACTTGGCAAGAGAAGGCGTGGCTGCCTACATCGGCTCGCGCTGTTACCTGGAGGCGGCGCATCTGGTCGGGATCGGCCGCGCCGTCGTCACCTCGAGCGCGAACACGACCGAGATCCTCGAGCGCGCCGGCCTCACCCATCTCGTCGACCAGCGCGTCGATGCAACCATGATCGCTGCCGAGCAGCTGGCATCCAAGCCGGCGCCGGATACGCTGATCGCGGCTTGCCGCCAACTCGGCGTTGAGCCCGATCAGGCGGCCGACTTCGAGACGACGCCGGTCGGCATACAGGCTGCCCGGGCGGCTGGGTTCCGGGCGGTCATCGCCGTCGAGCGGGAGGGCCCGGTCGAGGCGCTGCACGACGCCAACCCCGACGTTGTCGTGAACGACTTGGCGCAGCTGCTGGATAACCGGGCGTGACCGACGGCGGCACATGTCCCACCGGCTCAGCGAGAAGCTTCCGCGATCAGCCAGACGAACTCGATGGCGCGCCCGCCCTCGTTCTGCGACTCGGTTTCCAGCTCGACAACATGCAGTGACGCTGCTTCGAGCGTCGCCACGAGTTCTGAGACTGGAATGGTGTTGAGGAACATGGGTACGCCGAGCCACTCATAGACCTGGCCGGGATCAGCACCAGGTTCGGCGCTCAGTAAGATGCGCCCACCAGGCTCCAGCCATCCGGCGATCTTCCGAAACAGCGCCCGATAGTCCCGCGCCGGCACGTTGTCGATCAGATAGAGCGCGACGATGGCATCGAACGATCGGGGCGCGAACTCGATCTTCCGTACATCCGCACAGTGAAGCGTCGCCTCGGGGACATTCGACTGGGCGCGAGCGATCTGTTCTGGCGAGATGTCGACGCCGGTCGCGACGTGCGTGTTCGCGATCTCGCGTGTGGCAGGCACGCCGTTCCCGCACCCCAGGTCGAGCACGCGTGAGCCATCGGGAAGGTCGGCGATGAACGCACGTACCCGGGCGAGCCTCGGCCACGGCTCGGCCGCCGACTCGAGCGCTGCGTACTCATCGGCGACTTGGTCGTACCCGCGAGCGACCACCTCGCCAAACTCGTCTGTTGGCATCAGCCACCTCCGATGGAGGAACGGAATCTCAACACGCCGCGTGAGATCGAGACGCGAGTACGATTGCTCCCGCGCACGCACGGCGAGCGCCGCGCGCCCGTAGCTCAGGGGATAGAGCAGTGGCCTTCGAAGCCACGTGTCGCAGGTTCGAATCCTGCCGGGCGCATGTGGAACCCCCAATGACCGCGGGCATGCGCGATGTGATTCTGCGAGACGGCAGCACGATGCGGCTGGCCACGCCCACACGCGGCGATCGCGACGCCATCCTCGAGCTCTATCGGCGTCTCTCCACCGAGAGCCTCTACTCACGTTTCCGCGGAATCCCCGTCCTGGATGAGCATCTGGCCGACCGCTACCTCGATGCGGACGGGCACGACCGCGCGGCGCTGATCGGGACGCGTGAGGGAGACGTTGTTGCTCTCGGCAGCTTCGATCGGCTGCGCGACCTCACATCCGCCGAGGTCGCGTTCACCGTGGACGATCGCATGCAGGGCCACGGCGTCGGCACGCGTCTGCTGGAGCAGCTGATCGAGCTTGCGGTGCCCACCGGAATCCGCCGCTTCGTGGCCGAGGTCAGCCCCGACAATCACCAGATGCTGGAAGTCTTCAGGGACGCCGGCTTCGAGGTCACCCGCAAGCTCGAGCTGGGGACGGTCGAGCTCAGCTTCCCGATCGCAGCCACGGAGACGTATCGCGAGCGCGTGGACGAGCGCGATCACGTTGCGACGGTCGCCTCTTTGGCCCCATTCTTCCGGCCGCATAATGTGGCGGTGCTGGGCGCCTCCAGCCGGCACGGCAGCATCGGCAACGCGGTGGTACGCAACCTGCTCGGCGCCGACTTCGGGGGTGCGATCTATCCGGTCAACCTGCGCGCCGAGCCGGTCGCCGGCATTCCCGCACTCGCATCTGCCGCCGAGCTCCCAGCATCTGTCGACCTGGCCGTGATCTGCGTTCCGGCCGCCGGCGTTGTGGCGGCGGCGGAGCAGGTTCTCGAGGCCGGCGTGCGGGCGCTATGCGTGATCTCCGCCGGCTTCGCCGAGGTCGGCGACGAGGGTCGGATGCGACAGGATGACCTACTCGAGCGCGTGCGGGTGCATGGCGCGAGGCTGCTGGGGCCGAACTGCTTGGGCCTCGCCGTTCCCGGTGCTCACCTGAACGCGACCTTTGCCCCGCATTCCTTCCCACCCGGAGCGATCGGCTTCTCGTCACAGAGTGGGGCTCTTGGATTGGCGTTGCTCGAACGGGTCGCCGAACGCGGCCTCGGCCTCTCCGCGTTCATCTCGGTCGGCAACAAGGCTGACATCTCCACCAACGACCTGCTCGAGTACTGGGAGGACGACGAGGCCACCCGACTGGTGCTGCTCTACGTCGAGTCATTCGGCAACCCCAGCAGGTTCGGCAGAATCGCCAGTCGTATCGCCCGCAGAAAGCCGGTGCTGGCCATGAAAAGCGGCACCAGCCGATCGGGGGCTCGCGCCGCCGGATCGCACACCGCCGCAATGGCCGGCTCTGACACCGCCGTGGAGGCGCTGTTCCGCCAGTCAGGAGTGGTGCGCGTGGAAACCCTGGGCGAGGTGCTCGATCTCGCCTCGTTGCTGACCACCCACCCGCTGCCCGCGGGCAACCGCGTGGGCGTCCTCACCAACGCCGGCGGCCTTGGCATCCTCTGCGCCGATGCCTGCGAGCGAGCGGGCCTGGAGCTGTCGCCGACCTCCTCCGAAACGGCGCAGCAGCTCGCAAGCCTGCTCCCGGCCGAGGCGAGCGTCGCCAACCCGGTCGACATGCTCGGTTCTGCCACTGCGGAGGCATACGGGCAGGCACTGCCGCTGCTGCTGGCGGACCCTGGAATCGACGCCGTGCTGGCGTTGTTCGCGCCCGCCGCGGTTTCGAGCGGCGACGACGTCGCGGCGGCGATCGCGACCGCGTCAGAGGGAGCGGCGGAAACCGTGCTGGCTGTCGTCATGACCGCCAGCGGGCTGCCGGATGCCCTAACTCAGCCCGGTTCCGCGGTGGCGGCGTTCGCCTACCCCGAGTCCGCCGCGCGGGCGCTGGGCCGTGCCGTCGAGCGGGCCACCTGGCTGCGCCGCCCGGCCGGGGTCGTCCGCCGGCCCGACGGCATCCGCCCACAGGAGCGCGAACGGCTGCGGTCTGACCTCGCCGAGGGCGGCTGGCTCGACCCCGATCAGACGCGGGCGCTGCTGGCCAGCTACGGCCTGCCCGTCGTCGCCCAGGAAAGCGCGGCGACCCCGGAGCGGCCGGGCGGGTCGCGCACGACCTCGGCTTCCCGGTTGCCGTCAAGACAGCGGAACCGGGCGCGCATAAGACCGAACACGGCGGGGTCAGGCTCGGGCTGCGTGATCAGCGTGAGGTCGAGGATGCGGCGACTGCGATCCGGGGCCCGGTGCTCGTGCAGCCGATGGTGAGCGGCGGCGTCGAGCTGCTGGCAGGCATCGTGCAGGATCCGTCATTCGGGCCGCTGGTCGCGTTCGGGCCTGGCGGCGTGCTGGCCGAGCTGATCGGTGAGGCCATGTTCCGGATCGCGCCGCTCAGCGACGTCGATGCCGCCGAGATGGTAGGCGCCGGAAAGGCGGGACGGCTGGTCGCGGGCTTTCGCGGCGCTGCGGCGGCGAACCAGGGCGCGCTGGTGGACATGCTCGAGCGGCTCTCGGCGCTCGCGGTTGATCTCCCCGAACTGGTCGAGCTCGACCTCAACCCGGTGATCGCGCACAGCGACGGCTGCGTGATCGTCGATGCGCGAGCGCGCGTCGCTCTCGTGCCGTCCTCGGCCAGTCTCAAGACGTGGTGACCTCGGCCTTGCGCTATGGCCGGATGGGTGGCACCGGCTGCGCGCCCGGCCGGGGATTGTTGCCGATCGTGTAGTCGTCAAGATCGCCCTCGCTCATACCGAACAGGTGCCCGAGCTCGTGGAGGATCGTCTCGTGGACGACCTGGCGCAGGTTGGCTCGATCGTGGGCCACTCGCATGATCGTCTTGCGGTACAGGACGATCTCGGAGGGTCGGCCCAGCGTCCGGTAGACGCCCAGCGTCAGCGGCTCACCGTCCCGCTCGTCCTCGACCGCGATGGTGACGTCCTGCTCGCTGATGCGCTTGCGGAGCCATGCCGGCAGGGCGTTCAGCTCGGCATCCGCCAGTGCCGCGAACTCGGTCTCATCGCAGTCGAAGTTGGGCGGGGGCAGCGACGATGCGATCGCATGCCGGCGCGCCGCATCGGCCGCGTTGCGGGCGCGGACAAAGGCCAGGTCGCGGGCCATCTTCACCGTGACCAGCGACGACAACGCGAACGCCAGCAGCCCACCGGTGACAACCGCGAAGACTAACCGGCCGGGAGTCAGGTTCACGCCCAATGCGATCGTCCACACCACGCCCACAATCAGGACGAGACCGGCCATCCACAGCGTTAACCCGAGGTCGCCCTGCCGCACCCAGTTCGAGATCCGCTTCACTCGAACTGACGATACCAGCGCTGGGGACGGCCCCATGGCCGCGGCCAGCGGGGCCGGGTGGCGGCGGTCATCCGCCGCCACCCGTATCACCTAGGCTCTACTCGCCGAAGCAGGCATCGATGTAGTCGATGCCCTTGCCGTCGCAGGCATGGCCGGCCTTCTGGCTGCCCGGCCCCCCACCACCTCGTGCGAGTTGCTGTTGCCGATCGTGTGCGTGTACAGCGTCTCGGTCTGGTCAGGGCCGAACACGCCTGGAGCGATGGCAGCGAAGCCGCCGATGCCCTTGCCGGGACCGGTCTGTACGAAGATCGGCCCGTTGGCGTCGAAGCCGACCAGCGTGTAGTTGACACCGGCGGTCGGTTTCTTGTTCGGGTTGAAGCAGTCGTGCGCGAGCGCCGGCGACGCCGACAGCGCGGCGAACGCAAGCACAGCGACGACCACGCTCAGTGATCGAATCCTCATTCCGTACCCCCCCTATGTTGTTGCTGGAGCCGCAGGTCGACGACCCGCAATGATGCGTCGCCGACTTTACCGAGTACACGGCCACATCACAAGGGCGTCGTAGCGAATATCTCAGCAGGGAGCGGTTGCCCCGACCAGCGTCGCCGGGGCGATCGACCATGATCCAGCGGCGTCCTGCGTGACCACTGAGAACGCGTAGCTGGTGCCGCACGTGAGACCGCCGACGGTGAGCGTCGTGTTCACCGTCCGCCGTGTTGTCACTCCAGGCGCGGAGACCTGGTAGCGGGCGGCACCGACCACCCCATCCCAAGCCAGCGTGATGCTGTCGACGGCGCTCGCCGTGAGACGCAGGTTGGCCGGCGGTGGCGGGCAGGCTGCCGTGGTCAGCGTCAGGGTTCGTTTCGGGGAGCGGTTTCCCACCATGTCAACCGCCCGCACGGCGATCGTGTGGGCGCTGCCGCAGGGCAGCCCCGAGGCGACGTAGCCGTGGCCGGAGCCGAGCTGCACGATGTGGCCGTCAACGGCGGCCTGATATCCCCACACCCGCATGTTGTCGGTCGCGGTGCCCCAGTCGAACTCGATGCTGCTGCTCGTGATCGGGCCGGCGCTGACGCTCGACACGGCGGATGGCAACCCGACGTCGCTCCACTTGACCATCCGCACCGCGTCAGCGAGCACAGCTCCTTGCCGTACGCCCGCGAATCGCGACCCGCCAGCGTGTCGCCGGCGGCAAACCGCCAGCTGCCGAGATACCGCCAGGTGGCGCACCCCGCACCCTGATCGACCGTGACCGTGCGGAGGCCGGCGGTGGTGGCAAGCTGGACGTGGGTGGTGGTGTCGGCGCCCGACACGCACGGCCAGCGCATGAACACGTCGTATGAGTCGGTGCCGGGCAGGGGCACCCGGTAGCGGGCCGGCAGGGTGCCCGAGAGCGCGGACGCCGCCCGTGCGCCACCGCCCAGCGAGCCTCTCGCCGAAATCGACTTCCAGGCGTTTCCGGCGGCAAACCGCGTCACCGAGCTGTCGTCCACCTGGCGCTGGGGCGTGGTCGCCGCATACAGCCGCAGGTAGGCCATGTAGCGCGCCCACTGCCAGTGAGGGCCGGGGTCGGTGTGGTGGTCGGCTCCACCCCACTCGCCCGCGTGATAGGGGTCGGGCACCTCGTTGTGACCGATCACGTGCTGGCGATCGGGTGTGATCGCGAAGCTGCGCGCCAGCCATCCAGCGAGCCGCGCCGACCCGCGGTACTCGGCGTCGGGGAAGCCGCCACCGTAGGTGTACCCGGCATGCTCGATGCCGATCGAAGTCTCGTTGTAATCCCAGTTTCCGGCGTGCCAGGCGATGTCGGCGTCCGGCACCATCTGCGCGACCTGCCCGGTCGGGGAGACCACATAGTGAGCGGACGCCTGGGCTGCCGAGTTGCCGAACCAGTCGTAGGTGCTGGCGAAGCCGCCCTCGGCGACGTGGATCACCAGCCGCCGGATCGTCGGATCGAGCGGCCGGTCGGCGATCGTGTAGTTCCAAGGGCTGGCCGGATGCCACAGCGCGAGGGGGTAGTCCGGGCCGGTGACGGTCATCGCCATCAGACGGCCGACCGAGCCTGCGGACCGCGGATGCGCGAGGCCGGACGAGCCGATCACGCCCGAGCTGCGCTCGTGAGCGCCGGCAGGCTGGGCGAAAAGGAGCGCCATGGCCAGCACGACGAGCAGGGACGGAAAGGTGCGGCGAAGACCCACGCTCGGTGTATCGGGTGGATCGCCCAGCAGCCTTAGCGGCTGTGGTCTCGGATCAAGACGGCGAGGTTGTGGGCGTCGTCGGCCGGCGTCGCGCCGTTGGGGACGGCCGAGACCAGCTTCGGCCGTGAGGCGGCCGGCTTGGGCTTCCCGCCGCCGCCACCGCTGGCGATCGCGATCACCAGCACAAGCACGATCAGCAGGCCAATCGCGAGCGCCATCCCGCGCACCCGGCGCTCGCCCGTGAAGAGGTCGCCCAGCGCCGATGCCGCGCGCGCCTGAGCGGGCGCCGCGCGCTGAGGTTCCATGATCAGCGTTCGCTCGACCGGAGCGGCGGCGAGGACGCGCGTCGCGGTCTCCGAGTCTGAGGCGTCGAGGGCAAGCGCCAGAGCCGCTGCCGAGCGCGGCCGCCGGTCGGGGTCGTCGTCCAGGCAGGTCATGACGGCGGTCGCGAGCGCCTTTGGCACGTCCGGCACGAGCTCGGCGATCGGTGGCGGTGGCAGAGCGCGCCGCTTCGACAGCTCGGCCATCGAGTCGCCCTGGTGAGGCGTGCGCCCGCTCAGCAGCTCATACAGCGACGCTCCCAGCGAGTAGATGTCGGCCGCGGGCGTGACCGGCAGGCCGGCGGCTTGCTCGGGCGACAGGTAGCGAGCGCTTCCGACCACGCTGCCGGCCATCGTCAGCTCGGTCTCACCCAGCGAGCGGGCGACGCCGAAGTCGGCGATCTTGACCAGTCCCTGGCGATCGGCGAGCAGGTTGTGGGGCTTGATGTCTCGATGCACGAGGCCGGCCGAGTGGGCGTGCTGGAGTCCCCGGCAGCAGTCGAGGGCGATCTCGCACACTCGCGCCGGCGCGAGGCGTCCCTCGCGGGCGATCGTCTCGGCAAGCGACTCGCCGTCCACGTACTCCATCACGATGTATGGCCGCTGGTCGCCGTCCTGCCCGACGTCGTACACGTGCACGATGTTGACGTGGCTGAGGCCGGCGGCCATCCGCGCCTCGCGCATGAAGCGGGACGAACGACTCAGTACGGTGGCCAGGTTGTCGGCCAGCAGCTTGATGGCCACCGGCCGACCCAGCTTGGCGTCATGGCCCAGGTACACGAGCGCCATGCCTCCGCGGCCGAGCAGGCGGTCGATCCGATAACGGCCGATATCCATGCCCACCGTGGTCAATCGCCTCCTCCATTGCCGTGGTCCTTGCCGTGATGGTCGTGGTGGTGCCGTTTGGGAGGAGGCGGCGGCTTGCAGTGGATCTGGTCGACCAGCGACTGCGTCGAGTCGACCAGCGGCGCCTGGAGCGCGACCGGGATCCGCCCCGCATCGATTGCGTCCGCCTCGGCCTGCTGGAGCCTGGTCGCCTGGTCGAGTGCCGCGCACTGGTCGCCGTTCGTCAGGCTTGCCTCGACGGCGCTTGTTCGACCGACCAGTTGGAGCGCGAGCTGATGGGGGATCGACGTGTGGGCAGCGCTCGACGAAGCCGCCGCTCCACCGCCGCATCCGGCCACGGCGAGGCACGCCAGCGACGCAGCAACCAGCGCAATCGCGGATCGGACAGACATCGCGTAATTCGCGGATACCCGGCGATCGCGCCTTCGCAACATCGGGCCTCGCAGGGCGCCGCACGGCGGCGGCGAACTGAGGCCAATGGATCGTGGAGCCGCGTTTGCCCTCACCGTCGCCTCCAGCGCCGTGATCGCCGCCCAGGCTCCCATCAACAGCCAGTTAGGCCGCTCGATCGGCACGTTCCAGGCGGCGTTCGTCTCGTTTGCGGTCGGCACTCTGGCGCTGGCTGTCATCGTCGTCTTCGCCGGTGGGTTCGGGCAGATCGACCTCGGCGGAGTGCCGTGGTACTACCTGACCGGCGGCGTGATGGGCGTGATCTTCGTCACGACACTGCTGGTCACCGTCAGGACGCTCGGCGCGTCCGGCATCCTCGCGGCCACGTTGGTCGGCCAGATGTCGGCGTCGGTGGTGATCGACCGATTCGGCCTGTTCGGCGTCGAGCGGACCGCCGTGACTCCGGTGCGGCTGGCCGGCATCGCGCTGGTTGCGGCCGGGGCCTGGCTGGTCGTGCGGTCCTAGCCGACCATGCTCTGGTAGGCGGCGACGTAGTCGTCCACCATGCGCTCCGGCGAGAAACGCTCGATTGCGCTTGCGCGGCACTCGAACGGATCGAGCGTGATCGCCTGCTTCACGGCCGCGGCCAGCTCTGACGGCGAGTCGACGATGACGCCGCTGCGACCCTCCTCGATCACCTCGGGGACGGCTCCCTGGCGGGTCGCGATGACCGGCGTGCCGCACGCCATCGACTCGACCATCACCAGGCCGAAGGGCTCGGGCCACTGGATCGGGAAGACCGTCGCCTGAGCGTTCTGGAGCAGCCGCACCTTCTCATCGTGCGACACCTCGCCGACGTACTCGATGTTGCCGCCGAGCAGCGGTGCCACGTGCGCCTCGAAGTGCTGGCGCTCCTCGACGTCCTGCATCTTGCCGGCGAGGATCATCGGCAGACCGGTCTCGCGGGCAAGCGCGACGGCATGATGCGCGCCCTTGTCCGGCGACATTCTGCCCAGGAACAGCAGGTAGCCGTCGTTTGTGGGATGAAACGGGTAGGTGTCCATCGCGATCGCGTTGTGGCAGGTCGCCAGCCAGTTGAGGTTGGGCAGCGGCGATCGCTGGGAGTCGGACACCGAGATCAGGCCCACCGACGGGCTGACGCTGCCGATCAGCGAGTAGACGTCCCCGGACTCTCCGGTCAACGGGCCGTGCACGGTGTGGCAGACGGGCGATTCGACGGCCGCGCCCAGCGCCGCTCCCAGGGGTCCCGAGTGATCGTTGACGATGTCGAAATCACCGGCGCGCGCATAGCAGGTGAGCGCATGGTGCAGGTCGGGCATCGCCAACCCGATCCGCATGCTGGGCGGCTCGTCGTAGCTGGTCACCAGCCGCGCCTTGGTCTGCGAATCGCCGGCCGCGAACAGCGTCACGTGATGCCCCTGCTCGACCAGGCCGTCGGCCAGGATCGACACCACCCACTCGATACCGCCGTAACGCGCGGGAGGGACCGAGAACCAAGCCGGGGCGATGATGCCGATCTTCACGACCCAAGGCTACTTCCCCGGCCTCGCCCGCGTGACACACCCCCACGTCTCCAGCCCGACCGATGCACCTCGCAACAAACGCCACCCAATTATTGGAGTCAAACACTCATGAAGCGGGCTTGACGCTTCTGGCACGACATGGTTGCAATTCGACCGCCTGGTTGACCCAAACTCCTTCCGGAGCGAATACTTGGAGTCAAACACTCCCCGGTCCGGCGTGAACGGTTTGTGACCGAATCGTTGCTGTTTGGCGGGTCTGGCCGCGGCCTAGTGGGTGGGCGTAAGCGTGATGCGGTCGAGCTCGCGGCGGTTGCTGGCGGCCTTGTAGATGGTGATCCAAAGCTCATGGCGCATCGGGACGATCCAGGTGATGTCGCCGGGCACGACAACGATGGGTCCGGTGATGGTGCCGTCGCTCGCATCGAGCCGATCAAGCTCCCCCTGGCCGTCGAAGCGGTCGACCCACAGTCCACCGGAGAGCAGCGCCAGCGAGCCATCACCGGGGTAGGGCCGCGAACTCACGACCTTGGTGGCGCTCGGCTGCGGATCGACCTGAGTCAGCCGGTTGATGCCGAGCTCCGCTTTACCAGTCGGGAAGCTCGAGATCCACACATCGCTCCCCGAGGCAGCGATGTTGTTCGAGTGCTACCGCGCCCGAGGGCGCCCCGGAGGGAGATCCTGATCCGCCGATATGTGCCGGCCGTCCTGTCGATCCGGTACAGGGCCGTCTCGGCAAGCGCCCACAGCGTGTTGCCGGCCGACGTCACGGCCCACAGATGACCCCCGACCGGCACGCTGGCATCCGCCATCCGACCGTCCGGCGTCACATGCACGATCCGATCGATCAGCGGCACCCACACGCCGTCGGTGACCACAACCGGGTTGCAGGAGGCGAACGGATGCGTCGCGCACGACGACGCCATCGGCAGCACCAATCGAGCAGTGACTCGCAGGCTGTCAGGATCGATGCGCAGCAGCGTGGTCCCGGCCGCGCCGGCGCGTACGCGGCCCAGCACCCACACCGAGTCCTTCCCCACACCGAGCCCGAGCGGAATGACGTCCAGCGGATGGGGGTGTCCCAGCTTCGCCGTCTCGGTGTCCACGCGAGCGATGCTTCCCGGCGATCCGTGCCGCAACACGCGCACCACGAACTCCCCGCCCCGCCTCCAGCCAGCACGGAGTGGCTGCGTCCCAGGCCGATCCGCGCCGTGATCGCCGCCTTCACCGGTGCCTGAGGCGGATCGACGACCACCGCCGAGCCCGACCCGGGCGTCTGGATGGCGAGATACGCGCCGCCCAGCACCAGCCCGGTGATAGCGACGGCCAGCACCAGCCGGATCGCGTCACGCGCCAGCGGTGCCAACGAGTGCCATCGCACGATCACGCGCAGAGCATACGACCGATCGGGGGATCGGGGAGCCTGTGAACCGGGCCGATATCCGTCAGCATGAGGGGTCTCGTCGCCGTCGTAGGAGTGCTCTGCTTGGCCGTGCTGGCCGCGCCGTCGTGGAGTGGCGCCGCCACCACGACCACCGCCGTCGGCGTGTCGGAGCGTGAGTGGTCGGTCTCGCTGGGGCGACTGAAGGCTCCGCACGGCCGCATCGACCTGTACGTCCACAACTACGGCCAGGACGATCACAACATCGCCGTGCGCCGGCTTGGTGTGCAATACGGCTTCACCGGCCGGATCGCCAGCGGCGGCCAAAAGACGCTCGCGCTGACGCTGAAACCGGGCGTCTACAACCTCTTCTGCTCGCTGCCCGGCCACCGGCAGCTGGGCATGGTCGCGAAGCTGACCGTCACCTGAGCGACAATCCCAGGCGGTGACTGCGAGCGACCCGATCACGCTGTTCGCGGAGTGGCTGTCGGAAGCCGAGGCGCACGGCATCGTCCAGCCCGATGCGATGACGCTGGCAACGGCCTCCACCGAGGGACGCCCGTCGGCGCGGATGGTGCTGCTTCGCGGCGTCGATCAGCAGGGTTTTCGGTTCTACACCAACCGCCACAGCCGCAAGGCGGACGAGCTGCGGGCCAACCCGCACGCCGCCCTGCTGCTTCACTGGCAGCCGTTGGGACGGCAGGTGCGGATCGAAGGCCAGGTCGCCCCGCTGCCGGACGCCGATTCCGACCGCTACTTCGCATCCCGACCGTAGGAGAGCCGACTCGGGGCGTGGGCCAGCGACCAGAGCCAGGTGATCGAGTCGCGCGAGGCACTGCTGGCTCGATTCGACGAGGCTCGGCAGCGGTTTCCGGACGACGTGCCCCGTCCTCCCCACTGGGGCGGCTACCTGCTGAAGCCGGTCGCGATCGAGTTCTGGCGGCACGGCGATCACCGGCTGCATGACCGGCGGCGCTACACGCGCGCGGCCGATGGCACCTGGTCGTCACGGCTGTTGGCCCCCTGATGCGGCGCCTGACCGTGGTCGTAGCCCACGGCGGGACCATCGGCCGATGTGGGTCGGCCCCGGCGGACGTATCGTTCGTGGGCCATGGCAGCCCGCCGCACCACCTCGTTTCGAGCCGTCTCGGATGCCGTGCTTGCGATCGCCGCCGAACGCACCGTCCAGGGCGGGCTGCGGCGCATGGTCGACGCCGCCCGCGACCTCAGCGGCGCGCGCTACGCGGCACTCGGCATCCCTGATAACGAGGGTGGCTTCCGGCAGTTTCTGACCTCTGGCATCTCGGAGCAGCGGGCGGCCGAGATCGGCCCGCTGCCCCGCACGCACGGGATGCTGGGCGCCATGCTCGAGACCACACAGTCGTTTCGCAGCCGCGACCTGCGCAAGGATCCACGGTTCGAGGGCTGGCCGGAGCGGCATCCGATCATGCGCTCCTTCCTGGGCGTGCCGATCAGCTCGAAGGGCGCCGTGCTGGGTGCCTTCTACCTGGCCGAGAAGCGCCCCCGCGGGGAGTTCACAGATGATGACCGAGCCCGTATCGAGCTGCTGGCCGCGCACGCCGCGGTGGCGATCGAGAACGCCCGTCTGTACGAGCGCAACCGCGAGCTGGTTGTGGTGGCGGAGCGAAACCGGCTCGCCCGCGACCTTCACGACGCCGTCGCACAGAAGCTGTTCTCTGCAGCGCTCACCGCAGAGACCGCAGCCACGCTGGTCGAACGCGATGCAGCGGCCGCCAAGGCCGAGATGCGGCGAGCGGGAGAGCTGCTGAGCGAGGCCACCGCCGAGCTGCGGGCGCTGATCTTTGAGTTGCGGCCACCCGAGCTCGACCGCGACGGGCTGCAGGAGACGCTGCGCAAGCACGTCGACGTGCTTCGCCGAGTCGAGCGGGTGCCCGTCGAGCTCGACATCAGCTGCGATGGCAGACTGCCGGCCAAGCTCGAGGAGGGCTTCCACCGGATCGCCCAGGAGGCACTGCACAACGCCGTCCGACACGCCTGTGCCCGCCGCATCGACGTGCGGCTGGGACGCGATGACGGACGCGTGCGGCTGGAGGTGCGCGACGACGGGGTCGGCTTCGACCCGGCCGATGCCAAGCTGCGCGCCCGCCACCTGGGGCTGACGTCGATGGAGGAGCGGGCCGCGGAGTTGGGCGCCGAGATCGCAGTCATCTCAGCGCCGGGCGGGGGCACCTCGGTGACGGTGGTGGCCGATGGCTGACATCCGCGTGCTGGTCGTCGACGACCATGCTGTCGTGCGCCATGGGCTGCGCAGCTTTCTCGACCTCCAGGACGGGATCGCGGTGGTCGGCGAGGCCGCGGACGGCGCCGAGGCGCTGACCGTGGCCGGCGAGGTGCGTCCCGACGTGGTGCTGATGGATCTGGTGATGCCGGTGATGGACGGCGTCGCGGCCACCCGGGCACTGAAGTCCGAGCGGCCGTCGCGCCGGGTGGTCGTCCTGACCAGCGCCTCGGACGACGACTCGGTGCTGGCGTCGCTGCGCGCGGGAGCCGACGGATACCTGCTCAAGGACGCGGCACCGGCCGAGGTGACGGCCGCGATCCGCAGCGTGCACGCCGGCGAGCCGCTGCTTCATCCGGAGGCGCTGCGCCGGCTGACGCGCGCGCTCGGCAACGAGCAGCGGCGGCCCGAGGGCACCGTGACGCTGCTCTTCACCGACGTGCAGGGCTCGACACGGATCGTCGACGAGCTGGGCGACGAGGCGGCGCTGAAGCTGTTCGAGAGTCACCGCCGCGCGGTGCGCGAGGCCGTCCGCCGCCACGACGGCCACGAGGTCAGCCTCCAGGGCGACGGGTTCCTGTTCGCGTTCGCAAGCGCTCGCCTGGCGGTGGATTGCGCGATCGACATCCAGCAAAGGGGCGGAAGGCTGCGGGTGCGGATCGGACTCAACACCGGCGAGGTGATCGCGCAGCAGGACGGCTACTTCGGGCGGGCCGTGTTCCTGGCGGCGCGCGTGGCCGCCGAGGCCTCCGCCGGCCAGATCCTGATCACCGCCGCAACCCGAGGTCTGCTGCCCGACCTTCCGGTGCGCGAGGCATGTCGCTGCCGGCTCAAGGGGCTGCCCGGCGAGCACCCGCTGTACGAGGTGCTGGTGCCGGGCGCCGTTCCCGCGCCGGACGAGCCGACCGATCTCACCAGGCGTGAGCTGGAGGTGCTGGCGCTGATCGCACGCGGCCGGCCCAACCGCGAGATCGCCGCCTCACTGCACCTGTCAGAGAAGACCGTCAAGACGCACGTCTCGAACATCCTCGCCAAGCTGGGCGTGGCCGACCGCACGCAGGCCGCGCTCTTGGCCGTCCGCCGCCGCATCGTCCCCACAGACAACGGAGAGTAGCAATGGTTGATACAGCCCCCACCTCCACCCTTGTCGATGCCGCCTCCGAGGCGGACGTGCGATCCGCGGGCTGCGTCGTGGCCGCTCTCGAGGGCCACACCGTTGCCCTGTTCTGGGACGGCGAGACGGTGCGCGCCGTGGACAATCGCTGCCCTCACATGGGCTTCCCACTTCACCGCGGCAGCGTTCGCGACGGCGTCCTGACCTGTCACTGGCACCACGCCCGCTTCGACCTCTGCGGCGGCGGCACGTTCGACCAGTGGGCCGACGATCTGCGCAGCTTTCCGGTCGAGGTGCGCGACGGACGCGTGTGGGTTGACGTTGCCCAGCGCGGCGATCAGGCGGCCTACCGCCGCCGCCGGTTGCGGGTGGGACTCGAACGCAACCTGTCGCTGGTGATCGCGAAGTCCGTGATCGCGCTGGCCGCCGAGCCCGATGGCGCGTTTCGAAGCGGCGTCGAGTTCGGCGTCGCCGGGCGTGACGACGGATGGGGGCAGGGGCTGACGATCCTCAGCTGCATGCGCAACCTGCTGCCCCGGCTGTCCGCCGATGACCGCCCGCGAGCGCTTCACCACGGCCTGGCGGCGGTGGCCGGCGATTCGCAGGGAATGGCGCCCCGGTACCTGATCGCGCCGCTTCCCGGCGCCGAGGGACGCGACCCGGACGCGATCGAGCGCTGGCTGCGCGAGTTCGTCGAGGTGCGCGACGCCGAGGGGGCCGAACGCGCGATCGTCTCGGCGGTGCGATCCGGCGCCCCCCGCGAGCGGGTGGCCGCGATGATGTATGCCGCCGCCACCGACCACCGCTACCTCACCATCGGTCACGTGCTCGACTTCACCACCAAGGCGCTGGACGTGCTCGACCATCTGGACTGGGAGGTGGCCGAACCGGTGCTGGCCAGCCTGGCATCCGCGTACGCGAACGCGGACCGCTCCGAGGAGTCCTCTCAGTGGCGGCATCCCGTCGACCTGGTGGCGATCCTGGAGGCGACCTTCCTGCGACTGGACGAGGCGCTCGATACACCGCGCCGCGACTGGACGCCTCCGGCCGGCCTGACCGAGACGTTGCTCGGCGAGGATCCCCAGGCGACCGCCGACGCCCTTCTGGCCGCGCTCGCGGCCGGTGCCGACCCGGCAGCGGTGGCCGGCGAGGTGAGCTACGCGGCAGCGCTTCGCATCGCCCGCTTCCCGGTCAGCAACGAGTTCTCGGACTGGGACACGGCGCTGCACAGCTTCACGTTCGCTAACGCCGTGCAGCAGGGCCTGCGCCGCACAGGTTCGCGGGCGCTGGTGCGTGGCGTGTTCGATGCGGCGATGAGCGTGCATCTGGATCGCTTCCTCAACGTGCCGCCGGCGCGGCTGCCCGAGGCGACCGGTGCTCGCACGGTCGGCGAGCAGGAGCTGATGACACTGCTCGACGGCCAGCAGCGGGTGGATGAGGCGGGTGCCCTGGTCTGGGAGTGGCTGGCGGGCGGAGGCGACCCCGAGCTGGTGATCGCGGCGCTGGGACACGGGATGCTGCGCGAGGACCGCGACTTCCACACCATCCAGATGACCGAGGCCGCGGCGGCCCAACACGACCTGCTATCGGGCGATCGCGCCCACCACGTGCTGGTGGCAGCCGCGCGATACCTCGCCGCCCACGCGCCCACGGCCCGCGCGCAAGGCCAGACCTATCAGATCGCCTGGCGGCTGCACCGCGGCGAGCGGCTGTACGAAGCGGCCGACGTCACAGCGTGAGCTCGAGGTAGAGCGCGCCGTCGATCGGATTCTCGGCGTAGGCGGGGATCTCGACGAAGCCACGGCGGCGGTAGAGCGCTACCGCGCGCTCCATGATCGGCGCGATCGTGTCCAGCCGCATGCGACCGTAACCGGCGGCCCGCGCCTCGCTGATCACCGCGTCGGTGAGCAGCGTCCCGGCGCCGGTTCCCCGCGCCTCGGGTCGGACGTACAGCCGCTTCATCTCGCAGATGCCGTCGCCCAGGTCGCGCAGGCCGACGCAGCCCACGTGCCGGTCGTCCAGCCGTGCCAGCAGCAGCCGGCCGGAGGGCGGCGAGTACCGGCCGGGGAGCGTCGCCAGCTCGACGTCGAAGTTCTGGAAGCAGAGATCGAAGCCGAGCGACTCGGCGTACTCCTCGAACAGCTCGTGCACGACGGGCCCGTCGGCCGGCCAGAGGGCCGGATCGATCGCGATCATGCGGAGAACGGTAGTCGGCGGAGACGAGTGGGTACCCTGTGCCAATGACGACCACACCGATCACCGGGCACTGCCTCTGCGGCGCCGTCCAGTTCGAGATCGGCTCACCGCTTGGAACTGCCAGCTACTGCCACTGCACCCGCTGCCAGCGGCGCACGGGCACCGCCGCCTCGCCGCAGGCACGGTTCGACGGCGGCTCACTGCGGTTCAGCTCCGGCGAGGAGTTGGTGACCGCCTACGACCCGGGTGCCGGCGGCTTCCACAAGCTGTTCTGCTCTGCGTGCGGCTCGTCGCTGTTCAGCCGAAGCCCGGACGACCCCAGCGTGATGAGCGTGCGGTTCGGCGCGTTGGACGCCGACCCCGGCATCCGCCCCTCCTACCGCCAGTTCGTCGCCTACGCGGCGCCCTGGGAGCAGGTGCCCGACGACGGCCTGCCGCACCACCCCGATCAGCGCCCGCCCGACGCCTAACGGCGGCTCCTCGTTCGCGTACTATCGAAGCGGTAACACGCCCGGGGGCGTAGCTCAGTGGATAGAGCAGGAGCCTTCTAAGCTCAAGGTCGCAGGTTCGATCCCTGCCGCCCCCGCCTTACGTTAGGACGCGTCGTCAGGAGCGGGCGACCGCGGCTCGATGGAGGTGCACGCCAACCACGTTCTCGAGGTAGTCGAGTGCGATGCCGGCATTGCGACGGTCGACCGGTGCGCACGCCGCCTCGGCCACGGTCACCTTCAGTCCGAGCTCCCGGGCGTCGATCGCCGTCTGGGTCACGCACATCTCCGTGGCCGTGCCGGCGAGCACGATGTGATGGACCTCGAGGTCGTCCAGCACGATCTCGAGCGGCGTGTGATCGAACGCGGAGTAGCGAGGCTTGAGGATCACAATCTCGCGCTCACGGGGCTCAATCAGGTGGATGACTTCGCCCGCCGGCCCGTGACGCGCGCGCTGGACGAGCGACTCGCGGCTGTCGCTCCAGTGCCCCACGGGGTCGTTCGCAAAGATGACCGGCATGCCCTGGCGCCGCGCATCGTCGATCAGGTCGGCAAGTGGCCCCGCCGCCCCCCGAAATGAGGCAGCCAGGTCGTCGCCGTCCTCGTGCTGGAAGTCACTCAGGACGTCGATGAGGAGCAGGGCCTTCGCCATACAGTCCTCCGGAGATCGATCGTTTGCAGATAGCTGGTGGACTGCCCCCGGGCCGCCGCACATAAACGGTGGGCGTTTGCCGATCGATTCGCCGCGGTACCGAGCACCCATGATCGATCATGTCGACATCCGCGTCTCAGACTTCGCCGCCAGCCGAGCCTTCTACGAGGCCGCTCTGGAGCCGCTCGGAATGGGCGTCGTACACGAGGCGCCGGATCCCAACGGCGGCGCCGAAGTTGGCTTCGGCACAGGGGACAACGTCCGCTTCGCGCTGCACGAACCGACGGCTCATCCCGGTCAGGACGCCGTCACACACGGCGCCCATATCGCGTTCGAGGCGGCCGATCAACGGGCGGTGGCCGCCTTTCACCGAGCCGCCATTGCCAGGGGTGGCACCGACATCGGTGCGCCCGGCCGGCGGCCGGAATACAGCCCAGGCTACTACGGCGCCTTCGTCCTCGACCTGGATGGAAACAACGTCGAAGCCGTCTGCCGTATCGACCCGGCGACAGCCGGATAGCACCCGCCGCGATATCAGGGAGACGAGACGCCGGACGAGGTGGCGGGTGTGGTTTCGGTCTCGGTAACGGTCTCGGTGACGGTCTCGGTCTGAGTCACCGTCGACGCCGGTTGGGTGACCGTAAGCGTGACCGACGACTGGGACACGTCGCCGGCAGAACCGGTCGGCGACTGGGCCGGCTCGGTCACCGTCACGGTGTGGTTGTGCACCTTGTGAGTCTTGGCATCTGCCGCCGGGGCGGTGAAAACGTTAAGGACCGCACGCGGATGGCCACCGGCCGCCGTGACGCCGACCAGCGCCCCGATCAGCATGCACATCAGCGCGCCCGCCGCCGCCGCCGCAATCCGGCTGTTGCGCGACCAGCCCGTATACAACCTGTGCATGATCGCCCAATACCCTGCAACCGGTCCAATTACTGCACCTGGGCCGTCAGTGAAGGATGCCTCGACGACGACGGTTCGCGAGCCGTACCGGATGGGAATTCCATCACGATGTCCGGAGACGTCCGCATCGGCTGTAGCGGGTGGAGCTATCGACACTGGCGTGAGTCCGTGTACGGCGGGCGCCCGTCGAGTACCTGGCTCGAGCAGTACGCAGCGCTGTTCTCGACGGTCGAGGTGAACGCCACCTTCTACCGGCTTCCCCGGCGATCGACGGTGGCCGCGTGGGCCTCACGGACGCCGGACGACTTCAGGTTCGCGATAAAGGTGAGCCGCTACCTCACGCACATACGGCGTCTCACCGGAGTCAGAGAGGGGTGCGAGAGGCTGTTGTCCCGGATCGATCCGCTGCTGGAATCCGGCAAGCTGGAGGCCCTGCTGTGGCAGCTGCCGGAGTCATTTCAGCGCGACGACGCAAAGCTGGAGGCGGCGCTCGAGCGGTTACCTTCAGGGATGCGGCATTGCTTCGAGTTCCGCCACGATTCTTGGTTCGCAGACCCGGTGCTCCGGCTGCTGCGGGATGCTGAAGCGGCGCTCGTGATCGGCGACGACCCTTCGCGACCATTCCAGCTCCACCGCCTGACGACCGATCTGGCATACGTCCGTTTTCATTGCGGCAGGCGAGGCCGGCGCGGGAACTACTCACAAACCGAGCTCAAGGAGTGGTCGCGGCGGCTGCGCGCCTGGTCACGGGAGGCGGACGTCCTGGCGTACTTCAACAACGACTGGGAGTCGTTCGCCGTCAAGAACGGCCTCGCGCTCCAGCGCATGCTGGGAAGCCGTCAATGACGGTTTTGTAATCGGCGAAACAGGGCACCGAGGGCACAATGGTCTCCGGCAATCCAGACGGACGAACCGCCTTGCTGATAGATGTCGACGGCACGCTTGTCGACTCCACCTACCTGCACGCCGTCGCCTGGGCCGGGGCCCTGCGCGATCCGGGGATCGACATCCCGACGTCACGGGTACACCGGCTGATCGGCATGCGCGGGGACCGGCTGCTGGCCGAGCTTCTGGGCGACCGCCGCGCTGCGGAGGTCGCGGGCACGGTGCAGCCTGGACACGAGCGCAGGTTCGCCGCAATCCGTGACCAGGTGGCGCCCCTCCCCGGCGCCCGGCGACTGCTCGAAACGCTGGCCGCAAGAGCGATCGTCACCGTCCTGACCAGCTCGGCGAACCCCGATGAGATTGAGCACTACCTGGGTCTACTGGACGCCCGCGAGCTCGTGCACGGCTACACGTCGAGCGCCGACGTGAGCCGGTCGAAGCCGGATCCAGAGCCGGTCGAGGTTGCCCTGAAGCAGTCCGGCTGCCAGCGAGCCGTGGTGGTCGGCGACGCCCCCTGGGATTGCCTGGCGGCTGCGGGTGCCGGACTCCCCTGCGTGGCCGTCCTGACCGGCGGATTCGCCGCCACCGAGCTCGGCGATGCGGGAGCTGCGCTGGTGTGCGAGGACTTGGATGAGGTGTGCGAGCGGCTGGCGGAAGTGCTCGAGTTTTCCACGCCCGGCGGACGGGCATTATCGCCAGCATCCGTTGAAAGGAGTGTGTGATGGCCACCGAGAAGCAGAAGGCCGCAGCCCGGAGAAACATCAAGAAGGCCCAGCAGGCCAACCGCAAGGGGCAACGAGGACGGTCCGAGGGCATGTCGACCGCCGAGCGTAATGATCTGCGCGACACCAGCTTTGCCTTCCCCAAGCAGCGGAAGGAACCGCTCAACGATGCTCGCCACGTCCGCAACGCCATCGCCCGATTCGATCAGGTGGAAGGCGTCACTGACAGCGAGCGCGAGCAGGCCTGGAAGCGGATCAAGGCTGCGGCCAAGCGGTTCGACGTCGAGGTGAGTGAACGCAGCTGGCGTGAGCTGATGCGTTAGGCCTAGAGCGGACTTGGCGATACAGTCCGCCCATGATCACAGTTCTCGGTCTCGTATTCGGTCTCGTCGGCGCCGTGGCGCTGGCGTACGGCCTGTTCGCGTATTCGAAGCCAACGCTCCCCCACAGGTCTCCGACGGACTACGCCCACGATGCCGCCGCCGGGGTCGTTGGAGCGACATTTCTCGGAATCGGCTTCTTCCTCCAGGCGCTGCCGTACATGGGGATCACCCACTACACCCGGCACTGGGTGACTGCGGTGTTCGCGCTGGTTGCGTTGGTCATCGTCTCGAGCATGGCTTTCGTCGCGTACGGCCTGCTCTACATCGCCTTTCACGCTGTCGAGGCGCGCCGGTTCGCCGCCGAGTACCCATCGACCCCCTACGACACGCGCCGCCAACGCCGTGGCGTCAGGTTCTGGGCCCAGGAGCCGATCACGGCCTCAGAGGCACCAACCGATCCCGGCACAGGCGCGGTCTCCTAGCGCTGGACGCCCTCACTGCGGCGTGCCCACGTACTTCCGGTACGCGGCGACCCAATTCGTCGCCTCCATGTGCTGGGCGCGACGCAAAGGCAGGCGGCCTGAGCACACCAGATCGTGGAGGCGGTTCTCGAGCACGTCCTTGGTGCGTGCACCCCAGCGGCCGGCGTACGGCTCCGGCCAGAGATTCCTGATCGCGTTCGACCCTCCAAGCTCAAGCGAGATCAGGTGGTCGACCTCATGGGCGTACGGCACGTGAACCACGCTGTAGCGGCCGTAGACAGCGTCCGATTCGGAGGTCGGGACGTCCCGCACCGAGGCCGAGTAGCCAGGCACACAGATCTGGGCTGGGCCTACGGCCAGCACGACTCCGGGCGTCAGCGCGGCGCGCGGGAAGTCCGCCCTCGGAATCCGCCCGCGTACCGGGTGAGACGCCACGTGGTGGTGGTGGTGCTTCTTGTGGTGGTGTTTGCTGCTCGGCCCGCTGCTCCCCGTTGTAGGGGACGCCGAGGGCTGATCGGTCGGAGGGGACGACGACGACGCACACCCGGAGATCAGGATCGCCGTTAGCGCGAGGGCCGCCACCCTCGATCCGCCTGCCCACATGCGTCGATAGTAACCGCGCCGGTGGCCGGCAAAGGACGCAGGATTGCCGACCGGCCGTAGAGCCTCCGTGGCACGCTTAGCAGCAGCCGTGGTGGCGTTGGTCGTCGTGGGCGCCTCCTGCACGGGTGGCACCGCCACCAGCGGTCAGCCCTCGGCACCGCCTCCGCAGGCAACGATCCCCAGTGGCGAGGCACCACAGCCGACACCTGTCGCAACGCATCCCGCGAAGACCGAGGTTGCGCTCGTCACGGCAGAGCTCAGAAACGAGCTGGTCGCCGTGTCGGTACCGGGCGGGCGAGTGCTTCGCCGCATCCCGGTGGCGCCGGATCCGAAGACCGTGTCGGCCGCACCGGGTGGGCCGGTGGCAGTTGTCAGCCCTGGTTCGGGAACCGTGACAGTGTTTGGGCGCGGGCTCGGGCGTCTCGCCGTCTTCCGTCATTTCCGCTCGCCGCAGCTGGCGACGTTCACCACGGACGGCGAGTACCTGCTCGTAACAGACGCGGCCGCCGGCACGCTCACCGGCATCGAGCTGGCCGACATGCGGATCGTGGGACGCGTGGACGTGGGCGCCGGTGCGCACCACCTCGCGACGAGCCCCGATGGCCGCCGCGCCTGGGTGGCACTGGGCGAGACGGCCGACAGCATCGTGATCGTAGACATCACCGACCGCCGGCACATGCGCGTGCTGCGCCGGCTGCGTCCGCCGGTAGCAGCACATGACCTGGCATTCAGCCCGGACGGGAAAACCGTGTGGATCAGCTCCGCATCAGCGTCGTACGTGTCGGTGTACGGCGCTATCAGCGCACGCCTGATCGACACAGTCCCCGCAGGCCGAGCCCCGCAGCACGTGCTGTTCGCGGCCGGACACGCCTATGTGACCAGTGGTTACGGCTCCTCGATCGAGGTGGTCGATCTGGCAGCGCGAACGGTGATCCGGCGAGTGGAGCTTCCGTACGGTTCATTCAACCTGGCGTCGGCCGGGCCCTGGCTGGTCGTGACCTCGGTACTGAACGGCCACGTCACCGTGCTGCGGGCATCCACCCTGCGGCGCGTGGCCGAGACGAGGGTGGCCTCGGTCGCCCGTTCGGTGGCCCTCCTATCGCGCTGAGCGACTAGGAGAGGAAGCCGACGTTGACCATCGAGACGACCACCTTGGAGGGGCCGCTGATGCGGATGATGACGCGGACGTGGGTGGCGTCCAGCTTCACCAGCGAAGGCTTGGGCAAGGTACCGCCGGACGCGTCGATCGTCGGGCTGGCAGTACCCTGCCAACCGTTCGGCATCGTGAAGTCGTAACGGGCGATCGCATGCCCCGTCGAGCCGTCGCACCGCATCAGGAGCGAGCTCGTCAACAGCAGCTTTTTCGTGACACAGCTGCCCGTGGCGGCCCGCGAGCTCACCTGCGAGCCGAGGTGCGTGTACACGATGCACGACGCCATCGCGGTGGCGGGGAGCGCCAGCGCAACGCATGCCAGTGTGAGTGTCAGGAGCCTTTTCATAGCGGTGCGGCGACCCGAAGGCTGGGTCGACATCTAAGGGATACCGCGAACCCCAGATCGCCTCTTCCCCAGAACGGGGGATCCCCAAATCACCCCGCATATGTCGATGATGAGGCAGCGTGGCCTGTCCGCGATCTCGTCCCTATGCCGCGACGCACCCCTCATCTCCAATTGCTCAAGCATCCCCGCACGGCGCTTCTCGTGGGAGCCCTCGCGATCCTGTCTCTGGCAGGGTTTGCGGTCTGGGCTGCGCGGCAGAACCAGGCATCCGTCGACCGTGTGCGCACCTTGACGACGGTGAGTGACGCCTTCCAGCAGGCGCGCCACGCCGTCGCCCAGGAGAACCTCGCCGCGCGCGGATACAGGCTCGAGCCAGATCACAAGCAGGCCGACGCGTTTGCAAGGGCCAAGTCCTCCCTGCTCTCGGCACTGGCGGTCGTGCGTGCGCACGAGCCATCTGGCCGGTTCGACATCGACGAGCGCGTCGCCGCCGACAATGTCGCCGTCGAGCGCTGGTTCACGATGCTCCAAGCGGCAGCCGCTGCCAACGATTACGCCCGCGTGGTGCAGATCGACGACCACCAGCTCCAGCCATCGTTCCAGGCCATGACGGCGATGCTCGACCGGGCCGGAGCCGAGCACCGCGCGCTGGCGCTCGCCAGCCTGCGCGACTCCCAGCGCAGCGAGCGGATGGTGCTGGCCGCGGTCGCGGTCACGATCGCGCTCGGCCTGCTGCTGCTCACATCGACGTCGGCGACGATGCGCTACCGCGAACGGCTGGAGCGAGTCAGAGCCCGTGAGGTGGAGCGGCTCAAGCGCGCGGCGCTGATCGACAACCTGACCTCACTCGGCAACCACCGTGCTTTTGAGGAGGATCTGGCTCACGCGCTGGACGACGCCGCTGGGTCGGGACGATCCCTCAGCCTCGCGCTGCTCGACCTCGACGGCCTCAAGCAGATCAACGACACCAACGGCCACCAGTCCGGCGACGAGTGCATCCGAGCGCTGGCCGGAGTGCTGGCGGCAGCCGGGGAGGATGTCGGCGCCTACCGGATCGGTGGCGACGAGTTCGCCCTGATCGTCCCCGGCCGCCGCGCCGTCGACACGCTCTACCTGATCCAGCACCTGCAGACGGCGATCGTCGAGGCGTCCGGAGACCGGCCGACGTCCGCCAGCAGCGGCGTGGCCGAGGCAGTCGCAGGACTGGGTCGCGACGAGTTGATCCGGCGGGCTGATCTGGCACTGATCCAAGCCAAGCGCAGCCACCGCCGCTGCCTGATCTACAACGACGCGCTCGAGCCGATCCTCGCCGGGCCGGATGCGATCGCCGAGCGGCGGCACACCGACGCCCTGGCGACCGCGCTGGCGCGGGCCGTGGACGCGAAGGACGCCTACACGCACAGCCACTGCGAGACCGTCTCGGAACTGTGCGCACTGATCGGCCAGGAGCTCGGCTTGCCGCCGGATCGAGTTGCGAAGCTGCGGCTGGCCGGCCTGCTGCACGACGTCGGCAAGATCGGCATCACGGACTCGATCCTCCAGAAGTCGGGGCCGCTGACGGACGCCGAGTTCGCGATCATGAAGACGCACACGCGGCTCGGACACGCGATCGTCTCGGCCGCCGAACGGCCGGACGAAGCCGGCTGGATCCTCCACCACCACGAGCGCCTCGACGGCAGCGGCTATCCCCTCGGACTGGTGGGCGAACAGATACCGCTCGAGTCGCGGATCATTCTCGTCGCGGACGCCTTCGAGGCGATCACCGCCGACCGGCCATACCGTCAGCACCGCTCACCCGAGGTGGCGCTGGCCGAGCTCACGCGCTGCTCGGGAACCCAGTTCGACCCGGTCTGCGTCGAGGCGCTGAGGCGCTGCGTCGCCAGCGAGCTGCGCGAAGCGGCGTAGGGCGCGCGATCACTGCCGTGCCTCACAGCGGCTGAAAGGCCGATGCCAGGCACCAGGTTGGTGGTCGGCGCGGAAGGGGTCTGACCCCTCCCCGAGCCCGCACCAACGTCACACACTCACCACCGTGCCAGGCAACGGCCCAAGGCCGGTGCCTGGCACGACCGAGCGGCCGCTCGCGTCGCAGGTCGCGGCTCGGTGGTGCCAGGCACCGCGTTCCGCGTTGCCTGGCACCGGACCGGCCCCTGCTCGTCTTGACCGAGCGTCGTCCGGTGCCGGCACTAGCCTCGGGCGGTGGCCGACCGCACCCAGGAGGCGCTGTATGCGCGCATCGATAGCGAGCTCTCGTGGTCGGAACGCGAGCTGCCCGAGCGGGAGCGCACGAAGCACGTCCATCGCCTTCATCCGTACCTCGGTAAGTTCCCGCCCCAGCTCGCGGAGGCCCTACTCACGCGCAGGTTCATGGCCTGCGCGCTGATCTACGACCCGTTCGCCGGGTCCGGCACCACGCTGGTGGAGGCCAGCGTGCTGGGCATCGATGCGATCGGATGCGACGTCTCGGCCTTCAACTGCCTGCTGGCCGAGGTCAAGACGGCGCGACCGGACCTTGACGCTATGTCGGCCGAGCTGGAGAACGCGCTCGTGCAGCCCCCGATCGACGCGCCGGCCGGCCAGTGGCTGGAACGCTGGATCGCCCCGCAGGCGCTCTCGGAGCTGCTCGGCTTTCGGTCGGCACTTGCCGGTTCCCCGCAGCGGGCGACGCTCTCGATCGTGCTCTCGCGCACAGCGCGATCGGTGCGACGCGTGCCCCACCATGCGCTCGACGAGGCGCGCACCCCGGTGACCGCGCCCTACTGGTGCCACAAGCACCGGCGGGAGTGCCGGCCTGTACGGAGGCGGGTCGCTTCCTCCGCCGCTACGCGGCCGACGCCCAGCGCCGTCTGTCCGAGTACGCGACGCTGCGCGGCGATGCTGACGTGGTCGTGCTACACGCGGACGCACGATCTGCCGATCTGCCCGACGGAATCGATGGCGTCGTCACGTCGCCCCCCTATCCCGGCCTGATCGACTACCACGAGCAGCACCGCTACGCCTACGAGCTGCTCGGGCTCGATGACCGCCGCGAACTGAGCTGGGAGCAGCCTCGGGTGGTACCGCGCGCCGGGCAATCGCGGCCTACTGCGACGGCATCGTCGAGGCGCTCGCCCACACCCGCCGCCATCTGCGGCCCGACGCCGCCGTCGCGATCGTCGTCAACGACAGCCGCAGCCTGTATGACGAGATCGCCCACCGCGCCGGCTTCACGCTCGGAGCCGCGCCGCGCGCCATGTCAATCGCCGAACCGGCCGCCGCGCCGGCGAGAACTTCGAAGACGTCCTCTGGCTGCGGCCGAAGGCCGCCCGCCGAGCCGCCTAGCTTCGAGCGTATCTCGGTAGGCTCTTAGATCAGGAAGTCGCCCACCAGCGCCGGAACTCGGGGCTGCGGGTGTAGTCGCCGTAGCGTCCGCGCCGGTAGGCCGAGACGGCAACCGGCAGCACCACGGCGGCCGCGATGACGGCGAACGATGTGATACCTGAGCGATGTCGCTTCACGACCGGCTCCTTGACGGATTGGCGAACAGTCCGTTTATCGGCTTGGCGCCTGGCTGGCTAAAGACCTTCTGCAGGCTGCCGATTGCACCAGCGTGCGCCGATTGATGATCCTCATGTTGCCGATTGCAGGGCTTATCGCCCTGATCGGCCTCACCGGCCAGCCCGCCAGCGGCCGGATCGCCACCAACGAGCCGTTCGCGGTCGCCTATCGCGCGCTTCCCGGATCGCCGTCGCCAAGGCTGCAGTTCCGGTGCGCCCGCTCCGTTTACGATCGTCGACTCGGCCGGAGCCGCCGTGCGGCGCTGGCCCGGTGGCCCTGCCGTCGGGACGATGGCAGCCACCAGCCCGCTCGGAGCGCACAGCTGGTCGTGGGCGCTCTCGACCACCCGCAACCACCGATGGGCACGGATCGTGCTGCCCTGGCGGCCGAATGGCCAGACCGGCTGGATCAGCCTCGCCGGTCGCACCGTGACGCACACCGCGATTTGGGTCAAGGCCGATCTCTCGCGCCGGACGGTCACGTTGATGAAGGGCCGCGGGCCTCTGGTGGTGTTCAAGTCGGCGATCGGCGCAGCGTCCACCCCCACGCCGACCGGCCGCTTCAGCGTGCACCGACCTGGTCGCAACCGGCGATCCATACGGCCCATTCGGCTGGTATGCATTCGGGCTCTCGGGACACCAGCCGAACCTGCCGGCAGGTTGGAGTGGCGGCGACCAGCTGGCGATCCACGGCACCAACAACCCGGCCTCGATCGGCACCGCCGCATCCGCCGGCTGCCTGCGCGTCTCTGCCGCCGCGCTCGGCACACTCAAGCGCTTCCTGCGCCTGGGCACGCCGGTCGTCATCCAGCCCTAGCCTCAGGCCACCACAGACCTGTGCCAGACTGCGCTGCATGAAGCGCCGTTTCACCCAGGTCGACGTCTTCACCGCCGAACCGCCTACCACGGCAATCCCTGCGCGGTGGTGCTACGACGGCGACGGCCTGGACGACGACCGGATGCAGCGGTTCGCGCACTGGACGAACCTGTCAGCGAGACGACGTTCGTGCTGCCGCCGACCGATCCGGCGCGCCGACTACCGGGTGCGGATCTTCACGCCGGTGGCGGAGCTGCCGTTCGCCGGGCATCCGACCATCGGCACCTGCCACGCCTGGCTCGAGGCTGGTGGAGCGCCTGCGGTCGGCGGCGAGATCGTGCAGGAGTGTGGCGCCGGCCTGCGTGCGCGATCCGCCAGCACGCCGGACGGACTCGGCGTTCGCCGCACCGCCGCTGATCCGCTCCGGGCCCGGTCGAGGAGTCGCTGGTCGCTCCAGATCGCCGCGGTGCTCGCCATCGATCGCGACGGCGATCATCGACGCCCAGTGGGCGGACAACGGCCCCGGCTGGGTGGCGGTGCTGCTCGAGGACGCCGACGCGGTGCTGGCGGTCAAGCCCCGGTTCGCCGACCTCGACTCGGGCGTCGTCGGCCCGCACCGGCCCGGCCGCGACGCAGCGTTCGAGGTGCGCGCGTTCTTCCCAAAGGACGGCGTGATGGTCGAGGATCCTGTCACCGGAAGCCTGAACGCATCGCTGGCGGAGTGGCTGCTTCGCACCGGTCGCGCCACCGCTCCCTACGTCGCCAGCCAGGGTGCGACCCTGGGGCGAAGCGGACGCGTCCACATCACCCGCGAGGACGCCGGCACGATCTGGGTTGCCGGCGGCACGGTGACGTGTATCTCCGGCACTGTCGACGTGTGACACTACGACGCGAAACAAATTCTCGCGGAGCACTTGTATTTACACTACGACGTGTGTATCATCAGACGGCTATGAAAAGATTGCATCTCGAAACCAGGAACTGCCGCCCGTCGACCAGCGTCGATGCGGCCACGCTTGGCCGGACACGGATTCGGAGCCCTCGCCCATACCCTGAAGCTAGCGCGCGACACACGGGGTTTGGCCGAGGGCGACTCGACGAGTCGCCCTCAGTCGTTTGTGGGAGTCGAATCCAGCTGGACGCGCCGTTCGTAGATCAAATGGACACATATGTTCAGAAAACTTGACGAAACATCTGTGATGTCAGTAAGCGACCGGCGTTATCAACCGGTCTGGCGGGAGCATGCTCTCTCGCGTGTTACCTATCAACTGGATATGTATGTCACGCCTTCCCAGGTGGGAACAGTGAAGGAGAGGTTCGAGTCCTCTCCGAGGCAATCCGGGAAAACCCTGGCGCAGCTGGGGAGGCTCGCACAGATGCCGCAAGGCGTGCGGGGGCCGGCGCTCGGTGGAGCGTTGGTTGGGAACTCGGGAGCCGGTGGGGAGACATCCGCCGGACACCGATACCGACGACTGAGAGGGAACTGGAGCAACGCCAAATGCAAGGTCAGCGCATGCACGCTCCGGGGTCGTCTAATCGGCAGGACGCCTGGCTCTGAACCAGGAGATGGTCTGGGTTCGACTCCCTCCCCCGGAACCTCCGGTGTTCTCGGCTCTTCCTACGTGCCGCGGGACATCTGATCGATACAGACCGTGATCGCCAGGAGCATGGCGTCGTCCTGTCCGGGAGCGATCTCGATGCCATAGGTATCGCGGACGCGGAACCAGCGCTTCGAGACCTCCGCCACCTTCTCCCCGTCCCGCTCGACCGCGTACTCGTGATTGACGACGTTACCCTTGGCCGAGAGGTCACTGCCCCCCTCCACGTCGATCGCGTAGCGGTCGCGAATCCCGACCAGCGCCTTCTTCACGGTCGCAACCGTCTTTCCATCCCGCTCGATCTCCATCCGATCGCGCACGCTGAGCTTCTTCTCCTGAATCGTGTAGAGCTCCTCGCCAGACGGAGATTCCAGAACCAGCGTGTCCCGCAGGCGAAGCGCCTTGCCATTCACCTTGAAGGCGCGCTCGCCGCCCTCGGTCTCGATCCAGGAATCATCACCGATCGAAAGCAGTTTCTCGCGCATGGCATAGCGCGTTCCATCGAGTCCACCCTTGTCTCGCAATCGTCGCATCCCATCCTCCCCTAGCTGGCTAAGAGCCTATCCCCGCCGACGATAGCGCACGACCGCGATCTACGACCGGCCGCTGAGCGCGGATTCGATGCGTCCCAGCCGTTCGTCGATCCGGCGCAGCTGCTCCGGCGTCACGGTCTCGGCATCCTCCGGTGTGGGAGTGTCCCCCGAGCGTGCGACAAAGGAGCTGGTGATGGCGGCGGTGATGACGGTCAACGAACCGATCCCCGCCAGCATCACGAAACCAGCGACCAGGCGGCCAAGGACGGTGCCAGGGACGTGATCACCGTAGCCGACGGTCGTGATCGTCTGCACGGCCCACCACAGGCCGAGGCCGAGTGACGGGAAGTTGCTGTGATCCATCAGGCTCATCGTCAGGCCGGCGACGATCGTGATCGTGGTCGAGGCCACGGTGACGACGAGCACGGCCCCGCGCGGCGTCACCGCGCGGGACAGAGCTCGATCCAGCCATCGCTCGAATCGCGTCTCCGCCGACATCGCGCCGTCTTCGCGCTGGGCGCGGCCGATCCTCCCACGAAGACATAGCGTCGTGGCCGAGCGGTGAGGCAACAGCCTGCAACGCTGTTCACGGCGGTTCGAATCCGCCCGACGCTTTCGTAGAACAATCGGTGTGGTAGCTGAGACGGTCGCAAGCGCCCGGTTGAAGCCCGGGAGACGCAGGTTCGACTCCTGCCCATACCACCTCGCGGACGTGATGAAACTCGGCAGACATGCACGGCTCAGACCCGTGTGGGCTTCGGCTCGTGGCGGTTCGACCCCGCCCGTCCGCATCAGTTGAGGACGTTACCTTGTCAGCGGTTGGATGCGTTGTCGTAGACGACAACGGTACCGGCGAGGAAGTCCTGGAGCGCGCGCCGCCGGTCGTCCACCAACACCGGCAGGAACCCGATGAGAATAATGCTGAACGCCACAAGAGCACCTATCAGGCGCAGCAGCGACCGGCCGAAACCGGGCGTCCGCCCCCCGGCATCGATCAGACGCAGCCGCATCAGCCTCATTCCCGGTGTCTGTCCGACGGCGGTCCAGAACGCCGTGAAGTAGGTGGCGACGAGCACGAGCCAGCCGGCGGCTGCGAGACCTTCTCCAGCGGGTTCTGACAGGTGATGGCGGGTGAGCGACAACACCAACCCGACCATCGCGCAGCCAACCAGGAAGACGAGGTGCACCGCCACCGCGTCGACGACGAGCGCGGCCCCGCGAGAGGCAAGGCCGGCGTACGGCGCCGCGCGCTCCGTGCTCGGCTCGCCTTGCTGTCGGGGCGACCGACCGAACCACCTGCGCGGGGGCGCCTCCAGGCGGCCGTCGAGGCGGTGCGCGCTGGCCGCCATGTCGTCAGCCAGCGTCGCCGACTGGCGCGCCAAAGCGGTTCGCACGGCATCCGTGATGGCGCGTTGAAACTCGGGGCTCTGCACCAGCCGCTCGGTGAGATCCACCGCGAGCCTGCTCTCGACGGCGTCGACCAACATCCGCTCCACAGCCGGACTCCCCAGCACTCGCCGAGCAAGCTCTGCCGTTCGCTCGTCTTCCACGGCCGACACCATCATCCGCTCCATATCGCCGCGTGCCACGAACTCCGACACCACTCGTTCGACGACCCGCTGATCGACCAGCATGCGCGCCACCACCTCCGGCAGCGGGCCCGCAAGGACGGCATCGACCGCCCTCTCTGCCTCTGACTCCAACACGCCGCCGGCGGAAGCCGTAACTCCCCCCACGCCGGATCGGACGGCCCGACCGACGTGCGACGATCGGACAAAGGCGCGTGCCTTTTGACCGGCCTTGGTGACCTTCCCAGGCTCAGCGTCTCGTTCATTCTCAGTCATTGGTGCTTCGAGCTTCCCAGAGCGACGGCCGCTGCGCAAGCAACGACCGCTGGTTGAGGCCGTTCACATTCACGATCGATGGGAGGCGGGTCTGCTCGGGGTGGACACCCCGCTCGCACCGGGGATACGCAGCCGGGTTCGAATCCCGGGCCTTCCACTTGCACCACCATCCCTCCGTAGCTCAGAGGATCAGAGCGCTGGGTTTCGGCCCCAGGCCATGCGCAGGTTCGAATCCTGCCGGGGGGTTCTCGGGGAGGCACGGGCACGGGTGAGCCCAGCGGGTTGTAACCCCGTGGCCTCTGGCTGTGGGGGTTCGACTCCCTCCCTCCCCACTCCGCGCGCGGCGAGCGGAGCCTGGGGCTCGGCGGCTCTCATACGGCCGCGGCATGTGGGTTCGAATCCCGCGCTCGCCATCACGTTTCTCAAGCCGTGGCCGTAGCTCAACGGCAGAGCCCCCGGTTGTGGTCCGGGCGGTGCCGGTTCAAGTCCGGCCGGCCACTTACCCTAACCCGGTGGTGTAACGGCAAGCACAGCGGTCTCCAAAGCCGCAAGGTCGGGGTTCGAATCCTCGCCGGGGTGTAGGAGGTCGCTCCAAAGCGGGCATGGTCGAAAGGCAAAGACACGGCGCTTCCAACGCCGGAATGCCAGTTCGAGTCTGGCTGCCCGCTCTTAGCTCAACGGTCGAGTGGCTCAGTGGGATGAGCGCTCCGCTCACAACGGAGAGGTCCCTGGTTCGATCCCAGGCTCGACCATTTCACCACCCGGGCGCGTAGCTCAGCGGATCAGAGCGCGAGGCTTCTACCCTCGGACCGGCGCAGGTTCGAATCCTGCCGCGCCCGTCTTGGCGACGGCGAACGTCCATCATAAGCGGGTTCTCGCCCCGAAGCGCGGACCGATTCGATCGTCGCGCCAGTCGCTGGTCACCGCGTGACCGTACACGACGCTTCGGCGTCGAGCGTTCCGGGTAGTGCGACCTCATGGACGACGAGAAACGAGCGGAACCGGGCGTCACCGCGGTCGGCGAGGCACCGCGATGGAGCTACCTACCTATCCAAAGCGATGGCGACTCTCTGACGATCACGGTCGTGCGATCCGGTGACGGCCTTGAGCTGCGTTTCACCGTGCCGTCGGTTGTCCAGCAGGGGAGCGAGTTGAACCAGATCACGCGGCTCGTGATCGGGGCACAGGAGCGGGCTGACTCCCTGAAGGAACTGGGAGGCTGACGCTTCAGCTCGACGTCGAATCGGCGGCCGCCGTCGCGTCCGCTGGCGAAGGCACAGTGCTCTGCACGGGCCGAACCGCAGCGACGCCGTAATGCGACGGTTCGCAGTCGCCAGACCCTGGGGCCGTGGTGTAAGTCGGTTAGCACACCTGGCTCTTAACCTCGAGGTCCCGTTCGAATCGGGCGGCCCCACTCGAAACGCATGGAGGTAACCCGGCTGGATCTGGAGCTGCTCGTAAACGAGTGGGCACGTTCAGAGCGTGTCGGGGTTCGAGTCCCTCTGCCTGCCGCTGCTGTTGGTGATCGTGGATGGGTGGCGGAACCGGTAGCCGCGCTCGCCTGCTACGCGAGTCGCCGGACGTCGAGTCCGGCCTGAGGTTCGACTCCCTCCCCATCCTTCAGCGCGTCGTTTACTGGCGAGACCCGGCCCTGTCGAGGCCGTGATAGGAGTTCGACCTTCCTCCGGGCGCCAACGTGATCGACGATCGGGAGTGTTCGAGTGGCGAGATGCCCGCTGTTCACCGGGGCGACGGGGGTTCGAATCCCTCCTCCCGAGCTGGACGGCAGGTGTCCGTCGGCTTCGGCACGCCGGTCTGATACGCCGGAAGGCGTGGTTCGAGTCCACGGCCGTCCATAAACGCTGCACACTCGCGGGCCGAAGCCTGCCGGTTATCTGGGAACGTCTGTGGTCACCCCACAGACCGAGGTTCAAGTCCTCACCCGGCATGCGACACCACGACCGCGGGCTCGCAGCGCAAGCCCTCGACATCTCTTGACGACGCGGGCCGACGCGCACTGGTTACCGCTTAGAACGGTCAGGTTGCGGGTTCGAATCCCGTCCGGTACGCCACGTGCGGCCGGTAGCTCAACTGGAAGAGCAGGACATGCCAGTCCGCACCTATGACCGCGTCGACACCCCACCCACCGATCCATCGCCCCACCCACGAAAGGAGGTTCACCATGTCCTACCTCACGCGACTCACGAGCGGAGCGTCCGACAGCGCGATCAGCTGGCCGGCGGCCAGGTGCCGAACTCGGAGGGCGGCTTCGTCTGGCAGGTCGACTGCTGGACGCAGCTGCGCCGGTTCCTGATCCTCGGCTCGGAGGGCGGCTCGTTCTACGCCCGACGAGCTCGACCTGACCAAGCAGAACACGAGACGCTCGACGCGTGCATCGCCGAGGACGGCCTGCGCACGGTGACGGAGATCGTCGCCGTCAGCCAGGCAGGGCTGGCAGTGAAGAACGATGCTGCCGTGTACGCCCTGGCGCGCTGCGCGTCGGCGCCTGACGTGGAGACGCGCCGGGCGGCGCTGGACGCGCTGCCGCTGGTCTGCCGAACGTCGACGCACCTGTTCCAGTTCGCCACGTTCGTACGCGAGTGGCGCGGCTGGGGCCGCGGCCTGCGACGCGCGGTGGGTCGTGGTACGCCGGCCGGCCGGTGGACGCGATCGCGTACCAGGCGATCAAGTACCGCCAGCGCGAGGGTGTCAGCCACCGGCGACGTGCTGCGGATGGCACACCCGGCCGCGGCGGTGTCGGCCGGGAACCCGACGCTGGACGTGACGGCCGAGCAGGCTCGCCTGTTCGGATGGATCGTCCGCGGCGGCGACACGGACGGCCTGCCGCGGATCGTCGAGGGGTTCGACCGCGCCCAGCGGTCGGCCTCGCCGGCCGAGACGGCGCGGCTCGTGCGCGAGTACGAGCTGCCTCGCGAGGCACTGCTCTCGGAGCACCTCAACGACCCACTGGTCTGGGAGGCGCTGCTGGAGCGGATGCCGATCACGGCGATGATCCGCAACCTCGCCACGATGACCCGGGCCGGCCTGATCGGGCCCGGATCGGACGCGCGTCGCTGGTCGCACAGCGGCTGCGTGACGGCGAGCGGCTGCGGCGCGCACGGGTGCACCCGATCGCGCTGCTGGTCGCGCAGCGCACGTACGCCTCCGGGCAGGTCCTGCGAGGCCGCGGGATCCTGGTCGCCGTGGCGCGGTCGTCGACGCGCTCGACGACGCCTTCTACCTGGCGTTCGGGAACGTGCGGCCAACCGGAAAGCGGCTGCTCCTGGCCCTGGACGTCTCGGGGTCGATGACGGGCGGCCGAGTCGCCGGCGTGCCGGGGCTCTCGCCGCGGGACGCGTCGGCAGCGATGGCCCTGGTCACGCTCGCGTCCGACCCGGACGCGGAGGTGGTCGGGTTCCACGCCGGCCGCGGCGGCTGGACGGCTCGAACCCGGGCCGCTTCACGAACCGCGCCGACGGACTCACGCCGCTGCCGCTGTCGGCACGGCAGCGTCTCGACGACGCCGTTCGCAGCGTCTCGAACCTGCCGTTCGGCGGCACCGACTGTGCCCTGCCCATGCTCTACGCGATGGAGCGGGGACGGTCGGTGGACGCGTTCGTGATCTACACCGACTCGGAGACCTGGGCGGGTGACATCCACCCTGCCGAGGCGCTCCGCCGCTACCGCCGGGCGACCGGCATTGCGGCACGCCTGGCCGTGGTCGGAATGGTCGCGAACCGGTTCACGATCGCCGATCCGCTCGACCCGGGCATGCTCGACGTCGTCGGATTCGACACCTCCGCACCGGAGGTGATCGCCGGGTTCGCCCGCGGCGACCTGTGAATGGCACCACCTGGGGCGCGGGCATCCGCCCGCGCCCCACACACCATCGAGCCGCCATCGTCTAATGGAGAGGACGGCAGCCCCTCAAGCTGCAGATCGGGGTTCAACTCCCCGTGGCGGCTCCTCACGAACGGGATGAAGTGTTCAACGGCTGCACTCCGGTTTTGGGAGCCGGCGGAGGAGGTTCGAGCCCTCCCATCCCGATCATCGCTCGAGACCCAACCCCGCCCCCGTGGTGCAATCGGCAGCATGCGCAGCTCGTACCTGTGTGATCGCGGTTCGAATCCGTGTGGGGGCTTGGACGACTACCTTCCATCAAGGACAGGAGCAACTATGAACACGTTCAGCGATGACACCTCGATGATCCGTGACGACCAGCCCTACCGCGAGTTCGAGGACGGGCAGATCAAGGTCTACGGCTACTCGTACGACGTCCAGGCCGTGCAGCAGATCACGCACCGTCGCCGGCCGCGGATGGGTGGCCAATGCCGCCCTGATGGCGGACAACCACCTCGGGTACTCGATGCCGATCGGCGGCGTTGCGGCCTACCGGGAGATGGTCTCGCCGAGCGGAGTCGGCTACGACATCGGCTGCGGCGTGATGGCGGTGCGCACCTCCGCTCTCGATCGATCAGGTGCGTGACGACCTGGGACGGCTGGCGGACGAGATCGCGACCCGGATCAACTTCGGCATCGGGCGCAAGAGCGCCCACCGCATCGATCACCCGCTGTTCGACTCGCCGATCTGGGGCGAGGTGCCGGAGCTGACCGAGCTGGTGAGCGGCCGCAAGGGACAGTGGTCGCTGCGGACGCGGGCCGAGGCGCAGCTCTCGACCGTGGGATCGGGCAACCACTACGTCGACCTGCTGGTGGAGCCGGAGGACGGCTCGCTGTGGATCGCGTGTCACTTCGGCAGCCGCGGCTTCGGCCACGGCGTGGCCACCGGGTTCCTGAATCTGGCGGCGCACCGGCCGTTCCATGCCGGCCAGATCACGGGCGAGTCGATGCACGCCGTGCCGGCGCTGCTGCCACTGACCGAGCCGGCGGCGGTCGAGCTGGGTGCACGCCCGCAGGATGCGCCGGCTCGGGCCGAGATCGGCCGCCGCTACGAGCTGGCGATGAAGCTGGCCGGCGAGTACGCCTACGCCGGCCGCGAGCTGGTCACCGCCGAGGTGCTCGATCTGCTGGGAGCGACCGCGGTCGAGACGGTGCACAACCACCACAACTACGCCTGGAACGAGGAGCACGACGGCGAGATGCTGCACGTCGTCCGAAAGGGCGCGACGCCGGCGTTTCCCGGCCAGACGGGGTTCATTGGCGGCTCGATGGGCGACTGGGCGGTGGTGGTCGAGGGCGTCGATTCCGAGCTCTCGCGGCGGACGCTTCGCTCGACCGTGCACGGCGCGGGCCGGGTGATGAGCCGCAGCAAGGCCAAGGGCAACCGCAAGGGAACCCGCAAGGGCCTGATCACGCGCCAGATGATGGCGGAGCGGCTGAACGAGTTCCGGCGCGAGTCGGGCTACCCGCTCGAGGTGCGGGGCGGCGACGTCGACGAGTCGCCGTTCGTGTACCGCAAGCTGGACGAGGTCGTGCGCGCGCACGAGGAGACCGGCACCATCCGCGTCACGCACCGGCTGCTGCCGGTCGCCGTGGTGATGGCGGGCGCGGACGTGCGCGACCCGTTCAAGGACTGAAGGACAACAGGCCGACCCCGTCCGGGATACCTCCCGGGCGGGGTCGGCTTTGTCGTGCTGCCGTCAGCCGACCCAGCTGCCGCGGCCGCGTCACGAGGTCGTAGCCCGGCGAGGCGGGCGCGCCGTTGTTGCCGCTGGTGATGTCGCGGAAGGTGATGTAGCTGCCGTAGACGTAGGCGGCGTTGACGACCGACGCCTGCGTCGGCCGAGCGGGCCGCCCACATCGGACGGCGTGGCGCTGGTGCCGCCGACCTGGAACCAGCCGCTCTGACCCTGGTAGCGGGTGCTGTCGTAGACCGAGACGCCGGAGGCGGGGTCGGCGTCAAGCGAGACATCGGGCGTGGCACGATTGCCGGCGCAGTTCGCCTGCGCGTACGTCGCCAAACGCCGACTGGGCGGCGCGTGGCGTTCTCGTAGAGGCTGCAGCCGCCGCCGCCGCTCGCTCCAGCCGGTCTCGCTGTGAAGGCGCCGGCGCAGTTGAAGATGCAGCGTGGTGCCGCCGACCGAGATCACGTTCGGCGATGCGGACGGGTACTCGGCCGGCGCGCCGGCGTCTCCCGAGGAGACGAAGAAGCTGACACCGGACTGCACGAAGTGGCAGTCGTAGCGACGTCTCGCCGCGAGAACTCGCTAGCCGCCCCAGCTGTTGGAGACGTACTGGGCGTGGGTCTTGGCGTAGTCCTCGGCGGCCAGCAGGTTGGTGAAGCTGTTGCGTCGCGCGCCTCGACCAGCAGGATCTTGGCCCCGGGGGCGATCGCGTGCGCCCACTGGACGTCGAGCGCTGATCTCGAGCGCCCAGCCGGCGTCGGCTGCGCGGATACGTGGGTGCCGCCGGTCTGGTTCACCTTCTTGAAGCAGCCGTTGGCCGTCGTGCAGGCGCGGCAGGCCGAACTGGCTGCTGAACGACGCCAGGTCTGTCTCGGCCGTCGGATCGTCGTAGGCATCGACGATCGCGATCGTCTTGCCGGCGCCCGCCGTCGAGGGAGGTCGGGAAGTTGTAGGCCGACTTGATCGTCGCCGGCGAGAGCCCCTTCGGGGCAGCTGCGGCGTTGCCGTGGACGTGGAACGGGTGGTGGGCGTAGTGCTCTCGAGAACCCGCCGACGCCGCCAACGGCGCTGCCAGGGCGACCACAGCGAGTCCCACGATCACCACGCCGCTCGCTCGAACCTTGGTCATTGCCTCTCCCTCCCCTATCGCGGTCCCCACTTCGAGGATACGCCGGGGGAACACTAGTCGCGAGTGGCGACGGATTCCGGAGCGGCCATGGCCACCGGCTCCGCGCGCGCCGTGGGGTACGCTTGTGCCCTCGGGACGTGGCGCAGCCTGGTAGCGCACCTGCTTTGGGAGCAGGGGGTCGCTGGTTCGAATCCAGCCGTCCCGATGCGCGTCAAGCTGATGGTTACGCAGATCCTGCCGCTACGGAGGGGTGCCGTGGATGGGTGCGGGTAGGCGGCGGGTAAGCGGCCGCCTGTGGTGGGGTCGCTGAGCGGCAGTGGCCAAGGCTGGGGCGGCCCGGGGAGCGGCGCAGATCGGGTCTGAGGCGGCCGGGTGGGTGCGGCGGGCGAGGCTCACCCCGGAGTCCGGGCCGGGGTCGGTTCGGCGGCGACGAAGGGCGATGGAATCACCGCCAAGCCCTTGACCGCTTCTCCGAGCGAGCAGTATAACTTGTGCCAATGATCACTTGGCATAGAGTGCCACTCCTAGCTGCGCTGCTCGCTGTGATCACGGTGTGCGCCAGATGCGGCCCGGCGACGGCCGCAGAACAGGCGGGCGCAGGCAACGTCGCGCCTGCGGCGTCGCAGCCAGCGCCACCGGTGTCTCCAGATCAACTCCTCGATCAACTTCGCGCCTCAATGGGCCTCGTGTACGTAACCGATGCCAGCGCCAGCCGGCCACCCGAGGGATGGGACGGGCAAGGCCCGTGGCTGAACGTCGGGACCAACGCCATGCGCTGGGCAACCGGCGTGCGACAACACTACGAGACGATGCTGCTGGTCGCGTCGTACGTCCACGAAGCCGAAAGCAGGGGGATGGAGCGGCCATCGGGGTACACCTACTACAGGTCGTCGGACGCATCGTGCGATCCCGATCCGAACGCCGACCGATGCGAAGGTGGACAGAGCCGTATTCCCGATCAAGCCCTGCCCTCGCTCGCCAGCACGCGCACGATCGAAGGGCTGAAAGATGAGATGTCGTGGAGGCTAAAGAAGATCGGACTCTATCCGGTGCGGATCACGGCCTACCAGACGCCGATGGGCACCGCGCCGGTCGTAGTTGCCCGAACCGCCGATCCAACCGGCTTCCTCAACCATCACGCCAGCGCCTCGTTGGAGCTCTTCGGCAACAGCTACGACTCGATCTTCTACGAAGTGATCGACGCCAACGGCGAGCCGATCCGCGCAGTAGCCCGCAGCGCGACACTCGGCTCGACGTACTCGTTCGTTCCGCCCGACCTGCGGCACCTCCTCGACATCTCCGGCTGAGTCAACACTCGAACCGGTCAAGCAGTTAGGGCGGTGCGAGGCTGGTGGAACCCTTCCGAGGCGTGTAGCGTCCTAGGGATATGTGGCGGAGCGTCTTGCTCGGGGTCGTCCTTGCTGGGGTGCTGGCTGGATGTAGCTTGGGCGGTGGGAGCAAGAGCGCGACGCAGTTGAGGCTTACGGTCTACAACGGCAAGGGTCATCCTCGGCAGCACTACTCAGTGGTGTGCGACGGGCCGGGAGCGAATCCGGCAAGCCTTGACGCGAAGCTGTGCCCCGCCCTGGAGGACTATCTGCCCCGAGAGATGGCGGCTCATCATTCCTGCATCTGCGGAATCTATGTACACCGGGTGATGGTCACCGGAACGCTTGATGGGGAGCGGATACGTTCCCCTGTCGAGGTGAGCGGGTGTGAGGCTTGTGGGCTTGGGAAGCGGGCGGGGATTGATGTCCGGACGGTGTTCGAAGTTCTTCGGATTCCCGGTGGTTTGTGAGACTTGGAGGCGTCCCATACGTGATCTAAGTCCCGGTCAAGCAGTGAGAGCCCTACCGAGACTGTGCGAGGCGGCGTCTAGGAAGGGGATGAGACGATTCTCGCTCCTGGGCGTCGTCGTGGTCGCACTGGTCGCGGCGGGCTGCTTCGGCGATAGCGGTGGCGCGGGGGACACAAAGCAGTCGGAACTCGTGACTACCACGTCGCTGGCGGGCGTCCACCTCGGCGAGACTCCCGCGAGGGTGAACTCGGTCCTCGGCCCTGGTCGCATACTGCGTAGCGATCTCCAATCACGTGAGGCCCGATACCGCGATAACGTCACGGTGTATTACTACAGCGACGGAATCGGCACTCCCAGGGTGTTCCTGGTCGGTACGACGTCGCCACGCTTCCACACGGCCAGCGGCGTCCGGGTTGGCTCCAGCCTTTCGATGGTCAAGGCGTTGGGACACCTGGACTGTGGCACCGTTCGGAGCACACGTGTGGAGTGCATCCCGGACGCCTTGGGGCACGGTCTCCGATTCGACCTCATCAACGGTCGCGTCATCCACGTATGGCTAGTTGACCGCAACGAGTAGCGAACGCGCTCAGCGCCGCGGATATATGGAGGTACGAGTAGTTGTGGGGTGGTGGGAACTTCCACGAGGGCGTTCAGCGTCTAGGAGGATGATGGGACGAGTCTCGCTGCTAGGCGTCATCGGGCTCGCGTTGGTCGCGGCGGGCTGCCTTGGCGATAGCTCGACCAAGACGGTGCAGATCGGTGCTGCCGGCGTCCTGGGGCCGACCGATCTGGTCGTGAAGGTCTCGATGACGAAGCTCGGCCAGCCATCGGTCAAGCAGACATACCGCATCTCCTGCGCGGATACGGGCACCGGCGACGGGGGCGTGACGTTCGCGTGTAGTCGGCTCACGGGCAGCAACCGGATCGCTGACTTCGGCGTCCCGGCCGGCCCGAAGTCTGCGGGGCCACTGCAGGACACGGTCACAGTCCGTGGATTGGCAGGCGGGTTCCGCGTCACGCGCAGCTACTACCTGGGTAGCCAGCAGTTCCGGGACTGGATGCGGATTCTCGGCCGTCATCAAGTCGGGTCGTTTTGGTGAAGCAAGGGTGTTGGGACTGTGTCGGCCAGCCGCCACCGTTCACGACCAAGACCTCGGCGGCAGGTACGTGAGAGTCGTAGAGCAGCGGCCGGGAGCGGTGCGAGGCCGTGGGAACCATTCCGGGCCTGGAGCGTGTCCTGAGGTATGTGGCGGAGCGTTCTGCTAGGGATGGTGCTTGCTGGAGTGCTGGCAGGGAGCAGCCTCGGCGGCGGGAGCGAGGCGAACAGCGATGGTACGGCGCGGTCCCAGCAGCCGCGTCCCGAGCGGCTTGAGTGGGTCAAAGCGGATCTACATCGACGACGCGCTCCAGCGGCTCCGCCGCCAGCATCTCCGCCCTTCAATCGAGGTCGCGAGTTGGGTCGTAGTCAAGAACGCTGACCACTCCCTCAACGGGTACTGGGTCTATGACCAGCGACCCAAGGCGGGAACATCGGTACTACCGGATCGACCGTCACACTGTTGGGTCGGTGAAAGCAGCAATGGGAGCTTCGGAGGTGTCGGGGCCGGCGGGGCGAGTTCGACCCCTCTGTCGGGTGCCCGTGAACGAGGCACTTCATCGCGCCGTCGCCGCCGGCCTCCACGTCACGATCGTGCTCAAGGATCAACCGCTCTCGGACATGCGCGTCACGGACCAGGACCTGTCGCCTGGGTCGGCCGGTCGACCTGGTGCGACCATCGACCTGACGGTCGGTCGAGCAGCCGGCATGACTGTGCGAAGTGTGAGGAGCCGTGCGGAGCTGGTGGAACCCTTCCGAGGCGTCTGGTAGCGTCGTACGGATATTGGGAGCGAGTCAGGGGTGGTTCATCGGGATTAAGGCGGTACGGCGACGGTCTCCTGCCACGATGCGGTCTGGTGTTCACGGTTGGCGTCGCGGGTGGGGGCGTTACGACCACGAGTGCCTGGAACACGCATCGGGATGTCTGCCTCTCCCATGGCACTCCAGCGCACTATCTCCTCCGGATCCGCTTAGATCGAGGCGGTTATTGTGGAAGTCAAGCGCGTGACGCTTGACCCGGGACAATGCGAACTCTTCTAGAGTCCGGACGGGCTCGAGTTGGCGATTTTGGCGACCCCCAGTGCCCACGCTTCGCGCGGGCTCGCTGCCCTTCTTCCCTTGACGTCTGGTGTCGGACAGTGTTATTTGGTTCTCTTGACACTGAGACTCCGCTATGGCCTCTGATAGTCGCGGCTCGCGGCTACCGCGTCCCCGTACTCGTCGCCGGTCATCCGAACCACGCCCATCCGGAAGCCCGCCTGAGCGTTTGCTCGCACGACCGGGTTCGACGCGGTGGGATCGACACGTCCTCCGGACGATCGCCATCGGCACAGCACGATCCCATCGCTCGACATCGGAGAATGCGACGCCGCTCGTCGAATCACCGGGGTAGGCCTGCGCCTCGGACGGTTCCCACTCATGTACCGGTGTCGCAAGTTCGGCCCGACCAATGAAGCCTCCGTGGGCACCTGCTACGTAGATGAGGGCGAGGTCGCCCGGGGCAAGGTCGTCGCGGTGGCACTCCTCGCTTTCGATTCCCCACATCTTCACGCGGAGAAGCACCGCGGCGTCGTCTCGGTTTCCCGCCGAGAAGTTGAAGAGAAAATGCGCGATTCATGCAGCGTACCGAGGCCGGCAATCGCCGAGTCCAACGTACCTGCGCGAAGCGCCATTGACCGTGATCAAGGGCTACATGTACACGCTGCGACGCTACCAGTTGCTACCCGACTCAGGTGATCTCGCCTGATCTGAGCGGGTACGAGATGGTCCGAACCAAGCCGATCAGGGTCTCCGCTATCAAGCACCGCAGGCAGGCGAGGACGACCCGCCGCAGCACTACCTACCTACAACCGACGCGCAGCATCCGCAACGCGGCGCGCTACTCGTTGACCTTGTAGTGTCAGACCACCGACGCGAGGAACGTGCGAGCTCGCTGGATCCCCACGACGTGACGCTTGCGCTCGCAAAGTTGCAGAGCCCGTCCTGCGGCCTCGGCCGCCTCCCCTTTCCGGCCCGTGCAGCGCAAGACTTCGGCGAGCGCGATCTCGGTTTCGGCCTTGAAGTACAGCCAGTCCGAGCTCTCGATTAGCGCCAGAGCTTCCCGGATCAACGCCTCGCCTGGCTCGTGGGCGCCGCGGCGGGCGTCGACTCGGCCCATGGCCCGTCGCCACCATGCCTGGAAATAGTTTGACCTCGCGGCGGCGTGGGTTCGGGATGTTTCGACCTGCTCGTGTGCTTCCTCGGTACGCCCCTGCTCGAGCAGCGCCTCGGCCAGAAGGGTCCCCGACGCCTGCGATCGTCCATCCCTCGTCGGAGCCGAGCAATGCGTCATAGATCCGCCTCAAGGCCGTCTCCGCAGCAATCCATTGGCCGGCGAGCATCTCGATCGCTCCTTCTGTCCATCCGTAGCCCTGCGAGACCATTGGGGAGCCCAGGGGAGCCGAGATCCGCTCCGCCTCCCGGAGCATGGACCGTGCCCGGTCGAACTCGCCGCAGGCGCCGAGCATCTCTGCCAGGTACTGCATCGCCGAGGCCCGACCTGGTCCAGCGGTCGTGGCGACGAGCTCCTCGCTCCTCGCGATCGCCTGGTTGGTAGGCGTCGGGCCGTCGAGCAGCGCGAGTGAGAGAGTCGTCGCCGCAGCGTCGAGCGCGAGTGTGTCCCCGGTGCGCGCGCCGATCGCGAGAAGTCGCTCGGCCACGGCACGCGTTCGCTCCCCCTGCATCGCGTCCTGCTCGGTGACCGACAGCAGCCCCAGCGCCTGCACAGTGCCGTCGGTGTCGTCGAGGCGGTCGAATACCTGGATCGCCGCCTCTGCTTGCCGGCGGCGTGGCTCGATTGGGAGATCGTGGCCGTGCCACGTCTCGTACTCGGTTCGAGCAAGCTCGAACCGCAGCCGCATCGCCTCGTCACCGGCGCTGGCCGCTTCGGCCAGGCCCAGGTCGATCAGCTCGGACATCCGGTCGATCCGCCCGAGACCGTGGAACGCCGAACGTGCAGCAACCAGCAGGGTACGCAGTCGTGCCGGGTGACCCGGCGGCAACAGCACGAGCGAGCGTTCGAGCAGCGGGGCAAAGGCGCCGTCCCACTGCCTCCATGCAAGCTGCCCGGCCTCCGCCAGGGCTGCGCCCGCTCGAGCACCGAGCCCGCCGAGTTCCTGCGGGGAAGCGCCCAGCTGCTCGCGGCACCGACAGGCGGTATCGAGGTGATAGCCGAGGATCGCCTGGTACTGGGAGGCGCCGTCGCCCGGGATCACCTCCAACCAGTCGCCGAACTGCTCATGCAGATCAGCGCGACGGGCAAGCGAGATGGCATCATACGCGGCGTCACGGATCAGAAGGTGGCGAAAGACGTAGACAGCTCCGCGAATGTCGGACGCAGACTGAGGCTCGATCAACTCCTGCCGCGTGAGCGCACGCAGATCTCGTTCGACGTCTCCCCCGGCCGGCCCGCCGACGAGGGCCGCCACGGCGTCCCGATGGAACACCTGTCCCTCCACGGCGGCCGCCTCAAGCAGTGCGCGCTCGGTCGATCCGAGTGCATCGACGCGGGCGGCGAGGAGCGCCTGCACCGAGGCGGGAATCATCGATTCCTCCACCGGTCCCTGCTCGAGCAACGCGACGATCTGCTCGGCGAACAGGGGATTCCCGCCGGCGGTCTCGACGATCTGCCGTCTCACGTCGACGGCGAGCGAATCGGCGTCGGCCAAGGCGTCGACCTGCTCCTGCGACTGCTGGGCGCTCAAGGGCTCGAGGAGGAGCATGGTGGAGTTCACCTTGCCGCCACCCCACTCGGGTCGCGACTCGAGGAACTCGGTGCGGGCGATGCAAACGACGAGGATCGGCGTCGACCGCGACCAGTCCACGATGTGCTCGATCACGTCCAGCAACGAGGGCTCCGCCCACTGGATGTCGTCGAAGACGACCATCAACAGCGCGTCGCCGGCAGCCGATTCGAGCGAGCGGCGCACCGCCCAGGGGATCTCACCCTCCGACCCGGACGCGGTTCCCGGCAGCCCGAGGGCGGTCGCGGCGGCATCGAACACGCGCGGCGCGTCGACCTGTGCGGCGAGCGTCTCCCGCAGCCACTCGGCCGCGGGCCGCTCACCAGCCAGCCGCTGCACAATCTCCACCAGGGGCAAGTAGGTGATGCCGTCGCCGTAGGGCAGGCAGCGGCCCACCGCCGTCCGTATACCCAGCCGGTTCGCTAACTCGGCGGTGAGGCGCGACTTACCGATGCCGGCCGAGCCGAGGATCGTGACGAGGTGGCAGCGGCCCTCGGCCCGGCAGCGCTCGGATGCCCCCTCGAGCAGGAGCAGCTCCCGTCCTCGCCCAATCAACGGGCCGTCGAACGCGCGCCGATATCCAGGTTCGCCCGCGCGCACCTCCCGAAGGTTCCAGGCGGTCACCGCTTGGCGCTTCCCTTTCAGCCGGAGAGGCGGCACGGCCTCGACGCGCACGGCATCGCGAACCAGCTGGAACGTCGCGTCGCTAATCAGCACCTCGCCGACCGAGGCTGCGGTCTGCAGCCGGGCGGCGAGGTTGAACACATTACCGCTGCCGAGCGTCTGACCGCTCCCAGTCACGGCCTCCCCAGTCGCCACGCCGAGCCGCACAGACACATCGAGGTCCCGCAACGCCTCGCGAAGCTCGGCAGCAGCCCGCACAGCCCGAATCGCGTCATCCTCATGAACCTGCGGCAACCCGAAGACGGCCATCACGGCATCACCGATGAACTTCTCGACGGTGCCCCCGTGGCGCTCGATCACCGGCTCCGCGACATCGAAATAACCAGCTAACGTCGACCTCAAGACCTCCGGATCGAGCCGTTCGCCGAGCTCAGTCGAGCCGACAACATCGCAGAACAGGATGGTCACTGTCTTTCGCACCTCGCGAGGCGACCCGGCCCCAGCAGAGAGCGGAGCCGCGCATTCCCCGCAGAACTTGTTCGTCTCCGGGTTCTCGTGGCCACACTGGGCGCAGATCATCATTCGGCGAGTGTACGACGTCGCTGCCGCCGCCGATACGCCGTCTGCTTTCACCTCCAGCGGCTATCGTCGTGAAATTGCCCTTGGCTTAGGGGACTTTCCACAAGGTCTCGACCTGCGCGATGGTGAGGTTCCGTTTGACGTAGGCCGGCTCGTTAACGGCGTCGACGCAGCACCCCACCCGGTCAGTATCTGCGTCGTGGATCGTTCGCGTCGTAGATCTGGCGCCCGCAACGCGGGCACGCCGTGGGCGATGGAAAGACCCTGAGCCGCCTCCGGCAGTGCGGGCACCTCATCCTCCGCGTGTGAACGTCTGCGCCAGCGACCGCGCGGCCATCAAGCGGCTGGAGGATCGGATACAACAAGGACCGCCATGCCGAGGACCATACTCCGAGCCCAGGGGCGCACCGCTAAGCCGCACGGCCCGGCATCGACGGTGCGATACGCGGCACCCGCCCGGCGCGAACCTCCGCTGGACGGTGGTCTCTGGCTGGCCGTGTCGAGCCTCCGGAGGCTCCACTGCTGGCGATCAGCCGGGTGTTTCGGGTGTAGTGTGACGCGTCGACCCGATACCCGCCTCCGACCACTCGGCCTCCCCGCCAGTCGTTCGCCCGGACTCCAGCATGCGTCGAACCGCGCGAAACGTTGGGGTCCTTATCCTATTGGGCTACTTGTATGGCGTCGGCAGCCTCATCGCGACGCACATCGTCGACTCCGGTGACCGCAGCGGGTCCACCGCGTTGTTCGTCACCGGCATCGCGCTGATGCTGCTCAACTCCGCAATCGTGATCGGCATCGGTGTCCTGATGTTCCCGATCCTGCGAGCCCACAGCAAGGCCGTAGCGGCGGGCTACCTGGGCACGCGGATCTTCGAGGGCGTCGTCCTGGCGCTCGGTGTCGTGAGCCTTATCGTCCTCACCAGCTCCGACGCCATCGACGCGAATGCCGCTTTCTACAGCGTCGCCGAGGCCGGGCTCGGTATCGGAAGCCTCTTCTTCTGCGCTCTGCTCTTCCGCACCGGACTCGTGCCGCGTTGGCTAGCTGCCTGGGGCTTCATCGGCTACGCATGCTTCGCCGCGGGCAACCTGCTGGAGCTGTTCGGCGTCTCGGGCGCCGCGGCGGTCGGCTCCATCCCCGGTGGATTGTTCGAGTGGACGTTCGCCATCTGGCTGATCGCCCGCGGGTTTGCCTCCACTGCGACCATGGGCGCGCGCGCGAGCACCTGAATGACGTGAGCGGCCCCGCGAGCCTACTGCGTCCGTCACGTTAGGGGTGGCATCAGAAATCAGTCAGCACCAGTGCCTTGACCGAATGCGTTTCCTTTGCCACACTCGGCCACGATGGGACGGCTCTTGATTCCAGCTGCCATCGCTTTCATCGCAGCGGGAACGCTCGCCGTCACCACACCGAGCGCTTGGCCGCTCCTGCTTGTGCGCGTCGTTCTGATCGTCGCCGGGATAGCACTGCTCGTCGTCGGACTGCGGCGGCGTAGCCGACAAACGGCGGGGTAGTCACCGGCGGCGGGTCGACCGCGCCGATCCATACCTGCACGCGCGACCGTCGCTTGACTGTTGTGACCGGCCATCGGCGCACTCCATGTCCGGAATGGGCGACCGAGCTAACGTCGGGAACACCGACGACTCCCGATGCCTGTAAGCCCCCTGGTTATGCGTTTTCGCGCGAAGCCTTGCTAGTCGACGAGCGTCTTACCGGGGCAACGCTAGCCGCCTGCGTCCTTGGCGATCCTTGACGCGTCGTCGACCGCGTCCGCCAACTCATCCATCAACTGGCGGACCAGGTGTTCTTCGGCGTCGCGGCCTGCCGAGCCCGATTGGGGGCTACGTGTTGTTCTGAGCGTTGCTTCGTACTCGTCGAGCGGACCGGTCGACACTTTTCACGCCTCCTGCGACGTCCTTCTCGTACCCACCGCGGTCATCTGGAATCGCGGACACGCCTCGTCCCGGTCGCCCGATCGATGATCATCTCTGTCCCTACCCGGACCGCGAAGAAACAAACCGGCCCACCAGCCTGGTTCGGGGAAGCCGATTCGGGGAATGCGTGCTGCATGGGATCCCGGAGTCAGCCAGGGGCCGAGGCCACTGCCGAGCGCCCGCCGCCGCGGCGCCCCGCGTCGGGCTACGCCGATGAGCCCGTGCCGCTTGCAGGGTACGGATTGTTGGTCGCCGGTTTTGGCACCTTGGTGGCGGGCGGCGCCCTGGCCGCCCGGCGCGCCGGCATCCGCCTGCCTGAGCGCATCGCGGCGGCCGACGTGGCGTACGTGGGGGTCGCCACGTTCAAATTGGCCCGGTTGGTCTCAAAGGACCGCGTGGCGAGCTTTGCGCGCGCCCCGTTCACCGAGTTCCAGGAGGGTGCCGGTCGCGCAGAACTCGTGGAACGGCCTCGCGGAACCGGGTTGCGACGAGCGGTCGGCGAGCTGGTCATCTGCCCGTACTGTCTCGGTGTCTGGGTGGGTGCGGCGTTCACCGGTGGTCTGATCGCCGCGCCTCGTGCCACCCGAGCCGTTGCGGCGGCCTGCACCGTGGTGGCAATCTCGGACGCGCTTCAGATGGTCGACAGGGCCGCGGCCAAACGGCTGCTCGGTCGCTGACGCGCCCCGAATGGGCCATGTCGCAAACGGCGGTCGTACTCCAACAGACGAGCGAGGGACCGCCGTCGCCTGCATACAGCTCCCTGACGGACAAGCCCGATTTTCGAAGCACATGTTTTTCAGGTGTCCCGCCTCGGTATTGACCGAGCCAATGTACGTTCGGCAATGTGTCCAATGCGCGATGATCGACGGTCGTAAGACCTTCGACGATTGGGGAAGCGCCGTCGAATCCCAGCGCTGGGTCTGTGAGCATTGCGGATCCAGCGCCTTCGAAGCCGTGGTGATGGCCGAAGACGAACCCACCGTCGACATCGCTGACGAGTTCGAGTGATCCGACGACCTGTCCGGCCCTCGGCGGTATTGGACAACGATCCAGATCCCGCACGCCTCGAGACGGCTAGCGGCGAGGTGATCGCGCAGTCGCTGGGATGGCGGTGCCACCGTGCGCGCTGATCCTGCACGGCCGTCGATCGTTTATACGCGAGTGAACTTGGGAACGAAACCGGGAATGTGGGACGCGTCGCCCATGCAGGTCGCGGGACCCGACCGGCCTCCGGCGTTGCCGCGACCACGTGGTCCGCTCAGTTCCGTGGTGATCGAGGCTTTGGCCGGAAAGCCGCGGCCGCTGCCTCTCCCCGAAGTCCGCGTCGACGATCCGCTCGCCGACGACGACCTGAATCTGGCGCTCTACATATGCTACGAGCTTCACTACCGGTCCTTCGAGGGTGTCGGTGGTGACTGGGAGTGGGATCCGCGGCTGCTGGGTCTGCGCGCAGAGCTCGAGGCACCGTTCGAGGGCGCGCTACGCGAACAGGTTGCCCACCTTCCCGTCGCGGCGCACGAGGTCGAGCGCACGCTGCGCACTCTTGTCGCCGAAGACGCCGGCCCGCCGCTTTCCCGCTTCCTTGAGCGACGCGCCAGCTTGAAGCAGTTTCGCGAGTTCATGGTGCATCGGTCGGCGTATCAGCTCAAGGAAGCTGATCCTCACTCATGGGCGTTGCCGCGGCTCTCGGGGCGCGCGAAGGAGGCGCTGGCCGAGGTCCAGGCGGACGAATACGGCGGCGGTAGGCCCGGTCGGATGCACGCTTCACTGTTCGCGTCTGCAATGGCGGCCGTCGGCTTGGATGAGTCCTACGGCGCATACCTCGACCGCATTCCCGGCAGTACCCTGGCCACCGTAAACCTCATGTCGCTGTTCGGGCTGCACCGTCGATTACGAGGTTGCATCATCGGCCATCTGGCGGTTTTCGAGATGACCTCGCCTGGGCCGAACCGACGCTACGCCGCTGGTCTTCGCCGCCTCGGACTCGGTCGGCAGGCGACCGAGTTCTTCGACGAGCACGTCGAGGCCGATGCTGTGCACGAGGCGATCGCTGCTCACGATCTGGCTGAGGGGTTGGCCCTTGCCGAGCCGAACCTGGCGGCGGACATCGTATTCGGCGCGAGAGCGCTGCTTCTGCTCGAGTCGCGGTTTGCGACGCGCCTCATCGCTGCCTGGTCGGCCGGCGCTTCGTCACTCCGCGGTTGACGAATGCCGCTCAGCCGCCTCCCGACCCAGCCCACCCTCAGCTCGGAAACGGGTGCGGCTATGTGTGCCGTCGCAGAAAGGTCGCAGCCTCGAACGACCGCAGCGGCACAGTGCGACCGTGCGGCGGCCGACGTCGATCACGCTGCCGTCCTGGCCCAGCAACGAGAACGCGCCACGCACGATTAGCGGCCCGTCCTCGTAGGGCGTGATCGTCGCTCGCTCGTCCACGTCGCATCAGTACCCAACGGTTCGGTCGGGGAACCATGTCGAAGCGCCGTCTGTTCGGTGCGCGTCGCCAGCCAATCGCATACACCACGTAGACCGTCCGATCGCGCGATCGCGCGCAGCCTCCCCGGCATGTCGACTTCAAGCAGCGCACGAGCGTGATCGATGCCTCGCGCGTTGCCCTGTCTGCGAGCGACAGGACCGATGCGATCAAGGAGCGTCGCCAGTAGGTCGCAAGTGGGAACCATCACCGCTTTATCGAGGTCGAGCAGTTCTCCCGTGATCCCGTCCCCGGCTGCTCGCCATCGGTTCTCGTCGATTGCGATCGCGGCATGCAGGTGTTGCGGCTCCCCGCCGTCGTGGCGTTCCAGGATGTCCGCCGCGGCCGCGTGGATCACAGCGATCAATGCCTCAGCGTCCTCCACCGACGACTGTGCGTCGGGGGCACGCACCTCGACGGTGCCGGTGCTGCAGTTCAATCGGCAGTCCCACCAGTACTGCGACGGATCGGGGACGGCGCCGCTCCTCCGGCCCCAGGCGACGAGCGCCTCGAACGCGTGCCAATCTGGAAAGGATGGACCCGTTCCGTGCCGAGGCAGCGCGTCCGACAGTTTGCAGCGCACGGTCGCGAGCCCGCTATCACGCCCGGCGATGAACGGCGCATTTGCGCCCAAAGCGATCAGGAGCGGCATCAGTTCGCGCAGACCGTTGTAGACCGCGAGCGCGCGATCGGCACCCCTGACGGCGACATGGACGTGCAGGCCGGCCGCGAGGGCGCCCAGCCGAGCTCCCAAGCCATGATCAGCGAGCAGGTTCTCGTACCGCGAACCGGGGCTGAGATCTGTCCACGGCGTCGAGAATGGGTGAGCGCCGACACCCATCAGCCGTATCCGACCATCGCCCTGCTCGATCACTCGTCGCCTGCCGTCGGCCAACTGGAGTGCCAGCTCCGAACTGCTGTGACCCACGCCGGTCACGATCTCGATCTGCGCGGCCGACAGCTCACGACGAAAGCGCCCACCATCGGCCAGCGCGTCCACCAACCTTCCGCTTACCGGCAACAGATCGAGACTCTCCGCGCCGAGCAGGAACAACTCCTCCTCGGCTCCCACCGTCGCATCCTCGGCATGGTCAAACAGGGTGCGGTCAAGCAGGCTCGGTAGAGGACCGTTCATGGCGATCGCGCTGCACGCGCTTCGTGATCTAGGGCGAAACCTGACCGCGAAGCGCTGCGCTCTTCCCTAGGCGGCCTTGTGCACCAATGGGTCACCCTCCTGCTCCTGCCCCGGATGCTCCACCGACTGCTGCGCCGGCGGAGGTTCGCTCGATGCCAGCGCCAGTTGGGATCCCGCGGCCCCGGCCACCAACTCCGCTACGGCCCAGCGAGCGCCCTTCGCCCGGATCCCAAGCGCGGAGTCAAGAGACGGCGACCCCGGCCCCGCGTCGGTGAGCGCCATCAGCGACGCCATCAGAACCAGGTTGTACTCGTAGCCGCCGTTGGTGTTCCATAGACCGTTCTTGAGATGCACCTTACGGATCGCCGTCATCATCACACCCGAGAGCATTGACGCCGCCAGCGGCGTCAACAGGCCAAGCACGAGCATCGCGCCTCCGGCCGTCTCGGCCAGACCGGCGGTGATCGCATGCCGCCGCGCCGGACGCAGCCCCATCGACTCGAACCCCTGCGCTGTGCCGTCCACGCCGGGCCCTTCGAACCAGCCAAACAGCTTCTGTGTGCCGTGGCCGACGAACAGTCCGCCCATCACCACACGTGTCATAAGCTTGCCCACCCTCATCTCGTCCTCCTTTAGCGTGGGTTTGCACGCTGCCAAGTACCCGGGAGGGCGATCGGCAAACCGCCATGAGGGCGTGCCGGCCACCGGGAGATCGCCCGTGTGGGCCTTCCAGGTTTGGCAAATGCCTTCCGGGGTATCGCTGGTGCGCGACCCGGTGCGGCCGGTCGCGGACGTCGGGTGCCCGATCCGGACAGTCTGTCTTTGCGGACAGTCTGCCCGCCAAGACAGTCCTTCCGGCCTCTCTCTCCAGAGCCACCGGGTCGCGTATCTGTTCAGGCTCGTGATCGCTGTTTCGAGTCCAGCCGTCCGAAAGACGGAGACGGCTCGTTAAGCCTGAACGCCAACGATGAGGCGACGGTTTGCCGACGGGTTCGGTTTAGCTCGCCATCTGGAGGGCTTGACCAAGGCCCGTGATATCGATGAATCGCCGGACTGAGTCGCTGGGAACCACGAGCAGGGTTGTTCCGAGCTTGTCCGCTTTCAACGCCGCATGCAGCAGGCACCCGATGCCTGTCGAGTCGATAAAGGTGACCTCTCGCAGGTCGACGCGAACCTCATCCACGCCGCCTGAAAGGACTCGGTCGAACGCATCGATCAGCTTGGCGCAGCTTCCAACGTCGATCTCACCGGCGCAGCAGATCTCCATGCCGGCTGACCCAACGCTCGTCTCGACACTCAACCAGGACACGCTTCTCGCTCCGCATTTGCCTGGGGCATTGATGATCGATATCCCCGACTCGGGGCTGCTCAAACACGATCGGAATGGGATGTTCAGTTCGGCCGCCGGGGCGCGCTCTCAACAGTGAATCCGTTCCGCGTTTGCCTGCCCGGAGGAGGGGTATGACCCCCGAGTTCCCAACTCGAACAAAGGAGGAGTTCGATCATGAGCGCACCAGAAACCACGTGGCTCTGGGCATGGCGCGAGGAAACGTGGAGCGCGGACCGCGCCAACCTCGACGGCTTCGGCGTCGAGGCCCTGGACGGCTCCATCGGCAAGGTCGACGAGTCGACCTACGAGGTCGGCAGCAGCTACATCGTGGTTGACACCGGACCGTGGATCTTCGGCAAGAAGGTGATGCTTCCGGCCGGCGTGATCGACCGTATCGACTATGACGATGAGAAGGTCTACGTCAGCCGAACCAAGGATGAGATCAAGGACGCACCACCGTTTGACGAGGCGACGTACCGCGAGGACGCCTACTCCACTCAGCTGGGCGACTACTACCGCTAACCCGATGTGGTCTCATCAGACCGGCCGTTCCTCGGGCTCCTGGCCAGGAACGGCCGGTTTGGTGAACGGCACTTCGTGTTTCGCTCGAGCCTCAGCCGGGGTAGAGTGTTGTCGCGCGGCCCGACCCCTTTGCCACGCCTCGGTGACTCCCAGCCCCCGGTCACCCCTCGTCGAATGTATTGAGGGAGGGTGCGGTGACCGATGTGCGAGATAGCGAACTAGGGGGAGACAGAACCGAAGTTCGGCTCTGCAAACCGGCCGCTCCCGATGCCGTTCCACTGATTCGAGCCACCATCGCCGAGTTCGTACGACACCGCGTGCCACCTGCCCGCTCGCATGACATCCAGCTGGCCGTCACCGAGGCATCCACCAATGTCGTCCGCCATGCCTATCCCGGCGGCTCGGGCGACCTGACGTGCCACGCCAAGGCCACCGAAGATGAGATCGTGATTCGCATCTGCGACCACGGCTGCAACTTCGGCCCGCCGTCTCTCGATTCCGGCTTCGGCTTGGCACCCGCCTCATGACCCAGCTCTCGGACGGCTTCACACGAACCCACAGCGATGGCGTCAAGGTCGTGGAACTCCGCTTCCGCCGCTAAGCCTCGAAACTGCGGATGACCGCCCTAGCCGTCCACGACCAGGCCCTGCAGCGGCCCCAGAAGCCGGGCCGAGCGGCGTGACACATCGGGCAGCAGCACCAGCCGGTGGTTGAGCGGGAGGCCGGCCCGCCGCCGTTCGAGCTGGTCGGCAGCGATCGGCCGCCAGCGCTTGTCGATGACGTCCGTCGGGTCACCATCGATCTCCGCCGGGTCGCACTCGAGGTGCTCTGACCACAACCGCAGCCGGGTCGCGCGGGCGAACTCCTCATCCTCGACCAGCAGGTTGACCTCTGTGTCGTTGAACATCGAGTGGTCGTTGAGATTCGCGGAGCCGAGCGTGACCACACGGTCATCGACGATGCCAACCTTGGCGTGCACATAGATCGGATCGGCGAGCTCTCCGGATCGGGCGAAGAGCGTGCAGGCCAGGATGCGGTCGGCTCCGCCGTCGGCCGCGATCAGCTCGCCCAGCACGCCACGGGTATCGTCGCCGCCTCCGTAAGGCTTGGCTGGCAGCACGATCACGACTCGGAACCGTTCGCTGGGCGGGTCTCTCAGCTTCTCGGCAAGCACGGAGCCGATCTCGGCCGACCACAGATACTGACTCTCGAGGTAGATCAGCCGACGGGCGGAACGGAGCAGCCGCACGTACGCAGCGAGGATCGAGAACTCGCCTGTCGGCTGAGAGCGATAGATCCGCTCGGGAACGGTTCGCAGGATCCGAATCGCGCTCGACCCCGCCTCCTGCTGCGGCGCCGGTTCGGGCAACGACTCGCGCGTCACCTCGCGCCAGCGCATGGCGAAATGCCGCGCGACGTCAGCGACGGCGGGGCCCTGGATCCGAGCAGCCACGTCGTGCCATCCAACCGCCGCCCGTGACGGGTGTCGGGGCGAGTCGAGCCTGTCGCCGGCCGCGGTGGTGGGATCGATGCCTCCCACGAACGCGATCCGGTCATCGACGAGAATCAGCTTCTCGTGGTGGCAGTGCAGCGGCCGCTCGCGCGAGTCGAGCGCGCAGGCGATCCGGCTGCTCTCGCACAGCTCCTGCCGGACTCGCCGAACGTCGCGCCTCGAGGGGTGAAACAGCGGTAACGGCGCTCCCGCCCACAGCAGCACCCGCACGTCGACCCGCTCGGCGAGCTCGGCGAGCAGGTTGCGTAGCACGACCGGAGTGTCATCGTCGCGTCGCAGCACGAAGTCAGGGGACACGAACCAGCCGGTCAATGCGACGTGCGAGGTGGCCGAGCGCATCGCATCGACCATTTCGGCGAAGGCCTGCTCTCCGTCGACCAGGACATCGACACGGTTTCCGAGGCGCAGGGGCGCGAGCGTGCGTGGTCCGTCTTTGCCGTCGATCAGCGCGTCCTGCCAGCCGATCCGAGCCAGCCGGCGGCGATGATGGTCGCGCACCGCGGCTCCGATGCCGTCTCCAAGCACGCGATCGGTGTCTTCGAGGAGGCGCAGCCCAGAAACGACGGGCCGCGGCCATCGCGTCACCGAACGAACCACACGCCCGCCATGCCCCGCACCACGTTCATCGGTCGCTGACGACGTCCTTCGCGGAGTCACGCAGCTGCTCGATATGTTCCTGACCGGACTGGGATGCCGTCTCGGCTGCAGCATGGATGCTGTCCTCCGCCACCTGCTTGCCGTGCTCGACCGCCTCGGAGGCGAGGCGCGCGGGCCTCGGTCGCCATCGGACCGAGTTTCTCCTGCTCGACGCGTGTCGTCGGAAGCAGCGACCCAACCACAAAGCCAACCGCGCGGCGCCGATCGCCAGTCCGAGCGGATTCTCCTGAGCCATCCCAACCGTCCGCATGGCTCCATCGCCTGCACTGTCCATCGCGTCGCTGGTCTTACCGGTGATCGCGTTCTTGGCACCCGCCAGGTGGCTCGTCAGGGCATCCTTCTTCTCGACCGCCGAATCCTTCATACGGCCGGGGACGTCAGCCTTGTAGGCGATTGCCGAGACGGTGTCTCCCATGTGCTCACGGGTCTCTTCTATCTGCCCTTCGATTGCGCGCGTGTCTTCGCCCACTGGATATCCTCCTTGATTGAGTCACGTGTTCGCTCGGGGATCGGCGCGCCTGTCTCCTTCAACTGCTCGCGCCCGCGAAGTGCCAGCACAGCCGCCACGACGCCGTAGACCGCGGTCGTCAAGAGCGCGGCCAGCCACAACGGCATCACCAGATCGAGCACGACGATGATCGTCGCCATCGAGCCGCCCAGCGTCACCAACGCGAACGCCGCGGCGCCACCGACCATGCCCAAGCCGACGCCTGCCCGCTTGCCCTTCTCGGTCATCTCGACCCGGGCCAGCTCGAACTCCTGATGCACCAGCTTGGAGACGTCCCGCGAGAGATCCTTGATCAACTCCCCGATCGACTCCTCACGGCGATCGAGTGGCACCGTCATGTGGCGGTTCTCGCTCACCGCGACGCCCCGATGTTCATCTGCGCGGTGTCTCCTTCCCCGTTGCCGAGCGAGTCCCCGGCCGTCCTTCCGGCATACGCCGGCTGCTGGACGCGGCCGGCTTCGGTGCGTCCCGGATGCGTGGACTGGGCTGAGTAGGCCGTGACGTAACGCTGCTGGTAGCGCGTACCGCTCGATGCCTTCAGTGCCCGTGCCAGCACCAACCCTGCCGCCAAGCCGGCTCCGGCGATGACCCACGGCTGCCGGCGGGCGAAATCCTCGGTCTCGGCGAGCATCTGCTGACCATCGGCTCGCGTCAGGTATGCGCTCAGCCGCTCGCCACGATCGGCCGCTTGCTCGGCGAGCCGCGCCTGCTGATCGTTGCCCTCGGTGCGCGACTGCTCGGCCACCCGGCGGAGCGTCCGTGAAAGAGCCCCGACCTGTCCTCCGAGCTGCGTCGAACGCTGACTGAGTTGCTCGCGCAACATCCCACGGCCATGTTCAGTAACTTCTGTCGCCTGTGCGGACACCACGTCCTTTGCATGCTCGACCTTGTCTCCTACGGCCGACCCGCTGCTCTCGAACTGCTCGTTCATCGCCTGCCCCCCTCGTTGGTGTACCCCACCGCTACCCTCCACACGCTCGCAGCAAACAACTCAGGTGCGTGGACACACTCCGCGGGTGGTCACTCGCTCTTGGGGATGACGCTGATGGCTCCTGAGCTTTCGAGAATCGCCCATTGGATGTCGGCCAGCCGGGTGACTTGTTGCATGCGCGCTTCGGCCAGGACGTCCGCGAGGTCGAGGCGTTGGCGCCTCAGGTTCTCCGTCTTGGGTTCGCCGTCTTCGACCAGCACCAGCGGTGCGCCGTTGAGGATCGGGCGGATTCGCGGGAAACGAACGCTCAGGTACGAGACGCCGACGGTGAGCAGGGCGAGCGTGCTGATCACCAGCATCGCACCTGTGATGGAGTTGTCACTCTGAGTCACTCCCTGTTGGATGAGATCGCCGAGCACCACCAGCAGGATCAAGTCAAACGGTTCGCTGGTGCCGAGCTCTCGGCGTCCGACCACGCGGGTCAGCAGATAGACGAACAGGAAGATCACGGATGCGCGAAGGACAAGATCCATGGAGGGCCTACGGATAGATGGTTATGGTGCGCCGGATGGTCGCAACGGTGACTCCGTTGTCGAGCAGGGTGAGAACTTCGGATCGCTGCCAGCCGACGTTCGTCGGGTTGACCTGGAAGTAGAACCAGTAGGTTGCACGACGTCCGCGATCGAGCGGTGGCAGCTGGAACTCGGGGGAACCGTCGACGCTGGTCTGGGTCATCGGCTGCGGGACGATGGCATTCGTGCTCATCGACTCGAACCACTCCGGCGAGAACAGGAGTGCCGGGTTGGCCAACTGTCGGTGGGCGACGATCTCGACGCGGACCTGGAACATGAGGCCGGCGCGCACGTCGGCAGGCGCGGTGACGGTAAGGCCCGCCGTGGACGAGTCGGCCCGCGAGACGGACGGCCGCTGGCCGAAGGTATTGGCAAGGCCGAGCAGGACGCCGATTGCCAGCACAAGCAGCACGGCTCGGCGCGCCCAGGTTGCGAGATCATCGTGACGCCCGGGGCTGCGTCGAGCATGAATGCCTTCAGGTGGGGGCGACGCCACCGACCTTCCTTCCAAACGCTACGCCTGTGCGGCCTGCCGCTTCCGCATTCGCCCCGTGGCAGCGGCCTCCTCCCGGCTACGAGCAGGCGAAGATGCGAGCGGCTACGACAAACCCGCGCGGCGTGTGCCGGAGACTGCCTCGACCATCGCGACGGAGAAGCCGATCAGGTGTGCGATCTCCTCGTCGCTCAGTCCTTCCTCCCGGGCGGTTCTGACTGCCCGGTCGAACTCGAATCGGGCCGACACATACTCTGAACTGGTCTCGAGCAGGCGATCGGTGAGCGACGGGAGCATGGGCAGGGCGACTCTACCAAGGCGAACGCATGTTCGCAACCAGGTCGGGTCGCCGCACCCTCAGTTGGCGCCCGTCAGGGTCGGTGGCGTGTAGTTCGTTCGGCCCCACGCCTGAGCGATGGTCTTTGGGTCGGTCGTGATCGCGCCTTGCGGGATTGCATCGAGAATCCGCAGATAGTCGTTCCAGCAGTAGCGTTCCCAGTCGTTCGTCCAGTGGTAGTGCCAGTCGCTGGAAGTGCAGTCCCACAACCCCGCGCGAGATCCTGTCACGAGCACGTACGCCTGCAGGTCGAGCCATTGCCCCGGCTTCAACGCGGCCATCTGGCCGACCAGCTTGATCGGCGACCGGTAGGGAAGGTCGGACACGGTGGAGCACGTCGCACCGGTCACGTTGCAGTTGCCGCCGCCGACCTGTTGCGTGTCCGCCCAGTACGGCGGCGTGGTCACAGCAGCCCGCGTCGTCGCACCACCCGCGTACCGGCGGCCGAACGCGAAGCAGGTCGAGACGACCTCTGTCTGGGCCGCGACAGTCCATTGGTTGTGCGGATAGGCGAACAACCCGTCGGCGCGCTTGTGGCCGTGTGCGAGCAGGTCGAGGATCGATCCACAGCTCTCGTCCCACTGCTGCTGGCTGGTCATCGAGGCCCAGGTCTGGGGGTACGTGCGCGAGTGTGAGACGAATGACCACCCCCACTGATCACGCAGTTTCGCGAGGTCATCCCACGAGGCGACCAGGGTCAGGCGGCCATGGGTGCAGGCCCGCGCGTGCTCTTGCGTGAGGCCGGTTTGCACGGTCCCCGTGCCAACCAGTCCGCGTCGAGCCAACTCCGGCGCCACGCCGGTATCGAGCGGCACAACGTTGCTTGAGTTGGCGACACAACCGTCGGCGGCTGTGATCGCGGAGCGTGAGAAGAGCAGCGTCACGTATGCCTTGTCGGCCGGTGCGCCGGTCGGGTAGTCGACGGTGGTCGAATACGGCGTCGCCCCGCTCAGCGCCTTCGGCCCGATACGCCAGGTGCCGGCCGTCACCGGATACGAGAGGCTTACGGGCTGCGATCCACGCACGCTCGTCACCCACTGCCATGTTCCATCGGGATTCTTGCGCGCGAGAACGAGCGCGAGCGACGCACTGGAGGTCGACCACGTCAGCGTTGCATGGAGCGTGCCGGCCTGGCTGACCTCGACGCGGTGATAGCCGTACGGGTTTGTCTGGGCAGCGACAGACCCCGTGAACGTGGCTGTGGCCGCAGGTGCCCCTGCGGCGAAGACGCCGGCGGCGCCGGCGGTGGTCAAGCTCAGAGCGATCACCGCGCCCGCGGTGAGCCGTTGGTGCCGCTCGCGAAAGCGTCCCCCGGTCACGTTACGGCTCCATCGATCTGCCGTATGCGCGGGCCACGTCGGCCGGGGACGCGATGACCACGCCGGCCGGCAGACCGTCGAGGAAAACGAGGAAGTCGTTCCAGCAGTAGGTCTCGGGCAGGTGCGACCAGTGGGTACGGGGGTCGGCCCCTGAGCAATCCCAGGCCGGCTCCCCTGCCGGTGACGAGCTCGACCCGTACATGCCGGTGACGAAGCGGTAGAACTGGATCGACGCCCACGAGTTGGGCGCCGTTCGCACGCCGGCATCCAGGGCGACAGGCAGCATGTACCGGCGGTCGTTCTTGACGTTCGGGTCTGCAAAGCAGGCCATGGCGCTCTGGCTGCACTGGCCGCCGTTCACGCTGACCGTGTGCTGCCAGTAAGGCGCAGGAAGCGGCATGTGGTTGGAGTACCCGGCGTCTGTGTAGCGGCGTCCGTATGCATAACACGTGGAGACGACCTGCTGGTCGGCCGTTGTGAACCGGTTCTGCGGATAGGCGTACAGTCCCCAGGCGTCGGGGTAGCCATGGGCGTAGAAGGTGGGCAGGACGCCGCACGTCGCATTGATGAGCGCCTGGCCGGACAGCCCGGTGATGACGTCGTTCGTCGGTCCGCGCGGCACCGCGTCCCAGCCATCAACGTCGCGGAGCTGTGCGAGATCCTGCCACGAGGCGTAGACAATCCCGCCCACGCACTCGTGCGTGGACTCCTGAATCTGCGACAGAGTGATGGGAACCGTCGCACGCATGCCGCGCGCTGCGAGTTCGGCGGCAACGTCGAAGAGCGTCTTCGACTGGTCGGTCGTCACCTGGCAGCTGCGGTCGAGGGTCTGCTCGTAGGCGGCCCGGCCGAGCATGATCGTGAGATAGGCCGACGAGGCTGCCGGCGGCGGTGGCGGCGGTGGAACGTCGCCTGGGTATGAGACGGTCAACGTGTAGCGCGAACCGCCGCTCTTGGCCTTGACGTTCACGCGCCACGTGCCGGGGGTGACAGGGGCGTTCAAGCGCTCGGGCTGTGAACTGGTCACACCGGTGACCCACGTCCAGGAGCCGTCACTGTTGCGTCGTGACAGTCCCAGCGAGAGCTTCGCCGTCATCGTGCTCCAGGTCAGCGACGCCGAGAGTGTCCCACTGGCTGCCACCGAGAGCGTGTAGGTCTGACGAGCGTTCCCGGTCGCGCTCACGCTCCCCGTGTACGCCGCCTCGGATGCGTTTGTCGTAGTGGCGCCCGCCAGGGGAACTGCAAGCACCACGGTCGCCAGCGTCACCAGCCGCGTGCGGGAGAGCCACCTCTTGGGGACAGATGTGTGGCGGAGCAGGCCCATGCCTGTAGCCTCGGCTTAGCACCTCCGCGCCGCATCGGTATTCGGCCTGTTACGCCGCAGGGAAACCACGCGGCCGCGTGCGTAGTCGCCGCGCACACGGCACGGATCGCTGTTTCAAGGGTGGCGGAACGCGTGCCGATACCGATCGCGGCAGTGGCGACAGAAGGGAAAGTGGCGTGCGGCATCGACTTCGGACGGCAGCGGTGACGTTGTCCACCTTGGCGGCGATCGCCGCAGGATGCGGTTCGAACGCCGCCGCGGCACCGTCAGGTACGGTCCGGCCCGTGTCCACCGCGCAGCCGTCGAAGCTGGCTGGACTGGACGCCAAGGCGATCGTCGCCGCCGCACTGCGTGCGGCCACACGCGAGGGTTCGGCGCACGTCCATCTCGAGTCGAGCGCCGGGGGCGGCTATGTCCAGGATGATGAGGCAGGTGCCGGCGTCGGCAGCCAGGAGATCCGCGTCTCGTCGCTTCGCATGACCGTTCGCGTCGTCGGCACGACGGCGTACGTCAAGGTGACCCATACGGGCGGTGAGTTCTTCGTCGGCATGGCGGGGGTCTCGCCGAGCCGTTACGTCAACCGCTGGATCGCCTACCGACCCGGCGACAAGACCTACAAGGCGGTCGCATCGGGCGGAACGATGGCATCGCTGGTGTCCTACATGAAACCGAAGGGCAACCTCTCCAAGGCGGGCCTGTCGGTCATTGATGGCCAGCCCGTCGTCGGAGTCTGGGGCGGATACCTCGGATCCCGCGGCTGCCTCTACGTCGCTGCGGTCGGAAAGCCGCTGCCGGTGCGCCTGACCGTCACGACGGTTGGCGGCACCGACGTGACGATCGCCTTCAGCCACTGGGGCGAGAAGGTGGCGGTCACCGCTCCCGCAGGCGCCACCCCCGCTGCGACGCTGCTTCGGTCGGCCGGATAGCCGATCAGGCCGAGGGCAGCGGGCCGATCGGCCGCCCCGGGGCACCGCGCAGACGAACGTCGGCGATGGTCGCCGCGGTCGGCGTCTGGCGCCCAGGCTTACGCGGCGCCGGGTGCTTCCCGGACGCGACACGTCCAGTGTCATGAGAGGGCGGCGGAGACACACGTGCGTTCGCCACGCTGCCGGCAACGATGGCATCCGCGCGCAGGCCCACTCGCAGCCGCGTGGCGCGGGCTGCCGCCGTCAGCCAGCTGGCTCGCAGCGGCTCGCTCGACCCGGCCGCCCAGACTCGTGCAAATCCATCCCACGGCACGCTGTCGAGAGGCACCGCCGCAATCGGCTTCTCCCGCCCGGAGGCCACTATCACGATGCCGCCACCGGCATACAGGCCGACGTGGTACGGATCGCCCGATGGCGCGCCCAGAAAGGTCAGGTCACCAGGCCGCAGATGATCGCGCGCGATCGGGATGCCCATCCGCCACAGCACCGCGGCGGTCGGCCGGCCCGGGAACGGATGGCCAGCTGCGGCATAGGCGTAATCGACCAGCCCCGAACAGTCGAATCCGCCCTCCGCACGGCTCTCGCCGCCCCACAGGTAGGGCCATCCCAGCTGCGCCGCCGCCGCGCGCACAACGCGTGCCCGCGCGCCGTGCCCGAGCCTCGGAAGATGGCTGGGATGGACGACCCGAGCTGGGTGACGGTATCCCGACCGTTTCGGAGCTTGGTGGTGAGACCCGTGGGAACCGGGCTGCTGCTTGATCGTCGGGGGTGCTTGAGCGGGTTGCTGTTGGCCGCGCTGGGGGGCCGCCGGCGGCCACGAGACGACGCCCAACCTGATCTCGCTGCCGGCGGGCAACCCTCCATGGTCGGCCAGCACCTCAATCCGCAGCCCGATCACCGTCGAGCCGGTCGCGTCGCGCAACGTGATATCAGACGTCATCTGCCCCCACTCCCCGATCGCCACCGGAGCTGCGCCGGCCGCGGGCACGCTCACGGGCGTACCGTCGATGACCAGCTGCTCGGCGGCGAGGTCGCTGCCGTTCACACGGGTGGAATGCGACGCTGCGAACGACATCGAGGCCAGCGTCACCTCCCCGTCAAAGAGGCTCAGTCCGTCGAGCTGCACATCGCCGGTCATCGCCTTGCGAGTCACCGAGGCGATGCTGGAGGCAGTCCCCACTCCAACCACAGGCTGATCCGCCGATGAGACCCAGTCGCTGACCGCGGATTGACCGCCGCCCGGGATCTGCACGGCCGGTGTGGAGACCGTATCGCCGTCCGGCCAGATGATCGACACCGCCTGCACCGTGAGCGCCGGTGGGTGTGCGTCATCGGCGGCAGCCACCGACCCGCCACCCAGGCCAGCCATCAGCAGGATTGCCACCCCCATCCGACTGAAGCGCCGCCATGCCACCTGCCGAAGCCTACCCGCGGCAGCGTCGGGAGTAACGCTTTGTATCCAGATCTCCACCATTCGTCCCCCGGCTGGCCATGTCCCGGTCGGACGGTCAGCAATCCCCCCACTCGGGGTGCTCTGCGTCGTCCAGCACCAGCGCGGGGGGCGGGTCATCGTCTTGAAGCGAGTTGGTCACCCGTCGCAGGGGCATGCGTGCCTCCGACAGGTACGGCATCAGGTGGTGGTCGAGCAGTTCACGCTGGATCTCTGCGGCGTCGGGGTCGAAGCGGCCGTCCGCCATCCGGTGTCCTTCGATCTCGAGCGCCAGCAGCCGCGGCGCCCCCGGGTGCTCGCGCTGAGCATCGCGGATCAACTCGTACAGCGCGTGGGCCGTGTCCTCGAAGCCGTCGGACGCGGCCATCGTGTGGTGTAGCGCGACGGACCGCGTCTCGGACATCGTCTGGGTGGCCATGAAACGATGGTACCGACCGGGTCGGAGGGACAATCTCGCGGGGGCGTCAGCGAGTGGCGCGATACTGACCGCAGTGCACGCTCGGATCGAGATCCGCCCCGCCGTCTCCGAAGACGCAGTCGCCGTCGATCGGATCGCCCGCGATGCGTATGCGCCGTACGTTTCGCGGATCGGCCGCGAGCCGGCGCCGATGTCGGCCGATCACGCACTGCTGATCGCCCGCGGAGAGGTGTGGGTGGCCACCCACGAGGACGAGCTGAGCGGCTTCGTGGTGCTTCGCGCCGGGGCGGAGTCGCTGCTGCTCGAGAGCGTAGCGGTCTCGACGCCGTACCGCGGGCAGGGCATCGGCCGCGAGCTGATCGCGTTTGCGGAGCGGCACGCGCGCGAACTCGGCCTCGTGTCTGTGGAGCTGTACACCAACGCGCTGATGACCGAGAACCTCCGCTACTACCCGCGGCTCGGCTACGTCGAGTACGACCGGCGACGCGAACACGGCTTCGACCGCGTGTATTTTCGCAAGACGGTCTGAAGACCCGTCATCAAAGGGTTTCACCCGATGCCGGCCGCCTGCGGCGGGCGGCAGGCTTGGCAGCATGACCAACTCATCGCGACATCAGTTCGCTGCCGTCGTTCTCGCCGCCTGTGTGCTCGCAGGCAGCGGGTGCGGTGGGGGAAGCTCGGCAGCCTCGCAGCACCACTCCCACACGACCACGAGCACGCCCAAGCCGGCCGGGCCCTGCAAGGGCGACCGCCCGATCCTGTTCCTGGAAGGGGCGGTCTGCGCGGATGGCACGACGGTAACTGCCGCGGTAACAGCCGGCGCCGGCAACACGTGGTCGCCGACCGGCGATCGCCAGGCCTACGTCAACGCCAACGCGACCACTCTCATCGTCCGCGATCAGACCGGCACCGACCGCAAGCTCTACAGGGCGCCCAAGCGCGTCAGCCTCGTGCATCGGGTGGCGTGGTCGCCCGACGGTTCGAGCGTGGCGGTGCTGTTGTTGGACGCCCGCGGATTCTCCGACTCCGGCATCTACCTGCAGGGTCAGAAGATCCCCTCCTTCAAGCCGAGCTTGGCGCTGATCGACGCTGACACCGGACGGCTGCTCCGTCGGGTTCCGCTCTCGCCCGCGATCGTCAACATGCCCTACATCACCAACCCTCCCGACACGCTGGCGTTCTCGCCCGACGGCTCGCAGGTGCTCGTCTCGTGGGACAGCCCGGCCGTCGTGGACGTGGCGAACGGACGCGTTCACCGGCTGTGGCGGACCCCCGCCGTGGCCGCGTGGGCCGGTGCCGGACAGGTGATCTTCCTCGACGTCGTCAACCGCAGCCGGTTTGGTGCAATGCACCTGTGGTCAGCGGCGGACGGAAATCACGTGATCTGGCCGCGTCGGTCGGTCGCCCAACTCGGCATCGTCGCCGAGCACGGCCTCGAGTACGGCCAGATCCGGGTCTCCCCGGACGGGGCGTCGATCGCGATCCGGACCACCCAACACGGCCAGACCGGGATCGTGATCGCATCCTGGACGGGTACCTCAATCGGAGAGGACATCGACCTGGCGCTGATCCCAGGACACATCTGGGACTTCGACTGGTCACCGGACAGCACCCGCCTCGCCGCCGTCGTTGTGGACGGGTCGGTGGCCGAGATCCAGGTGTTGAAGGCAACCGAGCACGCCTGGACGACCGTGGCAACCATGCCGATCAGCATCGACGGCCCCGACACGATCGACGCCCTCGGGCCGATCAAGAAGATCGGCTGGAACGGATAGGCGCACAAAGAGCGGGCCGCCCTCAGGGCGGCCCGCTCTCTTCGGTCGTGCTGACGTCTTGCAGCGGCGATCAGAACGTGCCGCTGGCGATCAGCGTGCCGCCCAGCGTGCGCACCCGCACCGTCGAGCCCGTGCTGATGGTGGGGACGCTGGCCACGGTCGGTGTTGCGGTCGACGTGGATGTGGCCGAGGCTGCTGACGAGCGGGCTGGCGAACTTGTTGCCGTTGACGAATCACGTTGACGTGCTTGCCGGCGCAGCGACGCGGATGTGCTGGACCTCGATCTCCAGCTCGCGCTCGCTGCCGTTGACCTTGTAGACGGCCTTGCCGGTGGCGTTGGGGAAGGAGACGCTGCCGTGAAGCGCGATCGTGCGGTGTGGTGGCCGGCCTCCGCTGGCGAGGCCGCCGGCGCGAACGCGACGAATCGCGATACAGGCGATCAGTGCCGAGATGAGGGTGGTGCGACGCATGTGTTCCTCCTTGTAGTGGGTTGGACGTGATGCCAGCACGTTGCCCGACCTCGGTCCGAGGCCGCAACGGGACATTGGTCCTAGGACCGTGGCGTTTCCGCATCAGCTCCAGGCATGCTGGACACATGCAGCGACCGGCGAGCGACCAACGCGTGAGCGCGGCCGTGGCGAGATCCTGCGCCCGGTGGCCGTCTTCGCCCTGTCGGGGCTGGCCGTGCTGTGCTCGTCGCGGTCGCCGGCGCGTTCGCGCTTCGCAGCCTCAGCACCTCCGAGGCGGTGCGCGACGCCCGCCGCCTGACCACGATCGACCGGCCGCGGCATCGTCGAGCCGGCGCTGACAACCGGCGTCGTGCGCGGCGACCCGGCGGCGATCGCCCAGCTCGACCGGATCATGCGCCGGCGCGTGCTGGCGCCGGACGTCGCGCGCGTCAAGGTCTGGAACGCCGAGGGCAAGATCCTCTACTCCGACGAGCCGCTGCTGATCGGCCGCCGCTTCACGCTCGGCGGCCGACGAGCTGCAGCGCCCTGCGCGCCAGGTCGGCCGTCCACGCGAGAGCGCCGACACATCCAGCCCGGAGAACGCCTACGAGCGCAACCTGGGCGACCTGACATCGGTCTACCTCGGCCTGCGCGCCCAGGACGGCACGCCCGTGCTGTACGAGGAGTATCTGCGCTCGAGCGCGATCGCCGGCGACAGCCGCAGCGTGGCGCGCCTGTTCGCGCCGGTCGGGATCGTCGCGCTGCTCGTGCTCGCGGTGCTGCAGGTGCCGCTGGCGTGGCGGATGGCGCGGCGGATGAGGAACGCCCAGCGCGACCGCGAGCTGCTGCTGCAGCGGGCGATCGACGCCTCCGAGCAGGAGCGCCGGCTGATCGCCGCCGGCCTGCACGACGGAGTCGTCCAGGAGCTCGCCGGGCACTCGTTCCAGATGGCGGCGGCGATCGAACAGGATCAGCCGCCGAGCCGAGCTGCGTCGGGTGCTCGCCGACCGGCGCCGCCGGCACACGAAACGCGATCCGCCAGCTGCGCTCGCTGCTGCTCGAGATCTACCCGCCTGCGCTGCGCGACCAGGGACTCTGCCGCGGCGCTGCCCGATCTGGCCGCGCCGCTCACCGCCCGCGGCGTCGACGTGGAGGTCGACGTCGACCCTGGCTGGACCTGCCGACCGAGATCGAGCAGCTTGTGTTCCGCGCCGACCCAGGAGGCAATCCGCAACGTCGACCACGCACGCCGCGGCGGAGCACGTGGCATCGGGGTCAGCGGCGAGGACGGCCAGGTGACGCTGCGGGTGGCCGACGACGGCCGCGGCGTTCGATGCCGACGAGCTGGCCGGCCGCCGCGATCGAGGGCCACATGGGGCTGCTGATGCTGGGCGACCTGGCCGAGATCTGCCGGCGGCGACGCTGCGGGTCACCTCGCGCCCCGGAGCCGGCACCACCGTCGAGCTGGAGGTACCGGCGCGATGATCCGGGTCGCCGTCGTCGACGATCACGCGATCGTCCGGAACGGCCTGGTGCAGCTGCTGTCGAGCCGACCCCGAGCTGGAGGTGGTGGGCGCGGTCGGCGACGGCGCGGCGGCGGTGGCGCTGTGTCTCGAGCAACGCCCCGACGTGGTGCTGATGGACCTCTCGATGCCGGGCATGGACGGGGTCGAGGCCACGCGGCGAATCATCGAGACGTCGCCCGGCGTGCAGGTGGTGGTGCTGACCTCGTTCGTCGACCGCGAGCGGGTGCGTCGGCGGCGCTGGACGCGGGCGCCATCGGATACCTGCTCAAGGACGCCGAGCCAAACGAGCTATCCGCGGCATCCACGCCGCCGCCCGGGGAGAATCGCCGCTCGACCCGCGCGCCGCGCGCACGATGCTCGGCGCTCAGCGGACGACCGGCCCGCTGGAGGAGCTGACCGAGCGCGAGCGCGAGGTGCTGAGCGCTGGTTGCCGAAGGGCTTCCCAACAAGCAGATCGGACGCCGGCTGGAGATCAGCGAGAAAACCGTGAAGGCGCACCTGACGCACGTCTTCCGCACGATCGGCGTCGACGACCGTATGCAGGCGGGCCTGTGGGCGCGCCGCCAGGGTCTCTGACGCACAACGACGACGGGCCGCCGAAGCGGCCCGTCGCGTTGATCGAGTATGGACAGTGCGTCAGGCCGTCGGCACCGCCGGGGTCACGGCCTTGGGCCGGTCCTCATGCTTTGCGAGGAACTTGAACGCGGAGTCCCGGTTTCGCAGTGCGCCACCCAGGGCCAGCACTCCGAACCCGATGCCGCTCAGGAAGAGCGCGACTCCGACCACGATGCTAAACAGCGAGAGCTGCTCGGCCATGTAGCTGGCCTGAAGCGCCGTCGAGAGCGCGGTCTCGGTCACCCAGATGTCCCGCTGTGCATTGGCCATCGGCTGGCCGTTGGCGTCCTTCGTGGCGAGGGCGGGATCGTTCGTGCCCTTGCCATCGGTCGTCGCATAGCGCGGCATCTGCGCATACGTCTGACCGCCAGTCGCCATCAGCGTGTGATCGCGCATGTAGCCCGCGAAGGCGTGCGCACGGTCACCGTTGTTGATCGGAAGCCCTGCAACCGACATGGTCGGGATCGGCGTGTCAGCCGGCAGGCCGGCCTTCTGGATCTCGGCCTTCATGGCAGTTGGGGTCATGTCGGGCGTTCCTACGATCTGCTCCTGGGTGATCGAGTTCTGCACCGTCGAGTGTGCATTGACACCCAGGTAGATCGCCGCGACACCGAACACGACAAGCAGGACGGCGGCGGCGTATCCACCGATTTCGAGGTACTTACGCATCACGTACTCCCTTCCGAAGAGGTTGGATATCTGCACCCAGCCTCGCTGACGGAAGGCGCGGCGGCATCCGTCTTCGACCCCGAAGGTGATGCGGGGACCCGCGGCCTTGGTTGCGGCAAACCCGCAATCCGGCCGCGGCCCGTCAGGCGGCGTAGCGGCGCGCGCCCGGCTCGTCCTCCCGGCGGGTGTTGAGCAACGCGGTGGAATCCTCAGACGTGAGCGGGCGCCCATAGCGGTAGCCCTGACCCAGCGGGCATCGCATGCGGCGAAGAAGAGCGGCTTCTGCAGCGGTCTCGACGCCTTCGGCGACGGCATGCATGCCGACGGCGTCGGCCATGTCGATCACGGCCTGGACGATCGCCCGCTTCTTGAGGTTTCGGTCGATGCCGCTGACGAAGGCACGGTCGATCTTCAGCTTGTCGAACGGCAGGCTCGCCAGGTACCCCAGATTCGAGTAGCCGGACCCGAAGTCGTCGAGCGCCAGCCGCACACCCAGATCGCGCAGCCGCTGGAGCCGTTCCGGCGTCTTATCGTCGTGGTCGAGCAGGGCGCTCTCGGTGATCTCGAGCGTGACACGCTCCGGCGCGACCCCGGTTCGCTGCAGCACGCCGGCCAGCAGTGCGGGATACGACTCGGCCGCCAGCTCGATCGGGGAGCAGTTGACGCTCACCCAGACACGATCGGTTGGCGTCTCCCGGGACCAGAGCGCGAGCTGGGTCAGCGCGGCCTCCAGCACGCAGTCTCCCAGCCGGTGGATCAGTCCGGTGGCCTCGGCGAGTGGGATGAAGCGATCGGGCGTGATCAGGGTGCCGTCGTGGCCGGCGATCCGCACGAGCGCTTCGAAGCCCACCACCCGGTCGTTGTCGAGATCGACGATCGGTTGGTAGCGGACGATCACATCGCGCTCGTCCAGCGCTCGTCGCAGCGCGCGCTCGACGTCATGGCGGGCGAGCCGGTCGGTGTGCATCGAGCGCTCGAACCAGCGCCATCCACCGCCGCCGGTCTGTTTCACCTTCTCCATGGCGGTGACCGCGTCGACCAGCGCAACGTCCGCGTCCTGGGTGCCGTCGAGGACGACGAGCCCGAAGGAGGTGGAGGGGATGATCGACCAGTCTTCCAGCTCCAGCGGAGCCGACAGCGACGCGATCATGCGCTCGCATGCGGCATCCGCCTCCTCGGGCGAGGTCAGGCCCTCGATCAAGATCACGAACTGGTCGCCGGCGTGGCGGCCGACCGTGGCGGCGGCGGGAGCGGAACGCCTGAGCCGCGAGGCGGTCTCGCGGATGACTCGATCCCCCGCCGCCCTGCCAAGACCGTCGTTGACCAACTGGAGGCGGTCGATGTCGCAGTGCACGAGCACGGACAAGCGACGGCGGCGGCGCGAGCCGGGGCGTTGGCGCTCGACCGCCCGGCGAGCGCGCTCGAGAACCAGCTCATGCGAGCAGACACCGGTTTCGACGTCGTGTTGCAGCAGATCGGTACTGCGCCAGACGGCCATGTTGGCGGCTGCCAGGGCGAGCACGAAGCTGTCGTGCACGAGCGCCCACAGCCACGGAGAGCCGGGGTGGTCGAAGACCAGCAGGGGCGAGATCAGCCCCAGCGCGACGTGATGGCCGACCACGAAGACGAGCGCGAGCGCGAACGGCAGCCAGTCGCCGTACAACATCAGCAGCGTGATGACGACGAAGAAGTCGAAGTGCGCCTCAGTGGTGCCGTGCCACAGGCCCACCAGCACGGCCGCGCAGCAGAGCAGCGCCAACGACGCGACCGAGCTTCGCAGCGCCCTGCCGAGCCCGCGCCGGTTGGACAGCCACGCGGCGACCATGATCGGAGCGAGCACGCCGATCAGTGCGGCGTCGTGGAGCGAGTAACCATGGAAGGCGGCGAAGATCCACAGCCCGATGATGTGAAACCGCAGTGCCGAGACGATGACGTTGTGCCGCGCATTCCAGCGCGACTCGAGCATGTGACGGCCATGCGGCAGCGAGTTCAGCCACTTGGACCGGATCGCGGTCGCAAGTCGCACGTAAAGGAGGTCAGGCATCTCACCCGGGTGATCGCCAAAGAGCGGTCGCTATCCAGCAGAATCCCCGCTTTGCGGTAGGCCGGCCGTAACCCTCGGACCGTCACCTTTCCGCAACGATTCCGCAACGCCCACCTCATGAGTGTTTGACTCCAATAATTGGCGCTGGACCGGGATCCGCTCAACCAGGCCGTCGAGTTGCAACAATGTCGTCACGCGAGCGTAAAGCCCGCTTCATGAGTGTTTGACTCCAATAATTGGACTCAGGCGGGCGGGGCGTCGCTGACGTAGCGCACCATGCGGTGCCCGTAGGCGTCGAACTGGCCGTCGTCGCGCATGCCGATCTTCTGCATCACGCGCACAGAGGCCGTGTTCTCCGGATAGGACAGCGCCACCACCCGCGGCAGGCCCAGCTGCTCGAATGCGACGCCGAGGCAGGCGGCGGCCACCTCGGTTGCGATCCCCCTGCCCCAGTGATCGCGCTCCAGCTCGTAGACCAGCTCGACGTCCGGGCCGACCAGCTCGACCAGCACCAAGCCGGCGACGCCGATCACATCGCCGCTGTCAGACTCGACGACCGCCCACACTGAGAAGCCGTGGCGGCGCTGATGATCGATCAGCCGCCCTACTCCGGCCGCCGTCTGCTCCGGGGTGCGCGCGGCCCCGTCGCTGCCGACGTAGCGCATCGCCTCCGGGTCGCCGTACAGCCGCTGCAGCGGCTCCGCGTCCTCGGGCCGAAGCAGCCGCAGCACGCAGCGGGCGGTTGTCGCCACCACGCCGTCCGCGGCCGTCATCCCAGCCCCGGCGCATGAACGCTGCGAAACGGCCACTCGTCGGCAAGCCAGGCCGCCACGCTCCGGCGCAGCGGATCGTCCAGCTCGGCATGCGTGGCGCGCACCCACGAGCGCACGTCGGCGTCGTGCTCCGGTTGCTTGGACGGGTAGATGTAGACACAGCCGATCACCCGTGCCGAGCTGGGTTCGAGCACCGTGAACGTGAACGCCTCGCGCCGCTCGAACTCTCCCGCGTGGCGCTCGAGATCGGCCAGGTTCTCCTCCAGCGTCATCTCCCGCGGCCACGATGAGTCCTCGAATCCCGGGGTCGCGCGGATGTGGTCCATGCTCGACGTCCAGGCCTGGTAATCGGAGTCGTTGTGTTGCGGGCCGAGCGGCTCCAGCACGAACCGCTCCGCGGCCATCGCCCTCGGCGGATCGAACTCCTCCGGGATGAACCCGCTCACGCCGACGCCTCGCTGCGCCGCAGCCCGGCCGGCCGGCCGCCCAGCACCAGCGCCGCGCTCACCAGCGCAAGGTGGCTGAACGCCTGCGGCACGTTGCCCAGTTGACGGCGCGCCACCGGGTCGTACTCCTCCGACAGCAGGCCGACGTCGTTTCGGAGGTCGAGCAGTCGTTCGAACAGCTCCCGCGCCTTTTCACGTCGGCCCTGCAACGCGAGCACTTCGACCATCCAGAACGTGCAGGCAAGAAACACCCCCTCGCCCTCGGCGATGCCGTCCACGCCGCCGTCCGCCTTCGGCTGGTAGCGCATCACCAGGCCGTCCACCGTCAGCTCGCGGCGGATCGCCTCCGCCGTGGCCACCATTCGCTCGTCGCTCGCGGCGATGAAGCCGACCAGGGGCATCATCAGCACGCTGGCGTCGAGATCGTCCGAGTCGTAGGACTGGGAAAGGCACCCTTGGCCTCGCTCCACGAGCGTGCAAGCACCTCGGCATGGATCTCGTCACGCAGCGCCCTCCACCGCTCCACCGGCCCACTCGCGCCGACCTCGTCGTGGAACTTGACGGCCCTGTCGAACGCCACCCACGCCATCACCTTGGAGTGCGTGAAGTGGCGCGACGGCCCGCGCACCTCCCACAGCCCCGCGTCCTCCAACCGCCAGCCGTCCTCCAGCCATTCGAGCAGCTTCCGCATCAGCGACCAGACGTTGGCGTTCGGCTTCACGCCCTGCACAGAGCTCTGATAGACGGCATCCAGCAGCTCGCCGTAGACGTCGAGCTGGAGCTGGGTGGAGGCCGCGTTGCCCACCCGCACCGGTCGCGACCCCTCGTATCCCGGCAGCCAGTCCAGCTCGCGCTCGTCGAGCCGGCGCTCGCCGCCGATGCCGTACATGATCTGCACCGCCGCCGGGTCGCCCGCGACCGCGCGCAGCAGCCACGTTCCCCATGCCTCGGCCTCGCCGCTGAGCCCGGCGTGCAGCATCGCCACCAGCGTCAGGGTGGCGTCTCGCAGCCAGCAGAACCTGTAGTCCCAGTTGCGGACACCGCCGATCCACTCCGGCAGCGAGGTGGTCGGCGCCGCCACGATGCCGCCGGTCGGCGCGTAGGTGAGCGCCTTCAGCACCAGCAGCGACTGACGCACCTCCTCGTGATAGTCGCCGAGGTGGTGTCCCCGCCGCGCCCAGGCCAACCAGTAGGTCTCGGTATCGTCGAGCGCCGCCTCGGGATCGATCGCCCGCGGCGGTTCCTCGTGCGACGGGAACCAGGTCAGCACGAACGACACCCGCTCGCCGGGTCGAAGCGTGAACTCCGACAGCGTCTTGAAGTCCTCGCCGCGCACCGGCGCGGTGGTGCGAAGGCACAGACCGTCGGGGCCGGCGATCGCCACCCGGGCGTGGTCGACACGGCTGACCCACGGCAGGATTCGCCCAAAGTCAAAGCGGATGATCAGCTCCGATCGCATCTCGACCTCGCCGTCCAAGCCTTCCACGATCCGGACGATGTCCGGGGCGGTGCCACGCGGCGGCATGAAGTCGATCAACCGCACCGAGCCGGTGTCCGACTCGAGCACCGTTTCCAGGATCAACGTGTCGTGCCGGTAGCGTCGGGTGGAGCCGGTGACCCCGGTGGGCGCAAGCAGCCAACGGCCGTGCTCAGGCCCGCCCAGGATCGCCGAGAAACAGGCACCCGAGTCGAAGCGCGGCAGGCAGCACCAGTCGATCGAGCCGGTGTCACTGACCAAGGCGGCGGTCTGGAGATCGCCGATCAGCGCGTAGTCCTCAATCCTTGGCACCGCCAGAGCCTAGCCCGGGTGCTTCAGTCCGACGAGTAATCGAAACTCGACTCAAACCCGCAGCGGCCCTCGAACTCGAAGGCAAAGTACTCGTCGTCGGCCTGCAGCCGCTCGCAGACCAGCTCCCTGCCGGTCCGGTCATGGCCTGGAATCAGGCACGTCACCGTGCTCTCGGTGACGTACGGCGCCCGCACCTGCAGCGTCACCGCACTGCCGGCCCGAAACCAGCCACGGCCCGGGGTGTGGTCGATATGAATGGCGCTTGGCACGACGGCGAGCCGATTGCTCGGCTTGTAGGCCCAGGGGAACTGACGCTGCGGGGTACCGCCCCGCTCTCCGCTGAACACCGACTCCAGCGCCGCCCGCTGGCGGTCGTCGCCGCGCTCGTCCACGTGCAGCACCCACCGCCACGGCGACCCCGGCTCGTCGTCGCTGTACCAGATCACCATCACAACCGCGAGGCCGGCCACGTCGATCCCCTCGACCTCGCCGTGGTCGATCAGCCACGACAGAGCGCCCGTGCACTCTCCCGTATCGGAGCGGCCGCCGGGCGTTCCGTCGATCCGCCGGCAGGGACAGATGGCTTCGCAGTTGCAGGCCTCGAGGGTGGTACCGGAGAGATGCCAGCTCGTGCCCCGATCCTACCGCCCGGAGCCGCCGGTGACCGGCTGCCGCGCGACGGACAACTACACTCGCCGCATCCACGGCCAGCACACCGATATCACCGAATCCGATCAGCTGGAAGCTCGCTATCGGGCGCGCAGCCTGTGGCTGGACATGCTGGATGGGCCGCTCACGCCACGGCCCGGGCTGCCCGGTGACGGTGACTGCGACGTCGCCATCGTCGGCGCGGGATTCACCGGGCTATGGAGCGCGTACTACCTGAAACGCGCGCAGCCGGACCTGCGGGTGACCGTTGTCGAACGCGAGATCGCGGGCTACGGCCCGTCCGGGCGAAACGGCGGCTGGGCCTCGTCGGGCATCGCCGGTAGCGCCGGCCTGTACCGACGCGAGCGGGGCGACGACGCCGTCCGCCGTGCGCTTCGCGAGACGTATTCGACCGTCGACGAGATCGGCGAGGTGGCGCGGCGCGAGGCGATCGCGTGCGGCTACCTCAAGGCGGGAGCGCTGATCGTGGCGACCAGCGAACCGCAGCGCCGGCGGCTGCTGGCCAGCGAGCGGGCGGCCCGCGAGCAGGGCGCGGACGAGGACGACGTGCGGTTGCTGACACCCGACCGGGCGGACGATCTGGCCCGGGTGGCGGGTTGCTGCGCAGCCATCCACTCCGCTCACACCGCCCGTATCGACCCCGCCCGGCTGGTGCGCGGCCTGGCCGCGGCATGCGAACGGCTGGGGGTGACGATCCACGAGCGCACGGCGGCGCTGGACATCGCGCCCGGGCGAGTGCGCTGCGAGGCCGGCACGCTGCGCGCTGACGTGGTGCTGCGGGCGACCGAGGCGTACACCACCCAGCTGCCAGGCGAGCGCCTGCGCTACCTGCCGCTGTACTCGTTGATGATCGCGACCGAGCCCCTGCCGGCCGAGGTGTGGGAGCAGATCGGGTGGCGCGACGGCCTGATGGTCGGCGACCGCCGCCACCTCTTCTTCTACGCCCAGCGCACCGAGGACGGCCGGATCGCGATCGGCGGCCGCGGCGCCCCCTACCGCCTGCGCGACCCGATCAGCGAGCAGAACGAGCGCTCGAACGCCGTTCGCGCGCGTCTCGAGCGAGCGCTTCGCCGCCACTTCCCGGCCGCCGCCGGTGCTCGTATAACGCACCACTGGGGCGGTCCGCTGGGCGTGCCGCGCGATTGGTGCACGGCAATGGCGTTCGATCGCACGACCGGCATGGGTTGGGCCGGCGGCTACTCGGGGCACGGCGTGGCGTCGTCGAACATCGCCGGCCGCACCCTGGCCGACCTCGTGTTGGGACGGGAGAGCGACCTCACGACGCTGCCGTGGGTGGGTCATCGCAGCCGCCGCTGGGAACCGGAGCCGCTGCGCTTCCTCGCGTCGCGCGCGATCGTCAGAGTGCTGGAGGGTGCCGACCGCCGCGAGGACGCCAGCGGCCGGCCGAGCCGCCGCACCAAGCTGCTCGCGCCCGTCATGCCGCCCGCCTGACCCGTCCGAATTGGTACATTTGTACCAACTCACTGCCAGACGGAGGCATCGATGCGGGATGTGATTGTGATCGGAGGCGGGTTTGCCGGTGTGACGACAGCGCGCGAGGCGGCGCTGGCCGGTCGCGACGTGCTGCTGCTGGAGGCGCGTGACCGCATAGGCGGCCGCACCTGGACGAGCTCGTGGCACGGCGAGCAGATCGAATACGGCGGCGGGTGGGTGCACTGGCATCAGCCGCACACCTGGAGCGAGATCACGCGCGCCGGCCTCACCGTGGAGCTGTCCGCCGACGCTGACAGCGCCGCCTGGTACGTCGATGGGGAGCGGCGCAGCGGCAGCATCGCCGAGCGCGACACGATCGCCGAGTTGGGTTGGAACCGGTTCGTGGAAGGCGTGAGGGCGGCGCTTCCCAACCCGTACGACCCGCTGCTCGTATCGGCCGAGCTGGAGCGTTTTGACCAGCTCACGATCGCCGAGCGGGTGGAACAGCTCGGCCTCGACCGTGAGCAGCACGAGGTGTTGTGGGCAGAGCTCGAGTCGCTCGCGCACGGGCACCTGGAGGACGCGGGGGCCGTGAGCGTGCTTCGCTGGCACGCGCTCTCCGGCTACAGCCTGGCGCTCACCCAGTACACCGGTGGCCGGGTCACGCTCACGACTGGCACCGGCGGCCTGCTGCATGCGATCGCCGCCCAGGCACGGTTCGAGACGAGGCTGGCCACGCCGGCCGCCGCGGTGCGGCAGCGCGACGGCTCGGTGGAGGTCGAGACGCGATCCGGCAACCTGATCGAGGCGCGGGCGGTGGTGGTCGCGCTGCCGCTGAACGCGCTGCCCGCGGTGGAGTTCGATCCGCCCCTTTCGGAGGCCAAGCGGGAGGGGATCGCGCTCGGCCAGGCATCACGCGGCATCAAGATCTTCGTGCATGCCGACGGCATCTCCGGACATCGCAATGCGATCCGGCCCAAGCATCCCTTCGGCTACCTGGATACCGAGATCGCGCGCACAGACGGCAGCCAGATCCTGATCGGCTTCGGCTACGACGCCGCGACCTGCGACGCCGCGGATCTGCCCGGGGTACAGCGGGCGATGGACGAGATCATGCCCGGGACGCGGGTGCTCGACGCCACCGCCCACGACTGGCTAGCCGACGAGTTCTCGCGCGGGACGTGGGCGATCCACCGGCCCGGCTGGTACACGCACCACCACGCCGAGATGCGACGGGCGGAGGGCCGCGTGCTGCTGGCCGGCTCCGACGTGGCCAACGGCTGGGCGGGCTTCATCGACGGCGCCATCGAGTCGGGGCTGTGGGCTGGGGCGTGGGCGCTGGCGAGGACGGCGTGAGCGGCCGCCGACGGGCGATCGTCGAGGCCACGCTGTCGGTGATCGGTCGCGGCGGCGTCGATGCCGTCACCCACCGAGCGGTGGCGATCGAGGCCGACGTGCCGCTGGCTGCGACCACGTACTACTTCGCCTCCAAGGCCGAGCTCGTGCAGGAGGCGCTGGAGCTGGTGATCGCGCGGTCGGCCGACGTGGTGGGCGACCACACGTCTGTCGACGGCGAGATCAGCTGCCACGATCTCGTCGAGCGGCTGGCAGCGTTCGCCGAAGCGCAACTCGACGATCGCGAGGCGCCGCTGATCGCGCAGTATGAACTCATGCTGGAGGCCGGCCGCCGCGAGCACCTGCGGCCGCTGGCCGAGTGCTGGAGCGAGGCCTACATGGCTGGGCTGGTGGAGCTGGTGCGGGCCTCACCGCTGCCGGACCCGGACCGCTCGGCCGAACTGCTCTCGGCGCTGATCGAGGGCGCGTTGCTCGACCAGCTCTCGCTGCCGCGGGACGACTTTTCGGACGGCCGGCTTCGCCCTATGCTGGACCTCGCCGTGCGCGGTCTCTCGGCCTCAGCTACACCGTCCCGCTGAACGTGTCACAGGCGGAGGGGTCGCCGCTGCGGTATCCGGTGATGAACCAGTGCTGGCGCTGCCGGGACGAGCCGTGCGTCCAGGTTTCCCGGTTGACCTTGCCCTGGAACTCCTTCTGGATGCGATCGTCGCCGACGGCGCTGGCGGCGTCGATGCCCTGCGCGACGTCGGCCTGGGTGAGGTCGGTGAGCAGCCCGGTCTGAGTCGCGTGCGCCGCCCAGACTCCGGCGTAGCAGTCCGCCTGCAGCTCGCTTCGCACCGACGCGCTCTGAGGCCCCTGACGGTCGTTGCCGATTTGGGCCAGCGTGCCCTCGATGTCCTGCACGTGATGGCCGAACTCATGGGCCACCACGTAGGCCTCGGCGAACGGGCCGCCTTTGGCGCCGAACTGGCTGCGAAGCTGGTCGAAGAAACCAAGGTCGAGGTAGACGTGGCGATCGCCGGGGCAGTAGAACGGCCCGGTGTCGGCGCTGGCGACGCCGCACGCTGTCGTGGTCTGGTCGGTGAAGAGCGTCGAGCTTGGCACGCGTGTAGGTTGCATCGCTCGCAGAGAGCTCCTTCGCCCAAAACGTCTGAATGCTGTTGACGTAGCCGACGATCCGGCAGTCTTCGCGAGCGTTGGCGTCGGCACCGGTGCGACAGGTCTTGGTGAGGTCATTCGACCCGCCGCTTCCGCCCCCCATGTTGCCGGAGAGCATGAGCACGACAACGATCACGAGCGTGATCAGCCCGCCGCCTCCGCCCACCGCCATCCCGCGCGGGAGCGGCATGCCGCCGCTGCGGGCGCCGCGACGATCATCGATTTGCGACGCGTCAAGCCGCGCCCGGGGTCGGAACTTCACGTGCCGACGATACCCACGGGAGCCCATATTCGTAACGTCCGCACTCGAGAGATCGGCCGGCCGGACGGCCGACGAGGATCAGGAGCCGGAGTGGGTCGCGTGCGCCGCCCGCTGCGCCGCGCCGTGGTTGGCCCGCGCGACGGCCGAGACGATCTTGCCGTGATCTGGGCCTGGCGGCGTCTCGCGCGCCACCTTCGAGACGGCCGCGCCGTGGTTGCCGGCGGCACCGGTCGCGGATCCTGCGCCACCCGATGAGTCATCGCCGGTTTCGACCGGCTCCTGCTCGTTCTCGTCCCCGGTGCTGTTCTCAGCGCCGTCGTCGCCGTGCGATGCGGCAGCCGTGGCGGGCGGCGACCCGTGATGACCGCCCGTCGCCCACGCCAAGCCCGTGCCGATCGCCAGCAGCGCGACGACTGCGAAAGCTCCCAGCAGCAGGCGCAAAGAACGTGTCATTCCGAAAGTATGCCCCACCCCAGCCCATCTCGCGAGCGAAACCGTGAATCCCACGAGCGAGGCGGTTGCCCCACGCCAACCTACTTGGCGAGCGAAAACCGAGCAGTACAAGGAGCAAGGGAGGCACAGTGCTTCACACGAGCCGACCGCGGCGACGCCGTAATGCGACGGTTTGCAGCCGCCACAGATCAGGCGGCGCCGAGGGTGCGGGGCGCCTCAACAACATCGTCATCCTTGACGGCGGCGAGTTCGGTCGCCTGTGGCGTCCGCGGCACCACGTCGATCGGGTCGATCGGGGCGATCTGCTTGTCCTGCCCAACTACGCCGTGGTCGGCGAACCGGCGAGCGCTGACCAGCACCCGGGTCTCGAGTGACCCGACGGCCTGGTTGTAGGCGTCGACCGCTCCGCCCAACCGCTTGCCGAGGCGCTGGACGTGCTCCGCGAGCGTCCCGATGCGGGTGTGCAGCTCGCGCCCGAGCTCGCTGATCTCGCGGGCGTTCTCGGCCACCTTCTCCTGCTGCCAGCCGTAGTGGACGGCTCGCAGCAGCGCGATCAGCGTGGTCGGCGTCGCAATCAGCACCTGCTGGTCGACGCCTTGCTTGAATCAGCGAGGGGTCGGCCTCGAGCGCCGCGTTGTAAAAGTGCTCGCCGGGCAGGAACAACAGCACGAAGTCCGGCGCCTCGGAGAACTGCGACCAGTAGCTGCGAGCCGAGAGCTTGCGCACGTGGTCGCGCAGCAGACGGGCGTGCTCCGCCATGTGCCGCTCACGATCGCCCTCATCGGTCGCGTCATAAGCATCGAGGAAGGCCTGGAGGGGCGCCTTGGCGTCGACCACCACCTTCTTGCCTCCGGGCATGTTGACGATCAGGTCCGGCCGCATCGTGCGATCGGCGTCGTGCACGGTCACTTGCTCGGCGAAGTCGCAGTAGCTCACCATGCCGGCCATCTCGACAACGTCGCGAAGCTGCATCTCACCCCAGCGACCGCGCGCCTGCGGCTTTCGCAGGGCGGCAACCAGCGCGCCGGTCTCACCACGCAGCCGATCCTGGGAGACGACCATCGCCCGCAGTTGCTCGTCCAGCTTGGTGGTCGTCTGCAGACGGTCGCGGTCGAGCCGCTCCAGCCGCGTGTCCACCTTGCCGAGCTGCTCCGCGATCGGTGCCACCAGCTGAGCGACGGCCTTCTCGCGCTTTTCGAGCTCGCCGCGGGCCTCGCTCTGGTACGTGCCGAGTGTCTGCTTCGCCAGCGCCAGGAACTGCTCGTTGTTGCTCTTGAGCGCGTCCGCCGACAGCGCCCGGAAGCGATCCTCCGCCATTGCCCGTTCGCTTTCCAGCCTGCCCTCGAGCCGGGCGCCCTCGGCGGCGAACTGGTCGCGCTCCCGGCGCAGCGTGGCCGTCTCGACAAGGCGCGGCCGAAGCGCAGCAAGGGCGAGTGCACCACCGATTGCGATTCCCACGATCAGCCACAGCATGTCGAGACCGTCCCTTCTCAGTCACCGGCGCCTTACACGGGCCGGACAAAGGACTATCGCAGGGAGGTCGGACGGAGCTCGGGCGCTCGGTGCCGCGGGGCGCGGCGGAGCCTCGTGCGCCATATGCGGCAGGAGGCGGTCGAGCCAGCCCGGTAGCCACCAGTTCCAGCGGCCGAGCAGGCTCATCGTGGACGGAACCAGCACCAGCCGTGTGATGGTGGCGTCGACCGCGATCGCGACCGCCAGGCCGAGGCCGATCTCCTTGATCGCCGGCACGCCTGTCAGCACGAAGCTGGCGAACACGACCGTCATGATGGTGGCCGCCGACGTGATGATGCGGGCGCTTCCGGCCAGGCCCTCGGCCACCGCGCGCTGGTTGTCGCCCGTCTCCTCGTACAGCTCGCGGATGCGGGACAATAGGAACACCTCGTAGTCCATCGCCAGCCCGAACGTGATCGCGAGCATCAGAGCCGGGTTGAGCGTGTTGATGTGCCCGAGTGAGTGGTAGCCGGTCCAGTCGAGCCAGCCCCACTGGAACACAGCCACGATCACCCCGTAGGCCGCGCCGATCGAGAGTAGGTTCATGACCACCGCCTTGAGCGGCAACAGCCACCGAGCGGAGCAGCACCAACAGCACCAGGTACGAGAGCCCAAGCACCAGCGCCATCACCTTCCAGAGGTCGTTGCCGACCTCGCTATTGAGGTCGTGGTTGAAGGCCGAGATCCCGCTCACAAGGCCGCGGTCACCGACCCACGAGCGAACGCGCGGCACCAGCTGGTCGACCGCCGCGGGCGATTCGGGATCGACCTTGAGCTGTCCGACCACGATCACGCTGGTACCGACGGGGTCAAGCGACGTGGCCGCGATCAGCGGATCGCGGGTGAGCCGCGCCCGCAGCTGATCGGCGAGCGCGGCAGGAGCCGACCCGCCGGCATCCTGCGGTCGCACCAGGATCGTGAGCGCGCCCTCGCGCCCCTCCCCCGGCCCCGTGATACGGCTGGTCAGGATATCGTTGCCGGTTCGGACATCGGTGCTGTGGGGAAGCTGCTCGAGCGAGCGATTCGCGGTGATCATCCAAAAGGCGGGAAGGGACAGCGCGATCAGGAGGGTGGCGGAGCCGACCGCCGCCAGCAGCGGCCGGCGCATCACTCGCTGTGACCAGCGCAGCCAGAAACCCTGCCGGCCCTCCGATGCTCGGCGAGCTGCGGACGCGAAGGTTGTTGATGCGCGGGCCGAGCAGCGAGCAGCACCGCCGGCAGCAGCGTCATCGCGGCCAGCACGGCGACCGACCACGACCATGATCGCCGCCAGCGCCATCGACTGCACCGCCCGAACCGGCACGATCCAGATCGACGCCAGCGAGACGACGACCGTCATGCCCGAGAAGACAACAGCGGTGCCGGACGTGCTCATGGCGCGCGCCACGGCCGCGTCGGTGGCGGCGCCGGATGCGAGCTCCTCGCGGAACCGGGCCAGGATGAACATCGAGTAGTCCACCGCCACACCGATCCCGATCATCGTGACCATGGTGGTGGCGTAGACCGAGACCTCGGCGTGCGAGGCGACCGCGTACACCAGAGCGAAGGTGATCAACACGGACAACGCTCCCAACACGGCGGGCACCAGCGCCGCGACCACCGCGCCGAACAGCACCAGCAGCACGATCAGGATCACCGGCGAGGACAACGCCTTCGGCCCGCCGCAGCCCGCTCTCGGTGATGTCCTGGAAGGTGGCGTAGTTGGCGGACGGGCCGAGCAGGAAGGTGCGCACCGGGCCGTCCGTGTGCTGGATCAATGCCTTCAGGTCGCGGGAGATCTTCAGCGAACGGTTCTGATCGACCTTGGCGAAGCCGACGAACGCCACCGTGCGACCGTCGGGCGACGTCTGTGGAGGCGTCGTGAACCGTATCTCGGGGTAGTGGCTCGCGACCGCGGCGCGCACATCGGCCACCCGCTGCGCCGCAGCAGGCGTGCTGGGAGCGTCGACCAAGAACGTGAACGAGTAGGCGCCCCGATCCGAGTGGTGGTTGAGGTAGTCGATGGCCTGCTGGGACTGGGATCCCGGCACCTCGAAGCCACCCGAGGAGAGCACCCCCTGCGCCTTGCCGGAGAACGGCAGCGAGACCGCCAGCACCACGATCCACGCGGCCACCACCCGCCAGGGATGGCGGCCGCAGGCGCCGGCGGTGCGAACGATGAGGCGCTCCATCGGGGCGGCATGGTAGCGCCCGGCAGGCGGCGCATCGGTCACCTGGTCGGCTATTCTCGGTAGCCGCGCGGGCGTAGCTCAATGGTAGAGCAGAAGCCTTCCAAGCTTACGACGAGAGTTCGATTCTCTTCGCCCGCTCTCTCTCTCAGGCTCCATGGATACTGGCTACGGCGTGTCGTCGCTGGGCTCGGACGCGGCGCGCTGGTGCCGCGCCGCGTCGTCGGGAGTGGTGGTGCCGGCGGCGGACGCTCCCACACCGGAAACCGGAGCAGTCAGCGATGCGAACTGGGTGCCGTCGCCGGCCGACGTCTCGGCCTCGTTGTCGCCGCCGCCGCTGCCGCTGCCATCGCCCGACTCCGCGCCGGCGCCGCTATCTGTCGGCTCGGACGTGTCGGTGGCCTCGCCCCAACCCTGCTCGTGCCTGCCTTCGCCGTGGGTGGTGGGGCCAGGAACGCCGGCTGCCACGATATGAGGAGGCTGTGCGGGGTGAACGTGCGACTGGCTCCAGACGGCAACGCCTCCGGCGCTGACACCAACCGTGGCTGCCGCCAGCATCCCGGCCACGGCGGCCTTGACTCCGGTGATGCCGCCGCCAACAACGCCGCCTCCGCCGGCCATGCCGAGGGCATGCGGCGCCCCGAACAGCGGCACCAGGGCCACGATCGCAACACGCTGGGTGCCGATCGCGCTCGTGAAGCTACGGCAAGCGTGGCAGTGCGCCGCGTGCAGTTTCGCGCGGGTGCGGTCGGCGACTCCGGCCTCACCGTCCGCGGCGGCCGAGAGCGTCATGCGCACCGACTCGCAGTCGAGCTCGGTGGCCTCGTTCAGCTCGTGGAGCGACGCTCTCGCTCGGAAGATCAGCACCTTGACGTTGCCCGCGGTGGTGTCCAGCACCTGGCCGATCTCGGAGTAGGGCAGTCCGCCCAGCTCGCGCAGCAGGATCGCGGTGCGCCCCCGCTCCGGGAGGGCATCCAGCCCCACCCGCATCAGCTTGAGCTGCTCGGCCAGCTCGGCCGAGGCCTGGGGGCCGGCCGAACTTACCGCAGGCAGGCCGGCCTCGACCGCCTCGATTGGCACCGTCGGCTTGCGGCGTCGGAGCAGATCGATGGACGCGTTGCGGGTAACCCGGAACAGCCACGGCCGCGGATCCTCGTGCGGCTCGGTGCGGACGGCGGCCACAAACGCGTCGTGCACCGCGTCCTCGGCGTCCGACCGGCTGCCGACGATGCCCTGCGAGAACCGGACGAGCGAGGGGTAGAGCTCGCGGTACAGCCCGTCGATGTCGTCGGTCCGCTGCTGGTCTTTTCGGGGTCTCACGTCACTCGACTATCGGGTCTTGGGCATGGAACCAAGAGGATGAGAGTAACCGAGACGTCTCAATCATGGGCTTCGGATGCTTCACGTGGCCGACCTCACCGGTTGCGAACGCTCGGGGCGGTCGAGCCAGCGCCACCATGCGGCGGCGGCGACGATCGATCCGGATGCGGCGTAGGCCGCTATCGCTGGATAGGAGCGAGAATCGGTGCCGGAGGCGATCCCGTGCAGCAGCGCCAGCACCCACACCGCGTATCCGAAGTAGTGCAGCAGCCTCCACGAGCGATTGCTCATGAACCCGGCGCGCTTCAGCCGGAACGAGAGCGGCAGTGCGACCGTCAGCCACAGTGCGGCCGCGCCCAGCATTACGGCTGGGCGCACGCCCACTCCCACGAGGCCGGTCAGGGGAACCCGGGCGTAGTGGTCGAGCAGTACCGCCGACACGTGTAGCACGACCGCGACCAGCCCCAGCGACGACAGGAACCGGTGGAACGCCAGCTGTGGCGCCGCCGGGCGCCAGGCACGGCCGGCCAGCAGCACGCCCCAAGCAACCACCAGCGTGTAGCAGCCGAACGCGACGAAAGCACTGGCACGTGCGATCTGCCATGCGATCACGGCAGCACCCGCCGATCCCACGCAGGCGTGGTGTACGTGAGGGCTCCGGCCGTGATCATGGCCGTCTCGGCGGCAACGCCGATCAGACGTGGCCGCAGTGCCAGAGTCTTGGCCAGCACGTCTGCGGTGACGACATCCCCGGCGATCACGGTGGCCTGGGTGCGAGGTCCGGGGCGACCCGCGACGGGGTCGATCAGGTGGTGCGCGATCTGGCCGTCACCGTTCACCCATCGCCGGCGCCCGCAACCCGAGGTGGCGACACCCTCTCCCTCGCCGATCGTGATGCGCACGACGGTCTCACCGGGCGGCAGGCCTGGGCGGTTGGGCAGCGACACGCCCGGGCGTTCGACGGCGACGATGTGGTCGCCGCGGGCCGAGGTGAGATCGCCGCCCGCGTCGACCAGGATGGTTTCATCGTCGCAGCGGTCGGCGAGCATGTCCGCCAGCCGCCGCGCCATCCAGCCCTTGGCGATGCCGCCCAGGTCAAGATGCGCCTGGGTCGGTATGCGGACTGTGCCGGCGATCACGTCGAGCTCGATCGCTCCGGTGACCGGTTGGTCACCAGGGCTCGATTCGGTGCCTGCCGGCCGTTCCAGCAGGCTCTCTCGGTATCCCCAGGACTCCAGCACCGCGCCCACCAACGGCTGGAATACGCCGCCGGAGCGCTGTATCCAGCACTGGCACGCAACCAGCAGCTCGAACGTCTCACGGCTTACCGGCACGGCTCGCCCGGCGTTGATGTTGATCCGGGAGACCTCGCTGGACGGCCGGAACCGCGACCATCGTGCCTCGTCCCGCTCAACCAGCTCGGCAGCTGCCCGCGCGTCGGCGGCGTCCATGCCGCCCGAGTGGTGCACGTGCCAGGTGCTGCCAGTCGCGGGCCACCGCCACGCAGGGTGGGTGGTCGCGCCGGTCATGGTGCTCATCAGCTGGTCCTCGTGGTCGGGGGCGCGCTGACCGGTGCCGGCGCCGGCAAGCTGCTCGAGGCGGGCGCGTACACGGTGCCGCCGGAGACGGTGCGGTAGACGGTTGACTGCGAGCTCGCCGTGGCAGCCGTCGATTGCGCGGCCTTGACGGCGCGCACGAGCATCTTCTGCGCGGCCGCGGTGCGATGCACCAGGCGGTTGTAGCGAGTGACGAGCAGGTGGTTCGCCCGGGTGGTCGCCCGGTCGTGCGCAACGGTCGCCCTCGCAAGTTGCTGCCAGTTGCGGGCATCGGTGGCGCTCGTCGCCGCGAGGTGCTGCTGATTGATGCTCCAGGCCAGCGCGGCGCCGCAGATCAGCGCGATAACCACCGTGTAGGTCTTGATCGCGACGCTAGTCATCGCCGGACCCGATCCGTCGTCCTGCCCGTAGCCGCCGGAGCTTCCGGTGCTCGCGGGCGCGGCCGCCGCGGTGGGTGCCCCTGACTGCGACGCGGGTATCACCGTGGGCTGGGCGGTCACGGTCACGACGCGCGGCGCGGCCGCGCGGTGCTTGTGCACCTTGGGGACGCTCGGCGCGTGCCACGATGCCAGCTGCTTGACCCACCTGTGCGTCGGTCGGTTAAGCATCCGCAGGCTGCCGGCGGTAGCCGGGTCGGCCGCAGCGTTCGACGCCACCGGCGCGAGACCGCGCATGGCCAATGCCAGGGCACCGATCAGAAGCGCCGAGCCGATTGCGACTCCGGCGATTGTGAGACCACGCGTGATCACACTGGTTTGCACAGCTTGCCTCCTCATTGCTAGACCCAGATGACTCCCAAGTCATCCATTCAATGTCCACCACGCACCGAGCCACCAGGAGTTACAGAACGGCACTGGACAGGGGTGGTGTTTCGTTGGATGTGAGTTGGAGGCGGGCAGCCGAGAGCTGCTCGGGCCGGTCGAGCAGGGCGACGGCCAGGAGCCGCCCGGCCGCCTCCCGGTAGTGAGCAACGAATCCGTCCAGCGCTCCATCCATGGTCGGCTCGAGCTGCGCGTTTATGTGGCCGACGACCTGAAGCCTGCGTCCGAACTGATCAGTCCAGAAGTATGCGGGGACGGGCGCCGGCGGGGTCGTGTCCACGATCGCGCACGCCACCGCCCGAGCGCTCCAGGCGGCTGCGCTCCAGTGCTCGATGCGATTCACCGAGCCGTTCGCGCGCTGCGCCGCTGCCACGTCACCGCAGGCGAATACGCCGTCCGCAGACGCGCGCCCGCTCTCATCGGTGATGATCCCTCGATCGGCGGCAAGCGCCAGCGAGCCTTCGGCGATCTGACTGTTGGGAAGGGATCCGATGCCCACGAGCACGGCGTCGCACTCGATACGCGAGCCGTCCTGCAGCTCCAGCGCAACCACGCGGCTGTTCTCACTTCGCACGCGCGCGATCGATGTGGCGAGCCGGAGGTCGACACCTGCGTCTCTCGCATTCTGTCCCATCAGGCGTCCGACGGCCGGCCCGAGGGTCGTCAGGAAGGGCACCGGCGCCGGGTCGACCACGCTCACCTCGACTCCCAGCCTGAGCGCAGCCGAGGCCGCTTCGAAGCCGACGAAGCCGGCACCTACCACCGCCAGCCGTCCCGCGCCGAGCAGCGCATCCCGCAGGTCCGCGGCATCGTCGGCGGTCCACAGGTAGTGGACGTTCGTGAGTCCCTCGAGCTCGTGGATGCGGCGGGCCCTGACGCCCGTCGCCAGCACGAGGCGCCCCCATCGCAGCTGACGGCCGCCGGCGGTGGCCCGGCGAGCGCCGACGTCGATCGAATCGATGGTCTCGCCGGTGCGCAGCTCGATGGCGTGCTCGCGCCAGTATGCGTCCGGCCGCAGCCCGATCGCAGAGATGGGGCACTCTCCGAGCAGCACCCGCTTCGACAGGGCGGGGCGTTCGTACGGCCCATGCTGCTCGGCGCCGGCGACCACGATGCGGCCGTCGAAACCGGCCGCCCGCAGGCCCTCGGCCACTCTGGCGCCGCCGAGCCCGGCACCTGCAATGAGCACGTCGATGTGTTCGATGCTCATCGCAGCACGTTCCCGTCCTCGTCGAGCACCGTGATCGCTCCCATCGGACAGCCCCGGGCCGCTTCGATCGCCGCGTCGCGGTCGCTGGTCTCCGCGACGGCGGTGGCAACGCCGTCGTCACCCATCGCGAACAGCTGAGGTGCGCTCTCAATGCAAGTTCCGAAGCCTGAACAGGCGCCTCGGTCGATGATGATCTTGTAGCTCATGGTTCCTCCCTGGAATTCACGTTTGAGTGGTCAGTTGGTTACGTGTGGCAGTCGCGGGCCGGGGGATCCGCGGCGTCAGGATCCGAACGAGCGTGAGCCAGAGCACCGGTCATCCGGCGACGACCGCGAGGATCGGCCCGCCGATTCCCGCCAGATCGGTGCCAGCGGCCAGTGCATGGCCGAGCGCGAGCAGGAATGCTCCGAAACTCGCGTAATGCAGCCGGCGCCATCCGCGCTGGCCGATCCACTTCCGCATCCGGAACGACACGGCGAGCATCAGGGTGAGCCAGGCGGCGACCACGCCCGCTGCGATCGCGGACGGTCGCCACGGCGCGGCGAAGGGGACGAGGGCGGCCACCAGCCCGAAGTGCATGACCGGGTCAGCCAGCACGGCCGCGACGTGCAGTCCGATCATGGCCAGGCCCGTCCACACCAGCGTGCGGTGCCAGCCCAACAGCCGGGTCTGATATCGCGGCCCGAGCAGGCGGGTACTCATGCCCAGCCCAAGCCACGTTGAGAGGGTGAGCAGGCCGAACGCGACGAGCCCTGCGGCACGCGCGACCAGCCAGGCCACGGGGATTCCGGCGGCGATCGTCATGCTGCCACCGCCCGGAACTCCGCTGCCTGCTCCAACAGGGGCGGCCGCCCGATCGTGAACGGCGCGCCATCAGACCGGGACGATGATCGCGGACAGGCGCCGGTGCGACGCCAGATAGGCGTCGGTCTCGTCGATTGGAGTGATCGCTAACGCGGTGGCGTGCGCCTCTGCCTCGCTGGCGCTTGGAGCGATCACCGTGACGCCGAGCGGTCCCGGCAGCGCTGGCCGCCCGGTGGCAGGGTCGATGAGATGGTGTCCGCTGCCGTCAAGGCCGAGCCGGCGGCGATCGCGGCCAGACGTGGCCACACCACCGCTGTGCAGGCCGAGCAGCCCGAGCATCCGCGCCTGATCGCGCGGATCCGCAACGGCGATCCGCCACGGGCCGTGGTCCGGCGCCAGGCCGGCCACGGCGATGTCGCCGCCGAGGTCAACCAGCGCGCCGGGCAGATCCGGCCAGGCGTCATACATCGCCGCGAGGGCGACGCTTGCCGACAGGCCCTTGCCGATCCCGCCCAGGTCGACAGCGGTGCCCCGGGCGAGCCGGATCCGCCGCCGCTCGTGGTCGAGGTCGATTGCTGCGCCCGCCCTCCAGCCGGCGATGCTGCCGGCATCGCGCGGGCGCAGCTGCTGGTAGGTCGTGTCGTACCCGGCCGCCACAACCGCGGGAAGCACGGTCGGGTCGTAGCGGCCGCCGGTGGCGGTGCGCGCCTCGGTGGCGGCGGCGATGGCACGAAACAGCCGTTCACCCGCATCCGTCCACTCGCCTGCAGCTGCGTTCAAGGCGACCAGGTCGCTGCCCGGGTCGAACCGCGACAGCGCTCGCTCCTGAGCCGCGATCTCGGCCAGCGCGGCCTCGATCGCACGGCGGGCCGTGGGTACGGTCCAGACCGGCGTGGTAACGACGACGGCACACGTGGTACCCATCGCCTCGAATCGATGTCGAAGCATCGTGTACATCACGAGCTCCTCGTGACGGCTGCGGCGGTGCTGGCGCCGGAGGTCACCGGCACGTAGGTGCCGGCCGCAGTCTTCACGTAGGTCACCGCCTGCGTCCCGCCGCTGTTAGTGGGAACGCCGGAGCTGGTTGTGGTTGCGTGCGCGCCGGTGCCCGGTGTGACCGGGACGAGTTGGCCGTTTGCGGCCCGGGCCATCACGGCCCCGCTCCCGGTCGTCGCAGGAGGTGCAGGCTGTGCGAACGCCAGCACGGCGAAGATCGCGATCGCCGCCCAGGTGGCGGCTATTCCCGCCCAGATCCGCTGCATCATCACTGATCGCCTCCCCCGACCTCACCGAAGGGCTGCGCCGGCAAAACAGATGCGACCGCGGTCGGTTGAGCCTGAATCGGCTGAGCCTGCGTGCGGTGCGCGGACAGCTCGACGGCGCCGACGCCGCCGGCCATCGTCAGGGTGGCGATCACGGCGGCGAGCGTGAGAGTCGTGCGCTTGTCCTTGAGCATTTCGGGTCTCCTTTTCGAATGGTGCGGGTGCAACCGTAGGCGTCCCGGTTTGGTGCCTGGCCGGAGCTGTTCGAGGGTCAGTCATGGCTTTGGTAAGGATTCGGATAGAAGCCGGATCGATGGCTATCGTTGGCTCATGACCGAAGCTTCTGAACGGCTGCTGGTGGTCGAGGACGACCTTGCGATCGCGCGTCTGCTGGAGGTTGAGCTGGTAGAGGCCGGCTATCAGGTCGAGCTGGCCGGCACCGGCTCCGAAGGGCTCGCTGCGCTCGAGCGGCGGGAGCCGGATATGGTCATCCTCGACGTGCGCCTGCCCGACCTCGACGGCCTCAGCGTCTGCCGTGCGGCCCGGCGGTCGGGGCACCGGATGCCGATCCTGATGCTGACCGCACTCGACCGCGTCGGCGATCGCGTGATCGGCCTGGACGCCGGCGCGGATGACTACCTGGCCAAGCCGTTTGCGGTGGAGGAGCTGCTTGCGCGGCTGCGCGCCCTGCGCCGCCGGGCCGGCGCGACGCAGCATGAGTTGCAGACGGGAGAGTTGCGGCTCGACCCCGGAGACTGCGGGATGCGAGTTTCGCGGGACGGCCGCTTTCTCTTACCGCCCGCGAGTTCGACCTGCTCGCGTACCTGATGCACGCGCCCGGCCGCGTCTTCACACGCGAGCAGATCTACGAGGGCGTGTGGGGCTACACCTACCTGGGCGACTCCAAGGTGATCGATTACTTCGTATCATCGCTGCGGCACAAGCTGGGCGGCGGCCCAGACGACTCGCCGATCCGCACTGTGCGCGGAGTCGGCTACACGGTTCGGCCGTGAGCGTTCGCGCGCGCCTGGCACTCCTCTTTGCCGGGACGATCACGTTGCTGGTAATCGCCACCTGCGTGGCGACGTATCTGGTTGTGCGCTCCCAGCTTCGATCCACGGCAAGCAGCGACGCCGCGTCGCTGGCACGAAGCGCGGCGGCGGTCGAGGCCGACGAGTTATCGCTGGACCGAATCGCCGGCCCCGGGGAGCGGGTGTGGCTGATCGACAAGTCCGGGGGCGTTATCGCCCGCAGCCATGCCGCCGGCGCCGCCGATACGACGCTGGCAGATGTGAACCACACGATCGTGACGGCGCCCGGAGGTTCGACCTCGGCGCGGGCACCGCGGTCCGGCGGAGGGCTCGCAATCGTGCTGCTCTCCAACGCAGCGATCGACTCGACACTCTCGACCCTGCTCACCACGCTGATCGCAGTGGGCGTCGCGGTAGCGGCGGCTTCCGCCTTGGCCGGGGCGCTGCTCGCGGGGCGGGCGCTGCAGCCTGTCGAGCGGATGCGGCGCCAGGTCGACGAGATTCCGGGCGATGCGCTTGACCGCCGGATCGCCGAGGGGCGTCCGGATGAGCTGGGCCGGCTGGCCGCCGCATTCAACCGGCTGCTGGCCCGCGCCCAGCACGCGACCGAGCAGCAGCAGCGGTTCGTGGCCGACGCTTCTCACGAGTTGCGTACGCCGGTGACCGCGCTGCAGGGTCACGCCCGCATAGTCGTCCGTGCCGCCGAACGCGGGGATCTCGACCAGACTCGCGAATCGGCGCAGATCATGGCCGAGACCAGCGGCCGGATGGCGCGGACGCTTGCAGAGCTGCTGATGCTGGCCGACGGAGACGCAGGCGGCCGCCAGGAGCTCGAGCCTGTACGGCTCGACCTGATCACCGCCGAAGCGTGCGATGAGCTCCGCGCCGTTCACGAGGATCGCCGCATCGACGTCGAGCTGGCGGAGACGATCGTCCCCGGAGACGCGGGTCGTCTCGGCGAGCTGGTGCGAATCCTGGTCGACAACGCCGTCAAGTACAGCCCAGCCGCCGAGCCGGTCAGCGTGGCGGTCTCCACCTCTGAAGACGGCGCCGAGCTGCGTGTGTCGGACCACGGCCCCGGTCTGAGCGACGACGAGTACGCACATGCGTTCGACCGCTTCTTCCGCGGTGCCGCCGCCCAAGGGGTTGCGGGCAGCGGCCTGGGCCTCGCGATCGCGCGATCGATCACCGAGCAGCACGGCGCCGCGCTGTCGCTCGAGCCGGCGCCGAACGGCGGCACCCTGGCGGTGGCGCGGTTCGCCGCCCCGGTTCACCGCAGTAGGAGCAACTCTTAGGTCACGACCGCACCGCGGTGGTCACGGCTGGGACATACCCGCAGACATCCATCTCCCGATAGCGGTCGATGTCATGGAGGCCGCGGGTCTCAGCACCGGATCAAGCCGGGGTCTGCGTACGCGTTGGGCCATCTCCGCGAGCAATCTCGGACGAACGCTGGACCGATCCTCACCATACGCTCAACTTTCAGGTCTACGGTGATGGTCAGGAGGCAAACCGCCCCCAACAGATCTCCACAGAACAAGGGATACCAGCCATGAATGAATTCATCGCCAGCACAATCGGGAGCGCGGTCTCGATCTACACCCTGCTGATTCTCGCGGCCGTGATCTTCTCCTGGATACGGCCGCCGGCGGGAGCGCTGGGCGCGATTCGAGCCGCCGTCCAATCCATGACCGAGCCCTACCTGCGCATCTTCCGAAGGCTCGTACCGCCGATCGGCCGGATCGACTTCTCGCCAATCGTGGCGCTGCTTACGCTGCAGGTCGCCGGTGGGGTCGCCGTCGCGGCTGCAGCGAGCCTGTAGCGCGAGACGTCGCAGACCGCCTCTTGAGAGACAAGTTGGGCCGTCCTGATGGGCGGCCCAACTGGGTTACGCGTTGGGCAGCAATGTCCGGCTCACGCCCACTGCCCAGCCGTGATCGTCCATACGGCCGCCGCTCCGTCGTCCGAGGACAGCCGGCAGCCCTTGAGCACGACACGTCGGTAGCCATCCGAAGCCGAGATGGGTGGCGACCCCGACGCGGCCTCGGCCGTGGGCTGCGAAGGTGGAAGCGCTCTTCGATTCTGGAGATGCCGCGAACGCCGCTGGTGTGGCCTCGCAGGAGGGCGTAGGCGAAGGCGCATGGGATCGCCGTCAGGAGCAGCGCGTCGATGACGCCGTAGCCGGCGCCGCGCCAGAGCGACTCGAAGGCGAACTAGCTTACTCCTCCACTGAACGCCGGAATTAACGGCCGCTTTCGCACCCAGAACAACAGGTCAACCAGGCTGCACGGGCCTATTCTTAGATGTGTCCCGCTCTCTCTCTCTGCTCTCTCCAGGACGTATCCACCAAGAGGTACATCAACGCCACACCGGTCGCAAGCCGCTTCGGCTAGATGGCGGTCCCTACGGCGCGGCCAACAAGCATCGTGAGCAGCATGGCGGCGACTCCCCAGGTGACGACGCGAAGTGCTCCTGTCAGCGGTGGCGCGCCGCCCAGTTGGGCGCCGGCCGCTCCGGCTAGGGCGAGCGCGATGGCCGTGGCGACCATCGTCACCTCAATTCGCACCTGCTTGGGGGCAAGGATCACTGCCAGCAACGGCAGCGCAGCACCGACCGTGAACGAGGCAGCGGAGGCACCCGCTGCCTGAAACGGCCGTGCGTGGGAGAGCTCAGTCATGCCCAACTCGTCGCGAGCATGTACCGCTAGCACGTCGTCATTGGCGCTGAGCTCCGCGGCAACCTCGTCGGCGAGGCGCGGTGACAACCCTCGCTGGCGGTAGATCGCGGCCAGCTCGGCCTGCTCCCCGGCCGGGTCGGTGCGCAGCTCGATCCGCTCCAGCGCGAGATCTGCACGTTCGACGTCCGCCTGTGAACTGACCGAGACATACTCGCCCGCGGCCATTGACGCTGCACCAGCGACCAGGCCCGCGACGCCGGCCGTCAGGATCTCCACCCGGCTTGAACTGGCGGCTGCGACGCCCACGATAATCGCCGCGGTCGAAACGATCCCGTCGTCCGCGCCCAGCACAGCCGCCCGCAGCCATCCACTGCGATGGCCGCGGTGCCGCTCGCCCCGACCGGCCCCCTCCGCCTCAGCGCCCACATGGGTCCGGGACATGGCCTCATGCTTGCACACCTCCCGCGGGTCTGCGTTCGCCACCGAGCCGACCGGCATCAACGGCGGGACCGGCGGGATCGTCCTGGTCATTACGATTGGCGCCGCGATTGTTCGTGTGCTCAGAAGCCTGGTATGACTGGCTCTCCCCTGCCCGCGAGCCGGCGCGTTTGTTGGTAGGAAGCCGCAGCGGGGTCGGTGGCTCTCCGGACGTGGTGCTTGGCCAGGCGTGCGACGGTGAGGGGAATGACGTTCGCATCGCGATGGCGGCTTGGCACGTTCACTCAAACCGGCGCTCGAGCGGACCGCGCGGTCGACCTGCCGGATCGTCGCTCATCGAGTGTGCGCTGTCCGATGTCCACAGGGTTCGCGACTCCGTCCGAGGATCGGCCTCGTGCATAGTCGAACGTCACTCCGACGCTGGTTGGCACGGATCGGCATCGCGTTGGCGGCGACGCTTCTCCTGATCCAGCTCGTCCCCTACGGGCACAGCCACAGCAACCCGCCGACGACCAAAGAGCCCGCCTGGGACTCGCCGCAGACACGGACGCTGTTCATGGCGTCCTGCGGCGACTGCCATTCCAACGAAACGTCATGGCCCTGGTATACGAACATCGCCCCCGTCTCGTGGCTCACGCAGCGAGACGTCCAGGACGGCCGCGCCGCCTTCAACGTCTCCAACTGGGACCAACCGCAGGACGTCAGTGCCCAGGACATCACCGAAAGCATCCAAGGCGGCAGCATGCCGCCCTGGTTCTATACACCTCTTCACCCGAAGGCGAACCTCTCCAGCGCCGAGCAGCAGCGCCTCATCGCCGGCATGACGCGCACCCTCGCCACCTCCCCACCGCTCGGCGGTGGATAAACGTCGCCGGCGCAACACGTCCGGCGGTGTCCGTCGAGCGCGTCGACGTCCGCGAACGTCGTCGTTGCTTGCCGGGCGCCATCGTCCATACGGCCGCCGCTCCGTCGTCCGAGGACAGCCGGCAGCCTGTGAGCACAGGTAGGTAGCAATCCGAAGCCGAGATGGGTGGCGACCCTGACGCGGCCTCCGCAGTCGGCTGCGACGGTGGGAGCGTCCTTCGATGCTGGAGGTGACCGGTCATGACCACCCACATCCACACTCCCTCAACCGTCGTGGTGCCACGCGCAGCTCGCCATGTCGGATGGTTCGCGTTCGGCAACCTGGTCGCGTTCCTGATCCCCTACGTCGGAGTGTCGGTGCTTGACCTGCAGCACGACGCGTTCTATCTCGCCTACTTCGCATCGACGCTCGGGCTGTTGGCCGTGTACGCCAGCACAGAACACGTCGACGTGCGCGGCCTGTTCACACGCAACTGGATCTGGAGCGTGGGTATTGGCCTGGTCACCGCAGTCGCCCTGTGGCGAAACGTGATCACCAACAGCTCCGCGACGCCACGCCCGCACGGTGCCTACTTCGCGTTCGAGCTCTTGTGGCGCGGCGTTGGCTACGGCGTCATCGACGCGCTGCTCCTGACGGCGTTCCCATGTGCCGTCGCCTACGCCCTCCTGCGAGGCCACACCAGCGGCGTTCGCGGCCGCATCCGGTTCATCGCGCTCGCCCTACCGCTGATCTGGCTGATCACCGCCACCTACCACCTCGGTTATCCCCAGATCCGCCAGGACGGCCTCAGCCGACCCGAGACCGGCAACACCATCATCTCGGTACCCGCGCTGCTCACCACCAACCCGGCCGGTTCGATCGTCGCCCATGTCACCATGCACGTCACCGCGGTGAACCACGCCTACCAGACGCGCGACTACCTGCCGCCCCAGACGTTCGTCAGCTCGAAGTAACTGCCGAGCCGTTCACGCCGACCAGTCCAGCAGGTGCTGAACGACCTCGCCGCGAACACGCCTTCGGGCAAACGTGCGAACGGGCTATACCGGTTTGATGCATTTGACACTTAGACCCTGAGATGGGAGGATGCAGCGCGCTCCGATGGGTGGCCACTGGCGCCGGGTCGACATGTGATCAGAACGAGCGCGACGCTGATACCGCCGCCCGGGCCAGCCAGAGTCGGTTTCCACCGCATCGTTGTGACACATCCTTACGGCAGTGGTCGCTGTCGTGAGCTCTAGTCGGATACAGGGGGAACAATGAGACGCTTGATATCCATTCTGGTGGCCTGTCCGGTACTTGTGCTGGCAGGGTTCGCGGCATCTGCACGCGCGGCAAGTCCAACATTTGAGCCGACCCATGACACCGGGACGTTCGTCGACCCAACGCTGTGCTCGTTTCCGGTAATGGTTCACGTCGAGTGGGTGGGAACCCTTGTCACGTTCTACGACCGGAGCGGCACGCCGATCCGCGCCCAGCAGCGGCTGCACGAAACGGACACCTTCTCCGCCCATGGGAAGACGCTGGTGGGCCAGGAGAACACCCTCCAGTCAATCTCGTTCGTTGACGGGCAGCCGTCCACGTTGACCGTCCATGGTCTGCTGTTCACCCACGTCCGGCTTCCCGGTGGTGGCGTGTTCCTGGGGAGCGTGGGACGGGTTGTCCTCGACATCGACGGCAATGTCGTGAGCTTGCACGGCATGCCGCCGACGGTGCCGCCGGCCCAGCACGACGCCTTCTGCGCCGCGCTGATCTAACCCGGCAGTCCTCGGGTGGGCGGACATCCGGCTGCCCACCCGGGGAACCTGCGAGAGCAGCTACGCGCGGTGACGCTAGTCGCCGCGGCTGAACAGCGGCGTCATCAACGCCCGAAGCTCAACCTGCGCTCGCATGCCGTCGAGCTCACGGCCGATCGGATCGTCGAGCTTCGCGACGAGCAACGCGATGACGCACGGAATTCCCAGCAGGATGATGGTGGAGATGACAACGTCCATAGACGCGTATATCGGCCGGAGAGCCTTCTACGGGATACGCGCGATCGGTGATTCGAGCTTGCGAATCGGGTTAGAGGAACCCGACCCCCGAAGGGTTTGGCCTTGCTCGTCTACCTGATAGACATGGTGAAACGCACTAAAGCGACCTGCCCGGTTTTGACGTTGACCTCTCTTTGAGGTGGTAGGAGCGGGTAGTTGGCCCGCGCCGTGAGCGCGTACCAACCCGGCTGCAGTCGCAGGCTGAAGCTCCCATGTTCATCGGTCGTCAGATGTCTGACGAGTGTCTCCCCGGTTGGGCTTCTGACCTTCACGGCGATTGGCTCATTCTTGAGCGGCCGCGTTGCAGTCCCGTCCTGCATCACCGGCCCACCTTCCATCATGACCAGCCCTCGCACCTCACCAGCCGGAATCGGCGCGGTCGGCTCCGCGCACGAGCCTCCGTGACCGTTGCACTCGCCGGCCGAACCACCCAGACAGCCGGACGCCAACAGGGCGAGCGCGACCGCGCCCATGACCAGACGTCGTCTCATCGGCTGCTTGGACGCCGAACGCACGCGAAAGTTCCCAAAGGTCACAGTTCGCCATCTAGTCTTCCCCGGATGGCTCGATCTCGCGGAGCAACCGGCGCATGATCGTCCACCTCGTGGACGGCACATACGAGCTGTTCCGCCAGTTCTACGGGAGGCGGCGTGGCGGCCGAGACGATCAGCCCTCGGGTGCCGTGGTCGGGGTGCTGCACTCGGTGCTCCAAATGATCGAGACCGGCACGACGCACGTCGGTGTTGCCACCGATCACGTGATTGAGTCGTTCCGCAACGACCTGTGGCCGAGCTACAAGACCGGCGCCGGAGTCGATCCGGCGCTGAAAGCGCAGTTTCAGCCGCTCGAGGACGGGCTCGAGGCGATGGGCGTCGCGGTCTGGCCGATGACGGATCTGGAAGCCGACGACGCGCTCGCCTCGGCCGCGCGCATCGCGTTCGCCGATCAGGACGTCGAGCAGGTCTGCATCTGGACACCCGACAAGGACATCGCGCAGTGCGTCCGCGGTAGCCGCGTCGTGCAGGTCGACCGGCGAGCGAATGCGATCCGCAACGCCGAGCAGGTGCGCGAGAAGTTCGGCGTCGACCCGGAACTGATTCCCGACCTGCTGGCCCTGGTGGGCGACTCGGCGGACGGCTATCCGGGCATCCCCGGCATCGGGCGCGTGACCGCGGCGCGGCTGTTGAACCGCCACGGCATGATCGAGAACTTCCCGCCCGAGATCCTTGCGGAGGACCGCCGCGAGCTGGCATTGCTGTTCAAGGATCTGGCAACGCTGAGGAGCGACGCTGAACTCTTCGGTAGCGTCGACGACCTTCGCTGGCGCGGCCCCAGGCCGACCTTTGCCGAGCACGCGAACAGGCTTGGGGATGACCGGCTGGTCACGCGCTCCCTGGCCGCCGCGGAGTAGCCCGGCGTCGCGATGAGTCTGGCGAGCCGACACCGTCCTACCATCATCACCATCCAAACCACTGGAGTTCGCCATGTCAAAGCTCAAGTTCTCCATCTCGATGTCCGTCGACGGCTACGTGGCCGGGCCCAACCAGAGCACTGAGAATCCGCTCGGCGAGGGCGGCATGACCCTCCACGAGTGGGCGTTCGCGACCCGCACGTTCAGCGAGATGCAGGGCAGGGAGGGCGGCGAGACCGGCCTCGACGACGAACACGCCAAGTACTGGAGCCGCGGCACGGGTGCCACGATCATGGGCCGCAACATGTTCGGGCCGATCCGCGGCTCGTGGGGCGACGAGTCTTGGAACGGCTGGTGGGGCGACGATCCGCCGTACCACACGCCCGTATTCGTGCTCACCCACTACGGCCGGGAACCCGTCGAGATGCAGGGCGGAACGACGTTCCATTTCGTCACCGGAGGGATCGAGGAGGCGCTCGAGCGCGCCAGCGAGGCGGCCGGCGACCTCGATGTCTCGATCGGCGGCGGAGCGCAGGCGATCCAGCAGTACCTCCGCGCCGGCCTCGTCGACGAGATGGAGGTGCACATCGCGCCAAGGCTGCTGGGTGGCGGGGAGAGGTTGTTCGAGAACCTCGACGACTGGCCGTCCGGCTACGAGTGCGTCGAGCTGGTCAGCTCACCGAGGGTCGCGCATTACAGGTTCGTGCGGCGGACCTGATACCTGGGTGTGACCCGCCGCGGCTCGTGGAGCGTCAGACCCCGTTTTGCGCGCGCAAGCCTTACAGATTCCTCACTAAAACCGTCCGCTCTGGGAGCCGATGTATGCGACGTGAGAATTCGCACACTGATCGCCTCCCTGATGCTGGCAGCGGTGCTGCTGACGGCGACCGCCGGCCCCGCCTCGGCGACGGTCAACTCCACCTACCGCTGGCGGCTGTTCCTGGCCATCAATGAGGTACGCGCCAATCACGGTCTGGCGCCGGTGCACCTTGCCTCCGGCCTGCGCAACGCCGCCCAGGCCCACTCGAACGACATGGTGGCGCGCAACTACTTCGCCCACACCAGCCCCACCGGCTCGACGCTCTGCTACCGCATCATGCACTCCACGTTCGACACCTACGGAGCGTGGTGGGCGGGCGAGAACCTGGCCTGGGGCACGGGCACGATCGGCTCGCCGCGCAACGTGATCCGGATGTGGCTGGCCAGCCCCGAGCACCGGGCGATCCTGCTCTCCTCGCGCTATACCTACGTCGGCATCGGTCGCGCGGTCGGCCCGTTCCAGGGCTTCGAAAGCGCGGCCGTGTGGACGGCCGACTTCGGCCACAGGTAAGGCTGCGCGACGCGGCCCGGCCGCGGTCAACTACCATCAGCCGGTGATGCCAACCCGCCTCGTACTTGCCTCGCCGCGCGGTTACTGCGCCGGAGTCGACCGCGCCGTCGACACCGTCGAGCGTGCGCTCGACCACTTCGGCGCTCCGGTCTACGTGCGCAAGGAGATCGTCCACAACTGGCACGTCGTCCAGGAGCTGTCCGACCGTGGAGCCGTGTTCGTCGACTCAGAGCTGGATGTCCCCGAGGGGGCGGTCGTCGTGCTGTCGGCGCACGGCGTCGCGCCGGCGGTCTACGCGAACAGCACCGAGCGCCGGCTGCAGGTGCTCGACGCCACCTGCCCCCTGGTGACGAAGGTGCACGTGGAGGCCAAGCGCTACGCGGCCGCCGGCTACACGATCGTGCTGATCGGCCACGAGGGTCACGAGGAGGTTGTGGGCACGATGGGAGAAGCGCCCGATGCGATCCGGTTGATCGGATCGGTGGACGAGATCAACGGCCTCGACATCCCTAACCCCGGCAAGGTGGCGTACATCACCCAGACCACGCTCTCGGTGGACGAGACGCTCGAGATCATCGCCGCCCTGCGCGAGCGCTTCCCCGAGATCGTCGGGCCCAAGAAGGACGACATCTGCTATGCCACCCAGAACCGCCAGAACGCCGTCAAGGAGCTGGCGCAGGAGGTGGACCTGGTGCTGGTGATCGGCTCGCGCAACTCGTCCAACTCCAACCGGCTCGTGGACGTCACCCGCGAGCAGGGGGTGCCCGCGCACCTGATCGACGACGAGACGCACATCGATCCAGCCTGGCTGGAGGGCATCGAGACGGTGGGCATCACGTCCGGGGCGTCCGCGCCGGAGTCACTCGTCGAGCGGGTGGTCGCCTACTTTCAAGAGCTGGGCGTTGAGCGGATCGAGTCGCACGAGCTGGTGGACGAGAATGTCCACTTCTCGCTGCCGCGCGGGCTGGCCCGCGCCACCCAGCCGGATAGCTGACCGAGCCGGTCTACGCCGCGGCCAGCGGGATCGAGAACCGCACCGTGGTGCCCGATCCCGGCGTGCTCTCGATGTCGAACTCGCCACCGGCGAGGGTGATCCGCTCCGCGCTCGACTCGAGCCCGTAGTTCACCCGCAGCCCACCGTTGCCGAAGGCGCGCTCGCGATCGAACCCGACGCCGTCATCGCTGACCTCGATTTCGAGTGCGTGTGGCCGGCCGCGCAGCTTCACGGACAGATTGACGGCCTGGGAGTGCTTGCGCGCATTCGTCACCAGCTCCTGCACCGTGCGGTAGCCGAGAGACTCGATTTCGGGAGCAAGACGCGGGACGGCAGCATCGAGCTTGACCCGGAAGCCGGCCGAGCGTCCGACCTCCGCCAGCAGGTCGTTGAGGGCCGCCACCAGGCCGCGGGCCTCCAACACCGGCGGACGAATCTCGAACGTCAGGCGACTCGTGCGCTCAACCGCCCTGTGGAGCGTCTCGCGCATCTCGCGAACGGCGGCCATGGCTCGCGGCTGGTCTCCGCCGGCGACCGCCCGCGCCTCCCGGTCGAGCGTGATCAGGGCGGCCGTCATCACCTGGATCGTTTCGTCGTGCAGCTCCTTGGCGATCCGCTGACGCTCCTCGTCGCCGGAGCGAATCAGCTGCGCCAGCGTGTCACGGCGTCGCTGCTCGCTCTCCTCGAGCGCGCGGCGGGTGCGGTCGCGGTGGATGGCGGCGGCCAGAACGACGGCGACCGCCTGGAGGAAGCTGGTGTCCTCCTGGTCGATCGCGATCGTTGCCGCCGAATGCATGCCCAGCACGCCGTATACCGGGTTCGAACCGATCCGCACGCAGGCCGCCGAACGAAGGCCCTCCGAGGCGATCAGCTCGGGCCAGAGGCTCGGATTCTCTTCAAGGTCGGGGACCAGCACGAGCTCGTCGGCATCCAGCGCACGGCGCCCAAGCGGCTTGTCGGTCACGCGTGCGCTGCACGTGTCGACTGTGCCCTCGGGCCATCCTGCCGCCGCACGCACGGTCACCCGATCGGTTCCCTCGGCCAGCTCCAGCACCCACACGTGTGAAACGCCGAGCACACGGGACACACCGCGAACCGCCTCATCTGCGAGCGCACGCCAGTTCTCGTCCGCCAGAGCGCGGATGCCGAGGTCGGCCACCATCCGCTGCTGCTCGCCGTGCCGCGCGACGCGCTCCTCGGCGAGCTTGCGCTCGGTGATGTCGATGATCACACCCTGGAGGGCGAACGGCTCACCCTCGGAGTTGTGGATCCGCTGGGCCTGATCGCGAACCCACCGGTAGGTGCCATCCGACCGGGGTACGCGGTACTCGAGCAGATACGGCGTGCCGTCGGCGGCGAGCGCCCGATAGGCGGTGTCGACCTGCTCGAAGTACTCGTCACCGATGATCGACCGCAACCCATCCGTAGCCGTGAGCCACGCCTCGGTGCTGCGGCCGAACACCTCCTCGACCCGCGGGCTGACGTACATCTGCTTGAGCTCCAGGTCGTCGACGTAGATGACCGCCGGCACCTGCTCGACCAACGTGCGAAACCGCCGGTCGGCCCGGTCGAGCCATTCCGTGCGCTGCACCTCTTCGGTGATGTCGCTGATCATGCCCTGACGCCACAGCGGGCCACCATCGGGCCCGCGAACGTACATCACCGAGTCCCGGACGTGGATGTACCGGCCATCGCGGTGTCGCACGCGGTAGGTAACCAGGTGAGGGGCGTGAGTCGCGGCCGAGTGACGCACACCGGCCACCACCCTGTCGCGATCGTCCGGGTGGATCAGTGCCCAGTACCACTCCATCGAGCCATCCACCCACTCCTTCGGGGTGTAGCCCAGCATCGACTCGACGGCAGGCGAGACGTAGATCGCCTCGTCGGCGTCCGCGGCATCGCGGTACAGAACCGCCGGCATCTGCTCGGCGATCGACCGGAACCGCTGCTCGGCGGCCGCGGCCTGCTGACGCGCCTCGACGAGGTCGGTGATGTCGAACGAGAGGCCCTGGCGACGGACGAACGTCCCGTCGTCATCGCAAACCACGCGCTCGAGGTCGCGAACCCAGATCGTGCGGCCGTCGGCGCGCACCATCCGGTATTCAGCCAGATGCGGCTCACCCGTCGCGACCGCCCGCGCCCAATCGGTAAGCACCCGCTCTCGATCGTCAGGGTGGAGCCTCCGCTCCCACCTCAGATCGGGGTCCATGTCGCGCTCCTCATCGGTGAGCTTGAGCAGCCGGTCCACCTGGTCGGCGGCGATGTAGGTCGTGTTGCCCTCGGCGTCCGCTGTGTAGGTCAGGGCAGGAAGTTGCTCGATGAGGCTGCGAAAGAGCTCCTCGCTGCGGCGCGCGGCGTCGAAGGACGGTGTCCCCGGGGTCGGAGCATCTTGAGCCATGCAGCCATCGTCGGCGATTCGGCGCATGGAGCGCGTCCCCGATTTGCGGTAACGGAGCGACCGCTATGAGCGAACTGCGTGGCCTGCCAAAGCCAGAAGGTCGGCCTCTCGCTCCCGCGTCATGCGAAATCCCGCCCGGTTGGCAGCGCCGACGTTGCCGCGATGCCACTCCAGCGTGGCGGCGATCGTCTCGTCGATCCCCCGTGGACGCAATCCGGCGCCGATCGCGGGCGACGGATCGACGTGGTCGATCCACTCCAGCTCGGGATCGCCGCCCAGCCACAGCGGCAGGTCACTCCACGGCTCAACGCCCTGCTCCAGCAGCAACTCGTTCGCGACCCACACCAGCTCGGCATCGGACCCGGCCACGGCCACGCAGCGCGCGAGCAGCTCTCCCAGCGCCAGCGGCCGCTCCGGCGCGACCGCGTTGAAGGTGCCGGTGGCCCGTCGTTCGGCCATGTCGAGGATGAACGCGGCCAGGTCGCGGACGTCGATCACCTGCGTCTGCGCAGTCGGGATGCCGGGCGCGAGCACCGTCCCGCCGTCAGCGATACGGGCCGGCCAGTACGTGAACCGGTCGGTCGGATCGTCGGGGCCTACGATCAGGCCGGGGCGGATCACCAGCGTCCTGCCTGGCAGCGCCTCACGCACCGCGCGCTCGCAGAGCGCCTTCAGGGAGCCGTACGTCTCTTCGGTGATCTCCTCGACCGTCTCGTCGGCGATCGTGCCGACCGGTGAGTCTGGGTCGGTGCCCGCGCCGCCGTTGCCGTCGTACACGGACACGCTGGAGACGAACGTGTAGTGCTCCGCCGCGTCCGCGAGCCTGTGCGCGGATGCCGAGACCACCCTTGGCAGGTAGCCGCTGGTGTCGATGACGGCGTCGAAACTCCGGCCGCCCAGCGCATCCAACCCGCCGTCACGATCGCCCCGCACGTGCTCTGCCTGAGGAAACAGCTCAGGATTGGTGACGCCACGGTTGAACAATGTCACGGCGTGGCCGCGCGCGAGCGCCTGGTCGGCGATGTGGCGGCCCAGAAACGCGGTGCCGCCGAGCACCAGAAACCTCACGGTCAGGGAGTCCTCTCGATCGCCAGCGCCTCGCCGGGCACCAGCTCCGCAGCCAGCGTCTCGTCGGCGATCCAGGCGCCGTGTTCGCCCCAGACGCGGTCGTCGGGATGCACCAGCCGGATGCGGTCGGTCACCTCGAGCCCGGCGTCCTGCCGCATCACCTGCACTTGGCGGATCACGTCACGCGCCTCTCCCTCCAGCTCGAGCTCGGGCGTGATCTCGGTGTCCAGCGCGACCGCGAAGCCGTCGCCGTCGAGCACCGCGAAGCCGTCCCGGGCGCGCGTGCGCAGCTCGTACTCACCCGGCTCGAGCGTCCAGTCTCCGACCATCACGCGGCCGTCGTCCAGCCGGAACTCGCCCTCCCGCAGCAGGCCCCGGATCACGTCCAGATCGCGGCCGTACTTTGGTCCCAGCAGCTTTAGTAGGGGCATCACCTCGACCTCGGCGAACTCCTCGGCCGACGTGGCCAGCCGCACGGCCTTGACCCCCAGCTCACTGCCCACGAGGTCAACGTGGCGGGCGACGTGCTCCCGGCGCCGACTGTCGTCGGTGGCCACGATCACCTCCGAGAGCGGCTGGCGGAGCTTCACGTTCGCAGCGGAGCGGGCCTTGTGGCCGAGCCGTACGGTGATGCGCACGCTCGCCATCTCGTCCATCAACGTCGCGTCGATCAGCATCGGATGCTCGGCCGGATAGCTGGACAGGTGGACGCTGTCGGGCGCTTCCGGGCACGCCCGGCGGACGAGGTTCTGCCACAGCTCGTCGGCCAGGAACGGCATCACCGGCGCGACGCAGCGGGTGACCTGCACCAGCGCGTACCACAGCGCGTCGTAGGCGGCCCGCTTGTCCGCCGGGTCGACCGACTTCCAGAACCGCTGCCGGCTGGCCCGTACGTACCAGTTCGAGAGATCCTCCACGTAGGCCTCGACGGCCCGCACCAGCCGCGGGGAGTCATAGACGTCCAGGGCGGCGCGGCACTCCTTCACCAGCTCCTGGGTGAGCGCGGCCAGCCAGCGATCGATCGGCCGCGACGCATCGCCGATCGGCCCGCTGGTCAGCGTCTCGTAGCGGGGAACGTACTCGTCGACGTTCGCGTACAGCACGAAGAAGCTGTAGGTGTTCCACAGCGTCAGCAGGCGCCGCTTGACCTCGTTCGCCGGGCCGTAGCCGAAGTTGAGGTTCTGGGCCGGGGTCTGGGCGGCATACATCCAGCGCATCACGTCAGCGCCCATGTTCTCGACGGCGTCATCGAACCAGATCGCGTTGCCCCATGACTTGTGCATCGGGCGGCCGGTCTCGTCGTTCACCTTCTCGTGAGTCAGCACCCGCCGGTACGGCGAGCGGCCGTCCAGCACCACGCTCATGAACAGCATCGAGTAGAACCAGAGCCGGATCTGCTCCCGCATCTCGGTCACCCAGTCGGCCGGGAACCAGCGCTCCCACTCCTCGTGCGACGGCAGGTCGGCGACGGTCACGTCGGCGCCCGCACCGGTGCCGTAGCCGTGCTCGATCCGCTCCGGGTTGCGCCAGCCCATGGTCGCGAACGGGACGATGCCGGCGTCGAGCCAGCAGTCGCCGACGTCGGGCAGGCGCTTGGCCGGCTTGTCGCACTCGCCGCACGTCACGACCACGTCGTCGATCCACGGCCGGTGCAGCTCCTCAAGCCCGTCCGCCCCGCCGTGGGCGCGTTCCAGCAGATCGGCGCGGGAGCTGATCACGGTCATGTGGCCGTCCTCGCAGAAGTAGAACGGCAACGGGAGGCCCCAATAGCGCTTGCGGCTGATGCACCAGTCGCCCATGTTGCGAAGCCAATCCTCCATCCGCTTGCCGTACTGCGGCGGAGTCCACTCCACGCCGCGGGCGGCATCGATCATCGGCTGGCGCACCTCATCGCAGCGGATGAACCACTCGTCCACCAGCCGGTAGATCAGCTCCGTGCCACAGCGCCAGCAGACGGGGTATCGGTGGGTGATCTCGCTCGCCTCGACCAGCCGCCCGCGCTGGCCGAGATCCTCGACGATCTGCTGGGCGGCGTCGGCGGTGTGGCTCGAGTGCAGCCAGCCGAAGTCGTCGTAGAACGCTCCCGCCTCGTCCACGGGGACGATGGTGGCGAGCCCTTCGCGCTGTCCCAGCTCGAAGTCCTCCGCGCCGCAGCCGGGCGCGATGTGCACGATGCCGGTGCCCTCCTCCATCGAGACCTCGTCCCAGCCGACAACGCGGTGCTCGACCTCTGACTGCGCTGGCAGCTCGTCGAACGGCCCCTCGTAGCGCATACCGACCAGCTCCGATCCCTTGACCGTGTCGAGGATGCGGCCCGCGATCGGCACGGACTCCCGCCGCGCCGCAGCCACGTAGGCGATGCCGGCCGGCGTCTCGACGCGCGCGTAGTCGGCGTCGGGCAGCACCGCGGCGGCCACGTTGGCGGGCAGCGTCCACGGCGTGGTCGTCCACACCACCAGGTACTCGCGGTCGCGGCCCACCAGGGGCAGCCTCACATGCAACGAGGGGTGGGTGATCTCGCGGTAGGAGTCGATCAGCTCATGCTGGGAGAGCGAGGTGCCGCAGCGCGGGCACCATGGCATCGACCGGTGACCCTTGTACAGCCATCCGCGGTCATGACACTCCTTCAGGAAGCCCCAGATGTAGCTGATGTTGGTGTCGGTCATCGTGAAGTAGCTGGCGTCCCAGTCCATCCACTGGCCGAGCCGGATCGACTGCTGGGTCTGGACGCCGGCGTACTTCGCGACTCGGTCGCGGCAGGCGCGGGCGAAGCGGTCGAGTCCGTAGCTCTCGATCTCGGGCTTTGAGTTCAGACCGAGCGCCTTCTCCACCTCGACCTCGACCCACAGCCCCTGGCAGTCAAAACCGTTCTGGTAGCGCTGATCGCATCCGAGCATCGCGTGGTAGCGCTGCCACATGTCCTTCAGGCTGCGACCCCAGGCGTGGTGCACGCCCATGCCGTTGTTGGCGGTGATCGGGCCGTCGAGGAACGAGAAGGTGGGGCCGCCGCGGTTCTGCTCGCGCAGCCGGTCGAAGGTCTTCTCCGACTCCCATCGCGCGAGCGTCTCATGCTCGAGCGCGACATGGTCGGGCTGCTTCGGGACCGGTGCAAACGGCGGCATCGCCGGATTCTACGCGGCGGCGAGCCGTGCAAGACCGGTACCCGGCGCATCTGCGCCGGGCGGCCGGTGCCAAGGTGTCAGAGCGAAATCACCAGGCTAAAAGTCAATGCTGTCGTGCCGGTGGCAGTAGTCGTCGAACGCGGCGTACTTCGCGAGGTAGCTGCCGAGCTCGGCAAATCCGAACTCGAACCACTCCGAGAGCCACCGCTCATCGATCTCCACTTGCTTTTCGTGCAGCTCGTCCATCGTCGTCTCCTCCGGAGGGGTCTCTCCGGACGACTCGCGTTGCGCTCCGATGGAAGGTGTGGTCTCCCTGCGGAGCCTGATGGACTTGTCATCGGCCGCAGTGGTCGCCGACTTTACGACTTCCGTACAAATGTCACTATCGCCTCGCGACCGTTTGCGAACGCGACCTCGTGCAAGGGGACCTCGGCGAGCGGGAACCAGCCGATCTCGCTGACATCATCCGCCGGCCGCTCGTCGCCCGAGAGCACGGATGCGGAGTAGTAAAGATTGAATGTGCCAACGCCGTCCTCGCCGTAGACGTCGGTGAAGACCCCGATCAGCGGGCCGACCTCGACCTCCAGCCCGGTCTCCTCGAGCAGCTCCCGGCGGACCGCCTGCTCGGGATGCTCGAGCGGCTCGACGAAGCCTCCGGGGACGTCCCACATGCCCTCGTAAGGCGCGCGCGCCCGCCTGGTCAGCATCAGCCGGCCGTCGCGGACGACCAGCGCACTGGCCGTCGGCGCTGGGTTGTCGTAGAGCACGAGTCCGCAGGCCGGGCAGTGCAACACGTCGCGGGCCTCGTCCCCTCGGGCACCGGACACCAGGGCGCCGCGGCAGCGCGGGCAGTGATGCCAGCCGGCGAAGCGACTCATGCGGCGAGCACCGCCCGGGTGAGGTCGGCCCACCGACCCGGTCGCAGCATCCAGCCGGAGTAGGTGCCCCGGTTCGCCAGGCAGACCAGCCCCAGCCCTGCATCGAGGTCGGCCCACATCAGCGTGCCGGAGGCGCCGAAATGCGACAGCGTGCTCGGCGAGACGGCGTCGCCGCACCAATGGGGCGAGCCGTGGCCGCGAATGTTCACGCCCAGACCCCAGTCCGGGCAGTGCATCTTGGGGAACGACTCCAGGCCTCCCTCCAGCCCTGGCCACTGCACCGAACGCAGCTCCGCGTGGGACTCCGCGGAGATCGGGCCTGATGCGGACAACAGCCACCTGACCACCTCCGCGTAGGCGCCGACCGTCGCGAACGCCCCGCCGGCAGCGTTGCCGCGGCGACGCCACTCGGGGGCGTTGAAGAGCTCGACACCCGGCCGCGACAGGCCCGGCTCCCGCACGACGAGCGTCCGCCCGGCTTCGGCATCTGAAAGCGGCAGGTGGGCGTCGAGACCGCCAGCGTGGAACACCGCCTCGGTCACGTAGGTGCGGTGGTCGATGCCAGTGGCGGCGGCGATCAGCGCGCCCAGCACGTGGAAACCCTCGTTGGAGTACACGCGCCGCGACCCGGGAGCCCACGCCGGCTCGACGTCCAATGCCTCCACCCCCTTCTCCGACTCTGGCAACCCCGACGCGTGAGCCAGCAGGTGACGCGCGGTGATCCCCTCGGTCGCCGGGCGGCGGTAGGCGGGCAGATGGTCGGCCGCCGGGGCATCCAGATCGATCGCACCCTCCTCCGCCGCGACCAGCGCCGCCAGCGCCACGAACGGCTTGGTGAGCGACGCCAGGGCAAACAGCGAGCGCTCGTTGGCGTCTCCTGCGACGTGCATGTCCCGGACGCCGTCGCGGCCGACGATCGCAGCGGCAACGGCCGAGACGTCGCCATCGCGGACCCACGTTTCGATGGCGTCCAAGGGCATGCCGGGCATGTTAGAGGTATCGTTTTTCAGGCGATGGCACGAGTCGAGACACCACCTGGCAGAACGCGAGCCCAGAACGAGCCCGAGGAAGAGCATCTCGACGAGTGGTTCGCGCGGCGCCTCGAGTCGCAAGGGATCCCATCCCGCTTCGGCACCCCGTCGCTCTCGCGGGTGACGGCGCTGGTCGCTCTGGTGCTCGCGATCGGCGGACTGTTGTGGGCGATGTCAAGCGTTGGCCCCAAGCCCAGCACAACCGACACGCAGACGACCAACCCCCCGACTCAGGGCGGTCACTCGACCACCACCGGCGGCCACACCACTCCCTTCCAGAGCGGAAAGGTGTCGTGGCGTACGGTGACGGTTGACGTCCTCAACGGCTTTGGCGGATCGGGAGCGGCCGGAACCGCGGCCGCCACGCTGCGCGCGCAAGGCTGGAAGGTGGGCACCACCGGAAACGCCACGGGCATCACCAACACCGAGGTCGTCTACCTGCCCGGCCACAAAGCCGAGGCCGTTGCCGTGTCCCGCAAGCTCGGGCTCGGCGCGCCGGTCAAGATCGGCGATGCGGCAGGCGTGGTGCCGTCGTCGACGACCGGCGTGGCGATCGTGTTGGGCCCGGACGGGCTGCCCACTACCTAGCGAGACGGCAGCGACCCGTCGTGCTGGCGATGTCGCGACGGCGAACTGCCGCGTGAGTCCATAAGCGGGCTAGCGGGTAAGGTCGCCCGCAGGGAGAGTCGATGGCCAGCGGCGATATATGGGAACCCGTCAGCGGAATCTGGTGCTGGGAGCGGCGCCCGCGAGGATTGCATCCGGGCGAGTTCGGCGCCAGGACGAGCTACGCCGTCCTTGCCAAGGACAGCGTGCTGCTGGTCGATCCTCTAGTGGATGGTGACGACGATCCGGTCGTGGGCGTGCTCGACGACCTCGTGGGCGGCGACGCACGGATCCTCATCACGATGCCGTACCACACGCGCAGTGCTGAATGGCTATGGCGGCGCTACCGCAGTGCCAACGTACGCATCTGCGGGCATCCAGCTGTCGCGACACGGCTCGACGACGCCTCGGGCTTCGAGGCCATCCTCGGCGGAAGCGCGGTCGACGGCATCGCCCGCTTCCACGCGATCGGACGGCCGCCCCGCTCGGAGCAGCCGATCGAGATCCCTTCCGTTCGCGCCCTCGTCTTCGGCGACGCAATCGTCGAGATCGGCGACGGGGAGCTGCGCATCTGGGAGACCCCACCCGACAGCGACCGCCGCCGACGATGGTGGAACGAGGACTACCTACCAACCCTCGAACGGCTGGCGACCCTCGACATCGAGCACGTCCTCGTAACACACGGCCAACCTGCCATCGGCAACGGCAAGCAAGCGCTGCAGCGCGCACTCAACAGCCGCCCGTGGCAGCGCCCAAAGCGTGCCAGGCGAACGCGTCGCCGAGGCTAGCCCTCCAAAACGTAGGACTCCACGGGGACGGACGGCTTGGTTATGAGGCCTATGATTTTCGCGACGGCGAACTAGCGCGGCGTCGCGTCCCGGAATGCCAGCCACGCCCGCTCGACGTGCTGCCAGCCGCTGGCGGCGTTGCCGATCGCGATCCTGGCCGCGAAGCGGCCGCCGACCTTCGTGTGCGAGACGAACGCGACGCCGCTCGCGTTGACCTGCTCGACGATGTCTGCGTTCAGCCGCTCGAGCTGGGCCTCGTCATCGACTCCGGCGGGATGGGCCCGAAAGCACACCGTCGACAGTGGCACGGGCGCCATCAGTTCCCAGCCCGGCTCGGCCTCGATCAGCGCGGCCAGCCGCTGCGCCAAGTCGATATGGCCGGCGACCAGCTCGGCCAGGCCGTCACGGCCGTAGGCGCGGATTACGAGCCAGAGCTTCAGCGCCCGGAACCGGCGTCCCAGCGAGACGCCGTAGTCCATGTAGTTGACGACCTCGGACTCGCTCGACGTGAGGTAGAACGGCACCACCGAGAAGGCCGCCCGCAGGACGTCGGGACGCGAGGTGTAGAGCAGGCTGCAATCCACCGGAGTGACCATCCATTTATGTGGATTGAAGACGAGCGAGTCGGCTCGCTCGCATCCTGCGAGCAGGTGGCGGTGGCTCTCGAGCAGCCCGGCGGCGCCGCCGTAAGCCGCATCGATGTGCAGCCAGAGGCCGTTGCGGGCGCAGATCTCCGCCACCGCTTCAACCGGATCGACGCTGGTTGTGGATGTGGTGCCCACCGAGGCAACGACCGCGATCGGCCGCACTCCTTCCGCGAGGTCGCGGTCGATCGCCTCGGACAGAAGGTCGGCCCGCATCCGGTAGGCGTCGTCGGTCGCGATCTTCGTCACGCCGTCCTGGCCGAAGCCGAGCACGATGCACGCCTTCTCGACCGAGCTGTGCGCCTCCTCGGATGTGTACACGCGCAGCCGGGGCAGGTCGCGGCCGGCCATCCCCTGCCGCCGGATGTCGAGCCCGGCAGCCTCGCGCGCGGCGGCCAGGGCGCAGAGCGTCGAGGCCGAGGCGGAGTCGGTGATCTGGCCGAACCAGGCCGCGGGCAGGCCAAGCATCTCGAGCACCCATGACAGCGTGCGCTGCTCGAGCTCGGTTGCTGCCGGCGACGTCCTCCACAGCATCGCGTTCACGTTCAGGGCGGCGGAGATCAGCTCGCCGACGATGCCGGGGCCGGACCCCGTGATGCCGAAGTAGGCGAAGAACGCGGGATGGTTCCAGTGCGTAATGCCGGGCATGATCAGCGCGTCGATGTCGGCGAGAATCTGCGACAACGGCTCGCCCGCGGCGGGAGCTTCCAGCGGCAGCCGAGCGGCGATCTCGCCTGGCTCCACCTGCGCCAGCACGGGCCGGTCGCCGACCGACTCGAGGTAGTCCGCCACCCACCGCGAAGCCTCGTCGAGCGCCGCCCGAAGCTCCGCCGGGGTCGGCCCCGGGCTGGTGGCTGACGGTGGACTGCTCACCCGCCCAGTATCGCCCATGCGGCTAGCTTCGGTAGATCCAGGATCCGGCGTTGGTGTAGATCGTGAAGAAGAAGCGCCAGCCCGTCAGTCCCGTTGTCCACATGAAACTCCCGCCACCCTTCTTGAGCGCGAAGATCTGCGCTTCGCTGTGTGTGGAGAGATTGAAGCGGTAGAGCTGCATGCCCAGCAGCGTCTGGCGCACGTAGAGCACGATCGTTCCATCCACCGAGGGATTGGAGTAGGCCCAGCGCACGGACGAACGCAACCGCGTGCTGACTCTGGTATCGATCCGGTAGAGCACCACGGAGCTGCGCTCCGAGCCGGTTCGGTGGTAGGTGACGCGCGGGTATGAGATATCCGGCGCACCCAGGTCAACCGCGTAGGTGGACTGGGCGATCACCTTCTCGGTGTCGGTGGAGAGGTTGTACAGCACGATCTGACGGCCGGCCTTTGCGCCCCGCCGGTAGACGAGCCAGTTCCCAGAGAGCGCCGGCTGGTTCCCGACCAGCGGCAGCGTCTGCAGCACCGACATCGTGCCGGTGTCGATGATCTCGAACGCCGGGCCGGTATCCACCACGACGCGGGTGCCGTCCAGGTCGGGGTTGATGCCGGGCAGATCGGTGAGCACGCCGCCGGCCCGCACCACTCCGGTCAGCGAGCCGTTGGGGTTGACGCGATCAAAGGCCAGCAGGCCTGGCGCGGCGGAGGGGTCGGCGACGGGATCGGTGCCGAGGTCGAGCTGTGTCGCAGCGCGGGCGACGGCCGCATTCATGCCGAGCACCAGCACGCCGGCGAGCACCAGCAGCGCGACCGCGTTCAGGCGCCGAACTCGCCCCACACCCATGCCCGCCATCCGCTCGATCCGCCCGGTCGCCTGCTCGTAGCTGCGCACGCGGCTGGTGGCGGCGATCAGCGCGAGCGCCCGGCCGGCGCCGAAGGCGCCAAGCACCACTGCACCGTCGCCGGCGCCGAGCAGCGCGACGACCGCCACCGCCACCACCAAGAGCGTCGAGACCGGCAGGTAGGTTGCGAAGCCGAGGCCGAGTCCAGCGCCGTAGAGCAGCGCGGCCACGGGCTGCGGATACCGTTCGCGCCAGCGTTCCGGCACCTGACGGCGGAGCTGAGGCACGGGCACCCTGATCACCCCGGCCTCACCGGCCGCCTCCACCAGCGCGAGCACGGCAACGGTCGCCACCACGGACGGCCCGCCCGACGGGAGGGCGGCGCCCAGCAACAGTCCCAGCAGCGCCGCCGTCCCGGTGGCGCCGGCGGCGAACAGGGCGAGCGAGATGAGCCAGGTCCGTGTCCCGTGCACGACGGGGACGATGGTCTCGACCATCGAGAACCCTCAAGGCGACCACGCGCCGGAGATTCCGGCGATCAGCGCGCAGGCGGCGAGCACGGCGTCTGGGCTGGCCGACGTCTCTAGCACGGGACGCTGGTCTGGTAGTAGAGGACGCAGAAGACCTTGCGGCCGTTGTAGCAGTAGCCCGTCAGCGCAGCGTCTCCGTTGATTCGGATCTGGGTGTAGGCGCAGCAGTCGACCAGCTTTCGAATCGTCCCGCCGCAGCAGCGGTACCAGCCACCGTCGATGCGAGTCGCAAGGTCGTAGCGCTCCGGGATCCAGTCCTGGCAGAGCCGGGTGCGCGGCGCCTTCGGCACCGGCTCGCCGGTCGGGCCGAGCAGGCGGTCGCCGTTCGCGTCGATCGCGTAGCCCTCGGCATCGATCAGCCGGCCCAGGTTGTCCACCCTGCGACCGTCCTTGGGCCGGAGCGGGAAGCCGTAGCGGTCGACGCGGGGCGGAAAGAACGGGCCGGGACAGGCGTGGGTGGTGTACGTGTGGCCGCAGAAGCCGTAGTAGGCCTCGGCCGTGTCCGGCGCGACCGCGCCCGCCGCCAGCCGACCGGAGGCGGCAGCCACCGCGACCCCGCCCACCCGGCCGAGGAAACCGCGCCGGGTATGTCCCGCCGCGAGCCGGCGGGCGAGGCGTTCGGTGAGCCCCTGGCCGGCGCCCTCAGGCCGCATGCCGGACGGCTCCTTCCCGTTCGCGAGTGCGGCCGGTGACGACCACGCTTTCGAGCTGCTCCAGCGTGTTGACGGTGCCCTTGGCGCGCACCGCGCCGTCGTCTCCCACGTAGACCGCGTACGGCGTCCCGGGGACGAGGAACGCTCGGTGGAGCTCGTAGCCCCGGTCGTCGTCCTCCTTGGCGTGCACGACAGAAAGCGAGTGATCGCGGCCGAGCGCACGCAGGCCCGGCACGATCTGGGCGCACACCGGGCAGCTCGGCGACGTGAACACGACCAGCGATCCGGCTGTATCGGGTGGCGCCTGCTCGCCCAACGGCAGACCCTCGCCGTCGTGTTCGAAGGCGCTCCCGGGTCCGAGCCGCAGGTGGAGCACGCCGACCTGGCGGTAGAGCGCAAACACGAGCGCGGCCAGCCCGGCGACGATCAGCCACAGTGCGACGAACGCAGCCAGCCAAAATGTCTCACCCAGGCGTGGCCGCGCGCCGGCGATAGCTGCCAAGGCAACGGCCGCCAGCAGGACGTTTCGGATCAGGGCGTAGCGAGCCGGCAATCCGGTGCCCGGCGCCAGGCAGCCGCACGACGCCGGCGACGCTCCGACGGCGAGCTCGGCCGCCAGCGCGAGAGAAAAGGCGGCGAGCAGTCCCACTGCGGCCCAGCCGGCGGCTGCCGGCCCGGCGATCAGCGCGCAGCCGACGGCCAGCTCAGCCAGCGGCACCAGCCACACCAGCAGGGGCTTGGCCGGTGCCAGCCGGTAGCTGTCGAGCGACTCCCGGAACCGATCGACGCGGAGCAGCTTGCCCGCCCCTGCGATCAGGAACACGCCACCGAGCAGCACCGCGAGTGGCAATTCGACCGTCGGCATGAGTCGCCGATGCTAGCCCTCGCTCCGGACGGAACTCCGCGGGGTCAGACCTTCCGGTTCTGTCACGTTGTGTGTCGGGACTGTGCCGATCGCACAACGCCGCCCGCGGAGGGGTCTGACCCCTCCTTCCCGCGCGCGCATCGGGCGCTGGGCCGCGAACCGCCATTTCAAGCCGATCATGGTCGGTGAGGTGTGTCGGCTCGGTGTCGATTGGGCAACACGCGGCGCAACGGGGTCTGACCCCCGCCCGCGACACGACCGGCGGTCGGTGGCGGTACCGACCGTCGTTGTCCGGCAGGGCGATCAGCCGAGCGAGCTCTCGACGGCGGCCACCGCCACGTCGAGCATGCCGAGCATCTCGTCGATCTCGGCGTCGGAGATGATCAGCGGCGGCGCGAGCATCACCGCGTCCATGTGCTCGTTGACGATCGGCGTCGGGCAGGGGTAGATCATCAGCCCCAGCTCACGCGCGGCGGCGACCACCCGGCCCGAGATCCGGTCGGTTGCAGCGAAGCGCTCACCCGTCGCCGGGTGGCGCAGCTCGATCCCCTGCAGCAGGCCGCGGCCGCGCAGCCCGTGCATCAGCGGGTGCCGAGATGCCATCTGCTCGAGCTCGACCCGGATTCGCTCGCCCTTGCGATCGGCCGCCTCGACCAGCCCCTCCTGCTCGATCGTGTCGATCACCGCGCAGCCGACCGCACAGCCCAGCGGGTAGCCCGAGAAGGTGTGCCCGTAGGAGAAGCCGTTCGGCGCCGTCCCCACCACATCACGTATGCCGAGGTCGCCACCATCCCCGACAGCGGCACAACCCCACCGCCGATCCCCTTGCCGAAGGTGATCACGTCGGGCACAGCGTCGTGGTGCTCCACCCCGAACCAGCGGCCGGTACGGCCAAAGCCGGTGATGATCTCATCCGCCACCAGCAGCACCTCATGACGGTCGCAGACCTCGCGCGCCGCCTTCAGATATCCCGGCGGGAGGTCGACCGCCGCCCCGGACGAGCCGGTCACCGGCTCGACGATGAACGCGGCCACGTGATCGGCGCCGCGGGTGAGGATCGCGGCCTCGAGCTCGGCCGCTCCCTGCTCGGCGGTCTCGGCGTTCGGCACGGCGGCGTACTTGTGGAGCAGCGACTCGAACGGCGCCCGCCATCGCGACCCCGACAACGAGAGCGCGCCCAGCGTGGAGCCGTGATATGACGTGACCCGCGACAGGAACTCGATCTTGGCCGGCTTGCCACCAGCTCCCAGTAGAGCACCGCAAGGTGCATGGCTGACTCGTTGGCCTCGGATCCCGACGAGTTGAAGAACGACCACTCCAGGTCGCCGGGGGCGTGGCGGGCGATCCGCTCGGCCAGGTCGAGCATCGGCTCGTTGCGAAACGAGAAGCGGTACGTATAGTCGATCTCCGCCGACTGCCGCTGGAGCGCCTCGATCACGCGCGGATGGCAGTGGCCGAGCAGCATCACCATCGCACCACCGCAGGCGTCCAGGTAGCTGCGCCCGTCGTCGGTCGATCCGCATCCCGGGCGCGCACCGCCACCGGCAGCGCCTCGCCGGCGGTCATCGAGTAGTCGACGCGCACAGCGCCGGTCGGGGATGCCTCCATGCGGCGATTCTACCCGGCGGTCACAGCGACTGGGGCGGCGCCTGGAGCTCGGCCTGAAGCTCGATCAGCCAGCACCCCTGGGAGAGGCCGGCGAGCGCCTCGCGCAGCGCGGAGCCGGCATCGGCGGTGTCGGCAATTTCGGCGATAGCTGATGCCGTAAGCCGCCGCCAACTGCTCGAAGTCGGGCGAGCTCAGATCGACGGCGGTGGAGTGGCCGTAGGCTGACAGTTGGTAGTTCTTGAGCACGCCGTAGCAGCGATCGTTGACCAGCAACGTGACGATGCAATCCATGCTGCTGGGCCGTCACCAGTTCGTGACCACCCATCAGGAAGCCCCCATCGCCAACCAGCACCACCGTAGGTACCGGGGTTCGCGGCGACCGTTCCCAGGCCGGTCGGGATCCCCGAGCCGAGCGCCCCGACATCGGATAGGCAAACCCACCCGGCCGCTTGGCGTCCAGGTAGAGCACGCCCCAATACCCTGAGAATCGTCATGTCGGACACGACAATCGCCCCATCCGGGAAGCGCCTGGTCGAGAGCACGCAAAAGCTCCGTTCCTGATCGTGAATCCCTGCGCCGCCACCTCGGACGCCCGCGCCGCGAGCGCCGCCCGGGCACCAGCGGTGCCGTCGCGGGCGCCCCGTCGGGCTGCAACGCCACGACGGCGCTCACAGAACAGCCCCACGTCAGAGACGATGCCCTCCACAATCGGATAGTTCGCGCCCAGCCGCGCCGCGTCGATATCGACCTGCACCAGCGCCTCCGGGAACGGCACCGTCCAATGACAGGTGTACTCCTCGGCCAGCCGCGTCCCCAGCGCAAGCAGACGTCGGCGTTCGCCACCAGGGCCTTCACCGCCTGCTCCTCGCACGACGATCCCGCGTGCAGCGGGTGTCCCGACGGCACCACACCCTTGCCGTTGTAGCTGGTGACCACCGGGGCGTCCAGCGCCTCGGCCAGCCTCGTCGGACCTGCTCAGCCGCCAGCCTCCCGCCACCCCGACGAAGATCATCGGCGCGCGGGCGCCGCGCAGCAGCTCCGCCACCCGCGCCACCGCTGCCGGATCCGGAGCAGGCAGCGACACCGGCGTCGCCCGTACCCGCACGCTTTCCACCGGCGCGGCCAAGACGTCGATATGCCGCCTCGATCATCGCGGGCCAGGACGCACCGCGATCGCGGTCAGCGCCTCATCCACCGCCGCGCCGAGCGCCTCGAGGCGTCCGCGGACGGGAGTGGTAGCGCGTGACCGCGGCAAAGGCCGAAGACTGACCGGACGTCTCGTGCATCCAGCCTCGCTCCCCGGGTCGCTCGGAATCTGGGTGGTGACGTGCAGCACCCGCAACGAGGACGCATCCGCCTCGCCCATGCCTGCGAATGCGTTGAACGCTCCCGGACCGTGCAGGTGACACAAACGCCAACCCGGCCCGAGGTCGGGCATACCCGGGCCGCGAAGGCCGCAGCCTGCTCGTGACGCACCACCACGAGCGGATCGACGAGTCGCTGAGCGCATCCCACAGCCCGAGAGCATGCTGCCCCGGAATCCCGAATACGATGTCGACACCGTGGGCCTCAACGCCGAGACCAGCGCGCCGGCGCCCGTCGCCACAATCTTCTCCTGCGCGATGCTCATGCCGGTCACGCTACCAGAGCGCGACAGGGCCGGCCCCCGCTACGCTGCCCTGGAGGATCAGCGCGACCAGGTTGTTCAGGTCAGTGGCCGACAGGCTGCTGAACGTGGTCGGCATGATGCCGCCGCTGAACCCGTGTGCGATCACCTTCTCGGGGTCGACGATCGACTCCTTGACGAAGTCGGGCAGCGGCGTGCTGCCGGCGTCGCCTGCGAGCGCCGTGTCGAGATTAGGGCCGACGGTTCCGGACGCGCCCGCCGCAGCCAGGGTGTGGACGAGCCGCACCCATTGCCCCATACCGCCTTGCCGGCCACGGCGTCGCCACTAGCACCGCCGCCCGTCGAACCGCCGGTCGAACCGCCGGTGCTGCCGCTCGGCGTCGAGGTGCTGGGCGCCGAGGTCGCCGACGGCGAGTAGGTCGAGAGCGGCAACGAGCCGAGCCCCTCGCTCGAGGCACCACTGGTGTCGGTGCCCGAGATGGCGATCACGACGACCATCACAACGATGCCGGCGATGGTTCCGACGAGGGCTGCAGCGAGTACCTTGATCATCGCGCGGGCAACTTTACCAGCTTGACCCGGACGCGTAGCGGCAACCCTGACCGGTAGCCGGGATACCCCAAGAAGGGGATGTGCGGAGCGGCGTCGAACGACGACCTGTGACCCGTATGCTCGATCGACGAGACATCCAGACACTGATGTACTGCGTGCGGCTGACTGAGATCGGTGGCCAGTGGCAGTCCGGCTATCCCGTGCGAACGCCGCACGAGCTGGAGTGCAAGCTGGCCGAGTTGCTGCGTGAGGTCGAGCGGGCCGAGCAGGCTCAGCTGCCCTCCCGCACGGCCGCCTGATCCGTCCCCGCTAGATCCATTGCCGGCGCCGGAAGAACGCCCACAGCACCGAGCTCGCCAGCACCATTACGACCAAGGCGTACGGATAGCCGAGCCGCCAGTGCAGCTCGGGCATGTGATCGAAGTTCATGCCGTAGATGCCGGCGATCAGTGTCGGGACGAGCACGATCGCGCCCCATGAGGTGAGCCGAAGCACGACCTCGTTGAGCCGGTTCGAGACGACCGAGAGGTGCGCCTCCAGCAAACCGGTGAGCAGGTCGCGCTGGCTGTCGAGCTCGTCGTAGACACGCAGCACGTGGTCGTAGAGATCGCGGTACTCGGCGTCCAGCTCGACTCCCAGCACAGCCCTATCGATCCGCACCACGCGACCCAGCACATCCCGCAGCGGCGCAACCGCACGGCGAAAGACGAGGATGTCGCGCTTGATCTGGAACGCCGCGGGAAGCGCGTCCGCGGTTCCCGGTCCGGTCAACAAATCGGTCTCGGCCCGTTCGATGCGATCCTCGAACAGCTCCACGATCGGGAAGTAGCTGTCGATCAGTTCGTCGAGGATGGCATAGCCGACGTGCGGGCCGCCGTTTCGCACCATCTCCGGCGTGTTGTCGAGCCGCTGGCGAGCGACGTCGAGCGTCAGGTCGGCCGAGTGGCGGATCGTGACGACGAAGCGGGCCGAGACGAACATCGACAGCTCGAGCAGGGCGACGCCGCCGGCCTCATTCATCGCCGCGCCGTAAGCGACGACGAACACGTGGCCGTCGTAGTCCTGGATCTTGGGCCGCTGGTGAGCATGCTCGGCATCCTCGAGCGCCAGCGGATGAAGCCCGAACTCTTCGCCTATCTGCGCCAGCTCGTGGGCGGACGGGTTGAGCGCATCCACCCACACCAGCACCGTCTCCTGCTTCAGCACCTCGGAGATGTCCTCGAAGCGGCACGCTTCGGGGGCGCGCTTGCCGTTCTCGTACAGGATCGTGGTGACGCTCACGTCGGTCAGAGATTCGCGGCCTTCGGCTCGATGCCTCCCCGGAGCGGGAGGATCAATCCCGGATGCGTGCCGGGAGCGCCAGACGCACCGTCGTGCCTTGACCGGGCGACGTCTCGATCGTCGCATGTCCACCGGCGGCCTGAAGTCGCCCCGTGAGAGCCTCCAACCCCAGGTGGTTCGTCTCGCGCGCGCGCCGCAGGGCGCTTTCGAGGTGAAAGCCACGGCCGTCGTCGGTCACGTCGACCTCCAGCTGCTCGCCGACGAGCCGGATGGCGACCTCGACCCGGCGGGCCGCCGAGTGCTTGCGGGCGTTGGTGATCAGTTCGGCGATGCTGCGAAACGCGATCGTCTCGGTGGCGGGATCGAGCCTCTGGTCGAGCCCCTGCTCGGTGAGCCCGACGGTGACCTGGCGCTCGCCCTCGATCGAGCGAAGCAGCTGTCTCACGGCCGGCACCAGGCCGTTCTCCCACAGCACCGCGGGACGCAGCTCAAACGTCATCCGGCGAGTGCGGTCGACGGCGCCGGCCATCAGCTGGGCGGCCTCGATCAGCATCGCCCGGGCGCGCACCACCTCCCCCTGATCGATCGCACGGCGCACCCGGTCAAGCGACAACACGCAGGCAGCCATGACCTGGATCGTGTCGTCGTGCAGGTCGGCCGCCACGGACGAGCGCTCATCCTCCTGTGCGCGCACGAGCCGCGCCAGCAGTTCGCGGCGGCTGGCCTCGAGCTGCTCGAGCCGGCGCGCGCGCTGCTCGGACTCGGCTCTCAGTCCAGCGCCGCGCATCGCTGCGCCGACCTGCTCGGCGATGGTGGTCATCAGCATCGCGTCGTCCTCGTCGAAGCCGTCCGTTTGCTCGTCGTACACACCGATCACGGCCTGGCAGACGCCGTCCACCATCACCGGGGTGGCCAGCACCGAGTTGAACGTGCACGGTCCCGGCCACGACCCGTCGTTCGCGTCCTCGAGTGAGGTGAGCACCAACTGCTGTCCGGTCGCGAACACGCGCCCTGCCGTCCCCTCCAATCGCCTCCGGCGCAGGCCGCGATGGCTCTCGCCGTGGCGCAGGAGGTCTTCGACCACGACGTGCGCATCCTCCTCTGCCAGTGCTCGGAACGCGGACACCGAGCTGTACCCGGTCCACTCGAAGAGGATCTGAGACGCGCGTCGAAGCGCCTCATCGGCATCCCGGGCCGACGCCACCTGCTTGGCGACGTCGCCCGCCAACGCCAGCACCATCGCTCGCCGCCCGGCGGCCTCGCGCAGCCGCACGCCGCGGAGCGCCGCCGCGATCTGATCGGCGACCGTGCGCATCAGCGCGGCGTCGTTGACGCCGAATCGCTCCGGCAGCACGTCGCCGAGTTCGAGCACGGCCACGCACTCGTCATCGATCACGATCGGCGTGACGATCAGGGACTGCTGGTGGGTCGGCCCCGGCCACGTATACAGGGGATGGTCCGGCGCGCGGTCGAGCAGCATCTGCATGCGACCGGCGATCACCCGGCCGACGACGCCCTCTCCGAGCGGCCGGCGCATGCCGCGAAGGCTGGTGCCGAGCGCCTGCAGGTCCTCGACCAGTACCTGCTCGCCGGTCGCACGATCGACCATGGTGGCGGCGACGCCTCGGTAGCCGATGATCTCGGACAGCGATGACGTAGCGACACGCAGCGCCTGCTCGATCGTCTGCGCCGAGCTGACGGCGTTGGCAACCACCCGCGCGAGCCGGAGCTGGGCCGAGCGCAGGGCGAGCGCCTGCTCCAGCGCGGCCGTGGCTGAGATCCACTCGCAGGCGGTCTTGGCCGCCTCAAGCTGCCGGTCGGAGAATCCTGAGTGAGACGCCCCGCGGACCAGCAACACCGCGCCCAGCACGTCTCCGGCGGAGATCAGGGGCAGGGCGACGGCCGCGCCGGTGGGCATCCGGCGGTCGCGAATCCCACTCGAGCGACCGGGAGGCATCCGGCGGCGAAGCTGAGGCTCGCGGGTCGCGAGCGCCGCCCCGAGCAGCGTCTCCGGCGCCTTGGGCCACACCGCGCGGGCCGAAACAGCGTCGACCCCGTCGGCGAGCAGCAGCCTCTGCGTCGAGCCGGTCAGGAGGATCGCGCCGTACTCCGCGCCGGACACGTCAACGGCATGCGCGAGCAGCGCACGCAACAGGCTCTCGCTGTCGGCAGCCGTGCGCGGGGGCGGCTGGGCATCGCTGAGGCAGGGATCACTGGACATCGCCGTCAGACACGCGGCGGCCCCGTGCCGTTACACGGCCGCGGCCAGGGCGGCAACGAACCGGGCTCGCCACGACGTCATGCTGAAGCTGTCGGCACCGATCAACCGGCGCGCCTCGTCGGCATCAGCCGCGGGCGTTGCCGACATTGCCAACCACGGATTTACCTGCCAGGTCGAGTCCCATCGCATCTCGGCCTCGAGCACCAGGCCATGCGGCGCCAGCAGATCTGCAACCTCCCCCTCACGTGGCAATCGGCGGTGGCCGCGATCGCGCAGCCGCTCCACCGTCTCCCACCGCTCGGCTCGCTCCGGGTCGGGGTCAGCCAGGTAGTCCTGGACGACGATCGAGCCGCCGGGAGCCAACACGCGTGCCATCTCGGCCAGCGTGAGGGCGGGTTCGGCGACGTGATGGAGGGTGTTGACACATGTGACAAGGTCAAACTCCGCGTCCTGGAACGGCATCGCCTCCGCGCTCCCGACCACCGCCCGCACGCCGGCCGGAGCGTGGTCGAGCATCGCCTGAGAGGGGTCCAGGGCGACGGCCTCCCCCACCACGCCGAGCAGCGCAGCGGACAGCAGAGCCGGCCCCGCGCCCACATCTAACGCCCGTTGTCCCGGCTGCGGACGACACCACTCCGCGAAACCCGACCAGTCCTTCAGCCGGGCGGCGTCTGCGTACAGGTCAGCCGTCCTGTCGAACCTGCTGCCTGACAAGCTCCACCGCCTCCTCCCGCGTCGTGACCGTTCCTGCGGCCTGTTCCTCGGCCAAAATGTCCACCAGCCTGCCGATCGCGGGGCCGGCGACGCCCGCCTCGCCGGCGATCTCATCCCCACGCAGCAACGGCGGGCGGCCGTCTCGCTCGAGCTCGCCGATCAGCGTCAGCATCTCGTCAGCCGTCTCGCCGTGCTTTCGCAGGTGGCGCAGGCGCGAGCTCGGGCCGCGGGTTGCCAGCCGGTCGGCCAGTGACAGCATCACGCTCGAGCCGGGCCAGGGTGCCGTCGCGCGCAGGTAGCGGTGCGCCAGGCGCAGGCCCAGCGGCCGCGACGGGATCGAGAAGCCGAGCGCCAGGTGCTCGCGCACCAGCATTCTGCAGAAGCGGATCAGATGCGTTGCTGGCCTTCCAGCGGCCAAGGATGTCGGCGGCCGCCTCGGCGCCCTGCGCGTCATGGCCCATGAACCCGATCCGGCCGTCCACCTCGCGCCGCGTCTGCGGCTTGCGGATGTCGTGGAACAGCGCCGCCAGCCGCAACGCCTGCCGCGCGGTCATCTCGTCACCGACGACCGAGTCCAGTTCCCGCCTCAGGCGCTCGACGTGGGCCGGGAGGTAGTGAGCCGGGTGGTCGCCGATGTCGGCCACCGCCTCGATCACGTGCAGGGTGTGCTCCCAGACGTCCAGCTGATGGTGTTCGCTCTGAAGGCAACCCCGCAGGGGCACGATCTCGGGAAGCACCACGTCGAGCACTCCCAGCGCGTCGACCCGCCGCAGGGCCTCGGCAGGGCGATCGCCGCCCATCAGTCGACGCACCTCCATGAAGATCCGCTCCGCCGAGGGCTCCGCCGCCCTGCCGCTGCGCTGCTCCGCCAGCCGTGCGGTGCCCGGCTCGATCGCGAACCCCAGCTCGTGCGCGATCCGAGGCAGTCGCAGCAGACGCAGCGGATCGTCGTCGAACACGGCATCCGACACCGCCCGCACCACGCCGGCTTCGAGGTCGGCGGTGCCTCCGCTGGGATCGACCGGCTCGCCGCCCGCGAGCGGGATCGCGATCGCGTTGATCGTGAAGTCGCGAAGAGCGAGGTCCTGCTCCAGCGTGCCCCGGCAGCCGGCCACGTCGATCGTGTGCCCGGCGTCGACCACGCGCCACGCACCATGCCTCTCCGAGAGCGGAAACGGCGATCCGCCCAGCGAGCGGGCGAGCCGCCGGGCAACGCGGCCGGGATCGTCCTCGACCACCAGGTCGATGTCGGTCACCGGGCGTTCGAGCAGCAGGTCGCGGACGCTGCCGCCCACCAGCCAGCCGCCGTCGACCGGCGCCTTGGCGCGGATCTCGGCCAGCCGGTCAGCCACCGACAACGACATGCTCCACCCGTCTGCGGCGGGGCGCAATGTCGGTCAGGATCTCGTAGCTGATCGTGTCCGACAGGCCCGCCCACTCCTCAGCGCCGATCCGCTCGTCGCCCTGCCCGCCGATCAGGACGACGGGGTCGCCGAGCTCGACGTCGCACCGTTCGCCGATGACGAAGGTGAGCTGATCCATGCTGATGGTGGCCGCGACCCGGCGCCTGCGACCGCGCACGAGCACGTCCATCTTCCCGGACAGCACGCGCGGCACGCCGTCGGCGTACCCGGCAGGGGCGAGCCCGATCCAGATCGGGCGATGCGACCACCAGCCGGCGTCCGTAGCCGGCGCTGTCGCCGGGCTGGAGCTGCTTGACCTGGGCGACGTAGCTCTCGAACCGAAGCGCCGGGCGAAGCCCGTGCCGGGCGGGGTCGTCCTGGAACGGCGAGAGGCCGTAGACAGCGATGCCACAGCGGACGGCATCCCAGGCGGCGCCGGCTATGGCGATCGCGGCGGCGCTGTTTGCGACGTGGCGCGGGCAGGGCGGGAACACCTCCGCCAGCTGGGAGAACCGTTCCAGCTGGAGCTGCGTGTACCTGGCGTCCTCGTCGGCCGAGGCCAGGTGGCTCATCAGCCCGCCCAGCCGCAGCCGGGACGATCCGGCGACGAGCTCTTCGCCGGCCCGGCGCGCGTCGTCGGCGCTCATCCCCCACCGCCCCATGCCGCTGTCGAGCTTGACGTGCACCGGCAGCGGCTCGCGCGCGGCCGCCCGCAGCCGGGCCAGCCCTTCGACGGATGAGACCGCGACCTCGACGCCGGTCACGTCCTCCTCCTCGCCGGGGGCGAGCGGGCTCATCACCAGCACGGGCGCGCCGGGCAGGTCGGCACGCAGCGCCCGCGCCTCCTCCCACGTCGCCACGCACAGCTTGGTGGCACCGGCGGCGAGCGCGGCGCGGCCGACCAGCGACGCGCCGTGGCCGTAGCCGTCGGCCTTCACAACCGCCCACAGCTCGGCCGGGGCTGCCCGACCGCTCGAGTCGATCGACGTTGTCGGCGATCGCGGCCAGATCGATGGTCACCGTGGCTCGTGAGGTTCTCTGCGCGGCGATCATGCCACCTCCCCCGCGAGGACGCCCGGCAGCGCGGCAATCACGTCGCTGCTGATGATCCCGTCCCGGCCGCAGCGCCTCGGACGCGGCGCGCCCGGCGCGCGCGTGGGCCACCGCGCCGCAACAGGCCGCCGTCCACGGGTCGAGGCCGCGCGCGAGCATGGCGGCGATCACGCCGGTCAGCACGTCGCCGGATCCGGCCGTTGCCAGGCCAGGCGCGTCCGACACCGAGACGACGACGTGCTCGCCGCCGGGCTCGGCAATGAGCGTGTCCGCGCCCTTCAGCAGCACCACCGCGCGGCTGGTCGCGGCTGCCTCGCGGACGGCGGCCAGCCGGTTCGACTGCACCCAGCCGGCCTCGCGCCCAAGCAGCCTCGCCATCTCGCCCTCGTGCGGGGTCAACACCGCGGGGAGGCGACGGCCGGCGGTCAGCTCGAGCTCGCCGGCGAGCGCGAACAGCGCGTCCGCGTCGATCACGATCGATCCCCGGTGCCCGCGCGCAAGCCGCCGGGCCAGCGCGATCGCCTCCGGTGACCGGCCAAGGCCCGGGCCGAGCGCGACGCGCGCCCGCTCGCGACGCCAGCTCCAGCCCCTCCCGGCGCGGCCGCACCATCAACTCGGGCTGGCGACCCTCGATCTGGGCCACCTGCTCGTCCGGCACGGCCAGCCAGACGACCCCCGCGCCCGCCCGCAGCGCTGCGGTGGCGCACAGTACGGGGGCGCCGGCGTACCCAGGTGCGCCCCCGACGACCAGCACCGAGCCGGCGCTGTACTTGGTCGATGCTGACGTCTTCGGCGGCACCCGATCGAGCAGGTCGCGGGTGGCCAGGGCTGCGTGCGTGGGCCGCTCGAGCTGGGTCGGGATCCCGATGTCTGCGACCACCACGGCGCCGGCATGGCGACTGCCGGGTGCGACCACCAGGCCCAGCTTTGGCCCGTGGAAAGCGATCGTGAACGCGGCTACGACCGCCTCGCCCTCGACCGTTCCGGTCGAGGCGTCAACGCCGGACGGCACGTCCAACGAGACGACGGGGCGTCTGCTGGCGTTGATGGCAGCGATCACGCCCGCCGCATCGCCGCGCGCTCGGCCACGGAAGCCGACGCCGAACACGGCGTCGACGACCACGTCGGACCGGCGAAGCGCGGCCCGCAGGGCGGTCACCGCCGGCCGGCGGGTGATCCGGACTCCCAGTCTCTCAGCCGCCTCCAAATTCGTGCGGGCATCGATCGAGAGCTTCGACGCAACGCCCGTCAGCAGCACCTCGACGGTCGTGCCAGAGGAGTGCAGGTGGCGGGCGACGACGAAGCCGTCGCCGCCGTTGTTGCCAGACCCGCAGACGATCGCGACGCGGGTCGGCGGATGCGAAGCGCTGCCCGATCTCATGCGCTGCGGCCAGGCCGGCGCGCTCCATCAACACCGCCCCGGGCATGCCAAGGCCCTCGATGGCGGCGCTGTCGAGAGCGCGAATCTCGTCCGCGTCGTAGAGGGGAAGCAGTCCGCTCACGGCTCGTGCACGATCGCGACTGCGCCGGCCATGCCGCGGGAGTGGGTCATCGAGAGGTCGATCGCTCCCGCCCCCAGACGGTCGGCCAGCTCGGCCACCTTGCCGGACAGCGTCACGGCCGGCTTGGGACGGCCGGCGATCTCGATGTCCCGCCACATGAACTCGACGCCACACCCGATCGCCTTGCCGACCGCCTCCTTGCCGGCGAACCGAGCCGCGAAGTGCTGGGCGGGATTCGGGCGCGAGAAGCAGTAGGCGCGCTCACGCTCGGTGAACACCCGATCGGCGAAGCGCGGGCGCTTCTCGAGCGCGGCCCGCACGCGATCGATCTCGATCATGTCGATGCCGACCCGCATGTTGGGCAGTGTAGAGGCTCGATCCAGTGCCAGTACCGCGACAATTCCATCACGCCCGCGCGGGGAGTGTTTGACTCCAATAATTCGCTTCGGCGAGAGATTCGCTCAACCAGGCGGTGAACTCGTCACAAACACGTCACAGCGGTGGAAACTCCGCTTCATGAGTGTTTGACTCCAGAATTCGGCGCTCGACTGGGGGGTTGACGCGGAGGTACGGATGTGGTGCGGCGCTAGGCTTGCGCGATGAGCAGAGCCGTCCAGCTCACCGCAACCGCCACCTGGTGGCCGAGCGTGCTGTGGCAGACCACCACGCTCGAGGTGCTGCGCGGCGGGGAGCGGCTGCTGGTCGATCCCGGCATCGCCCCCTGGGAGGTGCGCGAAGCAGCCGGGGAAGGCGCCGCGAACCTGCTCATCACGCACGCCGACTGGGACCACGTGATGGGCATCGGGCTTCTCCCGGGCGCCCGCGTGCACGCCTCGCCGGGAGCCGCCGAGCGGATCCGGAGCGGCGAGGCGCGCAGCTCCGTCGAGACCGAGTCTCGCCCCTATGTCCTCCCGCTCGAAGGCCTCGACGGGCTGCGGGTCGACGAGCAGCTGCCCGAGGGCGGCGGCGAGACCACGATCGGGAGCTTCGCGGCCGTCTGCCACCCCGCCCCGGGCCACACTCCGGATGGATTCGCCGTGCTCCTGCCCGAGGAGGATCTGCTGATCGTCGGCGACCACCTCTCGCAGCAAGAGGTGCCCTTCATCGAGGACTCCGCCTGGCACTACCGCGACACGCTGCAGATGCTCACCTCCGTGATCGAGCGCGAGCGCCCGGCGCTGGTCGTGATCGGACACGGCCCACCCCACTCCAGCGACGTCGCGCTGCGCGTCGCGGCCGACGACCTGGCCTATGTCGAGGCCTTGATCCGCCACGCCGAAGCCGGCGGCTCCCCCGACACCCCCGAGGCCGTCCCCATCCCCAGCGGGGCAGCGACGACGAGGTCGAGCATGCCGGCAACCTGCGCCGCACCTGCGAGGCCGCCGTCGCGCGGTGATCCCCGACCGCGAACTGCTGCGCGACCTGGCCGAGGACGCTCTTGCGCCGGCGCCGCCTCCCGGAGCCGCCACCAGGCGCGTGGTCGGAGACGGCTGGATCGCCGAGATCGGCCCCGAGCCGTCGCCCGACATGAACATCGTGCTTCGGCTCCGGCTGGAGGGCAGGGACATCGCCACCACCGTCGCAGACCTGCGCCGGCTGTTCGAGACCGCCGGCCGATCCGCAGCGACGTGGGAGATCTCGAGCGGCTCAAGCCCGGCCGGCCTCGAGCAGGAGCTTCGCGCCCTCGGCATGGTCACCAACGAGCCCGGCTCGGTGCTCGCCCTGGCCTGCACCACCGAGCCGGCCAGCTCCACCGAAGGCGTCACCGTTGAGCGCGTCGAGAGCGAGGCGCAGTTCCAGCTGGTGCGTGGGATCTACCAGCAGGCGGACGGCTGGTCGCCGGGAGACGAGTGGCTGCACGGCCCCGGTCACGTCACCCGCTATCTGGCCCGGATCGACGAGCGCCCGGTGGCCACCGCCGACATCACCTGGCTCGAACATGAGCGTGCCGTCTTCCTGGGCGGCGCGCTCACGCTGCCTGACGCGCGGGGCCGCGGCGCATACCGGGCGCTCGTGCACGCCCGCTGGGGCGACGCGGTCGCCGCCGGACGGCCGCTTGTCGTCACGCAGTCCGAGCCGATGTCACAGCCGATCCTGCTGCGGCTGGGGTTCGAGGTGGTCGGCCACATCATGATCCTGCTCGACCGGTGGTAGCGTGGCGGCCGTGGACGACCACGTGCTGGGCCTGGCCGAGGACGCCAACACCCATACGCCGCTGGGCGAGGGTGACGAGCGCATCGTCCGCGACCGGTTCGTGCTCTGGATGGGCCCCGGCTCGGAGTCGCACTGGAACGTCGCCCAGCGGTTCCGGATGCGCGCCGACGAGTTGGACGAGGTGCGCGCCGAGGTTCACGCGCTGCTTCGCGAGCGCGGCCGCGAGGCCTGCACCTGGGAGGTCGGCAGTTCGGCCACGCCGCCCGATCTGGTGGCGCTACTTCGCAGCCGCGGGCTGACGCCGGACGAGCCGGATCCGCTGCAGATCGGGATGGTGCTGGAGAGCCCGCCGCCCACGATCCCTGCCGCCGTGGCCGTACGCCGCGTCGAGACGGCCGGCGATCACGCGACCAGCGAGCGGATCGCCCGGCGCTGCTTCGGCATGGACGACCCCACCGACGAGGAGCTCGAGAGCAGCCGTTCGCGCGGGCAGTCGCGCCGCTACCTGGCGCGGATCGACGGCGTCGACGTGGCAACCGGGACGGCCACCTTCACCCCCCACGGCGTTGTCTTGAACGCCGGCTCGACGCTCCCGGAGGCCCGCGGACGCGGCGCCTACCGAGCGCTCGTGCGCGCCCGCTGGGACGACGCCGTAGCGGCCGGCACGCCGGTGCTGATCACCCAGGCCGGGCGCATGTCGCTGCCGATCCTGGAGCGGCTCGGCTTCCACGCGGTGTGCGAGATCCAGGTGCTGCTCGACGAGTTCGCAGGCGAGCCCCGATAGCTCCAGAAATCCGGCAACTACACTTCCCGCATGCGTCAGAGCATCAACTTCGGGCGAATCGCCGGCATCCCGATCGGCGCAAGCTGGACATGGCTGCCCGTGTTCGTTCTGATCGTCTGGACCGGCGCAGCCGACTTCTTCCCGCACTGGAACCCGGGCCTCTCGACCGGCGCCTACGTGGCGATGGCCGTCGCCGAAGCGGTGCTGTTCTTCGTTGCGCTGCTGCTGCACGAGCTCGGCCACGCGCTGCGCGCCCGCCGGGAGGGCCTTCGCGTGAACGGCATCACCCTGTGGCTGTTCGGCGGCGCCGCCCGCTTCACCGGTGAGTTTCCCAACCCGGGAGTCGAGCTGCGGGTGGCTCTGGCCGGCCCGTTCGTGACCTTCGTGATCGGCGGCGCCTCGTTGCTTGCCGCGTGGCAGCTGTCGCTGCCCTCGACGGTGGACGGCGTGGTCTTCTGGCTGGGCGTGCCTTGCATGGTGCTGCTCGCGTTCAACCTGATACCCGCCTACCCGCTGGACGGAGGGCGAGTCCTCCACGCGCTGCTTTGGGCCTGGCGCCACGACCGCCGGCGCGCGACGCAGGTATCGACCGCCGTCGGCCGCGGCTTCGGCTATCTGCTGATCGGCGGCGGCATCCTGCTGATCTTGGACACCGGCCGCGCCGAAGGGTTGTGGCTGGGGGTGATGGGCTGGTTCTTGCTCGGCGCCGCGACGGGCGAATCGCGCAGCGAGACGGTGCGAGACGCGCTGCAGGGCCTGACCGTGGCCGACGTGATCGAGCGCGATCCGATCTGCGTCCTCCCCACCCTGACCCTCGACAAGTTCTTCGAGGCGATCGAGTGGCAGCAGCGGCATACGACATACCCCGTCTTCGACGGCGAGCGGGTGGTCGGGCTGTTGCCGCTGGGACGCGTGATGTCGATCCCCCGTGAGAGGTGGCCCGAGACGCGGATCGAGTCGGAGATGGTTCCTCTGTCGGACGTCGTGCTGCTGCGTGAGCAGGCACCACTGGGAGAGGCGATCGGAGACCTGGCGGCCAGCGATCTGCAGCGCGGCCTGGTGATCGAGGACGGCAGGCTGGTCGGCCTGGTCTCGGTGTCGGACATCGCGCGCGCATTCGAGCGCCGCGTCAGAATGCTCGTAGGATCCCGCCATGGACGCGTCAAAGCTGAAGTCGCTCGACCTGTTCTCGTCTCTCTCCGACGACGAACGGGAGCGGATCGCCCAGTGGACGGACGAGATCGAGATCGAGACCGGACACCACCTGATCCGCAAGGATGGGTTCAGCTATGAGTTCTTCGTCATCCTCGAGGGGACGGCCGAGGCGATGGACGGCGACATCCATCTGGCGGACATGACAGCCGGCGACTTCTTCGGCGAGATCGGCATCGGGCACAGCCCCCGGCGCACGGCGTCAGTGCGGGCCACCTCTCCGATGCGGCTGCTGGTGATGGGTCGGCCGCAGTACCTGTCGATGGAGTCGCAGCTGCCGTCCGTCGCGGAGCGCATCAAGGCGCGGATTGCCGAGCGGATGGAGAACAGCCGGCTGAGCCAGCTGCGCTGAGCGCCGTTACACGATCGTCACGTTCCGTCGGGAACCCCGGTGGGACAATCGGCGTCTATACCCGAGTCGACTCACCTGGGGGATCCATGCGCCGCTCGCTGTTCGTGCTCATCGCCCTGCTGACCGCGGCGCTGGCGGTGTCACCCGCTGTCCCGGCGTCGGCGGCGTCCGGCGAGCCACATCTGCGGCTGTTCGCGGCGTCTGACTCGATCGTCCTCAACAAGTACGGCACGGAACCGGTGCGGCTCGACGTAGGCGCCTACCTGTCCGCCACCGGTGCGGACTTCGAGCTCCTGGCCACCCGCAGCTACGGCCGGACGATCGAGGTCAGCCAGGTCGTCGGGCACTCCCGGCGAGCGCTGCCGGACGGCGTCGCCGATGGGTGGAACGGCCTGTCCGGGTTTCTCCAGTTCACGGTGCTCAACTCGTCGGGAGGCCTTGTCGCCAAGCGCCTCGTCACGTTCTGCCCCGATCAGTGGAACCGGCAGCGGGTGAGCGACAACGGCCCGCTGACACCCCGGTTCCCCACGTTCTGCGCCTCGAATCCGTTCTCGCTTGGCATGGTCTGGGGCATCGACCACGGCTGGGCGGACAGTCTGGGCGACAGCGCGCCCGACCTGCGGCTGGCCCCCGGCAAGTACCAGGTCGCGGTGCGGATCCCCGCGGCGTACGCCGACATGTTCGGCATCGCACCGGCCGACGCGGTCACGCGGGTCGCCGTGACCGTCCGCAACTCCACCGGCGGTGGCTGTCCGCCGTTCTGCGCGGCGCACAAGACGGCCACCGACGACGGTGCGCAGCCGACATCGGTGCCCACTCTTACCAACCCCGCCCCCGACACGGTGCCCGACCTGGCGGCGGTGCCGGCATGGAGCATCGGCATCGAGCACGTGAACAGCCGTGACTTCGTGGACTTCGCCGCCACCGTCTGGGACGCAGGACCGGCGCCGATGGTGGTCGAGGGATTCCGGCGCAGCGACAGCAACGTGATGGACGCCTACGAGTACTTCTTCCGGGACGGTGTCGCGGTTGGCCGTGCCCCGGCCGGCACGATGGTCTACGACGCACGCCCCGGCCACCAGCACTGGCACTTCGAGCAGTTCGCGCGCTACTCACTGCTCGCCTCCGACCACACCAGCATCGTGCGCAGCCGGAAGGAGGCGTTCTGCCTCGCACCCACGGATGCGCTCGACCTCACCGTGCCAAACGCCGAGTGGAACCCGTACTCGATCGGGCTGACCGGCGCCTGCGGCGATGCGGGCTCGATCTGGGTGCGAGAGACGCTCCCGGTCGGCTGGGGCGACACCTACTTTCAGTCCTTGCCGGGCCAATCGTTCGACATCACGACCGTGGCCAACGGCACCTACTTCATCGAGGTGCGAGCCAACCCGCTCGGGCTGCTGAAGGAGGCGAACACGTCCAACAACGTGCGACTGCGCGAGATCGTGCTGGGAGGAACCCCCGGACACCGAACGATCGACGTGCCGGCATGGCGGGGTATCGACGCCTAGCCAGCGGGCTGTTTACATCAACGAGAACACGCCCAGCGAGACAACGCAGAGCGTGATCAGCACGATCGCGGTGATCACAACCAACGATGCGACCGGGCCGTTGGCATGCTCGCCCATCACCTCCCGATCGCTGGCTATGCGGTGCACGAACACGAGCAGGGGCAGGAGCAATACCGCGTTCAGCACCTGAGACAGGAACAGGATCGGCACCAGCGGCGCGGACGGCACAAGCACGAAACCGGCCGAGATGACGACCACGAACCCGTACGTGATGTAGAAGACAGGCGCATCGGCAAAACGGTCGTTGAGGGCGGCCTCGTCTCCCAATGCCTCGCTCACAGAGTAGGCGGTCGAGAGCGGCAGGATCGACGCGGCCAGCAGCGAGGCGCCCAGCAGGCCGACGCCGAACAGCGTCGCGGCCAGCCCACCGGCCAGCGGATCGAGCGCCACGGCCGCGTCGCGGGCGTCCTGGATCGACCTTCCCTCGACGTGCAGGGTGGCAGCACAGGCCACCACCACGAACACCCCGATCACACCGGTCAGGATGGCGCCCGTGATCACGTCGATTCGCTCGTAGTGAAGATCCTCGGGCTTCAGGCGCTTGTCGACGGCGTAGCTCTGAATGAACGCGAGGCCCCACGGGGCGAGCGTCGTGCCCACGGTGGCGGTCGCCGCCAGCAGCGCGGCGCGACTGGCCGGCATGCTCGGCACCACCAAGCCGCGGGCCGCGGCGCTCCAGTCGGGGCCGGCCAGAAACCCGGAGGCGATGTAGGCCACGAACACCGTCGAGAGCGCCAGCAGCAGCCGCTCGATGCGGCGGAACGACCCGCGCAGCACGAGCAGCGAGACGCCCACGGCGGCGATCGGAACGCTCAGCATCCTGGGTATACCGGCCAGTTCCCCGGCGGCGGCAACGCCGGCGAACTCGGCGCACGTCGTGCCGACGTTTGCGATCAGCAGCGCGAGCAGCGAGACCGCCGCCCAACGAACCCCGTACCGCTCGCGGATCAGGCCTGCCAGCCCCTGCCCGGTGATCACGCCCAGCCGCGCCCCGATCTCGTGGAAGAGCACGAGCGCCATCGTCGAGAGCAGCAGCACCCACAGCAGCGTGTAGCCGTAGTTCGCCCCGAGGATCGAGTAGGTCGTGATACCGGGGGCGTCATCGTCGGACAGCCCGGCCAGCAGGCCGGGGCCGACCACGGCCATCAGCGCGACCAGGCCGGCTGTCCTACCGATTCGAACGCCGGCCACGGTGAGGGAAGAGGCGCGGTCGATGGGCATGTGCGGCCGCCAGGTGGCCTTGGGCCCGCTCAGGATCGGTGGCCAGCACGAGCGAGTGGCCCCGCCTCGAGAGCGGGTGGAGCTCGCTCCAGGCGAGGGTGCGGCCGCGCGCCCGCCGCGAGGCGCGGGGAAGGCCGAGCCGGCGAAGTACAGGAGCGAGCCCGGCCTCGATCGCCGACACGACAAGCGCGCCGTCGGACATCTCCAGCACGACGTCCCCGACGCGGCTGATCCGGTGCCCCGCGATGTCGTACACCTGCGTGTCGAGCACGTCGCGCACCAGCCACAAGCCATCCACCTCGCTGCCCTCGCCGATCGCCGGCGCCGCCGGATCGAACCCGGTGGCCACCGGCCGTACGACGTGGTCACCGCGGAGCACGACACCGACAACGGGCGGCCGCTCGCGATCGACCGCGACGACCAGATCGTGCAGTCGCCCGGCCGAACGGCCCTGGTGATCGATCACCTCGAGGCCCAGCAACTCGGTCAGAAGCATCGGCGGCGCCAGCCTACTGAACGCAGCGGTCGCCGCCCGGTCAGTCCCCGCGCTCCATCAGGCGCGGGCTGGGAGCGCCGAACCCGAACCGCCGATACAGCTCGTGGGCGTCCCCGGTGTGCAACAACCAGCGGACGTTCCATCCCGCGGCCTCGACCATCTCCCGCACCAGCTCCTCGCCCAGGCCACGGCCGCGGTGGTCGGGCAGCACGTAGACGTCGGCCAGGTAGGCAAACGAGACGCCGTCCGAGACCGCCCTGCAGAAGCCGACCTGCTGTCCGTGGTGATACAGCCCCACCACGCGCGTGGCCTGCCGTACCAGCCGCTCAACCGTCTCGCGCGGCCGCCCCGCCGCCCAGTAGGAGTGAAAGGCGAGGAAGTCGTGCACGGCGTCCAGGTCGACGCGCTGCGCATCGTCGTCCAGCTCGTAGCCTTCGGGGAGCAGCCGTCGCACCGGCCAAAACGTAGCCCACATGGCTGATCGAGGGCCTGGGTTCGACCCGTCCGCCACGGACAGACTCGGATTTTCGCCGCAGCTCCCGCGGGTATCATCGCCGGCAGATGGCCGCCCACCGACATCCGCCGGCGGTCGTGGCGCGGTCCGCGACTGCCGCCGACCTCGACCGCGTCACCGACATCCTGGCCACCTCGTTCTACGGCGACCCGACCTGGGGCCCACTGTTTGGCGAGGGCGATGGCAGGCAGCGTGCAATGGCCGTTCTGCTCGGGTTCATGGCCGGAAGCGCCCTGCGCTTCCCATGGGTGCTGTTGAGCGAGGAGCGCGAGTCGGTGGCGGTGTGGATCCCGCCGGGCGAGGACGAGCTGACGGCCGAGCAGCTCGACCCGTTCGAGCGTCTGATCCATGAGCAGTGCGGAAGCGGTGCCGGCGACGTGCTGGAGGCGTTGGAGGAATTCGAGCGGGCGCGTCCGCAGCGGCCGCACTTCTACCTCTCGCTGCTGGGCACCCACGACGACAGCCGCGGCCGGGGCATCGGCATGGGATTGCTGGCCGAGACCCTGCGCCGCATCGATGCGCTCGGCATGCCCAGCTACCTGGAGTCCACCAACCCGGCCAACGACGAGAACTATCGCCGGCAGGGGTTTGAACGGGTGGGGTCGTTCACGGTTCCAACCGGCGCGGTTGTGACGACGATGTGGCGCGAGCCGAGGGATGCAGCAGCGGAACCAGCGGCCTCCAGCCCGCCCTGAGCACCTCCACCAGCGACGGAGGGGTGATCACCGTGGTGCGCTCAACGGCCGGCCTCGGCTCGCCGGCCGCGTAGCCGCCGGCCGACCACGTCAGCAGCCGATCGCCGGCTACCAGACAGGGCCGTCCCTCGCGCAGCACGAACGTCCCGTCCGGCAGACCGGCCAGCGCGGCTTCGTGCAGCCGGCGTGCCCTTCCCGCGGCGTCCCACCGCTCACGATGCAGCGTGGCGTCGATCGCGTCGGCTCCCTCGTCGCGGGGATGCAGCGAGCGCCAGATCTCACCGAGGCGCACGTAGTCCTCACGCCGGCAAAGCGCGCAGGCACGATGGCCGGCCGCCATCGCCGTGGCTTCGTCGAGGAAGAACAGCTCGGTGAAGCGTCCCGGCTGCAGCAGCGGCCGCGCAGCCATCCGCGAAACTCGAGCCGACACGCGATCCATCGGCGCCCGGCATGATGGCGGCGAATCCGGCCGTCCGCGTCGTGCAGGCAGCCGCGGTTGCCGTAGACGAGCCCGCGACCGGGGTCTGCGATCAGCTCGCCGAGCGGCGAGACGCGGTTCTGAAGCGGCCCCGCCGGCATGGCTCGAGTGCTCGAGCCGCGGGTACCGGACTACGATGGCGGCATGCTGCGGGAGCTCCGACAGCACGACGCCGATGCCGTCGTCGCTCTGTACCGCGTTGCGTTCGGCGACGAGCGACCGATCGACGCGGCCGAGATCGTGTCCTGGGTGCAAAACCAGGAGCTGAAGCCGGAGTGGCTGCAGGTGCTCGAGGAAGACGGCCGCATCGTCGGATACGGCGACATCGGATCCAGGATGACGAACTGGCGCTGGAGGTGGCCGCTCCCGGCCGCTGGCTGACGTTCATCGAATGGGCGGAGCGGCGCGCCCGCGGCGATGGCCTGCGGCACGTGCGGCTGTTCTTCCCGGCCGGCCACGAACTGGCGGGCATCCTCGAGCGGCGGGGCTACCGGCACTGGCGGTCAGCCTTCACGATGCACGTCGACTTGGACGACGCGCCGCCCGAGCCACCCGATCTGCCGGCGGAGTTCGAGCTGCGCGGGTACCAGCCTGGCGACGAGGAGCCAATCCTCCGGACGCTGAACGAGGCGTTTGTTCGCGACCCGTTCCATCACGAGGTCACGCCGCCGGCGTTTCGCGAGTTCCACCTCGAGAATCGCAGCTTCGATCCGGAGCTCTGGCGGCTGGCGTGGCGGGGAGGCGAGCTGGGCGGATTCGCACTGGCATACCCCGACAGCCCCGGCGAGCCAGATCTCGGCTGGATCTCGGTGCTCGGCGTCAGCCCATCGTGCAGGCGTCGCGGCCTGGGCGAGGCGCTGCTGCGGTCGGCCATGTGCGAACTTCACACCCGCGGCGTGCGCCGCGTCGGCCTCGGCGTCGACACGGAGAACGAGACCGGCGCGCTACGGCTCTACGAGCGGGTCGGCATGCGCGCCGTTCGGCAGGGCGACAACTGGACGCTCGAGTTGCCCGGGCCCTGACTGTGGTCGTACCGCAGTGATGGTCCTTATTTGTACCGCTTGGGCGGTACAGGCCCGCTACTCCTCGATTCCACCTCTGCGTTCTTCGATGTCCGCCAGCGGCGAGGCCCGCCGCAACCACTCGTTGAACAGCGGATCGACGATGTACCACTCGCCATCCCGCTGATCGACCAAACCACGGCCACGCAGCCGGCGCAGCGCCGGCACCACGCGGGAGTGACTGGAAAAGCCGTAGAGCGGCGCGAGCGCCCGGCCGGTCACGCCCGAGCCACCGCGATCGGCGAGCAGCTGCAGCGCGCGAACCTCATTGACCTCGCCGTCATCGCCGTTCACGAGCACGTTCATCACGGAGGCGAACTCCGAGCGCTCGATCGAGTGCACCAGCCGCTCGTGCGCTCCGATCACAGTCTCCAGCGTCACCCGCCCGCCCGCCGCGGTGCTCACCCAACACTCCCAGGCCAGCTGCTGGGTGCTGCGAGGATGCGACCGCGTCGAGTTGAGCAGGTACTCGAGCGCCTGCTCATCGGCCGGCTTGCCCGTGGCCTCGAACTGGTAGTCGAGATACTCGAGGAAGTCGACGCGCCTGATCGCCGGCAGCTGCATCTCGGCCGCCTCTCCGAAGATCGGCTGCTGCGAATCCTCGAGCATCATCTTCAGCACGTTTCGGATCGACCCCGTGAAGAGCAGCGAGACATGGTTGGCGCCCGAGCTCATCAGCGCCGACCGGATGATGGCGAGCGGGTCACCGGGACAGTGCCGCAGTCGCTGGAACTCGTCGAACACGATCACGAGGTGCTCGGACATCGCGCGAAGCGCCAGCAGCTGGGCGTGGAGCGTCTCCGCATCGCGCTCGCGAGCGGTGCCGGAGCGCTTCACGGAGCCCTTGATCACCCTGATGTCGAAACCGATCTCCTTCTCCAGCGCGGCGATCTGGTGCTGACCCGCCCGGCGCAGCCGCTTCACCGGGTGGCCCGTCATGGCGTCGTGCACGCATCCGATGAAGCCCGGAATGCTCATCACTCGCTGGAGATTGATCCGCACCACGTCGAACGGCGGCGCGTAGTCTCCGTGTCGCTTCACGAGCTCCAACGCCAGCTGGTTGGTGAACGTGGTCTTGCCCGTGTCACGGGGACCGAACAGCGCGACGTTCGTCTGAGCCTTCAGCGTGAGAGCGACGTGATTGGCGAAGCTCTCCATGCCGATGATCTTGGCCGGGTCGTCCAGCGGACGATCCCAGACGAAGGGATTCAGCGTCGTTGCCACGCGCTCAGTGTACCGCAGAGTAAGACAGATCTGTACCGTCTAACCGGTACGCGATGGCGTCAGGCGTCGCCGATCGCACACCAATCCCGTGATGCTCGTGCCGCCCAGTGACCGCCGGATCTGGAACCCGGCGACATCGACCATCGTGCAAAGCTCCTCCAGCGTCGGCGGGGAGCCGGGCGTGATTCCAACCGTTCGAGCAAGCGCAAGGATGGAACGATTGCGAAACGCGGACGAGCTGACGGGCGTGATCAGCCACAGCGCCCCCCCGGGGCGGACGACCCGGGCGAGCTCCGACAGGAATCGTTCGGGAGCGGGGATCACGTGCAGGCCGTTGATCGAGAGAACGCAATCCACCGAGGCGTCGTCGAGCGGCAGCTCGCGCGCGTCGGCTTGAAGCAGTTGGACGGCGAACCCTGGTTGCAGCCGGCGATGGGTGGCCTCCGCGCGGCGCATCATGGCGTCGGCCAGGTCACTTTCGATCACCGTTCCGCGGAACCCGGCGCGCGCGAACAGGGGGAGCAGGGTGCCACCGCCGCAGGGAACGTCGAGGACAGTTCCGTCGGTAGCCTCGCCTGCGGCGTCGCGCACGATGGTGTCGAGCTGGAGCAGCGGATCGGCGTGGCCCCACAACGAGAATGCCGCTCGGCGAAGCGCGGGTGTCTGGATGACGCTGTTGTAGAGCCGCCCGTAGAGGCCCTCGAAACGTTCATTCGCCATCGAGGAGTCCCGCGTAGTGGCGGTACCACTCGCTCTGGAACAACCCGTCTGGATCGATCCGGCGCTTCGCCTGGATGAACTCCGGGAAGCGCGGATGCGCTGCAAGCATTTGTTCGAGCGTGGCCCAGCGATGGTAGGTCGGGAAGTAGCTTCCCCCGCGGGCAAGCGCGAGGTCGATCAGCGTGCGAAACGCTTCCGCCGAGCGGTCGATCCCGGCGGGCGAGTGCTCCGTGCAGAGATTGAAGATGACGCACGCCCAGGGCTCACGCGCCCAGGCGAGAAGGCTGTCCGTGTCGCGTTCGATCAACCGCACGGTGCCGTAGATGACGGGCACAGCCGCTTCGCGGAGCGCGACGCCCGCATCGCGCATGAAGTCGCCCAGCCGATCTCTGGGCACGTATAGCTCGCTGATCATCTCCGACGCCGGATGCGCGGCGCCCTGCGCGGCATCGATCGCACGGTGGTAGCCGTCGTCGTACTCGGCCATCTGCAACGAATCCGAGCGATAGAGCTGTCCGGTGGTCGCGGCGTAGTGCTCCGTGTAGACGCGGTATGCGGCCGCGCGGTCGGAGTGGGCGAGGTAGAGCAGGCGACTCCAGTCCTCACGCGAGAGCACACGCTGGCCGCCTGGAATCGTGGTCGACGGATCAACCGGCCGGTAGCAGGAGAAGACGCCGTCTCGCAGGAAACCGTCGGAGCGCTCGTCGATCGAGAACTGGAAGTCACCGAAGACGTACCCGTCGCGGATGCGCTCGGCGAACGCCTCGTCGAGACCATCGATCGCGCGGATGTCAACGGTGCGCTCCAGTGTCTGCGCTCGGGTGAGCCGGAGCGTGACCGACGCGATGACTCCGAACAGGCCGTACCCGCCCGCGACCAGAGCGAACAGTTCCTCGTTCTCACTGCGGCTGATCGCCCGCAGCTCTCCGGCCGGATCAACGATGCTCATCGATTCGATGTCGGCGACGATCGGCGCCAGCGTCAGGCCGCGGCCATGACCGTTCGCCGAGATCGTGCCGCCCAGCGAGAAGCGATCCGCCCCGCTCTGCTTCTGGATGATCGTCCAGCGCTCCGGATCATCCGCATCCTGCGCGTCGACGAGAAAGGCGACCAGCTCCGGCCACTGGATACCCGCCTCAACCTCGACCAAGCCTCGCGTGCTGTCGAACGAGATCACGCGGCCGAACCGCCGCGTATCCAACAGCACCCCGCCCTCAACGAACTGCTGGCCGCCCATCGAGTGGCGTCCACCGGCCGCGATCACGGGCATCCGCTCGTCCTTCGCCCGTGCCAACTCGTGTGTGATGTCGGCAGTGCTCGCCGGCTCGGCGATCCGCGCGACGCAGGTTGCGTTGAGACCCGAATGGATGTCGTTGACCTGGGGACTCACGCGGCCAGCCACCCTTCGACGGCGTCCACCCAGAGCCCGGGCTGGTCGGTGTGCGAGAAGTGACCGCCGCCGCGCAATGACCGCGAGCGTCCAGCCATGGCGTCGAGCGGCGCCGCGCGTCCAGCTCGAGGGGACGTGTGAGTCGCAATCACCCGAGATCGCCAACACCGGGCATCGCACGCTCCGTGCCACGCGGTCGAAGGCGGAGGGACGGAGTCCCACCCGGGCCAGCTGTATCACCACGGGCAGCGACGAGCGCAGTGTGGCCGTCCCATCGCTCCCCCCTGTCCGCAGGTGGCCGGCACGCACGAATCGGTGGACCAGGCGGACGCGATGCTTGATCCAGCTGCCGGTGCCGATGATCCACGAGCGCTCGGCCCGGTTCGGTGGTATGTAGCCACCGGAGAGGATCACGCCGGTCACGCACTCGGGCCGTGATGCGGCCACCATCAGTGCCAGCATGCCTCCGCGAGAGTGGCCGACGACCACGATCTCACCCGTGCTCGGAAACTGTGCGATCACCCGCTCACGTGCAGTCGCCAGCGATCCGGCGGGTACACCGACGCAGGTCACGTCGCCGAGCGCGGACAGGCGTGCCGCCACGCTCCCCCAGTCCGACGGGGCGCCACCGATCCCGTGGAGGCAGACGAACGTCCGCTTGAGAGAGGCAGCGCCTGCGTGATCTCGATCGCTCATGATCACTGAGGCTATGCAGCGCCAACCGGCCTCGCATCGGGGCAACCCCTTGAAGGCGCATTGCCGCCGAGCGGTTCGAGCACCTCCTGAACGTCCTCCGCTACCCGCGGTAGCGATACAGCTTGCTCTGGGTGTGGACGTACACCGAACCGTCCGGCGCCAGGATCCCCTCTTGGAAGCCGTCGGCCACGGTGTTCCACCAGATGCGGTCGCCACCCGGGTCGAGCGCGTCGATGAAGCCGGCACTGCCGGGGGATAACGTATCCCAGCCGACGTCGTAGATCGTTCCCGACGGGGCGACCGCGATGTCCTCGATCTCGTCAGTGGTGTCGCCGAGGTCGTGCCGCCACCGCACTCGGCCGGACGGGGCAACGGCCACGATGCGGCCTGTGGCCCCCACGTAAAGAGTGCCGTCCGCCGCCGCGGCCATCGCGCGGATCTCATCGTGCTTCCCGAAGTCGATCCGGGAGACGTCCGTTTGCCAGCGGGTGGCGCCGTTTGGAGCGAGCGCGCACACGCCATCCGGCGTGGCGCCTTGATCGCCGGCTGTGCCACCCGCGTACACAGCGCCGCTCTCGCTGACAACGATGAACTGGGGGGCGGCCCAGTGGCAAGGTTGACTCATCCAACGGACCTGCCCTCGGGGGTCGAGCGATACCACGCGCCAGCCGCACCCCACGTACAGGTTTCCGCGAGCGTCAGCTACGAGCCGCCCGGCCGGGCAGGGTAGGGAGCGCTGCCAGCGAGTCGACCCGTCGGGGCGGTAGGCCACGACCGACGTATTGTGGGGCTTGATCAGCCCGCCGTCGGGCTCCAAGACCTCATCGACCTTGTTGAGGACCATCGGAGTCGTCCCGATCGCCCACACCGGCCGGCCATTGCTGCCCACACCCAGGAAGCCAGCGGCTTGCAAGGGGATGGCCCCCTGGCTGACAGGCGGCCGCCGCTCCCCGGCCACGCTGCCGCCGGTCAGGCTGCCGCACGCGGCGCAGACCACGGCGGCCAGCAGCACGGCGGCTGTCCCGCGAATCCTCATGCTCGGCGCTGTCGGGCAGACGCTCACGCCGCAAGTATCCGCCCCGGTCGCGCTCGCGGCATCGGGGATACCCCTGCACCATCGTGGTGAAGTTCTCGAACGGCGCCGCGGACCGGCTACTCGACCGTGACCGTCTTGGCCAGGTTGCGTGGCTTGTCCACGTCCAGGCCGCGGCGGCGGGCGATCGCGTATGCGAGCTGCTGCAGCGGAAGGATCGCCAGCGCAGCCTGGAGCTCGGGCTCGGTCTTGGGCAGGTAGAGCACGTGCTCCGCCACGTTCCCGATCTCCTCGTTGCCTTCAGTGGCGACAGCGATCACGTGGGCGCCGCGGGCGCGCACCTCCTCCACGTTCGAGATCACCTTCTCGTAGACGTGGTTGTCTGTCGCGACGACGACCACGGGCGTAGTGTCGTCGAGCAGCGCGATCGGCCCGTGCTTCATCTCGCCGGCGGCATAGGCGTCGGTCGGGATGTAGCTGATCTCCTTCAACTTGAGCGCGCCCTCGAGTGCGATCGGCAGGCCGATGTACCGGCCCAGGTAGAGGAAGAACTCGTTCTGCCAGAACCGGTCGGCGATCGGCTCGACGGCCCCGCCGCGATCCAGCGTCTTCTGCGCCAGGTCGGGCAACGCCCTCACCTCGGCCAGCAGCTTCTCCGCCCGGTCCGGCTCGATCTGGCCACGCACCATGCCCAGCTTCAGCGCCAGCAGGTACATCAGCGTCACCTGAGAGGTGAACGTCTTGGTGGCGGCGACGCCGATTTCGAGCCCGGCCCTTGTGTAGAGCACGGAGTCGCAGTCGCGCGTCATCTGGCTACCGATCAGGTTGGTGATCGCCAGCACGTGGCCGCCCCGGGCGCGCGCCTCCTTCATCGCGGCCAGCGTGTCGATCGTCTCGCCGGACTGCGAGATCGCGACCACCAGCGTGTGGTCATCGATCACTGGCCGCCGGTAGCGCCACTCGCTGGCGATGTCCGACTCGGCCGGCAGGCGCGCCCACTCCTCGAGCAGGTAACGGCCGATCAGGCCGGCGTGGTAGCTGGTGCCACAGGCCAGGATCACCACCCGCGAGAGATTCGCGATCTGCTCGTCGCTGAGGTTGAGCCCATCCAGCTGGAGCTCCCCGTGGTACAGCCGCTCGCCGATCGTCTCGGCGATCGCGTCCGGCTGCTCGTGGATCTCCTTGAGCATGAAGGTTCGTAGCCCTGCTTCTCGGCCGCGTCGTCGTCCCAGTCGACGGTCTCGACGGGCCGCTCGATCAGGGCGCCGGCGCCGGTCAGGAACGTCGCGCCACCGGGCCGGGCGACCACGATCTCGTCGTCCATCACGTATTGCACGCGCCGCGTCTCGCGGAGAAAGGCCGGAATCGCCGAGGCCATGAACGTCTCGCCATCCCCCACGCCGACCACCAGCGGACACTGCCGGCGCGCGGCCAGGATCTCGTGCGGGTGGTCGCGGTGCACGACCGCAAACGCGAAGTGACCGTGCAGCTCTTGTAGGCCCGCCGCACTGCCTCGACAAGGTCACCCTCGTAGTGTTCCTCCACCAGATGCGCGATCACCTCGGAGTCGGTGTCGGAGTGGAACTCGTGCCCGCCTTCGGCAAGCCTCCTGCGCAGGTGGACGTAGTTCTCGATGATGCCGTTGTGCACCACCGTCACCCCGGAGCCGTCACAGGCCTCCACCGGGTGTGCGTTGCCCTCAGTGACACCGCCGTGAGTGGCCCAGCGGGTGTGGGCGACGCCCAGCGTGGCCGGGCTACCGGCGGGGCCGACCGCATCGCGCAGCTCCTGCACGCGGCCGACGCGGCGCGTGATCTCGACGCTGCCGTTGATCAGGCAGATGCCGGCCGAGTCGTAGCCGCGGTACTCGAGCCGCTCGAGCCCGGCCAGCAGCAGCTCCTTGCAGGGCCGCTCACCCACGTATCCGACGATGCCGCACATCAGGTGGTTGGTTCCATATCCAGCGTGGATGCAGGGCGGAGTTCAGGGCGCGTTGGGCGGCGGGAGCGCTCGCAGCGCAGGCTGGGGAAGCCCTGGGCAAGAGCGATCGTGCCGTCCAGCGTGTCCTGGGCCCGATCCTGCGCCGCGATGGATATGGAATCAACCACCTAACTAACTCCCGATTTCGGTTTGCACGAGGCGCGCCAGGTGGGTGCAGATGCGCTCGCACTCAGCCTCGTCCTCGGCCTCGACCATCACGCGCACCAGCGGCTCCGTACCCGATGCTCGAAGAACGACCCTGCCGTTATCGCCAAGCTTCTCGGTCACCGCCGCAACCTCCTGCCAGATCCGGTCGCAGGACGGTAGCAGCGAGCGATCCGCCGCAACCCCCACCAGCCTCTGCGGGAAGGGCTGGAACAGGTCATGCGCCTCGGCCATCGAGATCCCCAGCCGGTGAAGCGAGCCCAGCAACAGCAACGCGGTGGCGAGGCCGTCGCCGGTGGTGTGGTGGTCAAGGTCGACCACGTGGCCGGACTGCTCGCCGCCCAGCGCCACGCCCGTCTCGAGCATCCGTTCGAGCACGTAGCGATCGCCGACATCGGTCACCTCGACGGCGATGTCGTGCTCGCGCATCAGCCGGTGGAAACCCAGGTTGGTCATCGTCGTGACCACCACGCGGCGGCCCGGAAGCTGGTCGCGACGGCTGCGGTCGATCGCCAACACGGCCAGGATCACGTCGCCGTTCACCGCCCTGCCGGCGGCGTCGACGCCCAGGCAGCGGTCGGCATCGCCGTCGAACGCCAGTCCCAGTGACGGTCCATGCGCCCGTACCAGGCCGGCGACGGCGTCGAGGTGCGTCGAGCCGACCCCGGCGTTGATGTTGCGGCCGTCGGGCTCGCTGCCGATCCGCTGCACGCTCTTCCCCAGCCGCTCGAACAGCGCGGCGGCCGGCGCCGATGCTGCGCCGTTGGCACAGTCGACGCCGAGCATCGTCCCGGACGGAACTCCCTCGCCGAACGTCTCGGCGAGCCAGGTCACGTATCGCTCGCAGGCGTCGTCAAAGCGCTCGACGCCGCCGCCGGGTTGAGGCGCCCCATCCATCAGCGACTCGATCCGCGCCTCGTCGGCGTCCGGCAGCTTGCGACCGTCTCCGCCCAGGAACTTGATGCCGTTGTCGCGGTACGGGTTGTGCGAAGCCGAGATGACGCAACCGAGCCGAGCCCCGGCCTGGGCCGCCAGCACCGCGACGCCCGGGCGTCGGGATCACGCCTGCCGTGACCGCGACGCCGCCGGCATCGACGATGCCCTCGACCAGCGCCGCCTCGAGCATCGGCCCCGACTCGCGCGTATCGCGCCCGATCAGGATCCGCTCGCCGGCGCCCGCGAAACGCGCCGCCGCCGCGCCCAGGTCGCGCGCCAACGGCCTCGGTCAGATCGACGCCCGCCTCGCCCCGGACACCATCGGTGCCGAACAGCTTTCGCATCAATGGCACGCGAATGGGCGCGGTTAGCGCTTCGAGAACTGCGGTCGCTTGCGCGCCTTCTTCAGGCCCGCCTTCTTCCGCTCGACCTCGCGCGCATCGCGAGTCAAAAACCCGGCCTTCTTGAGATCGGTTCGCAGCGACTCGTCCGCCTGCAGCAGCGCGCGCGAGATGCCGTGGCGCAGCGCGCCGGCCTGTCCAGCGATGCCGCCGCCGTCGATCCGGGCCCGCACATCGAAACCGGCCTCCGTTCCGCTCACCTTCAGCGGCGCGGTCGCGACCGACTGCAACGTGGGGCGCGGGAAGTACTCCGCCAGCGTCTTACCGTTGACGGTGATCTGACCGGATCCGGGAACGAGCACGACGCGCGCGACCGAGGTCTTGCGCTTGCCCGTTCCACGGTATGCGACGGGAGTGTTGGGCACTACGAGTTCTCCTTCAGCGGGACGGGGTTCTGCGCCGAGTGCGGATGATCCGGGCCGGCGTAGACCTTGAGCTTGCGCAGCTGCGCGGAGGCGAGCTTGTTCTTGGGCAGCATGCCCTTGACCGCCTTGCGGATGACTTCCTCGGGGCGGCGCTTGAGCTGCTCCGCGAGGGTGCGCTCGCGCAGCCCGCCGGGGTAGCCGCTGTGGCGGTAGTAGATCTTCTGCTCGAGCTTCTTGCCGGTGACGTGGATCTTCTCGGCGTTGACGACGATCACGAAGTCACCGGTATCCACGTGGGGGGTGTAGGCGGGCTTGCCCTTGCCACGCAGGACGTCGGCGATCTCGGTCGCAAGGCGGCCCAGCGTCTGGGCATCGGCATCCACCACGAACCAGCGGTGTTCGATCTCGCTCGGTTTTGCGCTGTACGTCTTCATGGGTCCTTGTGCGTGGGATTGTGGGTCGGCGGGCGCATGCAGCGGCCCGGCGGCCAAACGGCGAGGAATGGTACCTCAGATCGCTCCCACGCGGAGCCGCAGGACCGATCGCGGCCCGTCCGACTCGATTGCCTCCCACATCGCCGGCACCACGCCCGGATCGAACTGCGAGCCGGCGCCCGCCTCGAGCTGAGCCATCGCATCCTCGTGGCCGAGCTGAGGCCGTCCGCGACGACCCTCGCGCATCGCGACGTAGGCCGAGCAGACTGCCACGATTCTGGCCGACAGCGGGATCTGCGTCCCGCGCAGCCGTGAGGGATAGCCCTCGCCGTCCCAGCGCTCGCGGATCGCCACCACGCCGGCCACCGCCCCTGCCAGATACGGCATGCGCGCGATCATGCGCTGTCCCACGATCGTGTGGCGCTGGATCACAGCCCACTCGACTGGCGTCAGCGGATCGCGCTTCTCGAGCAGCGCGGCCGGGATCGCAGCTCGTCCGGCGTCGTGCACCAGCGCCACCAGCCGCAGCTCGTCCAGCGACTCCTCGTCCAGCCGCATCGCTTCGCCGACGGCGGTCGCCATCTCGGCGAACCGCGGGTCGGCCGACGCCGATCTCGCGTGCGTTCTCGGCCGCGCGCCGGAAGTGCTCCTCGCGCTGGACGTCGCGTTTCACGGCGGCCCCGAGATGCCGGGATGTCTCGCGGACGAGCGCCGTCGCCCGCCGACGTTCGCGAAGCGTGAACACGCCCGAGCGGCGGTCGCTCCACACCTCGACCAGATACGGCACCGGTGCATCGAGCCGCAGCAGCAGGCCGGCGGTGAGGCCGAGCGTGCGCAGCAGCTCCTGCTCGGCAGGATCGCCGTCGGGGTCGCCGATCCAGGTGGTGTACGGCTGGCCGCCGTTCAGCACCGCCAAGGTCACCGGGTAGCGGTCGAGCTGGTACTCGCCGCCAAACAGCCTCCAGCGCTCGGGCGTCCTGGTGAAGCCGGCCACGCCGGCGGTCACAGAGCGAAGCGGATCCCACCGCGACACCAGGCAATCCGACGCCTGCAGATCCTGGGCGAGCGCCTCGCACAGCATCGAGAACAGCTCGCGGCTGCCGACCGCCCCGACGAGCCGGGTGGATGGCCTCGCAACCGCGAGTGGGCGTGTCAACATTGGTGGATTCTGCCCGTGGCGAGCGGGAGCCGCCATCCCCGAATTGTGGTGGTCTGGGTTCCATTCTTGGGGATCCCTTGCAGTTTGCCTCCGGCTGGTATAGACCCTCACCTGCGAGGCGCACCCACGCAACCAGGAGGGGTCACATGCAGAGGGCCGTAACGATCTCCGTGAATGGGGTTTCGCACACGACCGGCGTCGAGCCGCGGACGCTGCTGGTGCATTTCCTGCGCGAGCAGCTGAACCTGACCGGCACGCACGTGGGGTGTGACACCTCGAACTGTGGGGCCTGCACCGTCTGGCTTGACGGTGAGGCGATCAAGTCGTGCACGGTGCTGGCCGTCCAAGCCGACGGCGGGGACGTGACCACCATCGAGGGCATCAGCCGGACCGGCGACATGCACCCAATGCAGCGCGCGTTTCACGAGCAGCACGGCCTCCAGTGCGGCTACTGCACGCCGGGCATGGTGATGGCGGCGATCAAGCTGCTGGAGGCAAATCCGAATCCGAGCGACGACGAGATCCGCCATGGGCTGGAAGGCAACCTCTGTCGCTGCACCGGGTACCAGAACATCGTGGCGGCGATACGGACGGCGTCGCAGGGGGTGCCGGCATGAGCGTCGCGACCGACACACGCAAAGGCATCGGCGTCTCGGTGCTGCGCAAGGAGGACGCTGAGTTCCTCACGGGGCAGGGTCGCTACGTCGACGACATCAAGCTGCCCGGGATGCTGCACATGTCGATCGTGCGCAGCCCCTACGCGCATGCCCGCATCAGCTCGATCGACGTCGCGGCCGCCCGGCAGATGCCCGGCGTGACCGCGGTCCTGACCGGAGCTGACATCGAGTTCGGGGCCGGCGTACCGTGCGCATCGAACCCGACCGGAAAGACGCGCCAGCCGGCGCGGCCGCAGATCGCGATCGACCGCGTTCGGCATGCCGGCGAGCCGGTGGCTGTGGTGGTCGCCGCTGACCGCTACGCGGCCCGCGATGCCGCCGACGCCGTCGTCGTCTCGTACGAACCGCTGCCGGCAGCGATCGGGCTGGACGCGGCGATGGCCGCCGATGCGCCAAGGGTGCACGAGGAGTTCCCGGACAACACGTGCCTGGTGATCGAGAACGTCACGGACGGGGTGGACAAGGCGTTCGCCGACGCGGACGTCGTGGTCAAGCAGTCGATCCGAAACCAGCGTCTGATCCCATGTGCGATCGAGACGAGGGGCGTGGTCGCCCACTGGCTCGGCTCGAACGACGAGCTGACCGTCCACACGTCGACCCAGATCCCACACTTCGTGCGCACGTTCCTCGCCATCTGCTGCGGCGTCAGCGAGGCCAAGGTGCGGGTGGTGGCGCCCGACGTCGGCGGCGGCTTCGGCTCGAAGCTGAACTGCTATGCCGAGGAGTTCATCACCGCCGCCGTCTCGCGCGACCTGGGCGTCCCGATCAAGTGGATCGAGGATCGCTCGGAGGCGATGACGGCCACCACCCACGGCCGCGCGCAGGACGCCCACATGGAGCTGGCGGCCACCAAGGACGGTCGCGTACTCGGCCTGCGCGCACACTACGTGCAGGACTGCGGCAGCTACCTGCAGCTGCTGACTCCGACCATCGCCCACCTCACGCTGTTCATGTCGATCGGCCCGTACGACATCCAGGCCGTCGACATCAAGGTCACCGAGGTGTTCACCAACACCACGCCGACCGACGCCTACCGCGGGGCGGGCCGGCCCGAGGCAACGCACGCCATCGAGCGGATGATGGACATCCTGGCGCTCGAGCTAGGGATGAGCCGCACCGAGGTTCGGCGCAAGAACTTCATTCGCGAGTTCCCGTACAGCTCACCGACCGGGCTCTCCTACGACTCGGGCGACTACGAGAAGACGCTCGACAAGCTGCTCGAGCTGTCGGATGACAAGCCCGCCTTCGAGCGCCGCCGCCAGGAGGCGGCCGCGCGCGGCAAGCTGCTCGGCCGCGGGCTCTCGACCTACGTCGAGATCTGCGGTCTGGCACCGTCGGCAGTAACCCATGCCGTCGGACTGACGCCCGGCGGCTGGGAGACCTCGACGGTGCGGGTGCACCCGACCGGCAAGGTGACGGTGATCACCGGCACCTCGCCGCACGGTCAGGGGCACGCCACGTCGTGGTCGCAGATCATCGAGTCGCAGCTCGGGATCCCGTTCGACGATGTCGAGGTGATCCACGGCGACACCGCCTTCGCACCCTACGGGCTGGGCACCTACGGAAGCCGCTCCCTGGCAGTGGGCGGAACGGCGGTGTTCCGCGCGGCGGGCAAGGTGCGTGACAAGGCGCGCCAGGTGGCGGCCCACATGCTGGAGGCCTCGCCCGACGACATCGAGTTCGAGGACGGCGAGTTCCGCGTCAAGGGAAGCCCCGACAAGAGCATCGCGATCGGCGCCGTCGCCTTCCGGGCATGGCAGGGCTTTGACCTGCCGGAGGGGGTCGACCCGGGACTGGACGAGACGGTGTTCCACGACCCGCCCAACTTCACGTTCCCGTTCGGCGCCCACGGCTGCGAGGTCGAGGTCGATCGTGACACCGGCAAGGTCGAAATCACAAGCTACATCGCTGTTGACGACTGCGGCAACGTTGTGAATCCGATGATCGTGGACGGCCAGGTGCACGGAGGCGTGGCGCAGGGAATCGGCCAAGCGCTCTATGAGGGAGCCGTCTACGACGAGTCTGGCCAGTTGATGACGAGCACGTTTGTCGACTACCTGGTGCCGTCGGCGGCTGAGATCCCGATCGTCGAAACGCACCACACCGTGACGCCCTCACCCGTCAATCCTCTGGGAGCGAAGGGCATCGGCGAGGCGGGGACTATCGCCGCCAGCGCAGCGGTGGTCGGTGCTGTCTGCGATGCCGTCGGCGCCCGTGACCTGGACATGCCGCTTCAGCCCGAGAGGGTCTGGCGCGCGATCGACCGAGGAGGTGCATCGTGATCCCGGCCGAGTTCGCATATGAACGGCCAACGAGCGTGGCCGACGCGGTGGGGCTGCTCGGGCGCCACGGCGACGGCGCCAAGCTGCTGGCCGGCGGGCACTCGCTGATCCCGCTGATGAAGCTGCGGCTGGCCGCGCCGGACGCCTTGATCGACCTGTCGGGCATCCCCGGCCTGGACGGCATCCGGGAGGACGGCGACCACATCGCGGTGGGAGCGCTGACGACGCACCGCGCCGTGGCCGAGTCCGACCTGATCGCCCGGGAGTGCCCGGTGCTCGCCGAGACGGCAGCGGGCGTCGGCGACATGCAGGTGCGTAACCGGGGAACGATCGGTGGATCGATCGCTCACGCCGATCCGCACGCCGACCTGCCGGCCGTGCTGGTCGCACTGGGCGGTGAGGTGGTGGCCGAAGGACCGAACGGGCGGCGGACGATCGCCGCAGACGAGCTCTTCCTCGACTACCTGACGACCTCCATCTCGGCCGACGAGATCCTGACCGAGGTGCGGGTGCCAAAGGTTCGCCAGGCGGCGTACGTCAAGTTCAACCGCCGCATGCAGGACTGGGCCGTGGTCGGCGTTGCCGCCGCGATCGCCGGCTCGGAGGCAAGGATCGCGATCACCGGGGTGGCGTCGCGACCGACCCGGGCGACGGCAGCCGAGCAGGCGTGGAACGGCTCGAATACGGTGCAGGCGGCGTTGCTCGCCGGCAACGGGCTGACCCCGCCCTCGGACACCGCGGCATCTGGTGAATACCGCGTACACCTCGCAAACGTGCTCACCCAGAGAGCGCTCGAGGAGGCCGCGGGGCGCTGAGCGGACGAGTGGTGGGCGGCCCGTGTGGCCGCCCACCACGGCGTTCTGGTTTTCGCCGCCGGGAGGTAAGCTTCCGGCATGAGAGACGTACTTGACGATGCCCGCCGACTGGTCGACTCGGGCGACCGGGTGGCCGTGGCGATGGTGGTCGACAGCAAGCGCTCGGCGCCGCGGCCGCTTGGATCGCGCCTGCTGGTGACCGAGAGCGGCGAGATGCGCGGATCGGTGTCTGGCGGCTGCGTCGAGAGCGACGTCGTGCTGCGAGCCCAGGAGGTGCTGGCAAGCGGCGAGCCGCGCCTGGTCTCGTACGGCATCACGGATGACGACGCCTTCGATGTCGGCCTTCCGTGCGGCGGCGAGATCGAGATTTTCATCCAGGTGCTCGACCCCGACGAGGTCTCGAGGATCGAGACAGCCGTGCGCGATCACGAGCGCCTGTCGGTGACCACCACGCTGAGCGGCCCGGACGCAGGCAGCAAGGTCTACGGCGAGGGCGAGCCCCACTCCACCGCCCGACGCGCGGCGCCGGACGCCTTTGTCGAGCATTTCGCCCCGGCGCCGGTGATGCTGATTTTCGGCGCCGTCGACACGGCTCAGGCGCTGTGCCGGATGGCCCGGCAGGTGGGATTCCGCACCGTGGTATCCGATGCCCGCACCAAGTTCGCAACCCCGGAGCGGCTTCCCGATGCCGACGATATCGTGGTCGGCTGGCCGGCCTTGACGTATGACCGCTACGCGCCGGACGAGGCGACGTACGTGGTCGTGCTGACGCACGACGCTCGCTTCGACGAGCCCGCGCTGGGACCGGCGCTGCGCAGTAGCGCGCCCTACATCGGCGCGCTCGGCAGCCGCCGGGCGCAGGAAAAGCGCCGGACTCGGCTGCTGAACGCTGGGTACAGCGAATCCGAGATCGACCGCATCTCCGGGCCGCTGGGCCTCGACATCGGAGCCGTCACCCCGGCCGAGACCGCGGTCTCGATTCTGGCCGAGGTGCTGGCCGTCCGCAGCCACCGTGACGGTGGCCGGCTCGCCGGCTCTGGTGGCCGCATCCACCCGGAGACTGTCACCAGCCCACGGTGAGAACCGCGCTGATCGCGGACATCCACGGCAACCTGGTTGCCCTGGATGCCGTGCTGGAGCGACATCGACCGGCGGGGTGTCGACCGGATCGTCTGCCTCGGCGACGTCGCCGCGACCGGGTCCTCAGCCGCGAGCTGCGATCGAACGGGTGGCGGGCCTGGGTTGCGATGTCGTCATGGGCAACACCGATGAGTGGCTGCTCGGACCGCGCGACGAGTCGATCGAGGACGACGACACGCGACGGATCGTCGAGATCGACCTGTGGGCACACGACCAGCTCGAGGATCGCCACGTCACGCTGCTGCGCAGCTACCGGCCGGTGGTCGAGCTGGACGGTCTGCTCTGCTACCACGGCTCGCCGCGCTCGAACACCGAGGTGCTGCTGCCGATCACGCCGGAGGCTGAGCTGGCGGCGATGCTCGACGGCCACTCCGAGGCGATCATGCGCCGGAGGCCATACGCACATGCCGATGCTGCGACGCCACGGAGCGTCTCTCGTGATCAACCCCGGCAGCGTCGGCATGCCGTTCGAGCACGCGGCCGGGGGCACATTCCGCAACCCGCCCTGGGCCGAGTATGCGATCACGGGCGACGGCGAGGTCGAATTCCACCGCGTACGGGTGGACGTGGGCGCGGTCACGGGCGCGGCGCTCAAGAGCGGCATGCCGAACGCCGGCTGGTGGGTGAAGGACTGGGCCTGGGAGTAGGCGTCGCGGGGGCCGCCGGCCTTGCGGCCGTTGCAGGCACGGTAGAAAGGCGACGCCCGATCCCCTGTTTGTGCTCTAAAGCGCAAAAGTCACAAACCCGATAGAAGACACAGCATGCAACGCCGGGTCTACCTCCTGCTTGTCCTGGTGGTCGCGCTGTTGGCGCCGACCTCGCTTGCGCTGGCCAGTGGCCCGTCCGTGCTCGTCTCGGCCACGACCACCACCGACCGCTACCGGCCACAGGTGGTGTTCGAGTACACCAGCCCGGTCTCGATCGCGGATCCGGCCACCCAGGTGTCGCTGCACAAGGCGGGCAGCACGGTTCAGGTGCCGGTCACCGTCACGGGTTCCGGATCGACGACGATCACGCTGCAGGTCAACGGCACGTTGGCGTACGGCAGCCACTACGTCGCCTCGGTCACGCTCGACGATACGACGTTCGACTCGGTCGCCTGGCTCACGCGAGCCAAGCCGGCCCACCCGACATTGAAGGTGAAGGTGATCACCGCACTCGCGCCGGACGCCGTCGACGACATCGTCCGCCGCCTCGACCGCGCCAACCTGCTGGCGGTGCCACACGTGGGAGACCTGGTTGACATCTCGGCGGCGACGGGTCGCGCGCTGACCAGCACCGACCTCAAGGGCTACCAGGCGGCGCTCGTGGTCACCGACCAGGACATCACCGGCCAGCTCGCGGCCGCCGGCGCCCTCGCCACCTTCGCCGCGGCCGGGCACGGCGTGGTGCTCGGCGGCCAGACACACTGGACGAGCGGCGGCGCGTGGCCGTCGCTGAGCGCGATCGGATCGGCCACCGGAGGCTGGGCGACGAACTGGTCGCCGCTCGGCTACGCCGACCCACCGACGATCATCGGCGGCGCGCTTAGGCCGAGCTCGGTGCAGCCCCACTTCCTCACCAAATACCTCTCCAGCCTGACGGTGATCGGCGCCGGGTCAGGGCGGGAGGCGACGCAGCAGAGCTGGAACGAAACGGTGCTGGCGCGGCTGCAGCCGCAGTCCGGATCGGGCTACAGCGTCGGACAGTCGCTGCTGGCGATCCACTGGGACACCGGCGACCAGCGCGGACGCGTGGTCGACCTCGGCTTCAACCCGTGGTCGAGCAGTGTGGCCAGCGGAGGCGGCGGCTTCGACCCGTCGGTCAGCCCGCAGGCCGGGCCGCTGGTGACCCGCGCTCTGTGGTGGGCGATGAACCGGATCCCGCCCACCCACACCCACTTCACGTCGAAACCACCGAGCCCGAGCCCGTTCGCCACCGTCTCGTTCTCGATGGCCGCGACCGACCCCGATCCGGCCAGCGCGTTCACGATCATGCGGTACCAGTACAAGGTTGGGACCGGTTCGTGGAAGTGGGCCAGCGGTGGGACGTCCTTCGCCCTGTATCACCTGACGCCCGGCAAGACGTACACCGTGCGAGCCCGAGCCGTCGATTCGGGCGGCAACAAGGATCCAAAGCCGGCCGTCTACACCTTCCGGCTGTCGTCCAGCGCCTGGGGCTAGCGGCGTTTCTCGATCGGTCGGGCCGACCAATTTCGCGGAACACTGGTAATCACCGGCCGAAGCACGGAGAATGGCGCGATGCGCCTACACCTCTTGGCGCCGATCGCGCTCGCCGCGACGGCTGCACTGCTCTGCGGAACGGCCGCCGGTCATGCGGCCGATCGAGGACCGGCTCCGCAGCGGCTTCACGGAAGCGCGTTGCCGATGCTGAGCCACGCGGTGCGCCTGCGGCCGACCCCAGACGCGACGAAGATCGACGTGGTCGTCTCGATGAACCCGCGGAACCCAGAGCTCCTCGAGCGGATGGCAGCGGCGTCCAGCGGCGCCACGCCTCTCCCGCTGTCGAAGATCCGGCGCCTGTTCCTGCCGGCCGATGGGTCAGTGGCCGAGGTCACCCGATACATGCGGTCACGCGGATTCGACTTGGCCGCTGCGAACGGACTCGCACTCACGTTCCGTGGCAACGCCGCCTCGGTAGAGCGAGCATTCGGAGTCGGACTCTCCGTCTACCGGGGTCAGGGTGGACGCACATTCCGTGCCCCGGACGGTGCAGTGAAGCTGCCCGCAGCCCTCGCGCCATCCGTCTCGGCCGTTAGTGGACTGGACACGGCACTCCGGATGCACTCGCACGCATCGCTCCCGAGCCTGCCACACGCGGTGACACCGTCGTGCAACGGCCCAGTCGCGGCGCGCACCCGGTTCGGCGGCTACCTGCCCGCCCAATTTGCCCAAGCCTACGGTCATGACCAGCTTCTCGCGAACGGCTACGACGGCGACGGTGAGGCGATCGCGCTTGTGGAGTTCTCTCGCTATCGACCATCCGATGTGACGACGTTCCGCAACTGTTTCGGCATCACGTCACCGGTTGTGTCAACGGTGGCTGTTAGCGGCGGCGCGCCGAACCAGCGAGGCGCCATCGAGGTCGAGCTTGATATCGAAGTGGCCCTCTCCAACGCTCCCAACCTCGATCAGCTCTACGTCTACTCGGCACCGAACAACATCGCCCAGTTCTTGGCGATCCTCAACCAGATGGTCACGGACTCAGGTACCACTCGCCCGGAGCTGCACATCGCCAGCGACAGCTGGGGCATCTGTGAGGGCCTCTTGCCAGCATCCACCGCGTCCGCCGAGAGCGAGGCACTCGAGCTGGCGGCGGTGGCAGGCGTCTCCTTCTACGCAGCCAGCGGAGACGACGGATCATCCGGTTGTGCCACCGCGACCCGCGGCGGTTACCTCGGCCCGGTGACGGACGACCCCGCGGTGCAGCCATTCGCGACCGGTGTTGGTGGGACGACGCTTGGGAGCCCGGCGAGCCCTCCGGGAAGCGCATGGAAGGGAAGCGGGGGTGGCATATCGTGGTTGTGGCCGCTCCCGTCGTACCAGTCCGGCGCAAAGTTCGTCGACTCGCGCTCGGCCCCGTGCGGATCTCTGACGGGCGTCTTCTGCCGGCAGGTGCCCGACGTCGCCTTGGATGCCAATCCGCACACCGGGTACATCATCTACTGCTCCGCATTGGGCTGCCCCACGAACATTCATTGGTTCCCGGTCGGTGGCACCAGTGCCGCCGCCCCACTGTTGGCTGCGATTACCGCCGACGCCAACGAAAGCTCTCGTGCAACGGGCGGAGGCCGGCTCGGCTACGCCAATCCGTGCCTGTATTCGGCAGCGCCGGGAACGTTCTCCGACGTGACTTCGGGCACCAATGATCTTCACGGTATCGGCGTGTACAAAGCACGGATCGGATACGACATGGCCACCGGTCTGGGATCGCCGGATGCTCCGGCGTTCGCCCAGATGGTGAGAGCCTGTTCGGGATCACCCCCGAGCCAGGCCGCGATCTCCTTGACAGTTGCCGGCCCGATCGCGGGGAAGGTGATCACGTACGGTCAGCAGGTGAACTTCAGGGGCACGCTGTTTGAGAACGGCGAGCCGCTGCCAAGCCGCGAGGTCTACGTCGAACTGCGAGAGGGCGCAGGCCCACTGATCTACAGGGTGCGAAGCGACGCCACTGGGCATTGGTCGCTGCAACTGAGGAAGGCCCTGCGACGCAACCTTCGCTGGGAAGCGGTGTTCCCGGGCTCCGACAGCGAGCCGCCCTCGGCCAGCTCCACGTTCAGCCTCCTGGTCGCTCCCCATCTGACCAACGGCTCGACCCGAACCTCGATTGCGCTCGCCGAAAAGCTGGTGATGAGGGGTGCAACCGCACCGTTCATGAAGCAGCACAGTCTGCTCATCCAATACCACGGCGCCGACGGGGTGTGGCATCACTTCGCCGACCACGCCGGCATCCACGAGGACGGGAGTTACGGCGGATACGAGTCCTTCCCGCATCGCGGGCTGTTCGCATTCCGTTTCCACTACGACGGAAGCTCAGCCGGGCCGTGGATGAGCGCCAACTCCCCGGTCAGGTGGGTGAGGGTGGTATAGAGCGACGTATGCTCTTATGACAACGTAGCTCTCGGGAGAATCTTCCTTAAACGCTGGCAATCTGGACCGCCAGCACCCAGAATGAGGGCGATGCGTTTCTTCCCCCTGCGAGTCATCGTCGCACTGGCGGCGTTCTCGGTGCTCGCCACTGCCTCAGCCGGTAACGCCGCAACGGTCGTCTCGATGCGGGCGCTTGCCGGCACACAGCTTCCGCTGGTACGGCAGTCTGCGCGTCTCGCAGCGACCGCCGACTCCGCGCCGGTCAGCGTGGTGCTCTCGCTGCAGCCACGCAATCGCGCGCTGCTGACCAGGGCGGCGACCGCAGGCAAGAGGATGTCAGCCGCAAAGCTGCGCCAGACCTTCGCGCCGTCGCCGGGCAACGTGGTCGCGATCACGCGCTACATGCAGTCGCGCGGGTTTCGGCTGACCTCCTCCGGACTGCTCAGCCTCAGCTTCACAGGTGACGCGGGGGCGGCACGGCGAGCGTTCGGGGTCGGCCTCTCGACCTACCGTTCACCGAGCGGACACGTGTTCCGCGCGCCCGATGGAGCCGTGAAGCTGCCGGCTGGGCTGGCGCCGCTGGTCGAGGACGTTTCGGGTCTGGACACGGCGCTTCGGCTGCAGCGGCACGTGACTTTGGGAGGCGCCGCACCTCACACACTGACCCCGTGCAACGCCGCCAATAATGCCGGCCCTGGCTACCAGCCGGATGAGTTTGCGCAGGCCTACAACCACGACACGCTGCTCACGGCAGGTGGCGACGGCCACGGCGAGACGGTCGGCCTGGTCGAGTTCACGAACTACCGCGGCGGCGATATCACCACGTACAAGAACTGCTACGGCCTTCCAAACATGCAGGTCACCCCGGTCACGATCAACGGCGGGCCGGGATCGCTGTATGCGGCGATCGAGGCGGAGCTGGACATCGAGGTGGTGATCTCGAACGCGCCGGGAGTGGACGAGGTGCGCGTGTACGAGGCCAACAACAACGTGTCACAGATCCTGCCCATGCTCGACCAGATGGTGACCGATGGCGTCACCGTGGTCAGCGACAGCTGGGGCCTGTGCGAGCCGGCCCTGCCGCCCTCGTTCCTTGAGGCTGAGTCGACGCATCTGGAGGCGCTTGCGGCCGCCGGCATCTCATTCTTCTCCGCCACCGGCGACAGCGGATCCAGTGACTGCGCCGCTCTCACCAATGGCGCCGTGAAGGCGCTGTACACGGACGACCCGTCGTCGCAACCGTTCGCGACCGCGGTCGGCGGCACCACGCTGCAGAACACGAGCGGCACCAGCACGACCTGGGTCAACCGAACGAAGGAAAACCGCGGCGGCGGGGGCGGCGGCGTCTCGCAGCTTTGGCCTCAGCCGGCATACCAGAGCGCCAATCCGACCGGGAGCTTCGACAACGGCACCAAGTGCGGCAACTTCGGTGGAACCTGCCGCCAGACGCCGGATGTCGCGCTCGACGCGAACCCCAATACCGGGTACATCATCTACTGCACCGTGGCGGCCAGTTACTGCGTCACCCCCCAGTTCCCCGACCCATGGTTCACCGTCGGCGGCACCAGCGGATCAGCCCCGCTGATGGCGGCGATCGCGGCCGACGCCAACTCCTATTCGCAGGCAAACCCGGGTACCCACGCGCGGATGGGTTTCGCCAACCCATTCCTGTACGCCAACGCCGGAACCTTCAACGATGTCACAGTGGGCAACAACAACATCTACAGCTCGACCGGCAACTACTTCGCCAAACCCGGATATGACCTCGCGACCGGCCTTGGGTCGCCCGACGCCATGGCGCTTGCGACGGCGCTGACCGGCTACACGCCCGGCGCCGTCACGCAAGACGCAAGTCAGGTCGCGATCTCGGCGCCACTGACGGCCAAGACGGTCGCATACGGCAAGTCGATCACGTTGCACGGCACGCTGTTCGACTCGACCGATGCCCCGATCGCCAACCGGCGCGTCTACCTCGAGCTGATGCTGAAGGGAGTCGGCTACCCCTACATCTACGTCGCTCGCACGAACACCAGCGGGGTCTGGTCGATCACACTCAGCAAGGGCCTGCGCCGCAACCTCACGTGGTCGGTCAACTTCCCGGGCTCGGATACCCAGGCGCCGGACAAGGCCACCGGGCACGCGATCCATGTGATTCCCCACCTCGGTTCGGGTGTGAGCGCGAGCAACGTGCATCGGGGCACGGCGTTCACCTTCCACGGCACGTCGGCGCCCAACATGCACGGCGTCAGGCTGCTGCTGCAGCTGCGCCGCTCGGCCGGCGCCTCATGGAAGTCGGCCAAGCTGATTCCGGTGGCGAAGAACGGCAGCTACGCGGTGCGGATCACGGTCGGCACGCCGGGACCGCTGTTCCTGCGCTGGCGCTATGCCGGTGGGATCACGAAGCCGTGGATGTCGGCGATCTCACCGGTTCGCCGCGTCAACATTCTCTGATTCGGCGCACAAATGCAGCACGCTCCGTGAACGAATGTGCTTGAATCCCCTCGCAAACCTCTGCAAACGGACAAGAGAGGGGGTCAAAGGCATTCGTGCTGGCTGTGCCCGTTGGGTGCACGCCACTCCCCGTTCGCACGTGTCGGCGGTCGGCGGAGAGTGAGGAACAGCACGCGCAGACACGCAGTCCCGTATCCACTGCGTGAAGGAGCCGCAACATGCTCAGGATTCGATTCGTGGTGGCGGCTGCCATCGCGAGCCTCGCGTTCGCGTCACCCGCATCCGCCCACCCCTCCGGCGCCGCGGCCGCTGCCGTCGCCCCGGTCAGCTGCACAGGGTGCTGGGTGCCCGCACTTCAGAGCCGCTGGCAGTACCAGTTGCAGGGCGTCGCGGCGTACGCGTCAACCGGCGGGATCAACACCGTCATCTCGGCACCCCCGGCCGGCGGCGGCGCTGCCGTCAGCCCGCAGGTCTGGGACTTCGACCTGTACGTCGATCAGTCCGTGTCCGGCAACAACACCACCCTGAACACCGCTGGGGTGGACGCCGTGCACGCTCGCGGCGGCCATGCCATCTGCTACATCAGCGCCGGCACATGGGAGAACTGGAGGGTGGACGCCGGCCAGTTCCCGGCGAGCGTTCTCGGCAGCAAGAACGGATGGCCGGGCGAGAAGTGGCTCGATATCCGGCAGATCTCGGTGCTCGGACCGATCATGTCCGCCCGTATCCAGAAATGCAAGCAGGCCAGGTTTGACGGCATCGAGTTCGACAACGTCGACGCGTACGCGAACAGGACGGGGTTCCCACTGACCGCAACCGACCAGTTCAACTACAACACCTACCTGGCGAACCTGGCGCATCAGAACGGACTGTCCGCAGCGCTCAAGAACGACCTCGGACAGCTCTCCGATCTGAAGCCGTACTTCGACTACGCCATCAACGAGCAGTGCATGCAGTACAAGGAGTGCGACTACCCGGCGCCCGGGCTGCCGGGTTGGACGGCCTCCGGCAAGGCGGTGTTCGAGGTTGAGTACAAGTCCAATAACCTCAACTGCACCAAGTCCAACGGCTGGAACTTCAACGCCATCCTGAAGGACCTGAACCTGTACGACACGCCGTGGTCGCCGTGCCGGTAGTGCGACCGTGAGGTCTTGGGTCTGGCCCCGCGTCGGGGCCAGACCCTGACCATCTAGGGCGGGTGCTCCATCATGTGGAGGCAGCGGCTGCCGGGATGGCACAACCACACCGCCTCCCGTCCCGAGACGGCGGCGCCTACCGCCGGAGCGCGACGCGGCGCGACTCCGCCCGCGCCGGCCAGCAGGGCCAGCATCGCCAGCGCCACGATCAGGCCGATGCGGAACACCTCGGTCATGGTAACGGCGTGGCGCGCGCCTTGATCGCCGCCTTTACTGTGAACGCGCCTGGCGTGACCTAGCTGCGGCTCGGCGAGGGGTAGAGGGGTCAGACCCCGTTGCGCGTGTTTGGGGTCTGACCCCGAACGGGGTCTGACCCCTTCACCGCCAGCGACCGGGCCTGCCGGCCTACTCCCACTCGATGGTGCTGGGCGGCTTGCTGGAGATGTCCAGCGCCACACGGTTCACACCGGGGATCTCGCTGATGATGCGGCTCGAGATCCGCTCCAGGAGGTCGTACGGAAGCCTTGCCCAGTCGGCCGTCATCGCGTCCTCCGAGGTGACGGCACGGATCACGATCGGATAGGCGTACGTGCGTGCGTCGCCCTGAACGCCGACGCTTCGGATCGCAGGCAGGATCGCGAACGTCTGCCACAGCTCGTGGTAAGCCCCGCCTTGCGGATCTCCTCCGAACAGCACCGCGTCGGCCTCGCGCAGGATGTCGAGACGCTCCGAGGTGACCTCGCCGATGATCCTGATCGCGAGCCCCGGCCCGGGGAACGGCTGGCGCCACACCATCCGCTCCGGCAGGCCCAGCTCCTCGCCCACCCGCCTCACCTCGTCCTTGAAGATCAGACGCAGTGGCTCGACCAGGTCGAACTCGATGTCCTCCGGCAGGCCGCCGACGTTGTGGTGCGACTTGATCTTGGCAGCCGTGCGACTCCCCGACTCGATCACGTCCGAGTAGAGCGTGCCTTGGACGAGGTGGTTGATCTCGCCCAGCTTGGCCGCCTCGTCCTCGAACAGCCGGATGAACTCCTCGCCGATGATGCGGCGCTTTGTCTCGGGGTCGGTGACGCCCTGCAACCGGCTGAGGAAGCGATCGGCGGCATCGACATGCACCAGCGGCACGTGGAAGTGATCCTCGAACGCCTCCACCACGTTGCGGGCCTCGTCCTTGCGCAGCAGGCCGTGATCGACGAACACGCAGGTCAGCTGGTCGCCCACCGCCTTGTGCACGAGCAGCGCCGCCACGGCCGAGTCGACGCCACCGGAGAGAGCGCAGATCACCTGCTCGTCGCCGACCTGCTCGCGGATCCGCTCGACCTGCTCCTCGATGAACTGGAGCGCCGTCCAGGTGGGCGGAGCCTGACAGGCCTCGAGCACGAACTGGCCGAGCATCTCGGTGCCGCGGGGAGTGTGGAGCACCTCGGGATGGAACTGCACGGCGTAGAAGCCGCGCTCGCGATTCTCCATCCCGGCGATCGGCGTGATCTCGGTGGACGCGGTGACGGTGAAGCCCTCCGGCGGCGCGTACCACGCTGTCGCGGTGGCTCATCCAGCAGGACTGATCGGCCGGCAGCTCTCCGAACAGCAGGCTGCCCTCGGCCAGGCTCGACGGTCGTCTTGCCGAACTCGCCCGAGCCCCGTGTTGGCCACCTCGCCGCCGAGCGCCCCCGCCATCGCCTGCATGCCGTAACAGATGCCGAGCACCGGAACGCCGAGCTCGAACAGCCCCGGATCGACCGCCGGAGCCCCCGGCTCGTAGATCGAGGCGGGACCGCCGGAGAGGATGATGCCGATCGGATCGCGGGCGGCGATCTCGGCCGACCGGCATGTCGTGCGGCACGATCTCGCGAGTAGACGCGGCACTCGCGTACCCGCCGTGCGATCAGCTGCGCGTACTGCGCACCGAAGTCGACCACCAGCACCGGGCGGTGGGTGACGGGCGACCCGGCCACGCCGGCGAGCGCGTCTCCGGCGCCGTGGGTCGCTGCGCTCAACGGCTCATTCCGATCGCCTGCTCTCGCTGGAGCTTCTTGCCCTCCGTCTGGAGTGCGGGGGCAAACATGATCTCGGCCTTCTGGAAGGCCTGGATGGTGTCGTACCCGGTGGTGGCCATCGAGGTGCGCAACGCGCCCATCAGGTTCAGCGTGCCGTCGTTCTCGGTGGCCGGGCCGATCACGATCTCCTCCAGCGTGCCGACCTGGTCGGTCTTCACGCGGGCGCCGCGCGGGAGGCTGGCGTGGAACGTGGCCATGCCCCAGTGGTAGCCGCGGCCGGGCGCCTCGTTGGCCCGCGCCAGCGGCGAGCCGATCATCACGGCATCCGCGCCGCAGGCGATCGCCTTGGAGATGTCGCCGCCGGTGCGCATGCCGCCGTCGGCGATCACGTTCACGTACTGCCCCGTCTCGAGCAGGTGCTGCACGCGAGCCGCGGCCGCGTCGGCGATCGCGGTTGCCTGCGGGACGCCAACCCCCAGCACGCCGCGCGTGGTGCAGGCGGCGCCGGGGCCGACCCCGACCAGGATGCCTGCCGCGCCGGTGCGCATCAGGTGCAGCGCCGCCTGGTAGGAGGCACAGCCGCCGACGATCACCGGCACCGGGATCGAGGCGATGAACTCCTTCAGGTTGAGCGGCTCGACCACGGTCGAGACGTGCTCGGCCGAGACGACCGTGCCCTGGATCACGAGCACGTCAAGCCCGGCGTCGAGCGCGATCTGCCAGTGCTCGCGCACGCGCTGGGGGGTCAGCGAGGCGGCGGCCAGAACGCCGCCCTCCTTGATCTCCTTGATCCGCTGGGCGATCAGCTCGGGCTTGACCGGCTCCGTGTAGATCTGCTGCATCTCGTGGGTGGCCTCGCCTTGTCGTAGGTCGCGATCCGCTCGAGCTCGGCGTCGGCGTCCTCGTAGCGCGTCCAGATGCCCTCCAGGTTGAGCACGCCAGCCCGCCCAGCTTGCCCAGTTCGATCGCGGTCGCCGGCGAGACGACCCCGTCCATGGCCGCCGCCAGCAGCGGCAGCTCGAGCAGATGCGGTCCGAGCCGCCAGGCGATGTCGACGTCTTCGGCGTCTCGCGTGCGTCGGCTGGGGCACGATCGCGATGTCGTCGAACCCGTAGGCGCGGCGCGCCTTCTTGCCGCGCCCAATCTCGATCTCCAACAGCGAAGACCTCCCCTAAACAGCACGACGGCCCCAGGAGGGCCGCGCGCAGGATCGTGCGGTTGAGCTGTCGAACGTTCAAGTTCGCGGCAGTCTATCAACGGCGCCGGATGCGCCGTCCAGGCGGGAGTCAGCGACGCGCGGGCGGCGCGAGGCTGGATCTCCTGCACCTCGACCATGGCCTGCAGAAGCGCGGCACGTCGCGCGGCTCGAACACGCCTGCGCCGACCGTCTGAGTGTTGGCCGCTCCGCAAGCGAGGGCCAGCCGCAGGCATTCCTCGGCGTTGCGTCCGGCCTGCCGGGCGGAGACGAATCCGGCCAGCAGCGCGTCGCCGGATCCGACCGACGAGACGGCCTCGACGCGCGGGATCCAGGCGCGGTACATGCGCCGCCTGCCCTTGCCCTCGGCCAGCAGCGCGTAGCAGCCCGTCTTGAGCGTGATCAGCACGTTGGCCGCGCCCATCGAGGCGATCGTCGCGAGGCCGTGCTGGAAGTCCTCGTCGGTCTGGAACTCGTGGCCGACCAGCGCCTCCGCCTCGCGCTGGTTGGGCGAGACCAGCGTCGGCTCCGCGGCCAGCGCCAAGCGCAGCGGCTCGCCGTCGGCGTCGATCACGGTGCGAACCTTGCGCCGGTTCATGTCGCGGATCACGTCGGCGTAGAAGCGTGTCGGACCTTGCGCGGCAGGCTGCCGGCGAACACCACCGTCGAGACGGCGCCGGACAGGTAGCGGATCTTCTCGAGCAGGATCGCGATCTCCTCCGCGGTCACCTCGGGGCCGTACTCGTTGATCTCGGTCTGCGAGGCCGCTGGTGGGATCGATGACGGCGGTCGAGGTGCGCGACTCGCCGCGCGATGCGCACGAAGTCGTTGAGGATGCCCTCCGAGCGCAGGCCGTCGACGATCTGGGCGCCGGCGCGGCCACCGGCCAGGCCGGTCGCGATCACGGGCTCGCCCAGACGCTTCAGCGCCCGCGCGACGTTGATCCCCTTGCCGCCGGCCATCACCAGGCCCTGCTGCGCCCGGTGCCGGTGACCGAGCTGCAGGTTCGCCACGGTCAGCGTCTTGTCGACCGCCGCGTTGACGGTCACGGTGAGGATCATCGAGGTACCCGGCTCTCGTCGTTCAGAGAAGGATGACGGCGGACGCACATCGCGCTCATCGGCCCTGCGGAGTCTACACTTGACCGTTCCCGCCGCCCCGTACAGTTGAACCATGCTGTCGTCGAGGACACGGGCGGTCGTCACCGCCACGCGTGGTGCTGGAGGTCGGGATCGCCGGCTGGGCGCTGGGGTATGGAGCGCTGTGGTTGCTGGTCATGACGGCGGTCGTGACGGTGCTCGAGACCGGCTGGGGAATCGCGCGACGGCGATCGCTGGGCGACCTGGCCGGGATGGAGGTCGCGTTGACGCTGGTGATGCTGCTGGCCTTCGCAGCCGACCGAGACGATGACCGTGCTGGTGGCGGCATGCTGCGTGCGCGTGGCTGGCTCGCGATCGCCGGCCGGCCACGGCTGCGTCACGTTGATGTAGGACGTCTCAGAGCGCGGTGGGAGCTGCCTGACGCAGCTCGGCGGCGGCCGCGCGAACCGACTGCTGCCAGTCGCCGCGCCGCTCGCGCCACGCGTAGATCACTGAGCGAGCGGCCACCACCAGGCCCCCCGCCGGGTGATCGCGGAAGGCGGCCGCGAGATCGCCGGCGCTGCCGCCCTGGGCACCCACGCCCGGCAGCAGCAGCACCTGCGCGGGCATCAACTCGCGGGCGCGCTCGACAGCTTCCGGGTTGGTGGCACCGACCACGGCGCCCACGCTCGAAAGCCCGGATTCGCCGATCAGCCAGCGCCCCACTCCGCGATCAGCTCGGCAGTGCGCTCCCACAGCGGCCGGCCGTCGAGCAGCAACTCCTGCTGGAGGTCGGCGGCGCCGGGGTTGGACGTCCGGGCCAGCACGAACAGGCCGGCGCCCTGCGCCACATGCGGCAAGGAAGGGCTCGACCGAGTCGCTGCCCATGTAGGGATTGACGGTGAGGGCGTCGGCAACCGGGCGTCTGTCGTCGCGCGGCCCAACCACGCCTCCGCGTATGCCTCGGCGGTCGAGCGGATGTCGCCGCGCTTGGCGTCGGCGATCACGAGAAGGCCGCGCTCGGCGGCGGCGTCGCAGACACGCTCGAGCGCCGTCAGCCCGTACCCAGCCGAGTGCCTCGAAGGGCGACCTGCGGCTTGACCGCGACGGCCTCGTCGGCGACCGCCTCGATCAGGCCCTCGCAGAACCGCTCGTAGGCTCGTGCGCGCCCGCCGGGCCCGGCTTCAGTCCGGTCACCAGCTCCGGGGGCAGTAGCTCGATCCGCGGATCGAGCCCGACGCAGAGCGTGCTCGCCCTTGCGGCAACGGACTCGGCCAGGCGGTCTGCGAAGTTAATCGCCTGAAGGGTACCCGGGCGCGGCCGGCGGCGACGAGCGTGGCAGCCGCGTCGAGCCGGTCGACCGCCAGCGGGATCGCTGTGACGTCACGGCCGGGGCGGGCGAAGGCGGCGGTGAGCAGGCGGGCGGTGTCGGCCTGATCGGTGGCGAAGCGGGCCGGGTTTGGCGTCCAGCGCCAGCTGCAGAGCGGCGATCAGCGGCCGGCACTCGAGCTCGCGCGCCTCCCGAGCGCGGTAGCCGGCGCCGTCCGACCACGCCGCCCACCGGCGCACGCGAACGCCTGCACGAACCGGCGCGTCGATGTCGCCGCCAGCAGCACGCCGCTGACCGCAGCCGCCCGCCGCAGCCGGGCCAACCGCAGCCTGCACGCCCTCGAGCGCCTCGAGCCGGTCGCGCACCCGCCGCCTGCTCGAGCCGGCGCTGTCCGCCGAGCGCGCGCCATGCCGCGCCCGCAGCAACGGCGGCGGCGAGCCGTCGACGTCGCCCTCCAGCCTGCGCGCTGCGCGCGGCGCGAGCCTCGTCCTGTAGGCATCGACCGCGAGTCGCCGCCGCGACAGGGAGCCCGGCAGCCAACCAGCCCCGCCAGGCAGCTGCCGTCGTCGTGCGGGAGGGCCGGCCGGCAGGTTCGCAGGCCAAACGCCTCGCGCAACGCCTGGGCGGCGGTCTTCAGCCCTGACGACGCAGTTCGTGCGTCACCCGCCGATACCCATAGCCGGGGAACTCCAGCACGATGCCTTCGATGGCCTCGCGCAAGGCCAAGGTCTCCACCTCCCGCTCCCTGGAGTGGCGCTGCGCGTACCACCAACTGCGACTGAGGCCCAGCGCCGTACACAGGCGCCGGATCGACAGGGTCGGGTAGGCCACCACCAACTCGGCCATCAAGGCGTGCCGCTCCGCGACGCCATGCTGCTGAGCCCCTTTTTTAGGGCCGCGTTCTCCAGGGCCAGTTGCCCGCAGACGCGCTCCAACTCGGCGATGCGCTGCTGCAAGGCGGCTTCCCCGGCCACCTCTCGCGGGGTGAAGGCCGCCTCCCCACGCTCGGCATACTCGTGGCGCCAGCGGTCCAGCACGCTGTTGGCCAGCCCATGTTCGCGGCACAGTTGGGCCGGTCGTTTGGCCCCACTGGCGACCTGGTGCATCAGGTCGAGCTTGAACTCCCGACTGTGCGTCCGTCCCCGTGGCATCGCTGTCCTCCGCGTCCGGGCGAGTCTACCGCCCGGTGCCAACCCTCCCTTTGCCACTGGTCCGGAAAATGGGGTGCACTCCACAGGGCTGTTTCCAGCCAGTCTCCCTTCGCCCCGCTCCGAGGGGAACTTGCCC
>CAVWLK010000063.1:0-8518 GCA_963755675.1 uncultured Actinomycetes bacterium
TGCCCTTGCTCGAGTTTCATTACTCGTGTTGCTCTCTGGGGTACCTATCCGCACCGTATCGCGTCCGCACGCGCCATCTCAGTGACCGAGCAGGGACGCGACCGTTACACGCGGTCCGCCGCAAGCCGCGCGCCGGCCTGCTCCAGGTCGCCACATGCAAGCGTGGTCGCTCCCAGTTCGCCCAGCCCGCGCGCGGCGTCGGGCTCGACCTCGCCACCCACCGCGACGCACTCGACGCCGGCCGTCCGGCATGCGCCGGCCACCGCCGAAACCACCTTGCCGCGCAGCGTCTGGGCGTCGATCCTGCCCTCACCGGTGATGCAGAGGTGGGCGCCGTCCAGCCGGCCGGCCAACCCCACCTCTTCCAGCACGAGTCCAGCGCCCGGCACAGCCGTGGCGCCGAGCGCCATCAGCATGCCGCCGATGCCTCCCCCCGCTCCCGATCCAGGCAGCTCCGCGGTCGCCAGGTCGAGCGCCGCCAGCCGCCGCTCCAGCTGCTCCACCAGCTCGGGCGTCGTCGCACCCTTCTGCGGTCCGTACACCGCTGCCGCACTTCGGACCGAGCAGCGGGTTGTCGACATCGAGCGCGGCGACCAGCTCGACACCGTCGGGTACCGAGCTCAGCGCCAGCCGCAGCCCCTCACCGCCGTCACTTGACGCCGTGCCGCCGACGCCGACGATGATCCGGCGCGCACCGCCGCCGATCGCTGGCGAATCAGCTCGCCGGCGCCGAACGAGCTTGCGGCGAGAATGTCCGGCTCGAGATCGGCAACCCGCCACATGCCGCACGCCTCGGCGACGTCGAGTGCAGCCTCGCCCGCGGGCAGCTTGGCGTACGCCGCTTCGATCGGACGGCCATAAGCATCATGCGCGGGCACCCGCCGCCACGCTCCGCCGCGCGCCGCCAATAGCGCCGCCGCCGTGCCCTCGCCGCCGTCCGCCAGCGGCACCAGCTCCAGCTCGTCATCCGGCCGGCGCGAGCGCCAGCCACGTGCCAGCGCCTCGGCAGCCTCGGCGGCCGAGTAGGTGCCTTTGAGCTTGTCCGGGGCGATCAGGAGACGCATCACGCTCGAGAGTAGAGCAGAGGACGGGCCTGAGTTGCTAGCTCACGGTCTACGTCCTGGAACGCCCGCCCCGCTGATGGGGATCAGGCCGGCGCCCTACGCGAGACGATCCGCGCGCTCGTTGCCTTCCATGACACCACCGCCTCGCCGCCGGGACGAAGCTCGAGGCGGGCGGCCGACTCGGGCGTGATCTCGGCCGTTATGCCCGCGACGACAACACGCACGCGGTTTCCCAGCGGCACCACTCGCTCCACCCGGCCGGCGATGTGGTTGAGGGCCGAGTCGTCGGCGACAGCATGGGAGACGGTGATCTGCCACGGCGCCACCAGCACCGCCACCGCCCCCTGAGCCGGATCGGCGAGGTGCACGGCGCCGCCGCGGTCGAGCGCGACGTGCCGGCCGGAGGCCACCCCCGCCAGCAGGTTGGTGCCGGCGAACTCAGCCACGAACGGCGTCGCCGGGGCCTCGAGCAGCTCTCTGCCGGCACCCTCCTGGACGATCCGCCCACGCTCGATCACCGCCACCCGGTCGGCCAGCGAGACCGCCTCCTCGTAGGAGTGCGTGACCACCAGCGCCGGCACGGCGGCCTCACGCAGCACACCGGCAAGCTCGGCGGCCACAGATCCCCGCGTCGCCGGGTCGAGCGCCGACAATGGCTCATCGAGCAACAGCAGCGCCGGCCGCCGGGCGAGCGCCCGGGCCAGCGCGACCCGTTGCCGCTCACCTCCGGACAGCTGCCTCGGTCGAGCGCTTCGAAGGTGAGAGATACCGAACCGCTCGAGCAGCGGGTCGACATCCTCTCCACCGGCGCCGAACGCGACGTTCGCTCGCACGGACAGGTGCGGGAAGAGGGCGTAGTCCTGAAACAGGAACCCCACCCGGCGCCGCTCGGCGGCAACGTCCACCCCACGTCCGAACCAGCGCCGTCCGCCGCACTCGACCTCGCCGGCGGCGGGGCGCACCAGGCCCGCGATCAGCCGAAGCAGCGTCGACTTGCCGGCTCCGGAAGGGCCGATCAGCGCCAGAGTGCCGTCCGTCTCGACCGCGGCGTCGAGGGTGAACGAGCGAAGCGGCAGCATCACACGGGCGCGAAGCGTGACGACCTCCCTCCCAGCAGCTTGACGCCCAGCAGCACCACCGCACTGACCCCGATCAACACCGCGCCGAGCGCGAACGCGGCATCCGCCTGGCCGCCCTCGAATCCGAGGTAGATCGCAACCGGCGCCGTCTGCGTGACGCCCTGCAGGCTGCCGGCGAAGATGATGGTGGCGCCGAACTCGCCCAATGCCCGCGCCCAGCCCAGCGCCGCTCCCACCCCCAGCCCTTCGCCCGCCACCGGTACCGCCACCCGCAGGAAGACGCGGGTCGGGCCGGCGCCGAGCGTGCGTGCGGCCGCCAGCAGGTCGGGTTCGACCGCCGCAAACGCGCTCTGCGCCTGGCGGAGATACAACGGCGCGGCCACGAACGTCATCGCCAGCACGACCGCCAGCTTGGTGAACGGGATCTCGATCCCCAGCGCCGACAGCTCCGAGCCCAGCAGCCCACGACGGCCGAAGGCGAAAAACAGGCCCAGCCCGGCCACCGCCGGCGGCAGCACCAGGGGCAGCTCGAACATCGTGATCACGATCGATCGGCCGGGGAACCTCTGCGTCGCCAGCAGGTAGGCTACGGGCGTGCCCACCAGCACCATGGCCGCCAGCGAGAGCAGGCTGGTCTGAAGCGAGATCAGCAGAGCGTCACGGGCGACCTGCGAGCGAGCGCCCGCGGCCAGGTCGCCCTTCGTGAACACCGCCGCCAGCGGCAGCCCCACGAACAGCAGGCCCCCCAGAGCGAGCGCCGATGACGCTAGGACGAAGGCGCCGGGCCGAACCCGAATCCGGCCAGCGTCTGCTGCCCCTGCGAGCTCATCACCAGGTCGATCCACTGCTGCGCCGCCTTTGTCTGGGAGGAACCGGACACGACCCCGATCGGATACACGGCGGTCGCCTGGGCGGCCGCCGGCAGCGCGATCTGCCCCACCTTCCCGCCGGCGGACTGGGCATCGGTGACGTACACAAAGCCCGCGTCGGCCTCGCCCAGCTCGACCTTCTGAAGGATCGAGGTGACCGCCGGCTCACGGCTCACGATGTTGAGCGACGCGGGATCGATGCCCAGATTGCCCAGCACGGTCTCGGTGTACGCGCCGATCGGGACGGCCGGATCGCCCACCACCAGCTTTGCCCCCTTGGTGATGTCGTTCACCGTCGAAATCCCGGCCGGATTGTCGGCAGGCACGATCAGCACCAGGGTGTTGGTGGCGAAGTCGGTGGTGTCTCCGAGCAGGTTCTCGCCCTGCAGCTGCTCCGGGTACTTCGGGCTGGCGGCGGCATAGACATCCGCGTTCACGCCCTGCTCGATCTGGGCGGCCAGCGCGTCAGAGCCGGCGAAGTTGAGCCGCACCTTCCAGCCCGGATGCTGGGACTGATACGTCTTGGCGAGCTCGGTGAAGGCGTTGGTCAGCGAGGAGGCTCCAAACACCGTCAGCGTTCCCCCGGACTGGCTGGAGGACGACGAGTCCGAGCCGCCGCACCCGGCCGCCAGCACCGCCACAGCCAGCAGGGCGGCGATCAGACGGCTGCTCACGGCCTGCCCACCATCACCGAGGTCGCCTTGACGGTGGCCACCGCCCGGACGCCCGGCCGCAGCCCGAGCTCCTCGACGGCATCGCGGGTGACGATCGAGACGACATGGTGCGGCCCGGCCTCGATCTCAACCTGGGCAACCACGCCGGTCACCTCGACGCGGGTCACCACCCCCTCGAAGCGGTTGCGGGCCGAGAAGGTGGGATCGACGGGAGCGACCTGGTGCCCACCGAGGCGGGTGATCTCCTTCTGGGAGACAACCCGCCGATTGGCCGAGTCACGGCGCATCGTGATCCGGCCGGCTCGCTCCCAGCGTCGCAGCGTATCCACGCTGACGCCAAGCGCTCGCGCCGCTTCGCCGACCGGTAGCATTCGCTCCATGGAGGCAACACTAACACCTAGGTATTACCTATGCAAAATCTAAGCTGGACGCCTTCCCCTGAGGTGGTCGAGCAGGCTCGCGTGACCGCGTTCATGCGCGAGCAGGGCATCGACGACTGGCGGCAGCTACACGCCCGCGCCCAGGACGACATCGGCTGGTTCTGGGACGCCGTCGTCAAGCACCTCGGGATCGAGTTCTTCACGCCCTACGAGCAGGTATTCGACGACTCGGACGGGCCGATGTGGACGCGCTGGTTCGGCGGCGGCACGATCAACCTGACCCACAACTGCGTCGATCGTCACGCGCGCGACACGCCCCAGCGCACGGCCCTGATCTGCGAACGCGAGGACGGCGACCTGCGAAGCGCCACCTACGCCGAGCTGGAGGCGGAGGTGAACCGGGTCGCCAACGCGCTGCTGGAGCTTGGCGTGCAGCGCGGCGACGCGGTGGGACTGTTCCTGCCGATGTCGGTCGAGGTGGTGGCCGGTTTCTACGCGATCTGCAAGATCGGCGCGATCGTGGTGCCGATCTTCTCCGGTTTCGGCGCCCCGGCGGTTGCCGCCCGGCTGGCCGACGCGGGCGCGGTCGCCCTGCTCACCGCCGACGCCGTTCCGCGGCGCGGCAAGCCGGTCTCGATGAAGCGCACGGTTGACGAGGCGCTGGCCGACGCGCCCACCGTTCGAAGCGTCGTTGTGTGGGAGCGGCTGGGCGGCGACACGCCGATGACTCCGGGCCGCGACCACCGCTGGGACGATCTGGTCGCCCGCCAGCCGACGGTGCTCGAGGCGCCGGCGCTCGATCCAGAGACGCCGATGATGGTGATCTACACGTCGGGCACGACCGGCAAGCCGAAGGGCGCCGTGCACGTGCACGGCGGCTTCCTGGTCAAGATCGCCGAGGAGTGCGCATTCCAGACCGACGTGCGGGCGGACGACCGCTTCACCTGGATGTCGGACATGGGCTGGATCATGGGGCCCAAGATCGTGGTCGGCGCGGGCGCGCTGGGCTCGACGCTGGTGCTGTCCGAGGGCGCCCCCGACTACCCCGGCCCAGGCCGGCTGTGGGAGCTCGTCGAACGGCACCGAATCAGCGTGCTCGGCATCTCGCCGACGCTGATACGAGCGCTTCGGGCACACGGCGATGAGCCGGTGCTGAGCCACGACCGAAGCTCGCTTCGGATCCTCGCCTCGACGGGCGAGCCGTGGAACCCCGACCCCTACCGCTGGCTGTTCGAGGTCGCCGGCGAGGGCCGCTGCCCGATCATCAACCTTTCAGGCGGCACCGAGGTGGGTGCCTGCTTCCTCTCCCCGATGCCGGTGATGCCGATCAAGGAGTGCACGCTGGGAGTGCCCGCGCTGGGCATGGCGATGGACATCCTGGGGCCGGACGGCCAGCCGGTGGCGGCGGGCGAGGTGGGCGAGCTGGTCTGCCGCAAGCCGTGGCCGTCGATGACGAGAGGCGTATGGGGCGATCCGCAGCGGTTCATCGACACATACTGGTCGCGCTGGCCGGGCATCTGGGTGCACGGCGACTGGGCGTCGGTCGACGAGGACGGCTACTGGTACCTGCACGGCCGCTCCGATGACACGCTCAACATCGCCGGCAAGCGGATCGGCCCGGCCGAGTTCGAGTCGGCGGCGGTGCACTGCCCCGGCATCGCCGAGGCCTGCGCGATCGGCGTCCCCGACCCGGTGAAGGGTGAGGTGGCCTGGATCTTCTGCGTGCCGCTGACCGGCGTCGAGCCCGGCCCCGAGCTGCGCGACGCCGTCCGCGCGGCGGTTGTGCATGAGCTGGGCAAGGCGTTTGCTCCGGCCGAGGTGCGGTTCGTGACGGCGCTTCCCAAGACGCGCACGGCCAAGATCGTGCGCCGGGCGGTGCGAGCGGCCGCCCTTGGCGAGGAGCTGGGCGACCTGTCCTCGATCGAGGACACGGCCGTGCTCGAGCAGTTCAACCCGGCGTAGTCCTAGCCTCCAGGGCTCATGTAGACGGGGATCTTGACCAGGCAGATCGGCGAGCCGTCCTTCGCAGAGTTGTCATACGCAGCGACGTAACCCTCGGCGGGCGCGTCCAGCAGCGGCAGCTCGAGGTTGGCCGAGAACGGCTCGCGGCTGGATGATGCCGTCTTCACCTTGACCGTCGTCTGGCCCTTGCCCGGCACACGTGCGACCACCGTCATGGGCCCGGCCTCGAACAGCTCGGCGAACCCCGTCACCTTGCTGAGGCCGAACAGCCCCGTGTACGGCACCGGCTTGTCGATCTCGATGCAGTCGTGCTTGGTGGGAGGAAGCGGCGTACGCACGAACTCGACGGTCGCCTTGCCGCCGGCCGTGGCGGTGACCGTCTTGGTGATGTTGTCGATGAACGCGATCTGAAAGATCTGAAGCTCCTGGGTGGTCTGATCCCAGTTGAGCCGCATCAGCAGCCGCGACGTGTCGGCATCGACCTCGTCGATCATCGACTGGTGCAGGGTCACCTGACGATCGAACGTGACGTCGTATTCTCCCGGGCCGGTTCCGGGCGTGACCGTCATCTGCGGCCCCTCCACGCCTCCTACGAAGACCAGCGACACGTCGGTGCCCCAACCGCCGTTGGCACTCGGGCCGCTGGACAGATCGAGCGAGTCCACCGATACGGGCGCGGGTGGGCTCGACGGCGGGGGCTCGGAGGGAGTTGACGACGGGGCGCTCGAACCAGGCGTCGAGCCGCCGCCTGACGAGCCGCCGCTGCTGCTGCCAAGCAGATAGGCGGCGAACAGGCCCAGTACGACCAGTAGCGTCAGCGACCCGGCCAGCGCCAGCTTCTGGTTGCGGGTCATTCGCGCATCCACACCGGATACGTCGGCGACCCCGCGAATCCTCCCCGTGCTACGGTCTTCCGCGTTCATCGTCAGGAAGGGAATCGGCACCGTGAGCGAAGGCATCCTGGAGGGCAAGACCGCGCTGGTCGCGGGCGTCGCGAACAAGCGCTCGATCGCCTGGGCAATCGCGCAGGCCCTGCACGGCGCCGGCGCATCGCTGGCCTTCACCTACCAGGGTGAGCGGCTCGAGGAGTCGGTGCGAAAGCTGGCGGCGGAGGTGGGATCGGATGTCGTCGTACCCTGCGATGTCTCCGACGATGCCAGCATCGAGCAGGCCTTCGACCGCATCGGGCAGGCGACGGGAGGGCTCGACATCATGGCCCACTCGATCGCCTACGCGCCCGCCGAGTCGTTCGAGAAGCGGTTCATCGAGACCTCGCGCGAGGCATTCGCCACCGCGCTCGACATCTCGGCCTACTCGATGATCGCGATGGCCCGGCAGGCGGAGCCGCTGATGGCGCCGCGCGGCGGTGGGGCGATGGTGACGCTCACCTACATGGCCAGCGAGAGAGCGTTTCCCAAGTACAACGTGATGGCGGCGGCCAAGGCCGCCCTGGAGTGCTCGGTGCGCTACCTGGCCTACGAGCTGGGGCCGGCGCAGATCCGGGTGAACGCGATCTCGGCCGGGCCGGTGCGAACGCTGGCGGCGAAGGGCATCCCCGGCTTCGACCAGATGGAGAGCGTGATCGAGGAGCGCTCGCCACTGCAGCGCAACATCGCATCCAGCGACGTCGGCAACGCCGCGCTCTACCTGTGCAGCCCGCTGGGCTCGATGGTGACGGGCACGACGCTGTACGTCGATTCCGGCTACCACGCGATGGGGATGTAGGCGGTGTTCGCCTGGACGGTGCTGGGAGGCAGCCCGGCGTGGCCGAACCCGGGGCAGGCTGCCAGCGGCTACCTGGTGGAGTCCGACGAGCGCCACGTGCTCGTCGACTGCGGCTCTGGCATCGCCTCCGAGCTGCGCGCACTCGACCCAAAGCCGCTGACCGACATCGTGATCAGCCACTTCCACGCTGACCACTGGTTCGACCTGGTGCCGCTGCACTACGCCTTTCGCTACGGCAGCTGGCACTCGCGACCGAAGCCGGCCCTCCACCTGCCGCCCGGCGGCCGCAACGTGCTGGACACGGTCGCCGCGGTCTGGGACGGCTCCGTGGAGACGTTCGAGGCGGCCTTCGACCTGACCGAGTTCGACCCCCACGCCGACCTGCGGATCGGCGACCTCCACCTCACCTTCGCACCCTGCCTGCACTACACGACGTGCTACTCGATCAAGATCGCCGGGCCAAGCGGCGTCATCGTCTACTCAGCTGACACCGCCCCCACCGAGCGGCTGGCGCGGTTCGCCGTGGGCGCCGACCTGTTCGTCTGCGAGGCGGCGCTGGGCGATGCCTCCAACGATTCCAGCGAGCGCGGGCACATGGATGCCGCGGAGGCCGGACGCGAAGCCGCCCGCGCCGGCGCCACCCGGCTGCTGCTGACGCACGTGCCGGACGAGATCGGCCACGAGACCGTGCTGGAGCGGGCCCGCGCAGAGTTCTCGGGGCCGGTGGAGATCGCCCGGCCAGGGCTGCGCATAGAGGTGTAACGC
>CAVWLK010000064.1:0-51448 GCA_963755675.1 uncultured Actinomycetes bacterium
AAGGCCCGGAAGCCGCGAACCACGTTCTTGGAGGGATCGGTGCGGTCGACGCGCAGGATCAGCCGCTCGGGACGCACGCCCTCGATGCCGGGCTCCTCGGCCAGCACCTCGTCGGACGCCGCCAGCCGCTCGAACTCGTCCGGGTGGACCGAGATCGGGTACGAGCGCACCCGTACCTCGCGGCCGGCGAAGTGCACCGTGTGGTTGGTGAAGTCGACCTCGCCCGAGGTCAGCTCGTCGCAGCAGTGCAGGAAGGCGCGCACGTAGCGCTCGGTGTGCAGACCGACGATGTCGCAGTGCAGCAGCGACTCGTGGATGGCTCTTCGGATCTCCTCGGGCAGGATCCGCCAGTAGTCCGGCATCGGCCACGGGATGTGCGTGAAGTGCTGGATCAGCGCCCCGGGAACGCGAGCGCGAATCGCCTGCGGCGCCATGAACAGCTGGTAGTCGTGCACCATCACGATCGGGCAGCCGTCGCTGGAGCGCGTCGATCTCGTCGGCCACGGCATCGGCGAAGCGCTCGTTGACGGGCAGGTAGCCGGCCTCCCAGGCCAGGCGGATGTTGCGGTCGACGTCCGGCTCGGTGGCCAGGCCCCACAGGTAGTGGTGGATGAACCACAGCGTGGGGTTGGCGAAGACGTTGTAGTAGCGGTCGTACTCCTCGCGGTCGTGGGCGACCAGCCGCAGCCGCAGGCTGCCGTCCACTTGCACGCCCTCGTTGGCGACCTGGACGTCGTCGTCGGTCAGCGCGCTGGCCACCCAGGTCAGCGGACGCTGGCCGGTCAACGCCGCCAGCGCGGTGACCAGGCCGCCGCCGCCGCGCTTGGCGGTACGGGCGCCTTCGCTGTCGTGCCCGAACCGCACCGGGCCGCGGTTGGAAACGATCAGAAGCGGTCGTTCGGCCATCGTGGAAGGGTAGTCCAGGTTGGCGGAGCGGTCGTTTTGCCGTCTGGAGCGGGGTCAGACGCGGGCGCTGTGCAGGTCGAGCTCGACCGACTCGCCGTCCAAGTGGTGCATCAGCGCCAGCCAGTTTCGCATCAGCCGCGGGGTGAGGAAGCTTCGCCGCACGTGCTCCTTGCCCCGGAGCGCCATGTCCCGGGCATGTTGCGGATCGGCCAGAATCTGGAGCGCCCGCTCGGCGCACTCCTCGGGCGAGGAGACGAGGTAGCCGCTGGCGCCGTCCTCGATCTGGGTCACGATCCCACCCACCCGACCGCCGATCATCGGGCGCGCCTTCCACAGCGCCTCCGAGACGGTCAGGCCAAAGCCCTCCTTGATCGACTTCTGGAGGCAGACGGAGGCGGCCACTTGGAACGCGTTCACCTCGACCGCGCCGACGTTGTTGAGGTTGCTGAGGATGTGCACGTCCGGGTCGTCGTCGGCGAACTCGACGGTCTGGTTGTAGAACTCCCAGCCCTCGGGGTCGTCGTGGGCCATCGAGCCGACAAGCGCGAGCTGCATGCCGGGGTGGACGTGCTTGACGGCGCGGTAGGCCTCGATCACGCCGCAGGGGTCCTTCCAGGGGTCGAAGCGCGAGACCTGCAGCATCATCGGCCGGCCCGGGTCGATGCCGAACTGCTCGACGATGTAGGCCGCGTCCTCGGCCGCCAGCGCCATGTTCTTGGGCGCCAGCGGGTCGATCGCGGGCGGCCAGATCACGGCCCGCTCGGCCACCGCCGAGGTGTCGGGGACGTAGTCGTGCATGTGGAAGATCAGGGCGTCGTAGTTCGAGATCGACGGCAGCAGGAAGTCGAGCACGTCGGGATTGGGCGTCGAGAGGTCGATGTGGCACCGCCAGACCCAGCGGGGGCGCGACGTGGTCAGCATCGAACGGATCGCGGCCGGCTGCGGGTCGTGGACGACGATCATGTCCCACTCGTCAGCGTCCGTCAGCGCGTCGGCGTTCAGCTGGTTGTAGCGGGTGAAGACCTCCTTCTGCTCCTCGGACAACCCCTGCGGGTTGCCCTGAAGCGCGTTGTGGATGGTCTTCGTCACATCGAAGAACTCGTCGCGGCCGTGGATCACGCGCCACTCGGTCTCGATGCCGATGTCGTTCAGCAGGGGGATCAGGGTGTACTGGATCTCGGCCACCCCACCACCGAACGCGGTCGCCGAGAGGTGCAGCATGCGGCGTCCGCGAAGCGGCTCGGCCAGCGTCCGGATCTCATCCGCCAGCGAGCGGCCGACGATCGAGGCGTAGTCGACCAGCGACTTGTGTCCCACGTTGACGCGTTGCATCGGCTGAGACCCTAGATGATCGGGGCGGATGGATCAGCTGGCAACGCCAAACGCCTAGAGCGGCCGCGTCCCCAACGTGATGTCCACCATCCGCGTCTTCCCGTCCCGCACCACCTTCAGGTGCAGCACCTCGCCGGGATCGCGGGTCGAGACCAGCCGCACGAACTGGTCGGAGCTGGTCACGGGCACGCCGTCCACCGAGACGATCACGTCGCCGTCCGGGCGCAGCGTGCCGTCCTGGAAGTGCTCGACCGTGTCGCCCCTCACCAGCCCGGCCTGCTGCGCCGGGCCTCCGGGTGTGATTTCCTCGATCAGGGCGCCGTGCCTGACGGACAGCTTGAACGCGTCGGCGACGGCGGGCGTGATCGTGCCCAGCCGCACGCCCAGCCAGCCGTAGGCGACGTGCCCGGTCTCGACCAGCTGCTTCATCGAGCGCTTGGCGAGGTCGATCGGCACGCGGGAGAAGCCGACGCCCTCGCCGCCGCCGCCGGTGGCTGTTGATCTGGGCGTTGATGCCGATCACGTCGCCACGGGGCGTCGAACAGCGGCCCCCCCGAGTTGCCGTGGTTGATCGCCGCGTCGGTCTGGATCGCACCCGGATCGGTAGCGGGTACCGCTGGGATCGATCGGTGCAGGGCCGAGATGATGCCCGCCCTGAGCGATCCCGCCTAAGAACGGGCTGCCGATGCGGCCACCGGTGGCCCACCTAAGCCGGGTCGAATCACCCAGCGGCACCGGCTCCAGCTCCACGAGGGATCGTCCACCCGCAGGACCGCGACATCGTCGAACAAGTCGTAGCCGACCACCGTGGCCTCCACCCGGTCGCCGTTGGTGAACGGACGTAGACCGGTCGGCCGGCCGCACGCGGTGGGGCACGCCGGTGTCGGCGGAGTTGGTGACGACGTGGGCGTTGGTCAGGATCCGCCCGTCGTCGTCACGACGAAGCCGCTGCCGCCTGCCTCGTCGGCCGGGAACACCGATGTGATCGTGACGACGCCGCCGATCCGGCGGCCGTAGATCGAGCCGGGATCCAGGCCGGGGGACGCGGACCAACGAGGACCGGCTGGGGTGTACGTCTGGCAGCGAGCCCTGCACCACGGTGGTCGAGCGTCGAACGCGCCGCCGAGGCCGCGATCGCCACGCCGACGACGGCCGCCAGCAGGCCGGCGGCAAGGCCCAGAACGGCGGCAACAGGGGCGGACTCGCATGAGTCGAAGGGTAGACGATGCCGGGGGGCGGTCAGCCCGCCTCCGACGGCAGACTGAGCGCGAAGCGGGTGTCCCCGGGGCTGGACTCGAGCTCGAGCCGGCCGCCCATCCGCTCGGCCAGCTCGGGGGCGATCGCGAGTCCCAGGCCGCTGCCCGCCGCCGTGGTCGCCTCCCCCCGGGAGAAGCGCTCGAACATGTGTCGCGCACCTCGGCGCGATTCCCGGCCCATCGTCGCCGACCTCGAGCCACGACCCCGTCACGGCTGACGGTGACCCGGACCTCGATGCCCGGCGGGTTGTGCCGGATCGCGTTGTCGAGCAGCGCGCGACCGATCTGCTGCACGCGCTGCTCGTCGCCCATCCCCGGCGGCATCTGGGGGTCGCCCGCACCAGTGACACCCGGCTGCCGGTCCCGCGGCCAGCCCCCGGAACTCGCCACCAAGCCGCGGGCGGCCACGGCCAGGTCGACCGGTCGGTCGACCTCCACGGCGTCTGCGTCCAGCCGGGAAAGGTCGAGCAGGTCGGTGGCCAGCTTCGCCAGCCGCGTCACCTGCTCGCGCATCGCCTGCAGGAACTCGTCCCGGGTGACCTCGTCGAGGTCCTCGTCGTCGAGCAGCTCGAGGAACCCCCCCAGCGCAAACAACGGCGTTCGCAGCTCGTGGGAGGCGTTGGCGATGAATCCTTGCAGCCCGGTCGGCGCCGCCGAGCGCGCCTGCATCAGGTCGAACGCCCGCGCCAGCCGGCCCAGCTCGTCGGCCGACCCGTCGCCGATCGGCGGTCGAACTCGCCCTGGTGATACGCCGGGCGGCCCGCTCCAGCCGTGTCAGCCGGGCGTGACGCCCTGCGCGGCCGCCCATCCCACCAGAGGGCGACAAGCAGCGCCAGCGCGCCGGCGAACAGGATCCGCCGCTCGACCAGGGCCGCCGTCTCGTCGACGTCCTTCACCCGCTGGCTCAGCGCCAGCACGCCGCCGGGGTGGGCATCCGGAACGCCACCACCAGCTCGCCGCCGCCGCGGCCGCGGGCGAACCGGAGCGACCGCCCGCCCCACGGCCGGGTTGTTGCGGCGGACGGCCGCCCGATCGCGGAGTGGTGACCTCGATGTGTCGCCGCTGACCTCGAACACGCTCACCTGGGCCTTGGCCAGCCGGCTGATCCCTACCAGGCTGGCTCGCGGGCCGCGAATTGGCGGCCTCGAGGCGGGCCGGAGCGCCCGTCTTGGCCTGCTCGAGGGGCGACCCTGCAGCCGGTCCAGCCGCTCGGCGACGAGGTTCGGCGCTCAGCGACGGGACGACGTACAGGTAGACGACGCCGATGGCGGTGGCGACCACCGCCGGGAGGACCAGGACCAGGCGCAGGCGGAGCGAGTCTCCGGCGTGCCGGCGGCATGACACGTCGCGGAAGCGGTAGCCGGCGCCGCGCACGGTGAGGATGAAGAGGGTCGGCCGGATCGGGCTCGAGCTTCTCGCGGAGATGACGGCCCGTGGACGTCGATGGTGCGCGGCTCGCGGTCGGCGGAGTCCCCCACACCGATTCGAGCAGCGCCTGGCGGGCGTACACGGGCCGGGATGGGGGGCCAGCGTGCGCAGCACCTCGAACTCGACGTAGGTGGGCTGCGCCGTCGTCCCCGTTCACGGTGACGCTGCGCTTGGCCGGGTCGATCACCAGGCCATCGAGCGGATCGGCTCGTCGCCGCCGGCGCGCGCTCGGCGGCAGCGTCGCGCGCCGCAGGATCGCCGGATCCGGCTTCGGAACTCGCGGATCGAGAACGGCTTGGTGATGTCGTCGTCGGCGCCGAGCTCGAGCCCGAGCACCTTGTCGACCTCGTCGTCCCGGGCGGTCAGCATGATGATCGGCACCGCCGAGCTGGTGCGCAGCCGCGGCCGCCTCGAGGCCGTCGAGCTTGGGCAGCATCACGTCGAGCACCACCAGGTCGACGGCCCCTCGGCGAACCGCCGCATCGCCTCCTCGCCGTCGCGCGCCTGGACCACCGGTAGCCCTCGCGTTCGAGCGGGTAGGTGAGCAGCTTCTGGATCGACTCCTCGTCGTCCACCAGCAGGATGGTGGCGTCGGTTGGCACGCCCATATCGTAGTTGGACGCCGGGTCGTAGCGGTCGCCGTGCTATAAGGGCGCGTGCCGCGCCGCCGTGCTCACCATCGCAGGCCGCTGGTCTCGTGGCCGCTCTACCGTCTGCTGGCCGTGATCGCACTCGTGCCGGTGCTGGTCGCGGCGCTCGCGGTCAGCGAGCCGGCGCTGCCCCCGCCGCCATCCGAGCCGCTGGCCGAATTCGACGGCAGCGCCGCAGCGACCACCGCCGCTTTCATGCTCTCGCTGCCACGCGACCGCGAACCGGGCGGCGAGGGTGATCGGCCGCCGCCAACTACGTGCGCGGCAGCTCGCCAAGCTCGGGTACCAGATGACGGTGCAGAACTTCGCCGCCGATCTGCCCGCCCAGACAAACGTGCCACTGCGTAACGTGATCGGCTACCTGCCCGGCCCGCAGCCAGCTGATCGCCGTGTTCGCACACCACGATGCGGTCGGAAACGGCGTCAACAACAACGACTGGTGCGACCGGTGTGATGCTGGAGCTGGCCAAGGAGCTGCAGCCGCTGACGCGTGAGCGTGGGATCGTGTTCGTGTCCACCGACGGCGGCACCAGCGGGGGTCAGGGCGCTGCCTACTTCGCCGGCAACTCGCCCCTGGCGCCGCGGATCGAGGCGGCGATCGTGCTGGACTCGGTGTCCGCGGCGAAAGGTTCCCGGATCAAGATCGTGATCCGGCCTGACATCCCCCGCCGGCGCATCGCCGACCCTGTTTCGCACCGCCCGCAGCGCGATCACCCGCGTCACCGGCCAGGCTCCGGTCGTGCCCGGCCTGCTCGACCAGCTGTCGGGCCTGGCCGTCCCGTACGCGCTTAACGAGCAGGGGCCGCTGCTGGCGCGGGGAGCTGCCGGCGATCACGCTCACCGTCGGCCCGCCCCCGAGCCGTCCGCCGCCGTCACCAGCCTCGACCCCGACCAGCTCGGCCAAGTGGGTAACGCCACGGCGAACCTGGTGGGTGCAGATGGACGGTGCCACGACAATCGAGCCCAGCGGCCGGCCCGACGTCTTCGTCCGGCTCGCGCACGGTGCGCGGCTGGCTGGCCGAGCTGGCACTGGTGGCGCTGCTCGCCCCGGCGCTGGCGTGCACGCTGGACATGGCGGCGCGCTGCCGCCGTCGGGGGATCGCCCTGTCACCGGCGGTGGAAGCGCTGGCCTGGCGCAGCCTGGCCTGGGCGGCGGCGCTGGTCACACTGTGGATCCTGCCGGTGCTTCCCGGCGACCTCGCCTCAGGCATCGCCGTCGCTCCGCAGGACAAACGAGATCGGCATCTCGTGGGCCGGGATCCTGCTCGCGCTGCTGGCGGGCGTGGTGATGTGGCGGTTCGTGGGGCGTCCCCGGATCGCACCCGGTCCGCCGTCCACGGTCACCGGCGCCGAGCGCACAGGGGGATTGGCGGCCGGTCTGCTGGGACTCGGCTTTGCCTCCGCGCTGCTCTGCGGCGACCAACCCGTTCGCCCTGATCCTGGTGCTGCCGGCCGCCCACCTGTGGCTGGTGCTGCCGTCCGCAGCCCGGCTGGGACGCCGCTTCATGATCGTCATCTACATGCTCGGGACGCTGGGAGGGGCGCTGCTCGTCTTGGAGTATGCGATTCGATTTCACCTCGGCATCTCGACGCCGCGAGCACTGCTCGCGATGGTCTCCAGCGGCTACCTACCGCCCGTGATCGCGGCCTGTCTCGCGCTGGCCGGAGCGAGCGCCAGCCAGGTGGCGGCGCTGATCGCGGGGCGCTACGGACAAGCGCATCCGCCAAAACGCGGGTATAACTGAGGCGGAATGGCAACTCGCACCATGCCGGACGGCACGCCGGCTGAGGAGACGCCGGCGGCGAGTCAGCCCGCCAAGCCGCGCGGCCACCGGCACCGCGGCGGCTGGGCAACGCGCTGATCGCGCTGGGCGTCTGCGTCCTGCTGTACGCCGGGCTGATCCTGTTCTGGGGCGATCCCGTGACCTGGCTGTCGGCGCACTGCGCAGCAGCGGGCGCTGACCAGCGAGTTCCATCGCCAGCAGAAGCAGTTCGTGATCACCACGCCGCCCGCGACAACCGGCGCCGCCAAGACACTGGTGCGCAAGGATGCGATCGCGTTCTCCAAGTCGCTCCAGGAGGGGCATGCGTTCGGCCGGCTGACGATCGGGCGGATCGGACTCTCCAAGGTTGTGGTCGTGCAGGGCACCACCGCCGGCATCGAGGCCGACCTCAGCAAGGGGCCGGGCCACTACATGAACACGCCCTTCCCAGGTCTGGGTGGGAGCGTCGCCATTGCCGGTCACCGCACCACGTTCGGCGCATGGTTCCGCCACATCGACGAGATTCGGGACGGCGACTTCATCGACCTCGAGATGCCGTACGCGACGTTCCACTACAAGGTCGAGATGCACAAGATCGTGGTGAACAACGACTGGAGCATCATCAGGCCGCAGGGATACGAGCGGCTGGTGCTCTCGGCCTGCCACCCGATCTACAGCGCCTCGCACCGCTACATCATCTTCGCCCGCGCCGTCTCGGTGACGCTGCCCGGCGACGGTGGCTCCTACACGCTCTGACACACTCCGAGCGCCCGTGCGAGTCGTCACGATCGCGCAACGATTCCTCGTCCGCCGCACGTCGGGGGTTTGACTCCAATAATCGGCGGCGAGGAGCGACTGGCTCAACCACGCGGGTGGCACGTCACGATCGTGTGCCGATCGTGCATCGGCGGCACGTCGGGGGGTTGACTCCAATAATCCGCGGCTGAGCGGCAGGTACTCGACGATTTCGCCGGCGTCGGCGGTGCCGGTGCCGGCGGCGATCAGGGCGATCGCGTCGGCCGCGGCGGCGTGGACGATCAGGTGTGACTCCTGCGCGTCCTGGGCGTGAAGCTCGATGCCGTCTGCCGCCGGCACCAGCCGGCAGCGCACGGCGTGGTTGCGGGTCGCCAGGCGTCGCACCGGCGTGGCCAGCCGTGCCCGCAGTCGGGGACGAGGCGCCACCCCCTGCATGGCGTCGAGGGCGGCCCGTACGAACAGCTCGAAGCAGCCAGGCTCGAAACCGGGTTTCCGGGCAGCCCGAACACCGGCGTGCCGTCGCCCGCCACCCCGAACCAGAGCGGCTTGCCGGGCTTGTGGGCGATGCGCCAGAACACCTCGCGCACCCCCAGCGCATCGAGCGCCGGCTTGACATGGTCGTGCGGGCCGACCGGACGCCTCCAAGGAGACGACCACATCCGCCTGCGCGATCGCCGCCGCGAAGGCGGCCTTGGTCGCCTCCCGGTCATCGATCACCATCGCCGCGGTCCGACCTCCGCCCCCGCCCGCACGGCCTGGGCTGCGATCGCAGTCGCGTTCGACTCGTAGATCTGGCCGGGCTCGAGCGGCAGCCCAGGCACCACCAGCTCACTGCCTGTGGCCGCACCGCGATCCGCGGCCGGTCGCAGACCTCGACCGTGGCCGCACCGGCGGACGCGATCGCGGCCAGCAGGGCAGGCGTCACACGTCGCCCATGCGGGCCAGCGTCTCCCCGGCGGCGACGTCCTCCGCGGCCCGCCGGATACAGCTCCGGGCCTCGTCGGCTCGGCGACAAGGCCGTCCCGCTCCTCCGCATCCTCGATCGGCACGATCGCGTCCGCGCATCGGGAAGCGGCGCGCCCGTGGCGATGCCGGCAGCGCTGCCGACCGGCAGCACGCCGGGCCGGTCGCCGGCGGCGACCCGAAACGCGATCGGCAGCGGCGCGCCGCCCAGCTCGGCCGCCCGCACCGCGTAGCCGTCCATCGAGGAAGTGGCGAACGGCGGCAGGTCGACGGCCGCGGTGACGTCGGCGGCCAGCACGCGGCCGGCCAGCCGGTACTCGATCGGATGGCGGGAGGCACCGACCCGCGGCGCGTGGTCACGGATCGTTCGAGCGCGCGATCGACCGAGAGCAGCGACACGGTGGCCACGTCAGGTGGTCGGCGGCGGACCGCCGCTCCACCACCGTTGCCACCCGAGTTGCCGTTCGACTTGCCACCACCACCGCCGCTTGTGCCACTACTGCTGCCGCCGGTGGGCGTTGTCGGGCAGGAACCGGTCGTGGTCACGGTGGCGCCGCTCGCCCGGTCGTCGGCGTGACGGTTCCGCAGGGCACATAGGTCGGGAACTGGGAGTGGAACGGAATCCACTGCACCGGATGCTTGGGCAGCGGCCTCGTACACCGGCGGGAACACCTTCGGCTCGAGCGCGAAGGCCTGCTCCATGAACTGGCGCCACATGGTTGCCGGGAGATCACCGCCGAAGGGAGTATGCCCGTTCAGGTTGGAGAGCGTGATTTCTCCCTTGGGGTAGCCCATCCAGACACAGGTCGTCAGATTGGGCGTGTAGCCGCAGAACCAGGCGTCCTTGTAGTCGTTGGTGGTGCCGGTCTTACCGACTCCACGCGCCCGTCCGAAACTGCGCCGTGGCAGCGGCCGTGCCCAGCAGATCGGCCCTTCCAGCACCTTGTTGGCCTCGTAGGCGACGCCGTCGGTGAGCACGCGGCGGCCCTTGCTCTTGAACGTCTCGATCGTCTTACGCTGTCGATGCTGTCGATCGGCTCACGAACTGCGGGTCGTGACGGACGCCGTCCGCGGCCAGCGTGGAGTATGCCGCCGTCATCCACAGCGGCGAGACGGGGCTGACGCCGAGCGTGATCGAGGGGTACGGCGCCAGGTCGTCGAGCGCGGATGCCCATCTTGTGGGCCGTGTTGACGATCGACTGCGCGCCCAGGTCGATCGCCAACCGCGCGAACACGGTGTTGTCGGACGCGGCGGTGGCATCGGCGATCGTGCGCGGCGCGTTCAATTCCTCACTGTCGCTGGCCGTGTCCACCACCCACGGGTTGTCCGGTCCGACGGCCGTGTTCGGGAAGAGGTATAGAGAGGTGGGCCGAAAGCTCGGACGTGGTGTTCGGGTCGTAGCCGTCGGCGATCGACGGGGTCAGCGTGAACATCTTGAATGTCGACCCCACCTGGCGGTAGGCCTCGGCCGGGATGTTGAACTGCGCGTTCTTGCTGTATGGCACCAGGCGTCCATGGCCAGCACCTCCGTTTCGGGGATTGATCGACACCACGCCGCCGCCGGCGCGTCCGTCCAGCTCATGGTGTCCGTGAGGATCTTGTGGGCGGCGTCCTGCAGCTTGGGATCGAGCGTCGTGTGGATCGCCAGCCCACCTTTGCGAACCGTGTTTGGCCCAGCTTCTCCTCCAGCGTCTGGCGCACCCACGCCACGAAGTAGCCCTGGTCGCTGCCGGTGCGGTCGTACCTCGACCGCACCGGCAGCGACCAGGGCTATTCGTGGCGTGGGTGCGCCAGACGCTGGAGGAGAAGCTGGGCCGAAACACGGTTCGCAAAGGTGGGCTGGCGATCCACACGACGCTCGATCCCAAGCTGCAGGACGCCGCCCACAAGATCCTCACGGACACCATGAGCTGGACGGACGCGCCGGCGGCGGCGCTGGTGTCGATCAATCCCCGAAACGGCCAGGTGCTGGCCATGGACGCCTCGGTGCCATACAGCAAGAACGCGCAGTTCAACATCCCGGCCGAGGCCTACCGCCAGGTGGGGTCGACATTCAAGATGTTCACGCTGACCACGTCGATCGCCGACGGCTACAACCCGAACACCACGTCCGAGCTTTCGGCCCACCTCTCATACCTCTTCCCGAACACGGCCGTCGGACCGGACAACCCGTGGGTGGTGGACACGGCCAGCGACAGTGAGGAACTGAACGCGCCGCGCACGATCGCCGATGCCACCGCCGCGTCCGACAACACCGTGTTCGCGCGGTTGGCGATCGACCTGGGCGCGCAGTCGATCGTCAACACGGCCCACAAGATGGGCATCCCGCGCTCGATCGACCTGGCGCCGTACCCCTCGATCACGCTCGGCGTCAGCCCCGTCTCGCCGCTGTGGATGACGGCGGCATACTCCACGCTGGCCGCGGACGGCGTCCGTCACGACCCGCAGTTCGTGAGCCAGATCGACAGCATCGACAGCGGTAAGACGATCGAGACGTTCAAGAGCAAGGGCCGCCGCGTGCTCACCGACGGCGTCGCCTACGAAGCCAACAAGGTGCTGGAAGGGCCGATCTGCTGTGGCACCGCCGCTGCCACGGCGCAGTTCTCGGACGGGCGCGTGGAGTCGGGTAAGACCGGCACCACCAACGACTACAAGGACGCCTGGTTCTGCGGCTACACGCCCAATCTGACGACCTGTGTCTGGATGGGCTACCCCAAGGGAGAGATCACGCTCTCCAACCTGAACGGGCATACTCCCTTCGGCGGTGATCTCCCGGCAACCATGTGGCGCCAGTTCATGGAGCAGGCCTTCGCGCTCGAGCCGAAGGTGTTCCCGCCGGTGTACGACTGGCCGCTGCCCAAGCATCCGGTGCAGTGGATTCCGTTCCACTCCCAGTTCCCGACCTATGTGCCCTGCGGAACCGTCACGCCGACGACCGGGGCGAGCGGCGCCACCGTGACCACGACCGGTTCCTGCCCGACAACGCCCACCGGCGGCAGCAGTAGTGGCACAAGCGGCGGTGGTGGTGGCAAGTCGAACGGCAACTCGGGTGGCAACGGTGGTGGAGCGGCGGTCCGCCGCCGACCACCTGACGTGGCCACCGTGTCGCTGCTCTCGGTCGATCGCGCGCTCGAACTGATCCGTGACCACGCGCCGCGGGTCGGTGCCTCCCGCCATCCGATCGAGTACCGGCTGGCCGGCCGCGTGCTGCGCCGCCGACGTCACCGCGGCCGTCGACCTGCCGCCGTTCGCCACTTCCTCGATGGACGGCTACGCGGTGCGGGCGGCCGAGCTGGGCGGCGCGCCGCTGCCGATCGCGTTTCGGGTCGCCGCCGGCAACCGGCCCGGCGTGCTGCCGGTCGGCAGGGCTGCCGGCATCGCCACGGGCGCGCCGCTTCCCGATGGCGCGGACGCGATCGTGCCGATCGAGGATGCGGAGGAGCGGGACGGCCTTGTCGCCGAGCCAACGAGGCCCGGAGCCTGTATCCGGCGGGCCGCGGAGGACGTCGCCGCCGGGGAGACGCTGGCCCGCATGGGCGACGTGCTGACGCCTGCCCTGCTGGCCGCGATCGCGTCCACCGGTGCGGCCACGGTCGAGGTCTGCGACCGGCCGCGGATCGCGGTGCTGGCCACAGGCAGTGAGCTGGTGGTGCCTGGGCTGCCGCTCGAGCCCGGCCAGATCTACGAGTCGAACGCGACTGCGATCGCAGCCCAGGCCGTGCGGGCGGGCGAGGTCGCGACCGCGGCGATGGTGATCGATGACCGCGAGGCGACCAAGGCCGCCTTCGCGGCGGCGATCGCGCAGGCAGCGATGTGGTCGTCTCCTCGGGAGGCGTCTCGGTCGGCCCGCACGACCATGTCAAGCCGGCGCTCGATGCGCTGGGGGTGCGCGAGGTGTTCTGGCGCATCGCCCACAAGCCCGGCAAGCCGCTCTGGTTCGGGGTGGCGGCGACGGCACGCCGGTGTTCGGGCTGCCCCGAAACCCGGTTTCGAGCCTGGTCTGCTTCGAGCTGTTCGTACGGGCCGCCCTCGACGCCATGCAGGGGTGGCGCCTCGTCCCCGACTGCGGGCACGGCTGGCCACGCCGGTGCGACGCCTGGCGACCCGCGACCACGCCGTGCGCTGCCGGCTGGTGCCGGCGGCAGACGGCATCGAGCTTCACGCCCAGGACGCGCAGGAGTCGCACCTGATCGTCCACGCCGCCGCGGCCGACGCGATCGCCCTGATCGCCGCCGGCACCGGCACCGCCGACGCCGGCGAAATCGTCGAGTACCTGCCGCTCTAGCCGCGGATTATTGGAGTCGAACCCCCGACGTGCCGCCGATGCCACGATCGGCACACGATCGTGACGTGCCACCCGCGTGGTTGAGCCAATCGCTCCTCGCCGCCGATTATTGGAGTCAAACCCCCGACGTGCGGCGGACAAGGAATCGTTGCGCGATCGTGACGACTCGCACGGGCGCTCGGAGTGTGTCAGAGCGTGTAGGAGCCACCGTCGCCGGGCAGCGTCACCGAGACGGCGCGGGCGAAGATGATGTAGCGGTGCGAGGCGCTGTAGATCGGGTGGCAGGCCGAGAGCACCAGCCGCTCGTATCCCTGCGGCCTGATGATGCTCCAGTCGTTGTTCACCACGATCTTGTGCATCTCGACCTTGTAGTGGAACGTCGCGTACGGCATCTCGAGGTCGATGAAGTCGCCGTCCCGAATCTCGTCGATGTGGCGGAACCATGCGCCGAACGTGGTGCGGTGACCGGCAATGGCGACGCTCCCACCCAGACCTGGGAAGGGCGTGTTCATGTGTGCCCGGCCCCTTGCTCAGGTCGGCCTCGATGCCGGCGGTGGTGCCCTGCACGACCACAACCTTGGAGAGTCCGATCCGCCCGATCGTCAGCCGGCCGAACGCATGCCCCTCCTGGAGCGACTTGGAGAACGCGATCGCATCCTTGCGCACCAGTGTCTTGGCGGCGCCGGTGTCGGCGGGCGGCGTGGTGATCACGAACTGCTTCTGCTGGCGATGGAACTCGCTGGTCAGCGCCCGCTGCTGCCAGTGCGCCCACAGCCAGGTCACGGGATCGCCCCAGAACAGGATCAGCCCGGCGTACAGCAGGACGCAGACGCCCAGCGCGATCAGCGCGTTGCCCAGCCGCCGCGTGCGGCGGCCGCGCGGCTTGGCGGGCTTACTCGCCGCCGGCGTCTCCTCAGCCGGCGTGCCGTCCGGCATGGTGCGAGTTGCCATGCCTCAGTTATACCCGCGTTTTGGCGGATGCGCTGGTCCGTAGCGCCCCGCGATCAGCGCCGCCACCTGGCTGGCGCTCGCTCCGGCCAGCGCGAGACAGGCCGCGATCACGGGCGGTAGGTAGCCGCTGGAGACCATCGCGAGCAGTGCTCGCGGCGTCGAGATGCCGAGGTGAAATCGAATCGCATACTCCAAGACGAGCAGCGCCCCTCCCAGCGTCCCGAGCATGTAGATGACGATCATGAAGCGGCGTCCCAGCCGGGCTGCGGACGGCAGCACCAGCCACAGGTGGGCGGCCGGCAGCACCAGGATCAGGGCGAACGGGTTGGTCGCGCAGAGCAGCGCGGAGGCAAAGCCGAGTCCCAGCAGACCGGCCGCCAATCCCCCTGTGCGCTCGGCGCCGGTGACCGTGGACGGCGGACCGGGTGCGATCCGGGGACGCCCCACGAACCGCCACACCACCACGCCCGCCAGCAGCGCGAGCAGGATCCCGGCCCACGAGATGCCGATCTCGTTTGCCTGCGGAGCGACGGCGATGCCTGAGGCGAGGTCGCCGGGAAGCACCGGCAGGATCCACAGTGTGACCAGCGCCGCCGCCCAGGCCAGGCTGCGCCAGGCCAGCGCTTCCACCGCCGGTGACAGGGCGATCCCCCGACGGCGGCAGCGCGCCGCCATGTCCAGCGTGCACGCCAGCGCCGGGGCGAGCAGCGCCACCAGTGCCAGCTCGGCCAGCCAGCCGCGCACCGTGCGCGAGCCGACGAAGACGTCGGGCCGGCCGCTGGGCTCGATTGTCGTGGCACCGTCCATCTGCACCACCAGGTTCGCCGTGGCGTTACCCACTTGGCCGAGCTGGTCGGGGTCGAGGCTGGTGACGGCGGCGGACGGCTCGGGGGGCGGGCCGACGGTGAGCGTGATCGCCGGCACTCCCCGCGCCAGCAGCGGCCCCTGCTCGTTAAGCGCGTACGGGACGGCCAGGCCCGACAGCTGGTCGAGCAGGCCGGGCACGACCGGAGCCTGGCCGGTGACGCGGGTGATCGCGCTGCGGGCGGTGCGAAACAGGGTCGGCGATGTGCCGCGGGGGATGTCAGGCCGGATCACGATCTTGATCGGGGAACCTTTCGCCGCGGACACCGAGTCCAGCACGATCGCCGCCTCGATCCGCGGCGCCAGGGGCGAGTTGCCGGCGAAGTAGGCAGCGCCCTGACCCCCGCTGGTGCCGCCGTCGGTGGACACGAACACGATCCCACGCTCACGCGTCAGCGGCTGCAGCTCCTTGGCCAGCTCCAGCATCACACCGGTCGACGAGTCGTTGTCGTCGACGCCGTTTCCGACCGCATCGTGGTGTGCGAACACGGCGATCAGCTGGCTGCGTCGGCCGGGCAGGTAGCCGATCACGTTACGCAGTGGCACGTTTGTCTGGGCGGGCAGATCGGCGGCGAAGTTCTGCACCGTCATCTGGTACCCGAGCTTGGCGAGCTGCCCGCGCACGTAGTTGGCGGCGGCCAGATCACCCTCGCCGCCCGGTTCGCGGTCGCGTGGCAGCGAGAGCATGAAAGCGGCGGTGGTCGCTGCGGCGCTGCCGTCGAATTCGGCCAGCGGCTCGGATGGCGGCGGGGGCAGCGCCGGCTCGCTGACCGCGAGCGCCGCGACCAGCACCGGCACGAGTGCGATCACGGCCAGCAGACGGTAGAGCGGCCACGAGACCAGCGGCCTGCGATGGTGAGCACGGCGGCGCGGCACGCGCCCTTATAGCACGGCGACCGCTACGACCCGGCGTCCAACTACGATATGAGCGTGGCAATGGACGCAACCATCCTGCTGGTGGACGACGAGGAGTCGATCCAGAAGCTGCTCACCTACCCGCTGGAGCGCGAGGGTTACCGCGTGATCCAGGCCCGCGACGGTGAGGAGGCGCTGCGCCGGTTCGCCGAGCTGCCGATCGACCTCGTGGTGCTGGATGTGATGCTGCCCAAGCTGGACGGCCTCGAGGTCTGCCGGCGCCTGCGCACCACCTCGACGGTGCCGATCATGATGCTGACGGCCCGCGACGACGAGGTGGACAAGGTGCTCGGTCTCGAACTGGGCGCGGACGACTACATCACCAAGCCGTTCTCGATCCGCGAGTTCCGAAGCCGCATCCGGGCGATGCTGCGACGCGCCACGCAGCTCTCCGAGCGGCGCGTCTCCGACAACGCGACGATCTCGATCGACGGCCTCGTGATCGACCCCGTCAAGCGCACGGTGATGGTGGACGGCGCGGCGGCGGAGCTGACCTACGTCGAGTTCGAGGTGCTGCGCACGCTGGCCACCCATCCCGGTCGGGTCTACAGCCGCAACGCGCTGCTGGAGGCGGTGTGGGGCGGGTCGGCCTACCGCGAGCCGCGCACCATCGATGTGCACATCCGGCACCTCCGCGAGAAGCTCGAGAGCGACCCCGGCGAGCCGTCCTTCATCCTCACGGTGCGCGGCGCGGGCTACCGCTTCCGGGACACCGCCACAGCCGCCGTCCCGCCGTGAGGTCGCTTCGGCTGCGCCTGGTGCTTGTGATGGCGGCGGTGGTGATGACCGCCATGGGCGTGGTTTTCCTGTATGTCGTGCCGACGCTGCGCGACAACCTGATCAACGAGCGGCTCGACCGTCTGGAGGCGGTGGCCCACTCGGAGCAGGCCAAGGACAGGGCGCTCCGGCACGCCATCGAGACCGGCAACTTCGAGAGCGCGCGAGCCAGCCTGGTACGGATCAGCCGGCTGGCGAACGCCCGCGTGGGCATCTTCCAGGTGAGCGGAAACAGCGTCGAGGACACCAGCGTCAGCGATCGCGCCGGCGTCAGCCGCAACGACCCGGTGGTGCGGCGGGCGGTCAGGCTCGGGTTCGCCCGCGGCCGCGGCGGCGGCGATCTGGTGGTCGCCTTCCGCATGCCCCACCTGCCGGGCGGCGTGGTCGCGCTCAGCCAGCAGGTGAAGGACGTCAACGAGACCGCCGATCTGGTCGAGCGGCAGATCCTGATCGCCACCGCGCTGGCGCTGCTTGTGGCCACTCTGGTGGGATGGGCGGCTGCGCACGCCGTCACGCACCGGCTGGCGCGGCTGGAGCGCGGCGCCACCCGTATCTCGATGGGCGAGTTCGGCACGCCGATCGGCGACGACTCACCGGACGAGCTGGGCCAGCTCGCGCGGGCCTTCGACCTGATGCAGACGCGACTCGACCGCGCCGACCGGGCTCGCAGGGAGTTCGTCGCCAACGCCTCCCACGAGCTGCGAACGCCGCTGTTCTCGCTGGGAGGCTTCCTCGAGCTGCTGGACGACGAGGACATCGACGACGACACGCGAGCCGGCTTCCTGCGCGAGATGCGCGAGCAGGTGACGCGGCTGACGAAGCTGGCCACCGACCTGCTCGACCTCTCGCGGCTGGACGCCGACGCGGTGGAGGTCGAACACGAGCCGGTCGACCTGGCCGTCACAGCCCGCGGCTTGGTGCGCGAGTTCCGCGGGCTGGCGGCGGGACACGGCAGCCGCGTCTCGCTGGTGCGGACGACCGGCGAGGTGCCGCACGCGATCGGCGACGAGCAGCGCGTGCAGCAGATCGGTCGCGTCCTCCTGGACAACGCCATCCGGCACAACCCCAACGGCATCGAGGTGCGGGTGGCGGTGACAGCCGTCGACGGGGTCGTCAGGCTCGAGGTGAGCGACGATGGGCCGGGCATCGCGCCCGAGGATGCGCGCCACCTGTTCGAGCGCTTCTACCGCGGCGAGGCGGCCACGGCGGCGGGCAGCGGCCTCGGACTCGCGATCGCCCGCGAGCTGGCCGAGCGGATGGACGGCCGGCTGGAGCTGGAGTCGAGCGAAGGGGACACCCGGTTCGCGCTCAGTCTGCCGTCGGAGGCGGGCTGACAGCCGCCCAGCATCATCTACCCTTCGGCTCATGCGATCCGCCCCCGTTGCCGCAGTTGTGGGCCTCGCCGCCGGCGTCCTGGCGGCCGTCGTCACCGTGGCGATCGCGGCCTCGAGCGGCGCGTTCGACGGCTCGACCACGGTGGTGCAGAGCTCGCTGCCAGCCGTGGCACCGCAGCCGGTCGTCGTTGGTACCGCGTCCCACGGCCTGGATCCCGGCTCGATCTACCGCCGCCGGATCGGCGGCGTGGTCACGATCGCATCGGTGTTCCCGGACGGCGAGGCAGGCGGCAGCGGCTTCGTCGTCAGCAACGACGGCCTGATCCTGACCAACGCCCACGTCGTCACGAACTCGGCCGATGCCGGCGTGCAACCACAGGACGTGAAGCCGGCCGACCATGTCTACGTGCGCTTCAGCGACGACGACCAGGTGGATGCCACGATCGTGGGCTACGACTTGTTCGCCGATGTGGCGGTGCTGCGCGTGACGGATCCCAACGTGAAGCTGGTGCCGGTGCCGCTGGGTGACTCGACCCGCGTGAAGGTGGGCGAGCCGGTGGCCGCGATCGGCAGCCCGTTCCTGGAGGCGGGCTCGCTCTCGGTGGGCGTGGTGTCGGCGATCAACCGCTCGCTGGCGAGCGGTACTGCGTTCCAGATCCCGGGTGCGATCCAGACCGATGCGGCGATCAACCACGGCAACTCCGGCGGGCCGCTGTTCAACGCGGCCGGCGAGGTGATCGGCATCAACGCCCAGATCCAGTCCACCAGCGGCGGTGGCGAGGGAGTCGGGTTCGCCGTGCCGATCGACCTCGCCAAGCGCTCGATGAAGCAGCTGGTCGAGACCGGGCACGTCGCCTACGGCTGGCTGGGCGTGCGGCTGGGCACGATCACGCCCGCCGTCGCCGACGCGTTCAAGCTGTCCGTCAGGCACGGCGCCCTGATCGAGGAAATCACACCCGGAGGCCCGGCGCAGCAGGCCGGGCTGGTGAGGGGCGACACGGTCGAGCACTTCCAGGACGGCACGCTGCGCCCGGACGGCGACGTGATCGTCTCGGTGGACGGCGTGCCCGTGACCAGCTCCGACCAGTTCGTGCGGCTGGTCTCGACCCGCGATCCCGGCGAGGTGCTGCACCTGAAGGTGGTGCGGGACGGGAAGACGCGGATGGTGGACATCACGTTGGGGACGCGGCCGCTCTAGGCGTTTGGCGTTGCCAGCTGATCCATCCGCCCCGATCATCTAGGGTCTCAGCCGATGCAACGCGTCAACGTGGGACACAAGTCGCTGGTCGACTACGCCTCGATCGTCGGCCGCTCGCTGGCGGATGAGATCCGGACGCTGGCCGAGCCGCTTCGCGGACGCCGCATGCTGCACCTCTCGGCGACCGCGTTCGGTGGTGGGGTGGCCGAGATCCAGTACACCCTGATCCCCCTGCTGAACGACATCGGCATCGAGACCGAGTGGCGCGTGATCCACGGCCGCGACGAGTTCTTCGATGTGACGAAGACCATCCACAACGCGCTTCAGGGCAACCCGCAGGGGTTGTCCGAGGAGCAGAAGGAGGTCTTCACCCGCTACAACCAGCTGAACGCCGACGCGCTGACGGACGCTGACGAGTGGGACATGATCGTCGTCCACGACCCGCAGCCGGCCGCGATCCGTTCGATGCTGACCACGTCGCGCCCCCGCTGGGTCTGGCGGTGCCACATCGACCTCTCGACGCCCAATCCCGACGTGCTCGACTTCCTGCTGCCGTCGATCTCGAACTACGACGCCCTGATCTTCCACATGCACGACTACGTCCCCGACACCTCGGCGGTGGCCGAGCGGGCCGTGATCTGGCCGCCCGCGATCGACCCGCTGGCGCCCAAGAACATGGCGCTGGCGGCCGAGGACGCGGCCTACATCGTCGAGCAGTTCGGCATCGACCCGGGCCGGCCGATGATGCTGCAGGTCTCGCGCTTCGACCCCTGGAAGGACCCCTGCGGCGTGATCGAGGCCTACCGCGCCGTCAAGCACGTCCACCCCGGCATGCAGCTCGCGCTTGTCGGCTCGATGGCCCACGACGACCCCGAGGGCTGGGAGTTCTACAACCAGACCGTCGAGTTCGCCGACGACGACCCGGACGTGCACATCCTCAGCAACCTCAACAACGTCGGCGCGGTCGAGGTGAACGCGTTCCAAGTGGCCGCCTCCGTCTGCCTCCAGAAGTCGATCAAGGAGGGCTTTGGCCTGACCGTCTCGGAGGCGCTGTGGAAGGCGCGCCCGATGATCGGCGGTCGGGTGGGTGGGATCGTGACCCAGATCGAGGACGGCGCCAGCGGCTACCTCGTCTCCTCGCCCGAGGAGTGCGCCGAGCGGGCGCTCCAGATTCTGGCCGATCCGCAACATGCCCGGGACATGGCGCTCCGGGGCAAGGAGCACGTGCGGCGAAGCTTCCTCACCCCGCGGCTGATGCGAAACTGGCTGGCGCTGATGCACCACTTGGACGGCGAGTCGGTCGAGCTCGACCTGCACAGCGCCCGCGTCTGACCCCGCTCCAGACGGCAAAACGACCGCTCCGCCAACCTGGACTACCCTTCCACGATGGCCGAACGACCGCTTCTGATCGTTTCCAACCGCGGCCCGGTGCGGTTCGGGCACGACAGCGAAGGCGCCCGTACCGCCAAGCGCGGCGGCGGCGGCCTGGTCACCGCGCTGGCGGCGTTGACCGGCCAGCGTCCGCTGACCTGGGTGGCCAGCGCGCTGACCGACGACGACGTCCAGGTCGCCAACGAGGGCGTGCAAGTGGACGGCAGCCTGCGGCTGCGGCTGGTCGCCCACGACCGCGAGGAGTACGACCGCTACTACAACGTCTTCGCCAACCCCACGCTGTGGTTCATCCACCACTACCTGTGGGGCCTGGCCACCGAGCCGGACGTCGACCGCAACATCCGCCTGGCCTGGGAGGCCGGCTACCTGCCCGTCAACGAGCGCTTCGCCGATGCCGTGGCCGACGAGATCGACCGCTCCAGCGACGGCTGCCCGATCGTGATGGTGCACGACTACCAGCTGTTCATGGCGCCGCAGGCGATTCGCGCTCGCGTTCCCGGGGCGCTGATCCAGCACTTCACGCACATCCCGTGGCCGATGCCGGACTACTGGCGGATCCTGCCCGAGGAGATCCGAAGAGCCATCCACGAGTCGCTGCTGCACTGCGACATCGTCGGTCTGCACACCGAGCGCTACGTGCGCGCCTTCCTGCACTGCTGCGACGAGCTGACCTCGGGCGAGGTCGACTTCACCAACCACACGGTGCACTTCGCCGGCCGCGAGGTACGGGTGCGCTCGTACCCGATCTCGGTCCACCCGGACGAGTTCGAGCGGCTGGCGGCGTCCGACGAGGTGCTGGCCGAGGAGCCCGGCATCGAGGGCGTGCGTCCCGAGCGGCTGATCCTGCGCGTCGACCGCACCGATCCCTCCAAGAACGTGGTTCGCGGCTTCCGGGCCTTCGACCTGCTGCTTTCCCAACACCCCGAGTGGCGTGGGCGGGTGACGATGCTCGCGCTGCTCGACCCCTCGCGGCCGGACATCCCCGAGTACGCCGAGTACGTCGGCGCCATCCAGCGCGCCGCCCGCGAGGTCAACGACCGCTGGTACATGACCGGCATGTGGACGCCGATCGACCTGCGCGTCTCGGACAACTTCCCGCAGGCGGTGGCCGCCTACAAGCACTACGACGTGCTGCTCGTGAACGCGATCTTCGATGGCATGAACCTGGTCGCCAAGGAGGCGCCGCTCGTCAACCAGCGCGACGGCGTGCTGATCCTCAGCGAGAACGCGGGCGCCTTCGAGGAGCTGCGCGACTGGGCGCTGTGCGTGAACCCGTTCGACATCCAGCAACAGGCGGACGCCCTTCTCCAGGCGCTGACGATGGACGCCGCCGAGCGCCGGCGGCGGATCGAGGGGCTGCGGGGGCAGGTGCGCGAGCACGACATCACGCGCTGGATCGACGCCCAGCTCGGCGACCTGGCCGCGCTTCGGCCGGTCGAGGCGTGATCTCGGGCATCGATCACGTGCAGGTGGCGGCGCCGCCGGGGTGCGAGGCCGCGGCGACCGAGTTCTACGGCGGGCTGCTGGGGATGGAGCGGGTGGCCAAGCCGGCGGCGCTGGCCGATCGGGGCGGCTGCTGGTTTCGGGCCGGAGCGCACGAGCTGCACGTCGGTGTCGAGCAGCACTTCGTGCCGGCCGGCAAGGCGCACCCGGCGCTGGCCGTCGAGTCACCGGCGCGGCTACACGAGTTGGCCGAGTCGCTGAATGCCGCCGGCCACTCGTTGCGCTGGGACGAGGCGCTGGACGGCGTCGAGCGTTTCTTCGTCCGCGACCCGTTCGGCAATCGACTTGAACTCGTTACCCGGGGCGCCGCTGGTGAGCCCAATCAGCAGGGATGACGCTCGCCCTGATACCCCAGAAATCACGACGATCCGAGGTACCAGCTTGGGCCGTCGCCGCCATCTAGAGCACTCCACGAACGCCCTCGCCTGAGCGTGGACACGGAGCATTGCCGGGATTCCAACCCCGACGTGGCCGGGGACGCTACCCGGTGCCTCTAGGCATCAAACCACCGGTCACCCCCTGTGTTTTCGGTTGGACTGCGCGGTGTATCAGATCGACACATTACGACGGAAGGGGGTATCCAGTGAAAAGGCTGCTGCGTTCGGGAGTCATGGTGCTGATCTGCGCCATGGCTCTGATCGGCTTGTCAGCAACCGCCGCATTCGCAGGTCAGGGCTACGGCGCTGGCGCGGTGGCGGGTGAGTCCAGCGGCGGTGGAGGTGGAGCGATTCTGCCGTTCACCGGCGCGGACATGATGCTCTACGGCATCGTCGGCGGCCTCGTGCTCGGTAGCGGACTGGCGCTGCGCGGGTACACGGCGCGTCGCACGAGCTAGCGCCGTCGTTCTTCAGCCGTTCGGTGGTCAGCATTTTCAGCCTGACGACGAAGCCACCGTGACCACCGAGCGGCTGGGACTTTGCACGGCACCGGGTTGGCCTGCTCCAAACAATCCGCGTCACTAGACTTCCGCCGATGTCGAGATCCGCATGATCGACGTCGGCGACAAGCCGGTGACCCACCGGCGGGCGGTCGCCACGGCGCACGTTGCCATCCCCGCGGCCGTCCGCGAGCGGATCGCCGCCGTCACGCTGCCGAAGGGCGACGTGCTGGCCGTCGCGCGGGTGGCCGGGATCATGGCCGCGAAGCGCACGCCCGACATCGTGCCGCTCTGCCACCCGCTGCCGCTCTCGCGGGTCGACGTCACGCCCGAGCTGGGCGACGACGGCGTCGCCATCACAGCGGCGGTCGAGACGACCGCCCAGACCGGGGTCGAGATGGAGGCGCTGACGGCAGTGCTGGCCGCTGCGCTGACCGTCTATGACATGACGAAGGGGCTCGACCCGACCATCACCATCGAGCACGCCTTCCTGGTCGAGAAGGAGGGCGGCAAGTCCGGACACTGGCGGAGGCCCGGGTGAGGGCGGCCGTGCTGACCGTCTCGGACGGCGTCGCCGCCGGGACGCGCGAGGATCGCTCCGGCCAGGTGTTGGCAGAACGGGCGACAGGTGCCGGCTTCGAGGTGGTCGAGCGGCGCACGGTTCCCGACGAGCACGAGCGGATCGCCGAGGCGCTGTGGGAGCTGACCGACCTCGCCGAGCTGGTGCTGACCACCGGCGGCACCGGCTTCGCTCCCCGCGACGTCACTCCGGAGGCGACCGCGGAGGTGATCGAGCGACCCACCCCCGGCCTGGACGAGGCGATGCGCGAGGTGTCGCGGCGGGCATCGCCCCACGGCCTGCTCTCGCGCGGCGCCAGCGGCATCTGCGGCCAGACGCTGATCGTCAACTTCCCCGGCAGCCCCACCGCCTGCGGCGAGTGCTTCGACGCCATCGCCGGCGCGCTCGGCCACGGCGTCGAGCTGCTCACCTCACAACCCACCGAGCACCCGTGACGGCCACCGCCGTGATCGCCCGCCGGTTCGTCTCCCTGGTCAAGTTCGAGCACACCGTGTTCGCGCTGCCGTTCGCGTACGTCGGCGCCATCCTGTCGGTCGGCGAGCTGCCTCGGCCGCCACGCTCGGCTGGGTGACGCTGGCGATGGTCGGGGCGCGCAGCCTGGCGATGGCGCTGAACCGCCTGATCGACGCCGAGATCGACGCCCGCAACCCGCGCACGGCGGTGCGCGAGATCCCCGCGGCCTGCTCTCGCGGTCGCAGGTGATCGCGTTCTGCGTCGCCGCGCTGCTCGTCTTCCTGATCGCCGTGTGGCAGCTCGACCCGCTGGTGCGGTGGCTGTGGCCGATCCCGGTGGCCGCCTTCGTGCTGTACCCCTACACCAAGCGCTTCACTGGCTCTGCCACCTGGCGCTGGGGCTCTCGACCGGGCTCGCCCCGTTGGGCGCGTGGCTGGCGGTCAGCGGCGACGCCGACCCGGCGCCGTTCATGTTGTGGATCGCGGTCGCTCTGTGGATCGGCGGCTTCGACGTGATCTACGCCACCGGCGACGTCGACTTCGACCGCCGCGAGGGCCTCTACTCGCTGCCCAGCCGGTTCGGCATCGGGCCGGCGCTGATGGTGACGCGCATCTGCCACCTGCTGGCCGTGACGCTGCTGGTCGCGGTCGGCGTCACGCTCGGCCTTGGCCCGGCCTACTACCTCGGCTTGGCGGTGGTCGCCGCCCTGCTCGGCTACGAGAACTCGATCGTCAGCGCGGACGACCTGTCTCGTGTGAACGTGGCGTTCTTCACGCTGAACGGCGTGATCTCGGTCGTGTTCCTGACCGGGGTGCTGGCCGATGTCCTCATCTGAGCCGGCTCCGGCGGTGGCCTGCGAGGGGCTGGTGCGGCGGTTCGGCGAGCGGGTCGCGCTGGACGGTGTCAGCCTTGCGGTGGCCGGCGGTGAGACGGTGGTGCTGACCGGTGGGAACGGCGCCGGCAAGACGACCCTGTTGCGGGTCCTGGCGACGGTGCTTCGTCCGCACGCCGGAGCCGTCTCTGTGGCCGGGCACGAGCTGCCACGAGGCGCGCGTGCCGCGCGGCCCGCGATCGGCTACGTCGGGCACGAGCCGCTGGTCTACCCCGATCTCACCGCGCGTGAGAACCTCGAGCTGTACGCCGAGCTGCACGCCGCGCCGCTCGGCCGCTGCGATGAGGCGCTCGAGCTGGTCGGCCTCGAGCGCCGCGGCGGCGACCGCACGTCCGACCTGTCGCGCGGCATGCGCCAGCGGCTGGCGCTGGCCCGGGCCTGGCTGCACCGGCCCTCGCTGCTGCTGCTGGACGAGCCGACCGCCGGCCTCGACAGCGAGGGCCGCGAGCGCCTGCGCAGCATGCTCGACCACCACATGGGGTCAGCGGTGGTCGCGACCCACGAGCCGGAGTGGTTTGCCGGTGGGCGCGAGCTGCGGCTCGAGGCCGGCAGGGTGGCCGGGTGAGGGCGTACCGGGCGCTGCTCCGCAAGGATCTGCTGCTCGAGCTGCGCGGCCGCGAGCTGGTGCCGGCGATGCTGGCGTTCGTGCTCGGCTCGCTGCTGCTGGTGCGGTTCGGGCTGGGTGGCGAGACGCAGGCCGGCGGCACCCGGGCGGCGACCGGTCTGCTGTGGGTGGTGGTCGTGTTCACGTCGATGCTCGCGCTGGTGCGGAGCTTCGCCCAGGAACGCGAGCACGGCATCTGGGACGGCATCCTGTCTGCGCCGATCGACCGGGCGGCGATCTGGGCGGCCCGTTCCACCGCCACCTTCACGTTCTTGGTGGTGACCCAGATCGTGGCGCTGCCGCTGTTCTGGCTGTTCTTCCTCCAGGACGGGCGGGCGCCATCGCTGTGGGTGCTGGCGGCCGCCCTGCTGCTGGCCGATCTGGGGGTGGCGATGCTCGGCTCGCTGCTGGCTGGGATGGCCTCGCAGGTGCGCGCCCGGGAGGTGCTGCTGCCGGTGCTCTTCCTGCCCTTCGCGGTGCCGCTCGTGACGGTCGCCGTGCGCGTGACGGTCGATACGATTACCCCGCAAACAAGCGGTTTTGGGACGCTCGAAGGGCTGGGGTTTCTGGCTCTCTATGATACGATCTTCGGGCTCCTGGGCTGGGCGCTTTTCGAGTACGTCGTGGAGGACTGAACACTGGAGATCGGCTCGCGTAGGGCCCGCCCCGACCGGGCGACGGTGGCCGCCACGGCGGCAGCGGCGCTGATGGCGGTTGCCCTGGCGATGATCTTCTTCTACGTCCCCACCGACGTCGATCAGGGCTACTCGCAGCGCATCTTCTACTTCCACGTGCCGATCGCGATCACGACCTACGTGCTGTTCGCGTGGGGCGCGCTGAACGCCGCCCGCTATCTGTGGACACGCGACCCGTCGCTCGACCTGAAGAGCTACGTGCCGATGCACCTGGGCGTGATCTTCGGATCGCTGACCCTCGCGACGGGCTCGATCTGGGCGCAGATCTCGTGGGGCACATGGTGGTTTTGGGGCGACACCCAGCTGACGACGTTCCTGATCATCTTCCTGTTCAATTGCGCCTACTTCATGCTCCGCTTCTCGATCGAGCCGGGCGAGCGGCGCGCCGCCTACTCGGCCGTCTACGCGCTGTTGGGGGTGGGGCTGATCCCGCTGTCGGTGCTCGGTGTGCGCTTCGCCCAGCGCAACGAGCTGATCCATCCAATCACCTTCAACTCGAATGGTGCGAACATGGACGGCAGCATGTTCCTGACGTTCCTCGTCTCGCTGGCCGCCATCCTGTCGCTGGCGGTGACCATGTACCTGGTGGAGATCCGCGGCAAGCGAATCGACGATCGCATTCGCACCATCCGGCGGCTGGTCGAGGGACGCGCGTGATCGACGAGACGCACGTCAAGTTCGTCGCCGCGGTGTACGGCCTGGCGTGGGTCGTGACGCTGGCCTACATCGCCATCCTGAACGCCAAGTTCGCCCGGCTGGAACGCCAGCTTGACGAGATCGCGAGCCTGCTGGAGGCGCGGGCGGATGCCTGACCCGGTGCACCTACTGCTGGTCGGCACCAGCCACCGCCACGCGCCGATCGACGTCCGCGAGCAGCTGGCGGCGCAGGCCCACGGACAACGGCTGATCGAGGCCGTGATCTCGGAACAGGCCGTGATCGAGGCGGTCGGCATCTCGACCTGCAACCGCTGCGAGCTGTACATGGTGGGCTCCGATCCGCGGGCGATGCGCGAGGCGGCCGTGCGGCGGCTGGCGGCCTACGCGCATCGCAGCGAGGATGACGTCGAGCCGCTGCTGTACGTGCACGAGGGTGGCGACGCAGCAGAGCATCTGTTCGCGGTCGCGGGCGGGCTCGACTCGATGGTGCCTGGCGAGGCCCAGATCCTGGCCCAGATCCGCGAGTCCTACCAGCACGCGCTCGAGACCGGGTCGACCGGCACCGTCTCGAACCGTCTCTTCCACGAGGCGCTGGAGGCCGGCAAGCGTGTGCGACATGAGACGGCGATCGGGCGGTCGAACGCCTCGGTCGCCTCGGTGGCGGCCGAGCTGGTGCGCGAGCGGCTGGGCGGGGCGTCCGGTGCCACGGTGCTGATCATCGGCGCCGGCAAGGTGGCCGAACTGGTCGCCCAGAACTTGGCCTCCCGGGGAGGCGTGCGGATCGTGGTCGCCAACCGCAGCCCGGAGCGGGCGAAGGCGCTGGCCGAGCGTTTCGATGGAGCGGTGGCGCCGTTTGACGACCTGCCCGCGGCGATCGCGGCCGCCGACGTGGTGGTCAGCTCGACGCTGTCCGAGCAGCCGCTGATCCGGCCCGCCGACGTGGCGCCCGGACGCAGGGTGCTGGTCGACCTGGCCGTGCCGCGCGACATCGATCCGGCCGTGGCCGAGATCGAGGGCGTCACGCTGGTCAACGTCGACGACCTGGAGGCGACGGTGCTGCGCAACATCGGCCTGCGCCAGGGCGAGACCGAGCAGGCGCGGGCAATCGTGGTCGAGCAGGCGGACGAGTTCCGCCACTGGCTGGCGGCGCTCGAGGTGGTGCCGGCGATCACGCAGCTGCGGGCTCTGGCCGAGCAGATCAGGGTCGCCGAGCTGGAGCGGATGGAGGGGCGCTGGGACGCTCTGTCAGATGCCGATCGCGAGCGGCTCGACCAGCTCACGCGCAGCATGCTGAACAAGCTGCTGCACCTGCCGACGGTGCGGCTCAAGGAGCTGGCGGCCGAGAACGGCGATGCCTCCCACGTGGCCGCCATGAACGAGCTGTTCGGCCTCACGCCGCGGTCGTGATCCGGCTCGGCACGCGCGGCAGCGCGCTGGCCATGGCGCAGGCGGGATGGGTGGCCGAGCGGCTGGGCGATGCCGAGATCGTGATCATCGAGACCGCGGGAGACCGTCAACGCGACCGCCGCTTCGACCAGATCGGCGACGGCCGAGGCGTGTTCACGCGCGAGATCGAGCGCGCCCTGATCCAGCGGCGGATCGACGTCGCGGTGCATAGCGCCAAGGACCTGACCGGCGATCCGCCCGACGAGCTCGAGATCGGCGCCGTGCCGCTGCGGGAGGACCCGCGTGACGCATGCTGCGGTCCGTTCGCGAGCCTGGCCGAGATCCCGAACGGCGCCCGCGTGGGCACCTCCTCGGCGCGCCGTCGAGGGTTGCTGCACGCGCTTCGGCCCGGGCTCGAGGTGGTGCCGCTGCGTGGCAACGTCGACACCCGGCTTCGCAAGCTGGACGCCGGCGAGGCCGACGCGATCGTGCTGGCGGCGGCCGGCCTGATCCGGCTGGGTTTGGAGGCGCGGATCGCGTTTCGGTTCGATCCGGCCGAGTTCGTGCCGGAGGCCGGCCAGGGAGCGCTGGCGCTTCAGGTGAGGCGCGGCGAGCGGGCGCTGGTAGCGGCGCTCGACCACAGCCCGTCGCATGCCCAGCTTGACGCCGAGCGGCAGCGCGTGGCCGAGCTGGGCGGCGGCTGCACGGTGGCGGTGGCGGCGCACGCCTGGCACGAGGACGGGGAGCTGCGGCTGCGATCGTGGGTCGCGGCGTGACCGTGTACCTGGTCGGCGCCGGTCCCGGCGACCCCGGTCTGCTGACGCTGCGCGGCCGTGAGCTGCTGGAGCGCTGCGACGCGCTGGTCTATGACCGGCTGGCCGACCCGCGGGTCGTGGCGATGGCGAACCCCTCCGCCGAGCGGATCTATGCCGGCAAGGAAGCGGGGCGCCACGCGCTCACGCAGGATGAGACAAACGCGCTCCTGGTAGAGCTGGGCGGACGCTGGGCGTGCGTCGTTCGGCTGAAGGGCGGCGATCCGTTCATCTTCGGCCGCGGCGGCGAGGAGGCGCTGGCACTGGAGGCTGCGGGCATCACCTGGGAGGTCGTGCCCGGCATCTCGTCGGCGTACGCCGTGCCCGCCTACGCCGGCATCCCGGTCACCCAGCGAGGAATGGCGGCGCAGGTCACGGTGGTCACGGGCCACGAGGATCCCACCAAGCCCGAGAGTGACCTTGACTGGGCATCGCTGGCCGAGGCGCCGGGCACGCTCGTGTTCCTGATGGGCGTCGGCGCGCTGGCGCACAACGCGGAACGGCTGATCGCGAATGGCAAACCGCCGGACACCCCCGCGGCCGTGATCGCCAGCGGCACGCGGCCCGGTCAGCGCACGGTGACGGCAAGGCTGGACGCGATCGCGAAGGCGGCGGCGGATCTGCAGGCTCCCGCGATCACGCTGGTGGGCGAGGTGGCGTCGTTGCACGAGCGGCTGGGCTGGTTCGAGCGGCGGCCTCTGTTCGGCCGCCGGGTGGTGGTGACGCGAGCGCGGCCGCAGGCCAGCGCGTTGGCGGCCTGCCTGTCCGAGCTGGGCGCGGACGTGGTCGAGGCACCGGCGATCGCGATCGAACCGCTGGCGTTCGAGCCGCCCGATCTGGCCTCCTACGACGTCGTCTGCCTGACCAGCGCGAACGGCGCGGATCGGCTGCTGGAGGGCGACGTGCGGGTGCTGCAGGGCGTCACCGTGGCGGCGGTCGGCCGCGCCACCGCGGCCGCGATCGCTGCCCGTGGCATCGTCGCCGACGTGGTCGCCGAGCAGGCGGTGCAGGAGTCGCTGGTCGATGCGCTCGGCGACGTCGCCGGCCGCCGGGTGCTGGTCGCGACGGCAGAGGGCGCCCGCCCGGTGCTTGCCGACGGCCTGCGACAGCGGGGGGCGGAGGTCGAGGTGCTGCACCTCTACCGAACGCGCCGCGAGCCGGTCGATGCGGACGCCGTGCTGGCGGCCGATCTGGTCACCTTCACCTCGTCGTCGACCGTGACCAACGTGCTCGAGGCGCTGGCCGGCCGCGATCTCGGCTCGCTACGGGCGGTCTCGATCGGCCCGGTCACCAGCGCTACGTTGCGCGAGCACGGGGTCGAGCCGCTGATCGAGGCCGATCCGCACGACGTGGAAGGGCTGGTGGAGGCGGTGCTGCGAGCGGCGGTACAGTGAGCGCGATGCCTCCGGTGGTCACCTTCCTGTCCGACTTCGGTTCGGCCGACCCGTTCGTTGGCATCTGCCACGGCGTGATCGTTCGCACCTGCCCCGACGCTGAGGTGATCCACCTTGCCCACGGCATCGATGCCCAGTCGGTGGCACAGGGCGCGCGGGTGCTGGCGGCTTCGATCGCGTTCCTGCCGGTTGGGGTGCACCTGGCCGTCGTTGACCCGGGCGTCGGGTCGCAGCGGCGGGCGGTGGCGCTTCGAAGCGGCGACGGGCGGCTGTTCGTGGGGCCCGACAACGGACTGCTGGTGCCGGCTGCCGAGGCCTGCGGCGGCATCGAGCTGGCGGTCGAGATCACCGACCCGGACTACATGCTGGATGCCGTCTCGCGCACGTTTCACGGCCGCGACGTGTTCGCGCCGGTGGCCGGGCACCTGGCGGCTGGGCTCGATCCGCTCAAGTTGGGAGCGGAGGTCGAAGCGGACAGCCTGGTGCGGCCGCTTGAGCCGGGATTCACGCTCGAGGGAACGCTGCTGGGCGCCACCGTGCAGCACGTCGATCGGTTCGGCAACGTCCAGCTCTCGGTCAGTGCAACCGATCTGGGCGAGCTGTTCGTGAGCGGCCGCCGGGTGGAGCTGGCGCGGGGCGACGATCGCTACTACGCGGTCTGTGTGCTGACCTTTGCCGACGTGGCAAGCGGCGAGCTGGTGGTGTTCCAGGACTCGGAGCAGCGGCTGTCGGTTGCGATCAACCGAGGCAACGCGGCCGAGCTGATCGATGCCGATGTCGGCAACGAGGTCTGGCTCCAATTCGCCCCTTGACGCGGCGGCCGTGGCGTGGTGGGATGCAAAGCACAGAGCGGCCTTCGAGGAGCGGTAGCACCGTCCCGGAGGCCGCTTCTTCACGCTGAGGCCAGAGCCCTGGGCGCCGCGGTAGACTGGTCGCCGCGGCGAGGTAGCTCAGTTGGTAGAGCACGCGACTGAAAATCGCGGTGTCGACAGTTCGATTCTGTCCCTCGCCATCAGACGAAGTATCTGACCAGTTAAGAACTGAGCGCAGTGGCCTGCTCGAGTAGGGCGTCCGTCTCGGCGAGTGCCGGTATCGCCCCCAGTTGATCGAACAGTGCTCGGGCTTGGTGCAGAATCGGCGCAGCTTCGTGTGGTTGGCCGAGGTTGATGAGGCAGCGGCCGTGCCCTTGGAGGGCGTAGGCGTGTTCGGGGATGACGCCGAACTGTTCCCAGCGGGTGGCGGCGTCGGCGTAGCCGTCGGCGGCCGCCTGGTGGGCGCCGCGGGCTTCGGCGAGGGCGGCGGTGGCGGTGATAAGGGCGTGGTGGGCGTAGGGGGTGTGGGGCTGGTAGTCCGCTGTGAGGGTTTCGGCGATGTCGGGGTCGCTGATTGCTAGCGCGGTTCGGACGAGTGCGGGCAAGAGGGCAGCGTAGTAGGAGTTGTCGCGCGTGCCCGGGGTTCCTGCGAGTTCTGTGACGAGGGTGGTGGCGTGCGCGGGGTTTCCGAGCGCGGTGTGGGTGATTGCGGCCGCTCCCAGGCAATGGGCCAAGGATTCTGCAGCTCCGGCGTCGCGGGCTGTGGTTACCAGCCAGTCCATGTAGTCGGCGGCGAGTGCTGGCTGGCCGCGAAGAGTGTGGATGCGCGCCTGAACGCTGCGCACCTCAGAGAGGGCGATCTGGTCGTCTTGGGTGCGCTCTGCAAGGGTCTTCGCGAGGACGAGGGCGTCGTCGAGCTGGCCCACGTCGAACAGCGCGGAAAGCGTGCTGCCGATCGTAATGTCGGAGATCTCGGTGAGGCCGCGCGCGGTGGCATACGCAACGCCGGTGCGGAGCTCTGCGAGTCCGGCCTGGGGACCCTCGAACGCCACGAGTCCGACGCCGAGATTGTTGTGGAGCATCCCGACTTCGCGGCCTTGTCCGGCCTGGGTGGCAAGGCGGATCGCCTCGCGCATGTCCTTGATCCCTGCGGCGTCCCCGGTATCCATACGCGACGAACCGCGATAGCCGAGCGCGCGCGGCGGGCGGTCAAGCCCAAGCTCGTCTGCCAGTGTGAGTGCGCGATCGGCAAAGCTGATCGCGGTGTCGGGCCGGCCCTGCAGCGCTTCCACACGAGCGACCTCGCCGAGTGCTTCGGCCAGGGCGGGGCCAGGGGGCAGCGGTTCCAGGAGTGCGAGTGCCTCTCGGGGGCGGTCTGCCCAGCGTGGATCGGCGAGGCGGATGAGCATCTCGCCGAGCGTGTTCATGGCGTGGGCTTGGGCTTCGATGTCGCCCCGCTGCTGAAGGGCGGGGATCGCCTCCTCCAACATGTCTTTGGCGTCGTTCGTGCGCCCGGAGTGGTAGGCGGCCTCTGCGAAGCTGACCAGCACGTCTGCGCGGTCCGGGTGGCCAGTGGGGGTCAGTGCCAACGCTCGTTCGAGGTTGGTGAGGGCAGCAGCCGTGTCGAGCCCGAGGGCGCGTTCCCCGGCGAGCGTAAGGAAGCGGCGCGCCGGGTCTTCCAGCGTCATTGCCTGTTCGGGTTGTCCGGCTGCCCCTGCGAGGTCGAGTGCGGTGGCGTAGTGGTAGGCGAGGACGTCGGCATGGTCCTCGACGCGGTCTGGTGCTTGTGTTTCGATCCAGGTTGCCGCGGCGATGTGGCGTGATGCGCGGGAGGCTCTGGGGAGTTGGTTGTAGGCGACGTCTCGGGTAAGGATGTGCCAGAAGGCGTATTCGGCCTCGCCCTGCATCGAGGAGCGCCGCGCGGAGCGCACCAGTTCCTTGCGTGACAACTCCCGCAGCACGTCCACCACCGCGTCGAGGTCGCGGTCACCCATCGCGGCGATGGCGCCTGCCCAGAACACCTTGCCGACGACCGCAGCGTCTGCGAGGAGGGATTTCGCCTCGGGAGGAAGCGTGTCCAGCCTGGCCGCGATCAACGCTCTGACCGAGTCGGGGAAGGGCACCTCCACACCCTCGCGCAGCTCCCAGCTCGACCCCTTCCTGACCAGGAGGTTCTTGTCTTTGAGCAGGCGGACGAACTCCTCGGCATAGAGCGGGTTTCCGCCGGCGCGATCGAGGATCGGCCGTTGCAGTTTGGCTGGGATCACACTCGCGTCCAGCAGCGCCGAGACCAGCCGCGCAGTCTCGGCCTCAGACAGCGGTGCGAGCGTGATCGCGGTGGTGTTTCGAAGGCGGTTGCCGAAGTCGGGGTGCTGTTCATACAGCTCCGGCCGCGCCGTTCCCACAATCATGAGCGGGACGCCCTCGGCTCGGTCGGCGAGGTGCTCCAGGAACGCGAGCATCGCCTCGTCCGCCCAGTGCAGATCTTCGAACACGAGCACCGTCGGTCGCTCCTCGGCGATCAACTCCAGCCATCGTCTCCACGCCGTGAACAACTCTTCCCGCTCCGCTGACGAGGACGCCTCGATCCCCAAGAGCGGCAACAATCGCTGGCGAAACCAGGCTCGCTCCTCGCCCTCGGGCAGCACCACGTCCAGCTTGGTGGTGGCGGTCTTTGGGTCGTCGGATTCAAGGATTCCGGCGTGGGCCTTGACAATCTCTCCGAGCGCCCAGAACGTGATCCCCTCGCCGTAGGGCAAGCAGCGACCCTGCCGCCACGTTACGAACTCCGGCAGGTCATCGATGTACCCGAACAACTCCGCCGCAATCCGGCTCTTGCCAAGCCCTGGCTCGCCCACCACGGTGACCAGCTGCACCGACTCCGAAGCCACCGCCTTCTCGAAGATCCCCTTCAGGATCGCCAAGTCGACCTCGCGGCCCACAAACGGCGAGGTGTGCATCCGCGTCAGATCCGTCCCAAACCGCGCTCGCGGAGCCAGCGGCTGAAACACCCGCACCGGCTCCGCCTTGCCCTTCACCGTGGCCGACTCGAGTTCCTGATAGTCGAACACCACCTTCGTCGCCTCGTACGTGGCTGCGCCGACGGCGACCCCCATCACCGGTGCCACCCCCTGCAGCCGCGATGCAGTGTTGATCGCATCCCCCGTCAAGAACCCTTCGCCCGACCCAGGATTCACATCCAGCCGTACCAGTGCCTCACCCGTATTGATCCCGACGCGCAGCCGCAGTGGCTCCCCGCCAACCGCCGTCAGTTCCTCGGCCGCCTCCACGATCCGAAGGCCGGCTCGCACGGCTCGCTCCGGGTCGTCCTCGTGCGCCGCCGGCACCCCAAACACGCCCACCACCGCATCGCCGATGAACTTCTGGACAACTCCGCCGTGGCTCTCGATCTGTGAGCGCGCCATCGTGGAGTAGGAGGCGAGCATCGTGTTCACATCCTCCGGATCCGCCGACTCCGACAAAGCCGTGAAGCCCACCAGGTCGCAGAACAGGGCCGTCACGACCTTGCGCTCTTCCCGCTGACCCACGCCGGCCGCGACCAGTGGGGCGGCACACGCCCCGCAGAAGCGGAACCCGTCGGGGTTCTCCTGTCCACAGGCAGCGCAGATCATCACCGGTCGAGTCTACGACCTCGCCCTATGAAGCGGCCAGTCGTGAGCTCCTGGGGTGTCACTCCGGTGTCACTCAGACCCGCCAGTCACCGTCCATGCCGACTCGCGACGATGTACCGATTCGCCGGTCCGGATACGGGGTAACCTGGCAGTGGCGGCTGGCTCTGCCGTCAGACCACGGCTCTGGAGGTTGGACATGAGGAAGTCGATAGCCATCATGCTCGCGCTTGCCGCCGCTGCGGCGGTGCTTGTGACGGTCAGCGCCATCGGTGCGTCGGCGTCGAACGGCGGCCAGCCGCCTCGGCCCTGGGGCCGCTCGGCCGGCGCCGTCCGTCTCGCCGCTCCCGCGACCCACGGTGCGCTTGTCTTGCTAACGAAGAGCGAGCGCTTCAAGGCCGTTGATGCCGATCACAACTCCCGCGACTCGGCCGGCGACTACATCCTGTTCAGCGAGTCGCTGTGGAACGCCGACGGGCGAAGAATCGGGATGCTCTGGGCGACCTGCACGCATCACTTCAACGGGGCGCTGTGCGACGCGACGCTGCGTCTCAGCGGCCGTGGCACGATCACGGTGGCCGGCGTGGTCAACGACCGAAACGCCGAGCTCGCCGTGACAGGTGGCACCGATCGGTTCTCAGACGCCGGCGGCCAGATGGATACGTCGGGCGACAACGGCGCCACCGGCCGGCTCGTCATCGATCTGCGGCACCTCGGCTGAAGCATGGACCGAAGCGTGTGGCGAGTTCGTGATCAGTCGAGGTGAGCCCGCTCGGCTGATACAAGGTTGCCTTTCTGTATGTAGAGCGCATGCGCACGTGCCATCTCGGCCGTCGCCTCTTCGTGGCGGCCGGCCGCTTCGAGCACCACGGCGAGGCCCGCGCTCGCGTCGCCACGCGCGTTGATATCGTCCATCGTTTCGCCGATCGCCACCGCGTCACGAGCGAGCCGCTCCGCCTCGACGTGGTCACCGCGGCGGGCGAGCACCTTGGCCCTCACCAGTCGCCACAGCAGCTGGGTGGCCGCGTCCCCGCTCGCGCCCAGCTCCGCGGCCCGGCCTGCCCAGGCGTTCGCCTCGTCAAGCCTGTCGAGTTCGTACAGCGCCTGCCCCAGGCACCCGGCGGCGGTGGACAGAAAGCCCTTGTCCCCCAGCTGCTCCAGAAGGCTGCATCCCGCGGCACCGAGTTCGGCGGCTGCTGCCGGGTCGCCCGCCAGGAGCTCGAAGTGGACCGACTCGATGGCGGTTGTCACCGCGAGCCGGATTCCGCCACCGCGTTCAGTCAGCTCCGCGCGCGTCTCATCGAGGATCACACGCGCCTCGTCGAACCGGCCAAGCATCGCCAACAACAACGCACGGGATACGCGGAGCCAGTGGTCTCGTCCCGCTTCTGGGGTCTGCTCATCAAGCCAGGCAAGCGCTTCCGGCACCGGCGTAGCGCCGTAGAGGCGGCAGATGGCCCGCCAATCGAGGAACTCCTGGAGCAGCCCGGCCCGACGAGCGTGGGTCGCAGCGTTCTCGTACGCCTGAAGCGCAGCGTCCATCTGGCCCCGCTCCAACGCCACCTCCCCGAGCGCGTGGTAATACGTGTAGAAGGCAACGTCGTCATCGGCGGACTCGATCACCGGTCGGGCCCGCTCGGCCAACGCCGCCACCCGCTCGTCCGCCCCCTCCGGATCCATCGATATGCCGATGATGGCCACCTGAAGGCGCGCGCACAGCTCACCAACCCGGTCGCCCGCAGTTGACGCTCGCTCGGCCATGGTTTGGGCGCGCCGTGCCGCATCCTCGCCTCGGCCGGCCCAGAACAGCGCGTCGATGAGGTCGGTCTCGAGGGCGAGATCGAGCTCGGCCGCAGGTGCGAGCGCGGCGGCGCGCTCGAACACGCGCACGGCGGCGTCGTAGTCCGCCCGGAGGTGGGCCCGGCGGCCCGCGGCCATCAGTCTCCGCCGCGCCTCCGCCGCAAGTTGCTCGTCGTGTGGCATCTCCAGGTCGGCGCGGCAGCGGAGGGCCTGCTCGAGGTGATAGCCCATGACCTCGTCCAGCTCGACGAGCTCCGCGCCGTGTTCATCCAGCCACGCGGCGAAGCGTTGGTGGAGCTCAGCGCGCCGCGCTTTCGGCATGGCGTCGTAAGCGGCGTCGCGGATTAGAAGGTGGCGAAAGCGGAACCCGTCCTCGCCGGCGAGCTGCGGCCGATCCGGCCTGATCAGCTGCTTACGCACGAGTGCCGCCAGGCGCGGCGTCACCTCGGGCTGGTCGGGTGCGAGCGCCTGCACGGCACTCCGGTGGAAGACCTCACCCTCGATCGCCGCTCGCTCGAGCACGCTCCGCTCGGCCGGCGCAAGTTGATCGAGGCGCGCCGCAAGCAAAGCCTGCAAGCTTGGCGGGATGGTCACCTCGCCCTGCGCTTCGCCGGCCATCGCCACTATCTCCCTGACAAAGAGCGGGTTCCCGCCCGCGGCCCGAGCGATCTTCCCGCGCAGCTCCACGGGGACTCGCCTCGGGATCAGCTCGTCGACGTCTTCGTCGCGCAGAGGCTGGAGCCGGAGCATCACCGGCCACGCAGCGCGGCGCTCCGCGAGCTCGGGTCGAGAAAGGCAATAGAAGAGAATCGCAGCCTCGGACGACAGGAGCACGACCTGCTCGATCAAGTCGAGGAATGCCTGTTCACCCCACTGGATGTCGTCGAAGACGATCACCAGCGGCCGTTCCCTCGAAGCCTGCTCAAGCGTTTTCCGAAAGGCCCAGGCGATCTCCTCAACCGAGGTCGGCGCCGTCGTCTCACCCAGCAGCGAGCGGATCGCGGCCGCGGCCGCCTTTTCGGTGGGCAGGACGTCGAGCTGTTTCAGCACCTCGACCACCGGCCAGTACGTGATCCCGTCTCCATACGGTGGGCAGCGGCCCTGAACGACGGTCGCCTCGATCCTGGGCAGAAATTCCGCGACCAACCGGGACTTCCCGACGCCCGCCTCGCCGACCACCGTCACCAGCTCGCAGCGGTGCTCGACCCGCACACGCTCCCACGCATCGAGCAGCAGCGCGATCTCGCGCTCACGCCCGACGAACCGCTCGTCATGCGGCCGCTCCGGCGTGTCTCGGACATGCATGATCCGATACGTCGGGACAGGATCGGCCTTGCCCTTCAGCTTGAGCGGCTCCATCACCTCGACGTCGGCCGCGTCACGCACGAGCGCGAAGGTCGCGGCTCCGACCAGCACTTCGCCAGGCCGGGCCGCCTGCTCCAACCGCGCTGCCACGTTCACTGCATCACCCGTCGCGAGGCGCTCCGTCGTTCCCGACACCACCTCTCCCGTCATCACGCCGATCCGTCCCTGCAGCCCCAGGTCGGGCAGCGCGTCGCGCATCTCCGTCGCCGCCCGCACCGCTCGCAACGCATCATCCCCGTGCACCACCGGCACCCCGAACACCGCCATCACCGCGTCGCCGATGAACTTCTCCACACTGCCGCCGTGTCGCGCGACGATCGAGCTCATCCGCTCGAAGTACCGCGCGAGCAGGCTGCGCAGCGCCTCCGGGTCGAGCCTCTCTCCCAGCTCGGTCGAGCCGGTGACGTCGCAAAACACGACGGTCACCGTTTTTCGCACCTCATGCGCCTGCTGGGGAGCGGTGCTCAGTGGCGCGGCGCACTGCCCGCAGAACCTGTTCGTCTCAGGGTTCTCGTGGCCACAGACGGCGCAAGTCGTCACCGGACGAGTCTACGCCTTGCTCCGCGAGGCTACGGCAACTCGGCTCGCGTGAGCGCCCGCGCTGCGCCCCACGCCGAGGCCGCGACGACCACGGCCAGTACGATCGCCGCCGCCACCATCCCGGTTACCGGCCTGGCCGCCTGGGGCAGCGCGTGGGCGACGAAGGTGCGGCCGTAGGCGGAGATCGAGAGCTTGGCCGCCGACACGGCGAAGGTCGCGATCGACCCCTCCCAGAGAATGATGTAGATGACGCCGATCACGACCGGGCGTCGCGTCCGCAGCGACAGCCACGACGCTGCTGAGCAGTAGGCCAGGGTCGCCAGCACAACGCCGACCAGCGGCCACCCGATCAGCCGCAGCGACGGCGTGGCCGAGGGCCAGCAGTCCGGTCAGCACCAGGCTGGGAACGAGCAGCACAAGCGTCGCCGTCCACGCGGCCAGCGATCTTGGCAACCACCAGCTCGATGCGGGGCTGTGGCGTGGCCACCAGGTAGAGGATGGTGCCGTCCTCGCGCTCGTCGCCGAACGCGCTGACGCCGAATACGAGGGCGATCAGCGAGGCGACCGTGGGCACGAACAGCTGTTGCACGAGGTCCCGAGTAGAACCCGCAGGTCGTCGCTGCCGGCCGGCTTGGCCAGCGCATAGATCAGCGCCGTCAGCACCGTTGCCGCGCTGACCAGGGCCAGCATGATGGTGCGCTTCTGCTTCAGCAGCGCCCGCAGCGTCAACCGGTAGATGGGCAGGATCACCGCGCCCTCCCGCGAGCCCGATCGTGCAGATAGGCATAGACGCTCTCGAGGTCGTCGCCCACGGGGGCAACTCGACGCAGCAGCGCCTGCGCGCGAACGGCGGCCAGCGGCAGTTCGCGGCCGAGCCCGGCCGGGTCGCTGGTCTCGATCTCGATGCTGCCGTCGACGACGCGTACCGCGTCCACCTCGCCCGACGACGATCAGCTCGCGTGCCAGCGCGCGGGCGTTGCCGTCGGCGGCCACGAGCACTCGCCGCGGCCGCTCGCTGATCAGTTGCCGGATCGCCGGCGGTCGATCCTTCGGCGACCAGGTGGCCGTTCACCAGCACGAGCACCCGCGGCGCCATCCGCTCCACCTCGTGCAACACGTGCGACGACACGATCACGGTGCGCCCCTCCCCGCCGAGCCGGGTGAGCAGATCGATCACGTGCCCGCGCTGGGTCGGATCGAGGCCGTTCAGCGGCTCGTCCAGCAGCAGCAACTCTGGATCGTGCGCCAGCGCCTGGGCCAGTTTCACGCGCTGGCGCATGCCGTGTGAGAACGTGCCGACCGTACGGCCGGCGGCGTCCTCGAGCTCAACCGGGCCAGAGCCTCGGCGGCGGCGCCGCGGTAGTCGGCCACCTTGTGCAGCCGGGCGGACAGTTCAACCACCTCGCGCGCGGTCAGGAACGGCCACGGCGGGCTGTGATCGGGGACGATGCCGATGCGCTTGTAGACGTTCGGATTTCGGCGCGGGTCGACGCCGAAGATCCGCACGCGGCCGGTGCTCGGCGATGAGAAACCGGCACACAGCTTGAGCGTGGTCGACTTGCCGGCGCCGTTGTGGCCGAGCAGTCCGACCACTCCGGAGTCGGCCGTGAACGAGACGTCGGCCAGCGAGACGGTGTCTCCGTACCACCGAGACACGCCCGTGAACTCGATCGCCGGTGTCGCTCATCCCTCGTCGCGTCCGTAGCGAAGAGCGAGGATTGCGACCGCGACCACCGAGACCTCGACCACGCTCGTCGCCCCAGATCACGGGGCTGACGTTGGCGTGATCGGTATATCCGGGAAACAGGCCCTGCCCGGCCTTGATCGGAGCGGCCGCGAAGGCGAGCAGCCGGAGGTAGCGCTCATTCAGCGCATCGCCCAGCACGCCGCCGATCACGGTCGGGATGGCGAGGAAGGCGAGGTAGCCGCCGACCGCGAAGGCGCGACGGCCGGTCAGCGACGAGATGGCCAGCCCAACCAGCGCGTAGAAGGTGGCCAGGATCAGCCCGATCCGACGATCCGGGGGACGTCCCGCCAATGCGCTTCCAGGTAACCGAGCGGGTGCACGGCGAAGAGCACGTTCCCGGCGTAGAGCAGCAGTGGCGGCGCCAACGTGACCAGCAGCAGGGGCAGCAGCGCGGCCAGGATCTTGCCGATCACATAGTCGCTGCGGCCGATCGCGGTCGAGAAGTAGAGCGAGAGCGTGCGGTCGCGGCGGTCGGGGCAGACCAGCTCGGGCGTGATCACGACGCTGAAGACGAGGATCACGACGCGCAATCGTGCTGGTGTAGTTCGAGTAGGGGAACGCGTCGACGAGGTTCTTGTGATGCTGGATGTGCCGAACAGCGCCCGCAGGCCAAGGATCACGAGTGCGGGCGCGAACGCGAGCAGCGTCAGCGTGATCGGGATGACCTTCGCCTTCCAGCCGCGGCGGGCTCCCAGCGCCCGCAGCGCACTCCAGCGGGCGAGCGACCAGATCGCCGCCAGACGGCCGGCGCGCGGGCCGTCGTAGCGGCGTAAGGCGACGTCGAGCACGCGCGCCTCGCTGGTCATCCGATCGCTCCGATCAGCGATTCCTCCAGCGTTGGGCCGGCCGGTCGCAGTTCCTGCAGGCCGACGCCGGTCTCGCACGGCGGCGTCGCGCACCCCGCGAGCACGCCGTCTGCGTTCGTGCCGCGTACAAGCAGCCACTCTCGCCGACTGCTCGAATCGCAGAGGCTGAGCCGGAGCCGAGCGCCTGCGATGAATGCGCCGACGTCGCCGGACACGCGAACCTGCATGTCGCCGTCGCCGTCGCGGCCGTCCTGGCTCGATCGGCGTGTGGCCGCGACCGCGCCCTCGCGCAGCACGATCACAGAGTCGCATGTGCGGGCAACGTCCTCGAGCACGTGCGACGACATCATGACCGCGATGCCGAGCTCGGCCGACAGTCGCCGCACGAGCGTCAGCATCTCCTCGCGGCCGGCCGGATCGAGGCCGTTGGTGGGCTCGTCCAGGATCACCAGGCTCGGCGAGTGCACGATTGCCTGGGCCAGGTTGGTCGCGCTGCTTCATGCCGACCGAGAAGGTGCGGATCAGTCGTGAGCGCTCCTCCTCCAGCCCGACCTGGAACAGCACCTCGGAGGCGCGCAGCACGGCGACGCGACGTGGCAGGCCGCGCAACTCGCCCATGTGCACGACCAGGTCGCGCGCCGTCATGCCGAGCGGCAGGCGCTGTGCTCCGGCATGTAGCCGAGCCGCCGGCGGATGTCCCATGCGCGCGTCGTGGACTCGAGACCGAGCACCCGGATCGAGCCCTCGTCCGGCCGGATCAGTCCGAGCATCGCCCGCATCAGCGTCGACTTACCGGCTCCGTTTGCGCCCAGAAGGCCCACCGCTTGTTCGGTGACGGTGGCTGAGACGGAGTCCAGCGCGACCAGCGAGCCGTAGCGCTTGACCACGCCCTCGATCTCGACCAGCGCGCCGGTCGCGCTCGTCAGGCGATCAGCCCAACGATTGTGCGGCGCCCATGATCGTTGACGCCGGCTGCGATCCCACCACCGTGTAGGTCACACCGCCGCGGCTGAACTGAACGAGCGTGCCCAGGGTTGTCTCCAACTCGCGTCCGCGAGCGCCGTTGACCTTCGCCGACGGAAGGCCGGCCAGCATCGAGGCCTGATGCGACGGCGCGTGCGCTGCTCGAGCACGAAAACCGCGCCCAGGCCGCGACCGTAGACCAGCAGTGCCGCACTGTGGTCGCCGCCCAGGTCGATCGATCGCACCTGCTGTCGCACCTGTCCAGCGAGCGTGTGTGGCGCGATCAGCCGGAAGCCGACCGCGCGGGCCACCGCCGCAGGCCCCGAGGCTGACGTGGTGTGCTTGGCAGCTGAACGAACCTCGCGCTTGGGTAGGTGCACGCGCTCGACGTGGGTGCCGGGTGGGAACTGGAGCGCCAGATCGGATACCGGCAGCTTGCCGTAGCTGATGTGGCTGATCGCCATCTCGAGCGCCGGGGTTGAAGATCCCCGGGCGTAGACCGCGAACCGGAGCGGCACGCCGTGCGCCGCGTCCCAGGCCAGCTGGAACTGGCCGAATAGGCCGGGATTGTGGCGCGGTGTAGCTTGACGGTGTAGGCCGGCTGGCCCGCCAGGTTTCCCGGAATCGCGCCGGAGAGCAGCGCCTGGCTGCTCAGCTCGGTCAGCATCCGATTGATGCGCGCCACGCTGGGCACACCGTTCGCGTGCTGCTTGGCGGAGTCACTCATCGCCGAGTCCCGCTTCACCGGGAGCACGTAGACGGTGTGATGCTTGGCGTCATAGAGGCTGAGGCGCGTGCCGTCGTAGGCGATCTGCGCGACGCCGAGCTGCGAGCGGATCAGCAACCGGATGCGATGGCCGGAAGCCCAGACGTTGCCGGTGGCACCCGCCAGAGGGCTGGACGAAAACGCGGTCGAGCTGTTGGGCAGGAGATGCTCGGTGAGTGCGAAACGAGCCGACACGCCGGCCACCGGCGGCGCGGCCAGGGCGTTGTGCACGGCCACGGCCAGCGGCCGATCGGGTGGTGTGTGCTGGGTGTTCCGAGCCAGTGCGAACCCGGTCACGATCAGGGCGGCGACCATCACCGCCGCAAGTCCCAACCATCCACCCACCCGCCTCGACGACGGCGTAAACCGGCTCACGACAGCTCCCTCCAGATACGACCCACTCACCCTATGGCGACTTTCTGAGAGTTTCGTGAGACGGCGGGTTTTGCTGGACCTCCGCGCAAAGCCGGTCGAGGAACGGAGTCTGGGCTGCCTTCAGCCGTCGGCGGGCCTCGTCGACGCCGAACCACTCAACCCGGTCGATCTCGGGGAACGCCTGCATCCGCCCGGATCGCGGCGGCCATTCCAGGTCGAAGGTGTTACTGAAGGCGGCCGAGGGGTCGAGATCCCCTTCGACAGCCCACGCCACCACGATCTTGCCGGACTTCTGCTGGATCTGCCCGAGATCGATGAGCCGCCCGTCCGGCACCTGGTGGCCGGTCTCCTCGGCGAACTCTCGGCGGGCGACCGCGACGTCGTCCTCACCTGGCTCGATCTCGCCCTTGGGGATCGTCCAGTGACCGTGGTCCTTCTTGACCCAGAACGGGCCGCCCTGGTGGGCGAGGAGCACCTCCAGGCGATCCCCACGGCGGCGCCAGAGCAGGATGCCGGCACTCGTGCGCCCGGTCTTGTCGGTCGTCACCCGGCTCACGCTATACCCAACTGCCCGGCTCGGTGCTGGAGGGTGAGCAGGACGGGCGCCGAATACGGGACGGGAAGGCCATGAAACAGCCGACGACCGCGCAACCCCGCATGCACGTCCAACTCGAGCCGAGCCCGGTGCTCGTCGAGCACGCCAAACAGCGGGCTGCGAGCGCGCAGAACCGGATCGCAGATCGGATCACGGATTTCGCCGGCTCGATGATCTTCGTCTACCTTCACCTGCTCTGGTTCGGTTGCTGGATCCTGTTCGGGGTCGAGGGATACCCGTATGGCCTCCTGACGATGATCGTCTCGCTGGAGGCGATCTTCCTCTCGACGTTCGTCATGATCAGCCAGAACCGGGCCGACGCCAGGCGTCAGGTGATCGCCGCAGCGCAGTGGCGCACGGTCCAGGAGGAGGACAAGCAGAACCAGGAGCTGCTCGATCTCTCCAATCAGATCCTCGAGCTGACAAAGGCGATCCACGCCCGGACGGGCTCGCAGGCGGGCGGTGCGTAGGAGCCGGCGCCGTCAGGAGCTGAGCGCGGTGACGTCCTTCATCAACCCGTCCGTGACCGCGATTGCCGGCTGTGCGTCGAGCGCACCGAACAGCACGCGGGCCTGTCGTAGGATGGGCGTCGCATCACCCGGCCGGCCCAGCCGGACGAGGCATCGGCCGTACCCCAGCAGGGCGTACCCCTGCTCAGGCACCACACCAAAGCGCTCCCATCGCGCCGCGGCGTCTGCATAGGCGTTCGAGGCCGCTTGAAGGTCGCCCCACGCCTCAGCCGTCGCCGCTGTTGCCGTCACGAGGGCGTGTTCGTTGTACGGTTTGTCCGCCGCCAACCCGGTGGTGAACCGCTCAGCCAGCACCGGATCACCGATCACGATCGCGCTGCGAACGAGTGCGGGTAGGTAGGCCGCGTAGTACTCGCTCTCGCGCGTTTCCGGTGCCCCGGCGATCTCCACGAGCAACGCGGCCGCCTTGGCATCAGGCGAGAGGGCGGCACGGGCCATGGCAGCGCATCCCAAGCCGATCACGAGCGCATCGGTGTGTCCGAACTCGCGGGTGGTGGACTCCAGCCAGTCAAGCCACTCGACCTGCGCACCGGTGCCCCGAATCGTGTGGATTCGCAGCTGGGCGGCGCGAATGTCCACCAGGTCGCCTGGAGCCTCGACCTCCAGCCGCGCGGTGAGCCCCTGGGCAACGTCGAAAGCCTCGTCCAGCCGGCCCGCGTCGATCAGCGGATCGAGTCGACTGAGCGTCGCCAGATCGCGAACCTCTGTCAACCCACACGCAGTCGCGAACGCAATTCCCGTGTCCAGCTCGCCGAGAGCTGACTGCGGTCCTCATACGCCCACAGCTGGATGCCGAGGTTGTTGTGGAGCACACCGACCTCGCGCCCCTGGCCGGCGCTGGTCGCCAGCGCGATCGCTTCCCGCATATCGTCGATGCCGCTCGCATCGCCGGCCCGGGCGAGGGCGAAGCCGAGATAGCCGAGCGTGCGGGGCGACCGCTCCAGTCCCAGCTCATCCGCCAGCGCTATGGCGTTCCTGGCTGACGTGATCGCGGCGTCCCTCCCGCCGTGGAGGAATCTGGCCCGCGCCACCTCGGTCAGCGCGGCGACGTGCGCGGGGCCCTTGGGAAGCGGCTCCAAGAGCAGCAGGGCCTCGTTTGGCAAGTCGAGCCAGCGCGGGTCGGCCAAACGGAACAGCACTTTGGCGAGAGACTGCATGGCGTGAGCGACGGCAGGGAGGTCGCCGCGTTCACGTAAGGCGGGAATGGCCTCCTCAAGAGCCTCCTTCGCCTCCGCGGTGCGGCCGGCATTTGACGCAGCCTCCCCGAAGCGGACGAGTGCATCCGGCCGGTCGGGATGCGTGGGTGGGGTCAGCGCGAGCGCGCGTTCGAGGTTGGTAAGTGCAGCAGCGTTGTCGAGCCCCAGCGCTCGTTCGCCGGCCAGCGTCAGGAACCGCCGCGCCGGCGCCTCGAGCTCGACGGCTTGATCCGGCTCGCCGGCTGCCCTGGTGAGATCGAGTGCGGTCGAATAGTGGTGTGCGAGCACGTCGGACAGGTCCTCCACGCGCTCCGAGGCTTTGGATTCGATCCATGCTGCGGCCGCAACGTGCCTTGCCGCACGGGAGGCGCGCGGGACCTGGGCATAGGCGACGTCGCACGTGAGGATGTGCCAGAACGCGTATTCGGCTTCGTCCTTCATCGAGGAGCGGCGCGAGGGGCGGATCAGCTCTTTGCGTGTCAGCTCCCGCAACGCGTCTCGGACATCGTCCGTCGAGCGTGCCCCCATCTGGGCGACGGCACCTACCCAGAACACCTTGCCAACCACTGCCGCGTCGGCCAGGAGCGACTTGGTGTCGGGGGGCAACGTGTCCAACCGTGCAGCGATCAGGGCCCGCACCGAGTCCGGAAACGGCACCTCCGCGCCCTCCCTGAGTTTCCAGGTCGAGCCCTTGCGCATCAGCATGTCCCGATCCTTGAGCAGTCTGACGAACTCTTCGGCGTACAGCGGGTTGCCGCCGGCGCGGTCGAGGATCGGCTGTTGCAGCTCGGCGGGGATCACGCTGGTGTCGAGCAGCGCTGAGACGAGGCGGGCGGTCTCCTCGGACGACAGCGGCGCGAGATTGATCGAGTTCGTGTTCCGCAGTCCTGCCGTGTAGTCGGGGCGGCGCTCATACAGTTCTGGACGCGCGGTGCAGACGATCAGCAGCGGCACGCCCTCGGCGCGATCAGCCAGGCGCTCCAGGAATTCGAGCAGGGCATCGTCCGCCCAATGCAGGTCTTCGAAGACCAACACGGTCGGTTCGTCTTCCGCGATGTGCTCGAGGAATCTCCGCCACGCCGTGAAGAGCTCCTCCCGCTCCGCCGGGGTCGAGGCCTCGATCCCCAGCAACGGAAGCAGACGCTGACGAAACCAGGCTCGCTCCTCACCCTCTGGCAGGACGACCTCGAGCTTGGCGACCGCCGTGGTTGAATCATCGGACTCCAGGATGCCGGCGTGGGCTTTGACGATCTCGCCCAGCGCCCAGAAGGTGATCCCCTCTCCGTACGGCAGACAGCGGCCCTGGCGCCAGGTGACGAGCTTCGGCAGCCCATCGATGTACCTGAACAACTCGGCGGCGATCCGGCTCTTGCCTAGCCCCGGCTCTCCCACGACCGTCACGAGCTGCACCGACTCGGAGGCCACCGCCTTGTCAAGATCCCCTTCAACAACGCAAGGTCGATCTCACGACCGATGTACGGCGATGTGTGCGCGCGCGTGAGATCCGTCCCAAATCGCGCTCGAGGCGTAAGCGGCTGAAAAGACGCGCACCGGCTGCGCCTTGCCCTTGAGCGCCGCGGGCTCCAGCTCCGCGTAGTCGAACACAACTTCGGTCGCCTCATACGTGGCCAGTCCGACGGCGACGCCCATCTCCGGGGCGACACCCTGCAGGCGCGAGGCGGTATTGAGCGCACCCTCGTAGAACTGTACTGGGAAGGGCGGGTTTTGAACGAAACGGCACTCCATGGATTGATGGCCGAAGATGACGAAGCCAACGCTCGGGTTGAGCTTGCACGTCAGCATGCCCACCTGGGTCCAGTTGTTGGGCGCCTGCGCCATTGCCGCCTGAGCGCTTGTCAGTACGGCCGCTGCTAGAAACAAGGATCGTAGCATTTCCGTTCTCCATTAGAGATTATTGGTCGGACGTTTCGTGCCGCCATCTCAATAGCAGGGCGGATAGGGATAGTAGCCACACGCCGGCGGAGGCGGGTACGGACGATAGTAAGGTGCGGCATAAGCGGCCGCGCCATAGGCAGCCGCTCCGACGGCGCCCGCATACATCGCGCCACGGAACGCAGTGCGGCGGGCAACGCCGGCAAACGACAGCGGCGTGAACGGCCGGCCGATGATGTCGATGAAGACCGCCGCCGGTCCATCTCCACCAGCGAGATCACCTTCCAGGGTTTGGACGTTAAAGGTCAGCTTGTCGCCGTCAAGCTTCGGATTTTTCAGTACGACCACCGCATCCTTTACCGAACCGTCCTTGCCGAAGACGGACACGGTTGCGTTCGGTGGATTTTTGGCAAAACTGTCATCACCCGAGCCCCAGTCAGCAATGACATCGGCGGTAGACTGGTGACCTGCGGCACGCACGGGACGATCGGCAAATATGATCGAACTCGGCGTCACGCCGGTCAAAGTGAGCGTATCTCCTTGCAGCGTTGCGCCGCGGGAATTGAGCACGAAGAGCGACGGCACGATTTCAGGCTTGGCGGCGGCGCTGGGAGTGCCGATCGTTTTCAGAGAGGGAGACGGTGCGCTTTGGGCGAGGACAGCCGAGGTGCCCGAAAGTGTCAAGGCCAGGCCTAACAACCCAGCCAGTGGAATGATCTTCATTTTTTTCATATCTGCCTCTCCAGTTGAAATTTCGTTGTCCTCCTGAGTCATGGGAGGCTTCTCTTGTTTGTTGCTCGTAGCTTCCTGAGGACCTCGGCTTAATCGAAGGCAAAGACCCGCTTCCAATCGTTCTTCATATTAACTACGGTCCACCTGTTCACTGCTGCGGCGTCCAGAGCCACGTCGAGTTTGCCGAAATGCGAATGGCGGTCGTAGGCATATTCGCGCTCCGCATCAGTATGATGCACGATCAGGCCAAAGCGCGGGCCACCGGCGCCGAGCGTTGTCCATTGCAGCATTTCGAGATCGCCGTCGGAGTTGCCGAAGGCGGCAATGGGACGACGACCGATATGCTCGTTGATGCCGATCGGCTTTCCGGTTTTGTCGTCGACGAAGTTGACTTCGGGCAGACGGAAAAGCGTCGGTGCGCCGTCTTTCATTTCAAATCGGGTCTTGATAGACGATCCGACGACCTGCTCGGGCGGTACGCCATAGATCCGCTCGGTCCATGGCCGCATGAACTCGATGCCGCCGCCCGACACGATGAAGGTCTTGAAGCCATTGGCGCGAAGATAGGCCAGCAGTTCGAGCATCGGCTGATAGACCAGTTCGGTGTAGGGCCGCTTGAAACGGTGATCGCGCGCGGTCGCGAGCCAGTCGGAGGTGATCTTCTCGAACTCTGCCGTCGTCATGCCGGCATGGGTCACGGCAATGATTTCGACCAGGCCTTTTTCGCCGGAAGCCGCGAGCGCTTTCATGTCGCCGTCAAGCACCGCAGCGAAAGGCTGCTTGGTCTTCCACTCCGGGTGCATGCGGCGCCATGACCTTCACGCGGTCGAGTGCGAAGGCGAGTTGCACGTACATGGCTGCTCGACCCAGAGCGTGCCGTCATTGTCGAAGGTCGCGATGCGCTGGTAGACCGGCACGAAGTCAGGCCCGCCTTGCGTCGTGACGCGCGCGACGAAGTCGAGGATCGACGATTTGGTCGTGCCGTCATTCCAGGACGGCAGCGGATCGCCCGCGTCTGCGCAAGTGCGCCGGTGGAGCGAAGCGCGGTAGAGAGCAGCGGGAGCCCCGCCAGCGACGAGAGCAGGACGCGGCGATCGATGCCGCGAAATGCTGCTTAATCGATTTCATGATCGAACTCCTTCCATCTGATAGTGCGTTCAGTTGCTCGAGGGCGGATTCCGAAGTTTCTCCATCGCCTGTTCGACCGAGAATGAACCAGGTCTTTGTCGCGGTGGAAACTGCTGGAAGCTCATGCAGATGCTGCCCCACAATCGCCTGTGCGGGAACGAGCACGAAGGCGTGCTCGACGAACCAGCTTAACGTAGTCCCCGGCTTCATGCTGCGCCCGCTCGAACGGGTCGGAGCGAAGGTTGAACAGCATCGGCAGGCGCAACTGGATCATGGGCTGCTGCCAGACGCTGAAGCCTTCAGCCTTTTGCTCCAGGAATACAGCCTTCCACTGGTCGTAGCGAAGCCCGGCGAGGTTACCGTCGTCGGTCCAGTAGAAGAATTCGCGGCGCTTGTTCGGGCCTTTGTCGGGAGAGAAGGTCGCGCTGATCGTAGCCGTCGAGATGAACCTTGAAGTTCTTGCCCGCCGCATCGTAGCCCTGCAGTAGCTTGTTCTTGACGTCGGGCTCGCCGGCCGCGGCGACCAGTGTCGGGGCCCAATCCTCTGCCGAGAAGACGTCGTTGATCTCGGTTCGCGGCGGCACCAGTCCCGGCCAGCGGACCATTGCCGGGACGCGGTAGCCGCCTTCCCAGTTGGTATTCTTCTCGCCCTTGAAGGGCGTTGTGCCGCCATCGGGCCAGGAAAATGTCTCTGCGCCGTTATCGGTGGTGTAGATCACGATGGTATTGTTGGCGATGCCGAGGTCGTCGAGCTTCTTGAGAACCTGCCCGACTTGCCCGTCATGCTCCACCATGCCGTCCGGATAGATGCCGAGACCGGTTTTTCCCTGGGATTCGGCCTTGAGACGCGTCCAGATATGCATCCGGCTTGGGTTGAACCACACAAAGAAGGGCTTTTTGTCGCGGTTTGCGCGCTCGATGAAGTCGTTGGTGGCGCCAAGGAATTCCTCGTCGATCGTCTCCATGCGCTTTTTGGTGAGCGGGCCGGTATCCTCGCATTTTTGTTTGCCCCAGGTACCGAAACGGGGATCGTCGCCCGGCGTGTCGGTCGCGACTGCAACGCACTTCATCACACCACGCGGCCCGAACTGCGCCTTGAACGCCGGATTCTTCGGATAGTCCGGATTTTCGGGTTCGTCTTCGGCATTGAGATGATAGAGGTTTCCGAAGAACTCGTCGAAACCGTGCACGGTGGGCAGGAATTCGTTGCGATCGCCGAGGTGGTTCTTGCCGAATTGTCCGGTCGCGTATCCTTGCGGCTTCAGAAGCTCGGCGATGGTCGGGTCCTTACCTGATAGCCCTTCCTTCGCGGCGGGCAGGCCGACCTTCAGCAGCCCGGTCCGCAACGGACTCTGTCCGGTGATAAAGGCGGCGCGGCCGGCGGTACAGGATTGCTGTCCATAATAGTCGGTGAAAATTGCGCCCTCGTTGGCGATGCGATCGATGTTGGGCGTGCGGTAACCCATCATGCCGCGGTTGTAGGCGCTGATGTTCCAGTATCCGATGTCATCGCCCATGATGACGAGAATATTGGGCTTTTGTTGTTGCGCAGATAGCGGCGAGATAAGTCCCGTCGCCGCTGCGACCGATGCGAGGAGACCAAAGCATGTGCGTCGGAAGATATTCATGATTGTTTCCTCGTATCGCGTGTTCGCGTGCAGATAAATTCAAGGCACAAAGTGATCGGCGGGCGCTCAAAATGACGCCCGCCGATTGGGTTTCGTCAGGGTTTAATCGCGGGACGTCCTCATATTCTTAACTTGTTGCATGACCTGTTCCAGGTTGTAGCTTGCCGGGTCCTGCAGCGCGGGGAATTTGACGAAAGTCTCGAGGTGCATCAGCCAGAGTTGCTGTCCGATAGGCAGCATGTTCCAGTCATAGACGTAGGCGGTCGAGGGAGAAGCAATCGCCCCTCCCATACCGAACAGCGTCTTTATCTGCGTACCT
>CAVWLK010000065.1:0-29720 GCA_963755675.1 uncultured Actinomycetes bacterium
CGCGGAACCGCGACACCGTCTCGACCCGCACCGGGAAGTCGCGGAACCGCTCGCGAAAGGTCGCTCCGTGCTGCTGCGCGAGCACCGTGGTCGGCACCAGGGCCAGCACCTGACGGCCGCCGGTGACGCACTTCATGGCGGCCCGCACAGCCACCTCGGTCTTGCCGAAGCCGACGTCGCCACACACCAGCCTGTCCATCGGCCGGTCGGCCTCCATGTCCTCCGTGACGGCGTCGATCGCGCGCTGCTGGTCGTCGGTCTCCTCGTAGGGGAACGCCTCCTCCAGCCGGGCCGTCCACTCATCGTCCCTCGGAAACGGCGGCCGCAGCACCGATTGGCGGCGGGCGTAGAGCGCGAGCAGCTCGCCGGCAAGTTCGCGCACCGCCACCCGCGCCCGCGACTTGAGGTTGTTCCACGCCTTGCCGCCCAGCTTGGCGAGGGTCGGCGTCGACCCGTCGGCGCCGATGTAGCGGCTGACCTTGCCCAGCTGCTCGTGCGGCACGTACAGCCGGTCATCGCCGCGGAACTCCAGGTAGAGGTAGTCGCGGACGACGCCCGCCACCTGCTTGGTGTCGAAACGGACGAACCTGCCGATGCCGTGGTCGTCGTGCACCACATGGTCGCCCGGCCGTAGGTCGCCGAACGCAACCAGCGCCCGTCCGCCGCCGATGCCGCGCCGGGCGGCTCGGCGCCGGAACAGCTGGGCGGACGTGATCACCGCCAGCCGCAGCCATGGGATCACGACGCCGTTTCGCAGGCTCGCATGGCAGAACGCGACGCCCGCCTCCTGCGGCCCCTCGCCGCCCGGCTCCGGCGTATCGACGTCGATCCTGGTCAACGCCATCCGCATCCGCGACGCCTCGCCGATGTGCGGGAAGCAGACCAGCACCCGATAGCCGGCGCGCACCAGCGCGCGCAGCTCGTTCTCGGCCTCGGCGATGCCGAACGAGGCCAGCGCGGGCGTCTGGGCCTCGAACGAGTGCGACTGGCCGAGTGGCATCGACTCGAGCGCGCCGCTTCGCTCGATCAGCGCGTCGACCTCATCCGGCTGCACGTAGGCGCGGCCGCGCACGCTCGGATCGCGCAACGGTTCCGCCACCTCACCGCTGTGCTCGCGCGCCGCCTCGGCAACCTGCTCGGGATTCCAGACCAGCCGCGCGCATGCGCCTCCAGCTCTGGGCCGAGTGCGACCAGACCCGTGGGCACGGCCGGCTCTCCGTCCTCGGCGCCCCACCGCTGCTCGAGCTCCATCGGCTCGCCGGCCGGATAGATGGCCGCCGTTTCCAGTTCCCGCAACGAGCGCTGGGTGAAGACCGAGAAGGCGGACAGCCGCTCGATCTCGTCCCCGAAGAACTCGATCCGGATCGGCTCGCGGCCGGTGGTGGGAAACACGTCGACCAGCCCGCCCCGCACCGAGAAGGTGCCCCGCTCCTCGACGGTGTCGGCACGCCCGTAGCCGGCGATGGCAAGCGCCTCCACCACCGCGTCAAACCCGGGCTCACTGCCGCGCTCCAGCATCACCGGCGGCGGCCGGTTGGCGGGCGCCACCACTCGCTCGATCAGAGCGTCCGCCGAGACCGCCACCAGGCCTCCCTCGGCCAGCGCGTGCAGAGCCATCGCGCGCTCGCCGACGAGATGCGGCGCGGGCTCGAGTCCGTTGCCGTACGCGGCGCCACGGGACGGCAGGTAGGCGACGGGAGCCCTCGGCAGAAACGGCGAGGCAGCCTCGGCCAGCGCGTGGGCCGACTCGTCGTCGTCCACCACGATCGCAAGCCCGCGCGGCGTCAGACCCTCCCGAGAGATCCACAGAGCTGCCGCCAGCATCGGCAACATCGGCTCCGAGACGCGCGCCCGGGCGACGCCGTCCGCCGCCAGCCGTGCGAACGCCGCCACGTCGGTGCTCTCGAGCAGGTAGGGCAGCGCCAGCTCCGCACCGGCGAGCTCGGAGACGACCTCCGGCGGCCGTTCCTGGGGATCGATGTGATCCATGGCCATCTGCGGCGCATGGTAGTCTGGCGGGCGTCACTTTCCGGAGGTCCCGAGCCGTGCGCCGTCGTCTAGCAGCCCCACTGATTGCTCTCTACCTGACGCTGATCCTGCCGGCCGCCTCCTTCGCCGCATCCGCGGCTCCCGAGAAGCCGGAGGGCCACGACTGGACGCTGACGTCGATCTTCGTGGTCGCGCTCGGCATCCCGCTGATCCTGGTCGCGCTGACGCTGATCGACATCGCGGTCGGCAAGCACACCGACAAGCACCACTGACCGTGAACCTCGACGAGCTGTCTGAGCTCCTGCGCATCGAATCGATCTCGAGCGACGGAGCCCACCCGGCCGAAATGCTGGAAGCAGCGGGATGGATCGCTCGGCTGGTCGGCGATGCCCGCGTGGTGGAGGGATTCGGCAATCCGCTCGTGGACGGTGTGATCCCGGCGTCGCAACCGGGCGCTGCGACCGTGCTCGCGTACGGGCACTATGACGTCCAGGCGACCGGCGACGCGTCGCTTTGGGAGAGCCCGCCGTTCGAGCCGACGGTGCGCGACGGTTGGCTGTACGGGCGCGGTGTCTCGGATGACAAGGGCAACTTCTGGGCGCTGCTGCGAGCTGCGCTCGACCTTGCCGAGAGCGGTGAGCTGGGGGTCAACGTGCGAGTGATCGCCGACGGCGAGGAGGAGATCGGCGGCCACTCGGTGATCGACTACCTGGCCACCCTCCAAGACCACTTCGCCGCGGCGGTGATCTTCGATGGCTCGATGGCGGATGGCGAGCGGCCTGCAATCACCACAGCGCTGCGGGGGCTGGCCGGGTTCCAGGTGCGGTTGACCTCGAACCAGCGCGAGCTGCACTCGGGGCTCTTCGGCGGCGCCGCGGCGAACCCCGTGCACGACCTGATCGCGATGCTGTCGGCCGTGGCCGGCCACGACGAGCTGTTCGCAGCCGGGATAGCGCCGGTGTCCAGAGCGAGCTGGACGGCTGGCGCACGCTGCCCTCCGGCGCCGAGGCGCTGGAGCAGGCGGGTGCCACGCCCAGGGATGACCGAGCGGCCGAGGAGTTCTACCAGCGCACCTGGGTCGGGCCCTCGCTGAGCGTCCACTCGATCGGCTGCGGCGATCCGCTGGCCATCAAGACCAGCATCGGGGCGGACGCCCGGGCGTCGCTCTCGCTCCGCGTCGCGCCCGGCCAGGATCCCGATCAGCTGGCCGAACTGCTGGGCCGCCTCCTGCGCGAGGCATGCCCGGCAACGGCACAGGTCGAGCTGACGCCGTGGCCGACCGGAAGCCCGGCGTACGTCTCACCCGAGCATCCCGTCATCAGCTGCGGTTTCGACGCCATCGAGCGGGCCACCGGAACCCGCCCGCTGGCGCTTCGCAGCGGCGGTTCGATCCCGGTGATGGCGGCACTGGTGACGCGTGGCACGCCCACGATCCTGTCCGGCTTTGCATCGCCCGACGACAACATCCACTCCCCCAACGAGCGGATGCGGCTGCGCAACCTGGAGTGGGCGCTGTCCGGCGCGCGCGAGATCTACCGTTCGCTGGCCGGCGAGCTGGGTGGCAATCGCTAGGACGGTAGGGGCTGGACTCCGTCCGTCGAAGAGGATACGCTTGCCCGCAATGCGAGTGACCGTGCGCGGCATGAGTGAATATCAGGTGCGAACCCGGCTGTACGAGCCGCCCGAAATGGTGCGCCGTATCGAGGCCAAGCTGGCCTGCTGGAAGATCTCCTCCTCACCCCGCATGCGCGGCGAGGATCTGCGCAAGGCGTTCGAGCAGCGGCTGGACAGCCGCACGCCGGACGTGGTCGCCGCCCCGGTGCAAGAGGCCGAGGGCCCGCGCATTCGGCTGATCGCGTAGGCGCAGGCCCCGCCTCAATCGCGCGCCGAGCCGTGGGTCTGACCCCTTCCTCGTGACCGCGACTGCCGCTCGGAACGGCCTCTGCCGCTGTCGGGCAGAGCCCTGAATTCGGCCGCGTTCGCCGGCGAAGCCGGCTATCGCGCGCTAATTCCACTCCCGCATGGCAGCATCCACGCCCTCGCGGATCACAGCCTGCGCGCAGTCGGCAGCGTCGCGCACCAGCGCGTCCACATCGGTGCCGAGCTCGAACGGCTGCAGCACCCAGTCGGCGATCGGGCGCGGGTCGCCCCGTTCCGGTCGGCCGATGCCAACCCGGACGCGGAGGAAGTCGCTGCTGCCGAGCGCATCCGCCAGCGATCGCAGACCGTTGTGGCCGGCCAGACCACCGCCGAACTTCGCCCGCACGTCGCCCAGCTCGAGGTCGAGCTCGTCGTGGATCACCAGCAACCGGCTGGTGGGGAGCTTCCAGAATCGCAGCGCCGGCGCGACCGAGCCGCCGGAGGCATTCATGAACGTCTCCGGAATCAGCAGGGCCAGACGCTCGTCGCCGTCGCGGGCCTCGCAGACACGGCCCTTGAAGCGCGAGCGCCAGGTCCCGCCGAGCCGCTCGGCCAGCAGCTCGGCGGCCAACTGGCCGACGTTGTGGCGGGTGGCGCGGTAGCGGGACCCGGGATTCCCGAGCCCCGCAACCAGATACGAGAGAGACGGCTCGCGCGATCGGCGAAGCAGACCCACCCGCGACTACTCGTCGCCCGAGGGCTCCTGGGCCGGTTCGCCCTCGCTGGGCTCCTCGTCGCCCTCGGCAGCCTCCTCGACCGGCTCCTCGCCCTCTGGCACCTCGCCGGCGACCTCGGCCGCAGCCTCCTCGAGCTCCTCTTCCGAGATGGGAGCCGTGATGGTGGCGAGCACGGTGCCGTCGGGGTCGTCCAGGAACGTGACGCCCTCGATCGGAGGCACCTCGGCGAGCCGCAGCGAGCCGCCGATCTCGAGCGCGCTGACGTCGACCACGATCTGCTCCGGGATCGCCGTAGGCAGCACCGAAATGTTCAGCTCGTGGGTCGGCTGGCTGAGGATGCCGCCCATCGAGACGCCGTGCGGCGTTCCCTCGACGTGCACCACGACCACGGTGTTGATCGGCTGGTCGAGGCGCACCTCATGGAAGTCGACGTGAATCACGCGATCGCGAACCGGATCGAGCTGCATGTCCTTGATGATCACGGAGTGGGCCTTGCCCGTACCGTCGACCTTGAGATCAATGATCGCGTGCGTACCACCGGGTCCCGAGACCGCTGTTCGCAGGTCGCGCGCGCCGACGATGATCGGCGTCGAGCCGCTCGTCCCGCTCTGCGACGTGTAGATCACGCCGGGAATTTCGCCCGAGGCGCGCAGCGCCCGAGCATCCTTGCCACCGCGCCCGTCGCGCGAGCGGACTTCGAGTTTCACATCAGCCATATCGTCGTACTCCCAGGAGAGACGGCCCGTCTAGAAGAGCTGGTTCCCGCCGTGGAACAGGCCGGAGACGGAGTCGTCGTTGAAGACGTTGGAGATGGTATCAGCAAGAATCGGCGCAACCGACAGCACCTGCACGTTGTCCGGCCGGTCGATCGGGTTGCCTGGGATGGTGTCGGTCACGATCACCTGGCGGAACACGCTGTCGGCGAGGTTGTCGAGCGCCGGACCGGAGAACACGGCATGGGTCGCGCAGGCGTACACCTCGGTGGCGCCGAGATCGACCAGCGCCTGGCCGCCGGCGCACAGCGTGCCCGCCGTGTCGATCATGTCGTCGATCACGATGCAGACCTTGTCGCGGACGCGGCCGATCACGTTCGTCACCTCGGCCATCTGTTGCTCGGGGCGTTCCTTGGTGATCAGGGCCAGGCCGGCACCCAGCATCTCGGAGAACTTCTTGGCCAGCTTCGCGCGACCGGCATCACCGGAGACGACGACGATGTTCTCGGGCGGGATCTCGCCGACCAGCAGCCGGAAGTGGTCGGCCAGCAGCGGAACCGCTGTCATGTGGTCGACGGGAATCTTGAAGAAGCCCTGCAGCTGGCCGGCGTGGAGGTCCATCGTCAGCACGCGGTCGGCACCGGACGCCTCGAGCATGTCCGCCACCAGCTTGGAGGTGATCGGCTCGCGCGGCGCGCTCTTCTTGTCCTGCCGTGAGTAGGGGAACCACGGCATCACGGCGGTGATCCGCTTGGCCGACGCCAGACGTGCGGCGTTGATCATGATCAGGAGCTCCATCAGCGAGTCGTTGGTGGGAGACGAGCACGACTGCACGATGAACATGTCGGCGCCCGGATCGACTCCTCGTAGCGGACGTAGACCTCGCCGTTGGTGAACGTCTTCAGGGTCGCCTGGCCGAGCTCGATGCCGAGGTGCTTGGAGATCTTCTCCCCCAGCTCCGGATTCGACTACCGCTGAACAGCATCAGGCGCTTGTGCGGCGCCCGCTCCATCCAGGTGGCGTGCCCCTCGCTCACGACCGGCGCCGCACCGGGGACCGTGGGGAACAGGGGTATGGGTGATTCAACGCTGACGACGCTTTCGCTTTCCATATCCCTCGATGTTGGTCTGCTTGGCACGGGCAACTCCCAGCGCGTCGGTCGGAATATCGTCCGTGATGACCGACCCCGCCGCCGTCCAGGCGCCGTCGTGGATCGTCACAGGCGCGACGAAGACATTATGAGAGCTGGTGTGGACGTCCTTGCCAATTATGGTGCGATGTTTGCTGACGCCGTCGTAATTTGCGGTGATCGCGCCGGCACCGATGTTCGATCCTGAGCCGATCTCGGCGTCTCCGATGTAGGACAGGTGAGGCACCTTCGCTCCCTCGCCGATCACCGAGTTCTTGACCTCGACAAACGTGCCCGCCTTCGCGCCGGCGAGCAACGTCGCGCCGGGCCGAAGGTAGCAGAACGGGCCGACCCGGGCATCGCGGCCGATGGTCGCGTCCACCGCGACCACGTGCGGTCCCACCTCGGCGCCGGCCTCGACCCGCGTCGATCCGCGAAGCACCGTGAATGGGTGCAGGATCACGTCCGGCTCCAGCTCGACGCCGGCCTCGACGAACGTGGTCGCCGGATCAACGTAGGTGACGCCGGCCAGCATGTGATCGCGGTTGATGCGCTCGCGCAGCAGGGCATCGGCCTCGGCCAGGTCGACCCGCGTGTTGATGCCGTGGGCGACGGTGGCGTCCTCGCAGCGATGGGCGATCACCCGCCCATCGCCGGCGACGAGCAGTCCGACCACATCGGTCAGGTACAGCTCGGCCTGGTCGTTGTCGGGCGTCAGCCGCTCGAGCGCAGCCCAGAGCGCGGCGGAGCGGAAGACATAGTAGCCCCGAGTTGACCTCGCGCAGCTCGCGCTCGTCGCCGACGGCATCCCGCAGCTCGACGATGGGGCGACGTGGCCCTCGCCACCACGGATGATGCGACCGAAGTCGGCGCCGGTGCGCTCGTCGCGGGTGATCGTGAGCACGCCTCCCTCCCCTCCCTCGGATCTGTGCGCCTCGACCAGCCCGCGCAGCGTCGCGGCGTCGACCAGCGGCGCGTCGGCGTAGGTGATCAGGACGTCGCCCTCGAACCCTGCCAGCGCCTCGCGGGCCGCCAGCGCGGCGTCGCCCGTCCCCCGCTGTTCGTGCTGCACGGCGGCGGTCGCCCACGGCGGTACGGCCTCAGCGCCAGCTGATCGGAGCCGTCCACGACCACCACGGTCGTGTCGGGCGCCAGCTCATGCACCGCTTCGAGCGACCAATCGAGCAGCGTGCGACCGCAGGCGCGGTGCAGCACCTTGGGCGTGCGGGATCGCATGCGGGTGCCCTTGCCGGCGGCGAGGACGAGCGAGGCGAGCGGTGCGGTCAATGGGGTGGACAAACTGGGGCGCCTGGATTCGAACCAGGGGTCGCGGGACCAAAACCCGCTGCCTTACCACTTGGCCACGCCCCATCGGCATGGTCAGGCCCCGCGAGTATACGGGGCGAAGCGATGGCGATGATGCATCGGCCGAGAGCGAAAAGCGAGCGTCGCCGCGAGGCGAAGCTTTGCTACGTGCGGCGGAGATCTCCCAGGAGTACCAGCACCATGATCACCAGCAGCAGCGCGCCGATCATAGCTGCGAACACGAACAGGCCGAAGATCGCCGGCACGACGATGCCGGCGACGGCCTGTGACATCGCCACCGTCCACAGCGGACGCCGGAACCGGATGGGCACGTGGCGGCGGAGGTACAGGTAGCCGAGCACGGCCAGGATCCCGACGAGCCACATCAGCCTGAAGCCGGCCCGCCAGGCGATCGCCGCCTCGGCACACCCACGACCAGCGCGATCCTGATGCTGTTCGCGCGCAGCCACGCCGCCGGTGAGCGGCGGGGCGGCTTCTGCTCCAGCGTGACCTGGTCTGTCGAGAGGTTCCATTCGGCCATCGTCACCCGGAATGCTACACGGGCGAGGTCACGATCGACCCCTCGATCGGCCCCGCGGCGGCACGCGCCGCGGCGTCGTCCTCGAAAATCCCGAACACCGTCGGTCCGCTGCCGGAAACGGCTGCCGCGAGCGCCCCGCCGGCGCGCAGCTGATCGAGCGTGGCCGCCAGCTCGGGTCGAAGCGCAAGCACGGCCGGCTGGAGGTCGTTCGCCACCAGCACGGCGACGTCAGCAGCGGTTCGCACGGTATGCACGCCACGGATCAGGTCGCCCCTCACCGCCTCGAATATCGGGTTGGGATCGCACGCCGCGTAGACGTCCGCCGTCGACAGCCCCGCCTCCGACGGCACCAGCACGACCGCGTAGTCACGCGGAAAGTCGGGCAGCGGCTGCAGCACGTCCCCGCGGCCGGTGCCGATCGCCGTCTCCAGCCCGGAGAGAAAGAACGGCACGTCCGATCCCAGTTCCCGGGCGATCTGGTACAGCTCCGCCACCGGACGGCGCCCGCGAAGCGCGCGCAGCACCGCGGCCGCATCGGACGAGCCGCCGCCCAGGCCGGCCGCGACCGGGATGTGCTTCTCGAGCCGGACGCGGCGCGTCTCGCCAAGCGCATCGAGCGCGCGTCGCACAAGCGTGTCGTCCGCAAACCCCTCCACCACCGTTTCGTCCGACGGCTCGAGCTCCAGCCGGTCGTGCAGGGCGACGGCCGCAAACAGCGTCGCCACGCGATGAAAGCCGTCCTCGCGGCGCGGCCCCACGCGCAGGCAGAGGTTGATCTTTGCCGGCGCCAGCAGCGAGGTCACAGCAGCTCCAGGAACTGGCCGGGCGAGAGCTGCTCGGCCCGCAGATGCGCCAGCGATGCCGGCGGAGCCGGCAGCCCGGCCAGCTCCAGCGAGTTGTCCAAGCGCTTGCGGCGGTGGGCGAAGGCGCCGTGCACGAGCTGAGAGAGCCGCGGCCACTCGGGCGACGTGGCGAGGTCGCCGTGGCGCTCGAACGCCACCAGCGCGGAGTCGACGTTCGGCACCGGGGTGAACACCTTGCGCGATACCGCCCGGCTCGCCAGCCGCACACACGCAAGCTGCACCAGCACCGAGACGGCGCCGTACGACTTGCCACCGGGAGGGGCGAACAGCCGTGCGCCGATCTCGCGCTGCACCATCACGCAGAACCGGCTGCAGACCGGTAGCGCCTCCATGATCACGGGCGTGGCGACGCTGTAGGGCAGGTTGGCGACCAGCGCGCCCGGAACCGGGCTGAGCATCGCGAGATCGATCCGAAGCGCGTCCGCAAACTGCAGCCGCACGTTGTCGACGCCCTCGAGCGTGATGGCCAGCGCCGGCTCCAGCCTGCGATCGATCTCGATCGCGTGAACCACCGCCACCCGCTCGGCCAGCCAGCGCGTCAGCACGCCGAGGCCGGGGCCGACCTCGAGCACCACCTCCGCCGGGTCGAGTTCCAGCATCCGGCCGATCATGCCCAGCACGTTGTCGTCGGTCAGGAAGTTCTGGCCGAGGTCACGGTCGGGGATGATGCCGAGCTCCCGCATGCGGGCGATCGAGACCTGCTTGCTCACGCGCGGCATCATGCCAGCGCGACCACCGCCACGCCTGCCGCCACAACAACCGCTCCCAGCAGGCCGCGCCGGCCGATCGGTTGTCGCAACAGGGCGGCGGCAAGCAGGGGAGCCATCACGATGCTGGTCTCGCGCACGGCCGCAACCGGGGCGGCGGGCGCGCGCTGAAGCGCCGCCAGCACCAGCGCATAGGCGCCGAACATGAAGACGCCCGCCAGCAGCGAAGCTCTGCCGACCGCCGCCCGAACGGCAGGCGCGCCCATGCGCCGGGCGACGAAGACGGTGTACGCGATGGCGGGCCCGACCATCACGGCCTCCAGGTACGGCACCGGCGAGGCGTATCGGAGCCCGTGCTTGTCGACAAGCGTGTAGCCGGCGATGGTCGCGGCCACCGACAGCGCGAGCAGCAGCTCCCGGCGGCGCAACCCGGCCACCGCCGATCCGCTCACCAGGGCGATCCCGGCCACCACCGACGCCACCCCGCACAGCTGCGCGGCGTTCGTCGGCGTACCTGTGACCACCGCCGCGGCCAGCACCAGCGGAGGCGCGGCACCGCGCGCAACCGGGTACACGGCGCCGACCGAGGCCCGTTCGTAGGCGGCGGCCAGCAGCACCACGTATGCCAGCTCCAGCACCGCCGACGCGGCGATCCAGGGCACGGCCGCCGCCTGGACATCCCACGTCGCCACCGCCGCCGGGGCCGCCACACAGACGCCCGCCAGCATCGCCACCGCGGCGGCCGGCCGCGGCTCGCGCGCCCCGCCCACCAGCACGTTCCACAGCGCGTGGACGATGGCCGCCGCGAGCGCCAGTGCCAGCGCGGTGCTGCTCACGGAAGGCCGAACACGAGCGCAGCGTTGCGCTCGATCGCGGCTGCCAGCGCCACCGGCTCGACCTCGCGCAGTTGCGCCAGCAGGTTCAACGTGTGGATCACGTTGGCGGGCGTGTTGCGGCGCCCGCGCAGCGGAACCGGCGCCAGGTAGGGACTGTCGGTCTCGGCCAGCAACAGCCGCTCGGGAACCCGGCGCGCCGCGTCCTGAAGCTCGACCGCCTTGGGAAACGTGACGTTGCCTGCGAAGGACACGTGGTAGCCGCGCTCGACGGCCTCGTCCAGGCGGTCGGGGGACGAGAAGCAGTGAAGCACCACCGGCACCCGGGCCGACCGGAGCATCGGGAATGTCTCGTGATCGGCATCGCGGGTGTGGATGACGAGCGGCTTCCCGGTCTCGTTTGCCAGTTCGATCTGTTCCTCGAACACCCGTCGCTGATCGCCGCGGTCTGCGTTGTCTCGATAGAAGTCGAGCCCCACCTCGCCCAGCGCGACCGCGCGCGGGTGGTCGAGCAAGGGCCGCAGCGCCGGCACGTCGGCCCGCTCCGCCTCGTGCGGGTGCCAGCCGACCACCGCCCAGACGCCGGCGTGCCGGTCGGCCAGGCCGATCGCCTGCTCGCGGCCGATGGTCAGGATCCGGTCCACGCCAGCGGCCGCCGCGGCGGCCACCGCCTCGTCCGGCCCCTCCTCGCAGCTCTCGAGGTGGGCGTGGGTGTCGATCACGGCGCCGGGTCGACGCGAGGGAAGATCGGCTCGGGCTGTTGCACCCGGCTCCCGGGTTCGAGCAGACCGAGACCGGCGCGCTGCCAGCCGACGTTGTCCGGATCGCCGACGGCGGAAAGGATCTTGGCCGAAGCTGCCGGGATGTAGGGGTGCAGCAGCACGCCGAGCGATCGCACCGTGTCCGCCAGCGTGTACAACGCGTCGTCGAGCGCCGCGATGTCCTCGGGGCGGTCGCTCTTTGCCAGCGTCCACGGCTGCTGCTCCTCGACAAACCGGTTCGCACGCCGCACCAGCGTCCAGATCTCCTCCAGGGCTCCGGTCAGGTCGATCGCCTCGATCCGCTCTGCCACCGACTCGTGCACCGAGTCGAGCGCATTTCGGCCGGCCGGAACGGCCGAGTCCCGGTAGCGGGTGATCATGGCGGTGGTGCGCGAGACGAGGTTGCCCAGATCGTTCGCCAGCTCGCCCTCATAGCGGCGGTTCAGCCCTTCCCAGGTGACGTCGCCGTCCTGACCCCACTGCACCTCGCGCAGCAGAAAGAAACGCAGCGCGTCGCTGCCCAGCCGGTCGATCACCTCGAACGGATCGATCACGTTGCCGGTGGTCTTGCTCATCTTCTGGCCGCCGCTGGTGAAGTAGCCGTGCACGAACAGCCCGCGCGGCAGCTCGTATCCGGCGGCCATCAACATCGCCGGCCAGATGATGCCGTGCAGGCGCAGGATGTCCTTCGCCATCAGATGCAGCGAGGTCGGCCAGAACGTGCCCGTGACGTCGTTGCCGAGCCCGTACTCCTGCGCCGTGCGGTAGTTGAGCAGCGCGTCCACCCAGACGTAGATCGTCTGGTTCGGCTCCCACGGCACCGGCACCCCCCAGCTGACCGAGGCGCGCGTGAACGAGACGTCCTCCAGGCCGCCTGCGATCATCGAGCGAGCCTCGTTGTACCTCGCCTGCGGCCGGACGAAGTCGGGGTTTCCGTCGTACAGCTCGAGCAGCTTGGGCGCCCATTTCGACAGGGGGAAGAACCAGTTCTTCTCCTCCACCCACTCCGTCGGCCGGTTGTGGATCGGGCACAGGTTGCCCGGCTGGACGAGGTCGCCCTCGGCGTAGAACACCTCGCAGGACGAGCAGTAATAGCCGGCGTAGGTGCCCTCATACAGGTGTCCCTCGTCGAACAGCCGCTGGACGAAGTCCTGCACCCGCCGCTCGTGCTCGGGGTCGGTGGTGCGGATGAAGAAGTCGTGCGTCGACCCCAGCGCCTTGGTCATCTCGCGGAACTTGTCCGAGACCTGGTCGACGAACTCCTTCGGCGTCACCCCCGCCTGCTCGGCCGCGCGGGCGACGTTCCCGCCGTGCTCGTCGGTACCCGTCAGGAAGAAGACGTCCTCGCCCAGGCGTCGGTGGTGACGTGCCAGCACGTCGCCGGCGACGGTCGTGTAGGCGTGACCCAGATGCGGATCCGAGTTGACGTAGTAGATGGGTGTGGTGACAGAGAAAGCCATGTTTAAAGACGTGGTCTGGCAAATCGATGATGGGGTCGATATGCTGGCCGCATCCTACCGATGCAACGCGGAGATGCGGATGGCGAGCGGAAGCAGGGAAGCTGAAGCGCCGACCGGAAGGCCCGAAGGCCGGGCCGGGGGCGTGATTCGGCGGGTCGACGAGCTCGGCCGGATCGTCATCCCGGCGGAGATCCGCAAGCGGTTCGGCATCCGGGAGCGCGACCCGCTCGAGATCAGCGTCCAGGGCGACTCGGTGGTGCTGACCCGGCCGATCGACCGCTGCGTGTTCTGCTCCTCGGGGGACGGCTTGACAGAGTTCCGCGAGCGGTCGATCTGCTCGAATTGCTTGGCCTCGCTTCGCGCGGACGTGATCAGCGCGACGTGATCGCGGCGTAGAGCCGGTTTCGCGGCAGGCCGGTGAGCTGAGCGGCCAGCGACGCCGCCCGCTTGGCGCCCATCGCCGCCGCCAGTTCCGTTAGCAGAGCGGCGTCGGGCAGCTCCGGCTGCCGCTCGTAGCGGGCGCCCAGCACCAACGTGATCTCGCCCTTGGGCGGCTGGTCGATCTGATCCGCAAGCTCGGCGGCGCTGCCCCGCATCACCTGCTCGTGGAGCTTCGTCAGCTCCCTGCAGACCGCGATCGGCCGGCCGCCGTCGAGCCGCGCGAGGTGGCCGAGCGTGGCCGGCAGCCGGCGCGGCGACTCGAACGCCACCACCGGCAGGCCGGCGGCGTCCACGCGTTCCAGCAGCGCGGCGATCGCACCCGGTGTGCGGGGAAGGAATCCGACGAACACGAAGCCGCCGCCCGCCATACCGGCGGCGACCAGTGCGGTGGTGACCGAGGAGGCCCCCGGCAGCACCTCCAGCGGCAGCCCGCGGTCGAGCGCCTCGCGGATCAGCAGCGCACCCGGATCGGACACGGCCGGCATGCCGGCGTCCGACAGCAGGCACACCCGCTCGCCGGCCTCGATCCGGGCCAGCAATGCCGGTGTCTGTGCGCGCTCGTTGTGTTCGTGCAGTGCCACCAACGGCACGGTGACGTGATGGCGATCGAGCAGCGTGCGCGACCGGCGCGTGTCCTCGCAGGCGGCAACCGATGCCCGCCGCAGCTCGTCGAGCACCCTCAGCGTGACATCGCCCAGGTTCCCGATCGGCGTCGGGCAGACGACCAGCGCTCCCGGGAGCGGGTCAGGCATCGAACAGCAGCGCGGCCGCGCCCAGCACGCCGGCGTTGTTGCCCAGCTCGGCGACGACCACGCGGGCGGTGCCCGTCGCCCGCAGCACGCGCCGCTGGTACTCCGCCCGGGCAGGGCCGAGCAGCAGCTCGCCGGCCGCGCTGATGCCTCCGCCGATCACGACCAGCTCCGGGTTGAAGATGTTGACGTAGTTCGCGATGCCGACGCCGAGGTGCCGGCCGACCACAGCCAACACTTCTTGCGACTCCGGGTCGCCCCGCTTGGCGTGCTCGATCACGTAGCGCGGATCCAGCTCCTCGCCGCGGCCGCGCGCGGCCGCCAGCGAGCCGTCGGGTCGCTCGTCCGCGATCCGCCCAGCCGCCGCCATCACCCCTGTAGCTGAGGTCAGCACCTCGAGGCAGCCGCGCGATTGGCAGTGCCCCTGGCAGGGCGGGCCGTCCTCGTCAATCGACATGTGGCCGAGCTCCGCCCCAGCGCCGATCGAGCCGCGGTAGAGCTTTCCGTCCAGCACCAGGCCTCCGCCGACGCCGGTGCCCAGCGTCAGCATCACGACGTGCCGAGCGCCACGCGCAGCTCCGATGCGCACCTCGGCCAGACAGGCCACGTTGGCGTCGTTGTCGATCTCGACCGGCACTCCCAGCCGCCGGCTCATCTCGTCTTTGAAGTCGAGGTCCTCCAGCGGCACGTTGGTCGAGTCCAGAACCCTCCCTCGGTGCTGATCGATCTGGGACGGCAGGCCGAATCCCACGCCGGCGGGGCCCGCTTCCGGGGCCACGGAGGCGATCAGGCGCTCGATCGCCTCGAGCAGCGCCGCCTGGCTGCGAAGGTCGGTGGGAACGGCTTTCTGGACCAGCATCTCGTACTGCGGCGAGACCAGCGCGGCCTTGATGCTGGTGCCGCCAAGGTCGACGCCGACGACTGGCGAGCGGGAGGAATCGGTCATGGCGGTGGCTAACATAACAGGGTCGTGCCCGAGCACCAGAGGCCCAAGCCCTACCGTGTGTACCGCGGCGGGCACGTTCGAGCGGATGACCCCGATGCGGCGCGTTTCACCTTTGGACGCGCCGCGACGGCAACCGTGACGGACGAACGTCCGGCAACGCCGGAAGGTATGCCCGCGCCCAGGATGGACGGCGGCGAGCCGCCCCTGCCGGGCCGTCAGGTGGCCACCGTCCCGCCCAAGCGGAGGCGCTGGGTGCCCGGCCGGCGCAAGGCGATCATGCTGGTGCTGGTGGCCATCCCGCTGCTGTTCTGCTTCTGGCTGTACCTCGGCTACCGCTCCTTCTCGGACGAGGTGTCGCGGGCCAACGAGCGGCTCGACAAGCGCACCAAGGCCGCACTGGCGCCCACCGGCAACATCCTCACAACGCCGCAGGTGACGCTCGTGCTGGGGTCAGACAGCCGCGGAGGCACCACCACCGCGCGTGCCGACTCGATCCTGCTCGTGCGCACCGATCCGGGCAAGCACCTGATCACGATGCTCTCGATCCCCCGCGACCTGCGAGTGCCGATCGCCGGGCACGGTGACTCCAAGATCAACAGCGCCTTCGCCTACGGTGGCGCGCCGCTCCTGATCAGGACGATCAACCGGCTGACGGGGTTCAAGGTCAATCACGTCGTGCTGGTCGACTTCAAGGGCTTCATCAGCCTGATCAACTCGATGGGCGGAGTCACCATCAACAACCCCACCCACGTGCAGTCGTCCGAGAAGTTCGGCGGCAAGCTGTGGAACTTCCCCAAGGGCACGATCACCCTCAACGGCCGGCACGCGCTCGCCTTCGCCCGCATCCGCAAGACCACCAACCCTCAGGACTCGGACATCTCGCGTACGGGGCGCCAGCAGTTGGTGATGCAGGCGATCGCCCACCAGCTGGTCTCGGCCTCGAGCGTGCTTCACCTGCCCCAGATCGGTCGCGACATCGCGCGGCCGCTGGCCACCGACCTGTCGGCGAACGAGCTGCTTGGCCTGGGGTGGATCAAGTTCCGCTCCAGCCGCACGCTTGAATGCCATCTGGGCGGGACACCGCAGCTGATCGACGGCCAGGACGTGATCCTCTCCAGCTCCCAGAACCGCTCCGTCGTGCAGATGTTCCTCGGCCAGCAGGCGCCACTGCCGGCGCCCAAGGGGCAGATCTACGAGCCCGGATGCCTCGTGAAGTAACACGGGCTCCGGCGGGTTTGAGGCCTATGCCTCGGCGGCCTTGGCGGGCTTCGAGCCGGTGTCGCCCGGCTTGGCGGCCGGAGAGTCGCTCTTCGAGCCGCTGTCGCTCTTGGCTCCGTCCTTGGACGAGCCGCCGTCGGTGCTGGGGCCGGCGTCGCTCTTCAACTCCGACGCGGCCGACTTCTTGCCCCGACCGTAGTCGGTCGAGTAGAAGCCCGAGCCCTTGAAGTGGATCGCGACCGGATGCAGCACCCGCTGCGCGGGCGCACCGCAGACCTCGCACGTCGTGAGCGGATCGTCCGCGAACTTCTGAAGCACCTCGAAGCGGTGCTCATTCGTCGCACCGGTACTCATAGATCGGCATGTCAGACCGAGCAATTCCACCAGGGCGAAACCGGTGGCGGCTTGGCAAACTCGGGCGCCAGAGTGCCAGCGACGGGCAAGCGGGTAGCATCAGCCGCCGTGCGGATCGCGATCGTCACCGATTTCTACTATCCGTCGCTGGGCGGCATCACCGAGCACGTCGACGGCCAGGCCCGCAGCCTGACCGACGCGCGGCCACGAGGTGACGGTCGATCACCGGGCAACTGGTGCGCACCGCCGCCGGTGCACCGACGACGCCGTTGAGTGTGCCGGAGCCGAACTTCGAGATCTGCGGATGGGCATCGCGATCCCGCTTTCGTGCCCGTACTGGGGCAACAACGCCGAGACGCTGCACACGTCGGCCCGCGGCTCGGGCAGCAGCTGCGGCGCCTCTTCCGCAGCGCGGGTTCGACGTGGTGCACGTGCACGCGCCGTACAACCCGCCCTTCCCGGCGTGGGCGATCGACCAGTGCCCGACGACGCGATCTGCGTGGCGACCTTCCACAGCGTCTTCCCGCAGACGACCGGCATGGACATCCTGGCCGAGTGGACCGGCCGTGCGATCGAACGGCTCGACGGGCGCATCTGCGTCAGCGAGGCGTGCATCGGCTCGCTGACGCCGTACTACCCCTACGCCTACGACGTGATCCCCAACGGCATCGACAGCGACCACTTCTCGCCCGACGCCGAGCCCGTCGCCGAGCTGCTCGGCGACCACCAGAACATCGTCTTCGTGCGGCCGCTTCGACCCCCGAAACGGCCTCGACACGATGATCGAGGCCCATCGGCTGCTGCATCGCCGAGCGCGGCGCCGCGGTGCGGCTGGTCGTCATCGGTGACGGCCCGCTGCGCAGCTCTACCGACCGCAGGTCGGCGACGGGCTCGCGCCCTTCGTGCACTTCGCCGGCCGCCTCAATCGCAGCCGGCCCAACTACCTGGTCACCGGCGCCGTGTTCTGCACGCCGTGCAACCGGGCCTCGTTCGGGATGGTGCTGCTCGAGGCGATGAGCTGTGGTCGTGCCGTCGTCGCCAGCCGCATCAGCGGCTTCCAGCTGCTGATGGAGGACGGCCGCCAGGGGTTCCTCGGTGCACCCCGGCGAAGTCGCCGGAGCTGCACGCCGAGGCGCTCTCGCCCGCTGCTCGACAACCCCGAGCTGCGCGCGCGGATGGGCGCCGAGGGTCGCCGCACGGCACTCGAGCACTACGCGTGGCCGCGGGTCGCCGCGAAGCTCGAGGCGTATTACTCCGACCTGATCGCCGGCGAGCAACCGGCATGGGCAAGCGCCAAGTCATCAGCTCGCTTCGTAGCCTCGGGGCGGCCTGGATGGCCGCGGCCGCGATGCTGGCGGTGACGATCGAGGGTATCCTCGGCGATCTCGTGTTCACGGCCGCCGTGGTGATCGCGATCAGGTCGCGTGGTGGCGCTTCACGCCCAACACGCGGCTGTTCGGCCGCGTGATCGGCAAACGGCAGGGTCGACGTCGTCGCGGGCGGCTATCACGTTCGATGACGGCCCCAGCGCCGAGTTCACGCCGCCCATGCTCGACACCCTGGCCGCGGCCGGCGTGAGAGCGACCTTCTTCGTGCTCGGTCGCCACGTGCGCGCCCACCCCGAGATCGCGCGCCGGATCGTGGCCGAGGGCCACGAGCTCGCCAGCCACGGCGACGATCACACGCTGCTCACGTTCCAGGGCCCGACCGAGATCGCCCGCCAACTGCGTGCGCTGAACGAGGCGGTGGTGAACGCCACCGGCGGCGGGCCGACGCCCCTGTTCCGTGCGCCGCACGGGTTCCGAAGCCCGTTCCTGGTTCCGGTGGCGCGCCGGCTGGGGTACCGCGTCGTCGGCTGGACGGCCGGCGTCTGGGACACCGCCCGACCGGGTGTCGACCGGATCGTCGCCCGTAGCGTCGCCGGGCTGCGCGCCGGGCGCGATCGTGCTGCTGCACGACGCCGACGGATCCGGCAACAACGACGACCGCTCGCAGACCGTCCAGGCACTGCCGGCCATCCTCGCCGCCGGTCATCGCGACGGTCTCGAGCTCGTGACCATCTCAGAGCTGGCTGAGCACATCCACCCTCGCCGCCGCCTGGCACTGCGCGCCGGGCTGATCGCGATCGCCGTTACCGCCGGCGTGTTCCTGCTCTCGACGCAAGCTCGACCTGAAGGCCATCTCCGGCGTCTTCACCGACGCTAACCCCGCGCTGGTGCTGGCGGCGCTGACGGCGAACCTGATCTCGGTGGGAGCGAAGGCGCTCACATGGAAGGCCGCCATCGACGCCGTTCCAGGCCCCGACGGCGAGGGTCGCGTCCACGTCGGCTTTCGGACGTGGTGCCGGCGATCTTCATCGGTTTCCTGCTGAACACGGTGCTCTTCGCCCGCCTGGGCGAGGTGGCCCGGATCTCGGTGCTGCGTCGCAAGCTGACCGCGCGCGGGATCGAGATGCCGGTACCGACGCTGGTCGGCACGCTGGTCACCGAGCAGCTGCTGTCGGGCATCACCCTGGTCGCCGTGCTGCTCGGGGGTGGCCGCATTCGTCTCCGTCCCGGGCTGGGCGGTCAAGCTCCTGCTGGTGCTGGTCGGGGTGGTGCTGGTGATCGCGGTGGCCACCGCCTCGATCGAGCTGTATGCCCGGTATCGCCGGCTCCAGGTGCCGACCGAGCAGGACCCGTCGAGCACTGGTGGCACCTGCTCGGTATCAGCCTCACTGCCATCTCGCTGGCGCTGCGACAGGGCCAGGCGATCTTCTGCGCCCGAAGCTGCTGGCCTGGGGTCTGTTCACCTCGACCATCTCCTGGCTGGCGCAGATGCTCGGCATCCCTGGGTATGCGGCTTACGGCATCCACAAGGGGGTGGGCGCGGCGGCCTGGTGTTCCTGGCCTCGAACCTGGTGCGGCCTGTTCCCGATCACCCCGGCAACCTGGTGGTGTTCCAGGGAGCGACATACACCGCGTTGCAGGCGTACAACGTCCCCACCAACCTGGCGATCAACTTCTCGATCGGGCTGCAGCTGATCGAGGCCCTGCTGGGCGTCGGCCTCGGCTTCTTCTTCCTGAGCTACGAAGGGCTCTCGGTGGGCGAGCTGCGCAGCGAGGCCGAGGCCTCGGGCAGGGTCAGCTCGCCCTCGTAGAGCGCTCGTCCGATCACGATCCCGTCCGCGCCGGCGGCCGCTGCGGCCACCACGTCGGCCGCCGACGCGATCCACCTGCGGCCAGCAGTAGTCCCGGCACCCATTCGCGCAGCTCGGCCAGCAGGTCGGTGTCCGGCCCCTGGCCGGTGCCGTCGCGCTCGATCGCCGTGACCAGAAAGTCGCGCACGCCATGCTCGGCCAGCCGCCGCACGAACACCGATCCCGCGGTGCCCGTGTCCTCCAGCCAGCCGGCGGCGCGCACGGTCGCGTCGCGCACGTCGGCGGCAACGGCGACCCGCGCCGTTTCGGTGGCGAGCGCGCCCACCGTGCGCGGGTCGTGGGCGGCCAGCGTGCCCACCAGCACACGCGCCACCCCCAGCTCCAGCGCCGCCAGCACGTCGTCGCGACTGCGGATGCCGCCCCCCACCTGCACCGCCATCCCGCAGCCCTCGACCAGGCGCCGGAGCACGGCCGCATGCGCATCCGGCCGCCGGCCGTCACGGGCAGCCGAGAGGTCGATCACGTGCAGCAGCGTCGCGCCCTGTTCGGCGAACCCTGCGGCCACCCGCTCGGGCTCGAGCGAGTACTCGGTGGCACGGTCGTAACGTCCCTGCCGCAGGCGGACGACGCGTCCGTCCAGCAGGTCGATGGCCGGAATCGCGATCGCAGTCACCTCGTTACACGCTCCGCCGTGTTAGCATGCTAACATGGTAGCAGGATGACAGATACCTGGCGAAACCGAGGATTCGACGAGCTCTGCGATGCCTTCCTCGAGCTGCGCACCCGCGATGAGGCGGCCGCGTTCCTCCGCGACATCTGCTCGCTGCACGAGCTGGAGGCGCTGGCTCACCGCTGGCAGGCGGCGCGGATGTTGGACACCGGAGCGTCCTACGCCGCCGTCGCCGCGCAGCTGCATGCGTCCACCACCACGGTCACCCGCGTCGCCCACTGGCTGAAGCACGGCGAGGGCGGCTACCGGCTGGTGCTGAACCGGGTGGGGCAGCGACCGTGAGCCGGCCGTTTCGCCTTGCGCTGCCGTCGAAGGGGCGGATGCATGCACCCGCGGTCGCACTCGCCCACGACGCCGGCATCGAGGTCGAGGTGAACGGCCGTGCGCTCTACTCGCACTGCTCCCAGTGGGACATCGAGGTGCTGTTCGCGCGCTCCGACGACATCCCGACATGGGTATCCGACGGGGCGGTCGAGGCGGCGGTGGCGGGCCGAAACCAGCTGGTCGAGGCGGGCTCTGAGGCGCTCGAGCTGCTGCCGCTCGGGTTCGGGCGCTGCCGGCTGGAGCTGGCCGTCGCCAACGACTCGACGGTGCGGCGGGCGGCCGACCTGAAGGGCGGCCGGGTCGCCACGGCCTATCCCGCCACGACGCGCGGATTCTTCCGTGAGGCCGGCATCGACGTGCAGGTGGTGGCGATCCACGGCTCGGTCGAGCTGGCGCCGCGACTGGATGCCGCCGAGGCTATCTGTGACCTCGTCTCCAGCGGCGAGACACTGCGTTCGAACGGTCTTCGCTCGGTCGAGACCGTGCTCGAATCGGAGGCCGTGCTGCTCGCCCGGCCTGGGCTCGACGAGGGCCGGCAGGCGATCGCGCGGTCGCTGGCGACAGTGATGGAGAGCGTGATCGCCGCCCGCGACAAGCGCTACGTGATGCTGAACTCACCTGACGCCTCGCTCGAGACCGTGATCGGCCTGCTGCCAGGGCTCGAGTCGCCCACCGTGCTGCCGCTGGCGCGCTCCGGCATGCACGCGGTGCACGCGGTGGTCGACCGCCACCAGGTGGTCGAGCTGCTCGGCCCGCTTCGCGCGGCCGGCGCCCTCCAGCATCCTCGTGCTTCCGATCGAAAATTTGGTGCCGTGAAGGAGCGCTCGATGATCCGCGACGACCTGGTCGACCTCGAGCGCTACCACTGGCAGGAGGACTGGGAGCAGTTCATACCGCCCGGCACGCCCGCTGATCCGGCTCGATCAGAACACCCAGCCGCGACCGCCCTCCTGGTACGCCGGGGCGGCCGCCTGGCTGGCGCGGGTGCCGGTGCAACGCCTATCCCGACTCGCGTTACGGCGAGCTCCGCGAGGCGATCGCCGGGTACACCGGGTTTCCGGTCGATCAGGTCGTGCCGACGGCCGGCGCGGACGAGGCGCTGATGCTGTGTGCCCTGCTGGCGCTCTCTCCGGGCGACCGTGCCTACGCCCGCTCGCCCTATTACGCCGTCTACCAGATCGCCACCCGACTCGCCGGCGGCGTGATGGCCGACGATCCCGATGACGTCCGCCTGACCTGGGTCTGCTCGCCGCACAACCCGACCGGCGAGGACGTTCCCGGCGACGTGCCCTCCGGTGGCGCGGGCCTGGTGGTGATCGATCAGGCCTATCTCGAGTTCGGCGGCAGCGACCTGTCCGGCCTCGTCCAGGAACGCGACGACGTGGTCGTGGTGCGCACGCTCTCAAAGGCCTTCGCCGTGGCCGGAGCGAGGGTCGGCTACCTGCTCGCGCCGCCCGAGCTGGCGGACAAGCTGGAGGCGATCCGGCCACCCGGCAGCATCTCCAGCTTCTCGGTCGCGGTGGCGCTGCGAGCGCTGGCCAACACCGCCGCGATGCGCGCCGATGTGGCGGAAACGGTGAGCGAGCGGGAACGGCTGCGACCGGCGCTGCTTGAGCTGGGCTGGAACATCGCCGACTCGTGCGCCAACTGCCTGTTTGCGGACCTGGGCGAGCCGGCCGCGCCGACGATCGAACGGCTTCTGACCGCCGGCATCGTCGTTCGCACGTTCGCTGCGATGCCCAACTGCCTGCGCATCACGATCGGCTCGCAGGCAGACAACGACCGCGTTCTCGAGACGCTGGGAGTGGGCGGAGCGAGACCCGACGAGCCATTGGAGGGACGCACCGGCCGCGTCCAGCGCACCACTCGCGAGACGCGGACGGATGCCGAATGGACGCTCGACGGCACCGGCGACAGCCGGGTCACGACCGGCATCGGCTTCCTCGATCACATGCTGGCCGCGCTCGCGTTCCACTCGCTGACGGACATTCGGCTGACCTGCGTCGGGGATCTGTGGGTGGACGAGCACCACACCGTCGAGGACGTCGCGATCACGCTGGGGCAGGCCCTCGACCGCGCGCTCGGCGACCGCGCCGGCATCGTCCGCTACGGCGACGCGCGAGCGCCGCTCGACGAGGCGCTCTGCCACGCCACCGTGGATCTCGGCGGACGCGGCTTCAGCTCGGTGGTGCTGCCACTGCGCGGTGACCGCGTCGGCGGGCTGCCCACCAGCCTGCTCCCGCACTTCTTCGACACGCTTTCACGCGAGGGCCGGCTGGCGATCCACCTGGACGGCCACGGTGGCGACGATCATCACGTGATCGAGGCGGCGTTCAAGGCGCTTGCGCTGGCGCTGCGGGAGGCCGTCTCGCGCGACCAGCGGCGAGCCGGAGCGCTGCCCTCGACCAAGGGCGCGATATGAAACGCGTGACCCTGATCGACTACGGCGCCGGCAACCTGCGCTCGCTGCGCTCGGCGTTCGAGCGGCTCGGCGCGACCGTCGAGACGACATCCGACGCCGGACGCGTACGCCGCGCGCAGCTGCTCGTGCTGCCGGGCGTGGGCGCGGCCGGACCGGCGATGGCGGCTCTCACGGAGGGCGGGCTGGCCGACGCGATCGGCGTCGCCGCGGCGGCCCCCTGCTCGGCGTCTGCCTCGGCATGCAGCTTCTGTTCGAACGCAGCCTGCGAGGGTGACACGGCATGCCTGGGACTGCTCGCCGGCAGCGTCGAGCCGATAACATGGGCGCCGCAGGTACCGCACATGGGCTGGAACGACGTGCAGCCGGCAAACGATCACTCGCTCGCCTCAGCGCTGCCCGCCGTCTGTTACTTCGCCCACTCCTACGCCGTGTCGCCCGCCGATCAAAGCGTGGTCGTCGCCGAGACCGAGCTGGGAGGGCGTTCGGTGCCATCGGTGATCGCCGACGGCCGCGTGGCCGGCGTCCAGTTTCATCCCGAGAAGAGCGGGCCGGCCGGCCGCGCGCTGCTGCAGGAATGGCTGCGAGGATGCTGCGTAGGCGGATCATCCCCTGCCTGGACGTCCGCGACGGCCGGCTGGTGAAGGGCATCAAGTTCGAGCAGCTGCGCGACCGCGGCGACCCCGTCGACGCGGCCGAGCGCTACGCCGCGGACGGCGCCGACGAGATCGTGTGGCTGAACATCTCAGCCGGGGACGAGAGCTGGCAGGAGCTGCTGCGCGCAGTCGAGCGGGCGGCCGAGCGAGTGGACGTGCCGCTGTGCGTCGGAGGAGGTATCTCATCCGTGGTGCAGGCCCGCGAGCTGCTGCTGGCCGGTGCCGACAAGATCAGCGTCAACAGCGCGCCGCTCGACCGGCCGGAGCTGATCTACAAGCTGGCGGGCGGTTCGGCAGCCAGTGCGTGGTGGTGGCGATCGACAGCGCTCGCGACGGCGACGGCTGGCGGGTGTTCGCCGCGGGCGGCCGAGGCCGACCGGGCGCGACACGATCGGTGGGCCGAGGAGTCGGTGGCGCGCGGCGCCGGCGAGCTGCTGATGACGAGCATCGACGCCGACGGCACGCTGGGCGGCTTCGACCTCGAGCTGTTGAGCGGCCGTCTGCCGCACCGTCGCGGTGCCGGTGATCGCCTCGGGCGGGGCGGGCGGCGCCGACCGACATCGTCGGCCGCGCTGCAGGCGGGTGCGGCCGCCGCGCTGGCGGCATCGATCTTCCACGACGGCAGCCACATGATCGACGAGGTCAAGCGGGAGGTGGCGGCGTGCGGCCTGCCGGTCGAGGATGTGAGCGCTCGCCGACGGCGAGCTCATGCCCGTGCGTCGTCCAGGATGCCGACAGCGGCGAGGTGCTGATGCTGGCCTGGCTGGACGACGAGGCGCTGCAGGCGACCCGCACCACCGGCCTCGCACACTTCCACTCGCGGTCGCGCGACGAGCTGTGGCAGAAGGGTGCCACGTCAGGCAACACCATGGATGTTCGGTCGCTGTCATTCGACTGTGACGGGACACGATGCTGATGACCGTGCGCCCGGCGGGGCCGGCCTGCCACACCGGCGAGCAGACCTGCTTCGGCGCCGCGGCGGTTCGATCAGCGTCCGGCGGTGCTGGCCGAGCTGCGGAGGTGTTCGAGCAGCGCGCGGAGTGAGGCGATACCGGGCAGCTACGTGGCCGGCATGCTGTCCGGCGAGCGGGAAGGGCCGCAGCGCAAGGTGGGCGAGGAGGCGGTCGAGGTGCTGCTGGCCGCGCCGGGCAGCCCCGAGCTGGTGGCCGAGGTGGCCGACCTGTGGTTCCACAGCATGCTGCTGCTGGCCCGCGACGGGCTCGACCCGCTGGCCCCGCTCGAGGTGCTGCAGAAGCGCCGGAAGCGACAGATGGTGACCGAGCGCTGAATGCGGGTCTACAGTGCCGAACGTGTTCCGGCGCCTAGTCGCACCGCTTGTTTTACTGCTCCTGGCCGCCGCCTGCTCGGGCGGTGGCTCCGCCAGCGGCACGCACCCCGGCAGCACGGCGTCGTCGGTGCCGACCGCTGACAACCTGCCGCAAACGGGCACGGTCAAGCTGTCCGACGGCGTCACCTACACGGTCGTCGCACCAGGTACGACGCTGAAGCTGGACAACGTGACGCTGCACATCGATCGTGTCGATTGGCGCCGGCGCGTCAGCGTTGCCGTCAAGCCGCCGGGCACCCGCGTCTACGGCGTCTTCAAGGTCACGATCCAGAACCGCAGCGGCGAGGACGCGACGCTGGGGCCCACCCAGATCTGGCTCCGCAACGAGGGCAACCGCCCGTTTCTGGCCGCCGCGCAGGCGGGCGTGCCGAATCCTCTTGTGGGCGCCTCGTTGCCGGCCGGCGGCACCGTCACCGGCACGCTCGTCTTCCCGTTGCCCGCCAAGCTGGCGGGCGGGTTGCTGCTCTACCGGCTGGGCGACCTGCCGGCCACCGCGAAGCACGTGGGGATCGCCCGCTATTAGATGATTGATTCCATCTAGACGACTTCGATCCAGATGTCCCTCGACGAGTACCGCAGGAAGCGCAACCCGGCCCGCACACCCGAGCCGGCCGCGGGGCGCCCAAAGGGCGGCGACAAGCAGCCGGTGTTCGTCGTCCAGCGGCACGACGCTCGCCGCCTGCACTACGACCTGCGGCTCGAGATGGAGGGGGCGCTGGCCAGCTGGGCACTTCCCAAAGGGCTGCCGCTGGAGCCGGGCGAGCGCTACCTGGCGGTGCATGTCGAGGACCATCCGATGGAGTACGCGGACTTCTCGGGCGTGATCCCCAAGGGCCAGTACGGCGCCGGCACCATGGAGATCTGGGATCGCGGCCGCTACGAGCTGGTCGAGCGCAAGAAGGACGGCGGCCTGACCGTGCGGCTGAACGGCAAGCGGCTGTCCGGCCTCTGGACGCTGGTGCCAGCGAATCTCGGCGGCGAGGAGCGCAACTGGCTGCTGATCAAGAAGCACGACACCGAGGAGGCGGCCCCGGCCGCGGCGCCCGTGGGCTACGCCCCGATGCTGGCGACCGCCGCTGACCGGTTGCCGAGCAAGGGCGAGTGGCTGTTCGAGGTGAAGCTGGACGGCTACCGGGCGATCTCACGGCTGGAGGGCGGCGAGGCCTCGCTGACCAGCCGGGGCGGCCACGACCTTGGTCGGCGTTTCGCCGAGATTCGTCGCGCCCTGCCCCACGCCGTGCGCACGAGCGACTGCGTCATCGACGGCGAGTTGTGCATGCTGGACGAACGCGGCCGGCCGGACTTCGGCCTCATGCAGCGCGGAGAGGGATCGCCCGCGTACTACGTGTTCGACCTGCTCGAACTGGAGCGCCGGCCGCTGCTCGACCTGCCGCTGGAGCAGCGCCGCGAGCAGCTCGAGGCGCTGCTGGTCGAGGATAACCCGCTGGTGCGGCTCTCGACCGGGTTCCCAGACGGCGAGCCGCTGTTGGCGGCTGTGCGCGCGCAGGACCTCGAGGGAGTGGTTGCCAAGCGGCTGGGATCGCCCTACCGGCCGGGCCGCAGGAGCGCCGACTGGGTGAAGGTGAAGACGCGCGACGACGGCGAGTTCCTGATCGTCGGCTGGACGCTGGGAACCGGATCGCGCGAGACGCTGGGGGCGCTGGTGCTGGCCGAGCAGACCGACAGCGGATTGCGGTTCGCGGGCGGCGTGGGCAGCGGACTCGACCAGCGCACGATCGATCGCCTGCTGCGCGCTCTGGAGCCGCTGCGAGTGCCGAAGTCGCCCCTCGATCCGGTGCCGAAGCTGCCCAAGACGCCGGCGCGCAACGTGCGCTGGGTCGAGCCACGCCTGCGCTGCCGGGTCAAGTTCGCCGAGCGCACACGCGACGGCCGGCTGCGGGCACCGGTGTTCTCAGGCTCTGCTGGACGACGATGCGCCCGAGTCCCGCTCGCGAGTGACGCTGACCAACCCGGACAAGGTCTTCTTCCCCGCCGAGGGCGTGACCAAGGGCGACCTGTTTGCGTACTACCGGGCGGTGGCGCCGGTGGTGGTGCCGCATCTCCAGGGACCGGCCGTTCACGATGCTTCGCTACCCGGACGGCATCGAGGGCAAGAGCTTCTTCCAGAAGGACGCCCCCGACCACATGCCCGACTGGATCCGCACCTACCACCACGAGGGCATCCGCTACGCGCTCGTCAACGACCGCGACAGCCTGCTGTGGATGATCAACATGGGCTGCATCGACCTGCACCCATGGCTGGCCCGCTGCGACCGGCCCGAGCGGCCCGGACCTGGTGATGTTCGACCTCGACCCGGCCGACGGCGTGCCGTATTCGGCGGTGGTCGAGGTCGCGTTGCTGGTGCCAGGCGCTGGAGGCGCTGGGCCTGGAGAGCGTGCCCCGCACCAGCGGCGGCAAGGGCATGCACGTGCTGGTGCCGATCGAGCGGCGGCGAACGCACGAGCAGGCGCGCGGCTTCGTCTACGCCGTCGCGAGGGCGCTGGCGCGCCGCCATCCCGACCAGATCACGACCAAGTGGCGGCGGGCCGAGCGGCACGGGGTGCTGATCGACGCTAACCAGAACGGGCTCGGCCGCACGGTGGCCGGCGCCTACTCCGTGCGGCCGCGGCCCGGCGCGATCGTCGCGACGCCGCTTCTGTGGACCGAGTTGACGCCCGACCTCGATCCTGCGTCGTTCACGATGGAGGCCGTGATGGAGCGGGTCAGCCGGCTCGGCGACGTGGCTTCGCCGCTTCTCGGCCGCCGCCAGCGGCTGCCTTAGTCTTCGACGGCTTGCGGGCCGCCGGCTTGGTCGATCCCCTCGCCTCGTCCAGGGAGGCCTGGAGGGCGGCCAGCAGATCGGGAGCGGGCGCCTTCTCGGCGGTCACCACCTGCTTCACGCCCTCGCCGCTGCGCTTGGCCTCGATCACGCCCATCAGCCGCTCGCGGTACTGTCGTGGTACTTCTCCGGGTCGAACTCGCCCTGGTACTGGCCGATCAGCTCGGTGGCCATCTCGAGCTGGCGCTTGTCCACCTTGACGCCCTCCGGCGCGATGCCCTCGGGGGACGCACCTCGTCGGCGAAGAACATCTTCTCGAGCGTCAGCACGCCGTCGCGGACGCGCAGGCAGCCGAGGTTCTCGCGCTCGTGGAACACGTAGGTGGCGACGGCGACCAGGCCGGCGTCCTCCATCGCTTCACCAGCAGCGCGTAGACCGGCTCGGCGGACCGTCCGCGGGCCCAGGAAGTAGGTGCGCTCGAAGTAGATCGGGTCGATCTCGGGCCGGGACGAAGTCCTGGATCGTGATCGTCTTGTAGCCCTCGGGCGCGGCCGCCTCGAAGTCCTCGTCGTGACGTAGACGAACTCGTCCCTCGACCTGGAAGGCCTTGACGATCTCATCGTTGGGCACCGGCTTGTCCTCGAGCTTGCAGATCTTCTGGTAGCCGATCCGGCCGCCGTCCTTCTCATGGATCAAGTTGAACTTGAGGTTCTGCTCGCTGATCGCGGCGTACATGCGCACAGGGGCGTTGACCAGCCCGAAGCTGATGCTGCCGTCCAGACCGCTCGTGGTTTCACCGCCGCCATATCACCTACACCAGATAGGGGGGAAAACCGATTCTGGCAAGGCCGGCCAATTCCCTTCATGGCTGAGCCTGCTGATTGAGGGGCCCGACCCGGCGACGCCTCTCCCGCGCTTGTAGCCGTGGATATCGTCGTCGTCTGATCGGAGCCGGGAGCAGGCCTCGCGCCGCGGGGCGGACCCCTCGGGCATGCGATACCACCGGGCAGTGCCGGCCAAACACGTTCAGACCTCGCGGGCCAGCAGGTCGGTCGAGCGACTCGCGGCGCTGCACCAGCCGGCGCCTCGCCGCCGGCCACCATCACCGCCGCCGGTCGCGGCAGCTGGTTGTAGTTCGACGCCATGCTGGCGCCGTAGGCGCCTGTAACCGGCACCGCCAGTAGGTCACCCGGGTGCAGCTCTGGCAGGCTCCACCCGCTCGATCAGCACGTCGCCCGACTCACAGTGCTTGCCGGCGATCGCGTAGCGTGGGGCGCTCCGCTCGGCGTTGGGCCGGTCGCACACGACGGCGTCGTACCGGGCGCCGTACAGCGCGGGACGGGGATTGTCGAGCATGCCCACCGTCAACGGGCCGCGTACATCGTGCCGTCTGCCGCTCTGCTTGACCGAGCCGATGGTGTAGAGCGTCGTTACCGGCGGGACCGACGATCGAGCGGCCAGGCTCCAGCAGCAGCTCGGGCATCGGCAGGCCGTGGGCGATCAGCCGGTCGGTGAGGTGCGCGCAGACTGCTTCCACGGCCGCCTCGATCTCGAGCTCGACGTCGCCGTCGATATAGGCAACGCCCAGCCCGCCGCCCAGGTCGAGCAGCTCCCAGCTCGCCCAGGCCGTGCTCCTCGATCAGCTCCACCAGCCAGTCAACAGCGCGGTGATAGGTGCTGAGCTGGTTGATCTGCGACCCCAGGTGGACGTGAAGGCC
>CAVWLK010000066.1:0-86796 GCA_963755675.1 uncultured Actinomycetes bacterium
CGTCAGGTGTTATCGGGCGTCCGGGATCAGCTCCAGGGGTACGGGCTGTGCGACACCGGGTGCAGGTCGCCGGTCGCGAATCGCTCGTACCGAAACGGCGACAGCACGCTCGAATGGCCGCCCGTCATCACCCGCGCCACCTCGCGGCCGACGCCGATCATCTTGTAACCGTGGTTGGAGTCGGCGATCACGTAGACGTTGGGACGCATGTAGTCGAATAGGGGAAGCTGTCCACGGTGAAGCAGCCGACGCCGCCCGAGCGGATGTTCTTGTAGGTGGCGCGCTTGCCCTCGAACCGCTTCATGCAGTGCGACAGCGAGGCGCACCACATGTCGGCGAACGCCGGCTCGACCGAGGCCGTGGGATAGGGGTCGACCGTGAAGTCGTGGCCGACGATCACGGGAGCCGCCCCGCCCTGGACGCCGTGCAAATCCTGCTTGAAGTAGTTGCCCCAGAACTCGTCGGTGATCAGCGTCCCCTCGTCGTCGTAGAGCGGTGCGTCCGAATCGACGTGAAGCACCGGCGGCATCGAGCCGTCCTCCAGGAGAGCAGCTTGGGATCGACGTCGATCTCGCCCTCCTGGAGGTACCAGTAGGTCCACATGCTCTGGTCGCGGTGGACGTCGCCGCTTGGCGTGCGTACATCGAGCGTGTTCGGCAGGCCGAGCATCGTCCAGATCTCCTCGATCCAGGGTCCGACGCCCACCACCACCTGCTCGGCGCTGACGTCGCCCTGGTCGGTGTGGACGACGCTGACCGCGCCGGAGCCATCCATCTCGAAGCCCGTCACCCGCACGCCGTCCATCACGCGCGCGCCGGCCTGCTTGGCCTTGGCGGCCAGGCCGTGCAGGGACGCCATGTTGTTGGCGAAGCCGCCCTTGTGCTCGTGCAGGCAGACGTGCACGCCCTGCGCCCGCCAGTCGGGGAACATGGCGGTCATGTAGGAGCGCACCTCTGCCTCGCCGACGATCAGGTCGGACGGATAGCCGATGTTCTGCTGCCGCTCGTGCACCTCGGTGAGATCGCCCACCTGGCGCTCGGCGCCCAACGCCATGTAGCCCACCGGGTGGTAGCTGAAGGCCGCCGGGTCCTGTTCCCAGACCTCGACGTTGGCCGCCATCAGCTCGCTCATGGCGGGCTGGTAGTAGTTGTTGCGAACGACGCCGCAGGCGATGCCGGAGGCGCCTGCGCCGACGCCGGTCTTGTCGATCACCAGCACGTCGGGCTGCTCGCCCGCCGCGCGCTGCTCCTTGGCGAGATGCCAGGCGGTGGAGAGCCCATGGATGCCGGCTCCGATGACGACGTATTTCGCAGACGATGGCAGCGACATGACTTGGTCTCCTATTTCCTTGGCGGCAATGCTATTTCACAACGGGATATGCCCATTGTAACCCAGAGAGACCGAGAGTGCACGCGCGTTTTCGAGCAGGTGGGCGAGCGCCGCCTCACGCTTCTTGCGGCCGAACCGGGCGGCCGGGCCCTGCACGCCGAGGATCGCGACCAGTGCCCCGTCGGCGCCGAACACCGGAGCGGCGATCGCGTTCAGATCGGGCTCGCGCTCCTTGACGGCCTGCGCCCAGCCGTTGGAGCGCACCTCGTCGATCTCCTCTTGAGCCTGCGGGCGTCGGTGACGGTGCGGTCGGTGTAGCCGTCGAGCGGGGCGGCGGCCGCCGCCCCCTGCGCGTAGGCCAGCATCACCTTGCCGGTCGCCGTGGCATGCGCGACGCTGGGCCGGCCGATGCGCGCGACGCTGGCCACCGCCTGGGTGGCTGGCGACGAAGTCGACCGTGACCGCGTCACGGCCGCCTGCCACCGAGAGCGTTGCGGTCTCGCCGGTGGCCTGCTCGAGTGCGACCAGGTGCGGCCGGGCCAGTGAGCGCAGGTCGAGGCTCGACATCATGTGGTTGGCCAGCCGGATCAGGTGCGGGCCGAGCCGGTAGCGGCCGGACTCCGGCAGGTGCTCCACGTAGCCGCCGGCCACCAGCGTCGCCAGCAGCCGCGAGACGGTGCTGGCGTTGATGCCGGTGCGCCGCGACAGCTCGTTGGTGCCCACCTCTCCGGGCTGTTCGAGGAACGCATCCAGCACGCGCAGCGCGCGCTCGACCGCCTCCAGGCGGCGCTCGGCGGGTCTCCCGGTGGGCGGCATGCTCGTATTGTGTCGTAGACTCGGCTGCGATGGGAGGGGCAACGCTGACTCGCACCGCGTTCGACTCCGTCCAGCGCCGCATCCCGGGCGCCCGCTTCACCCGCTGGCAGGGCTGGGAGTGGATCGCGGGCTTCGCGTCCGATCCGGCCTCCGAACATCATGCGGTGCGCCGTGCGTGTGGGGTGTGGGACAAGTCGCCGCTCCAGAAATGGGCCGTCACGGGACCCGACGCGCTGCTGGCCGCGGACCGGTTCTTCACCAACGACATGCGCTCGATGCGGCCGGGCCAGGTTCGCTACGGCGCGTTCTGTGACGACGACGGCCGGATGCTCGGAGACGGCACCGTGTTCGCTCTGGCGGCCGACTGCTGCTGGGTGATCACCGCTCTCGAGGGCGACGGCGATGCGCTGTGCGAGGCGGCCGACGGGCTCGAGTTCGCCATCCGAAACGTCACCGCCGAGGCGCCCAACCTTCAGCTGCAGGGGCCGGAGTCGCGATCGGTTCTGGGGACGCTCAGCGACGCGGACGTGGCGTCGCTTCGCTACTACCACTGCACGCCGGAGCCGATCGACGTGGCCGGCGAGCCCGTGCTGGTGGCGCGTTGCGGCTACTCGGGCGAGCTGGGCTATGAGCTGTACTGCGATCCGGCCTCGGCGGAGCGTCTGTGGGACGCGATCCTCGCCACCGGGAGAGTCACACCATACGGGCTGGACGCGGTCGAAACGCTGCGCCAGGAGTCGGGGCTGATCTTCATCGGCCGCGACTACCTGGTCGGGGAGACGAGCCCGTATGAGGTCAACCTCGACCGGGTGGTTCGGCTGGAGAAGACCGGGTTTCGCGGTTGCGAGGCGCTTCGGCGGATCGCTGCGGCGCCGCCCAGGCGGTTGACGACGTTGTTCGTGGACGGCGTCGAGGTGCCCCATCACGCCGCCGCCGTCACCGATCGCGGCGCGGTCGTAGGCGAGGTGCGAAGTGCCTGCCTCTCGCCCACCCTGGGGCGGGTGATCGCGCTGGCGGTGCTCGACGTCCCCCATATCACGGCCGGCGGCCGCCTCGACGTCGAGATCGACGGCGGCCGGTCCGCGTGCATGGTCGCCGGGTACCCGGTGTACGACCCTGACAGGCTGCGACCGCGAGCTTGACCGGCCCGGCCGTGCCGACATAGGGTCATCGTGTCCAGTTCGGAAGGAGCGGATCAGGTGGCGAGCATCGCGACACGTGACGGAGCGTTCATCGCCGGCAGCTGGGTGGCCGGCGATGGAGAGCAGATCGAGGTCACCAGCCCGGGAACGGGCGAGACGCTGGGCTCGCTGCGGGCGGCTTCGCCTGCCCAGGTCGATGCCGCGGTCGCGGCGGCGGCGGCGGCGTTCCCGGACTGGCGGGCGACGCCCCTGGTCGAGCGGGTGGAGCTATGCCGCCGGGCGCACGCCCTGTGCCTGGAGCGCAACGAGGAGATCGCCCAGATGATCACCCGCGAGGTGGGAAAGACGATCCGTGAGTCTCGAGAGGAGATGGAGGAGTACACCGTCGACCACTTCCGCCGCGCATCCGAGGACGTGCTGCGGTACGCGGGCCAGGTACTGCCCTCGACCCAGGAGCGCTCCGGCACGAAACGGATCCTCGTCGTCCAGGAACCGGTGGGTGTTGTGGCGGCCATATCGCCGTGGAACTTTCCGGTGGACATCGCCGGCATCCCGATCGTGTTCGGGTTGGCCGTTGGTTGCACGGTCGTCTGGAAGCCGTCCGAGTTCGCGCCGCTGTGCGCCGGCATGTTCGTCGAGCTGTTGAACGACGCCGGCTTCCCGCCGGGCACCGTCAACCTGGTGCACGGCCGTGGCGATGCCGGCTCCCAGCTGGTGCGCCACCCGGACGTTGCCTCGGTGGTGTTCACCGGCTCGGTCGAGACCGGCGAGCGGGTTGCGCACGACGCAGGGCTGAAGAACCGCGTGCTCGAGCTGGGCGGCAACGGCCCGCAGATCGTGCTCGCCGACGCCGACATCGGCAAGGCGGCCGATGCCGCCATCACCGGCTGCTTCTACCTGGCCGGGCAGTGCTGCACCGCGGCCGAGCGAATCCTGGTGCATTCGTCGGTCAAGGACGAGTTCGTGGCGGCGCTGGTCGAACGCGCGCGGGCGCTGCGGGTCGGCGACCCTCTGGATGACGAGACTGACATGGGGCCGCTCTGCACGCCGGCGGTGCTCGAGCGAACCCAGCAGCACGTTGCCGACGCCGTCGCCCATGGGGCGACCGTGATCCTCGGCGGCGGGTCGCACGGCCAGTTCCACGAACCGACCGTGATCGACGGGGTCACCAGCGAGATGCGCATCGCACGGGAGGAGACGTTTGGGCCGGTGGCGCCGATCATGAGGTTCGAGACGCTCGATCAGGCGATCGCGATTGCCAACGAGACCGAGTTCGGCCTGACGGCCGCTGTCTTCACCAACGATCTGCGGGCAGCGTGGCAGGCGGCCGAGCAGCTCCGGCACGGCACCGTCCACATCAACGAGACCACCAACTACTGGGATCAGATGGCCCCGTTCGGCGGCGCCAAGAAGTCGGGCGCCGGCCGGGAGCTTGCGGGCTGGATCCTGGACGCGCTGACCGAGACCAAGCAGATCACGTTCGAGCTGGGCTAGCTCCCGAAACGGCTTACGGCCCCTCGCCGGCCACCCACAGCAGGCACGACGCCCGCTTGCGGACGCGACGCACGGCGCGGCGGAAAGAGCGCGGGCGCAACCTCGACGGGTCGGGCCCCAGCACGAGCAGGCCGGCCTCCCGCTCGCCGCACAGCTCGAGCACGGCCTCGATCGGCCGCGGGCTTCGCACACGCAGGTGCTCGACCTCGAGGCCGAGCCCGGCGGCCATGTTCGCCATCCGGCCGATCTCGGCTCGGTCGGCCTCGTCCTCGAGTTCGCAGCGGCGGGTGGTCATGGATTGCAGCCACAGCGGCATCTCGACCGCGTCGACCACGATCAGCTTGACGCCACCCTCCATTGCGGCTTGGATCGCGATCCGCGCCGATTCCGGCTCGAACGGTACAGCCAGCGTCGCCAGCATCACGGGCCGGCAGCGCGAACTGCCGCCGGCCGGGGGCGCCTGGGGAGCGCGCGAGTGTGAGCGCAGCAGCGGGCTCATGTTTCGGGCGCCTCCGCGTGCAGGTTCCAATTACGGGTCAACCCGCTCACAGCCTGTTTGTGACGGCGGTGGACAACCGGCTTGATGAACAGGAACCATCCCAGCAGCACGAGCGCGAGGCCGGAGAAGGTGGGCAGGAGCTGGCGGGTCAGTGCTGCCATCAGCACCAGCAGCGCAAGTACGACCATGATCGACCAACTGACCTTCCTGTATCGGCGGTCGAGCGCGGCGATCTCGCCGTAGTCGCCTGCCGGGATCTGGGACGTGTCGTAGGCGCGGCCGCACCTCGGACATGTCCAGCGCTCACCGTACGCCGCGCGCCCCTCGCTCTTGCCACAGTCGCATCGAAGCGTGATAGCCGGCGCCTTCACCGGCCCATCTTCCCCCATCGCGTGCCATGCGCGCAAGCTCGTGAGGCGCGTATGGGTCGGCGGACACAGGTGCCGTCCGGCACATGGTCGAAAATGCGCTTGACCGCTGGCTCAGAATCGTGTTTTCTAGCGCCTCTCCCGTACTTCATCCCACGTCTTACCGCTGGAGGTGTGCATGGCTACCGCCGCTGTTGAGGAGCGAGAGCTCCTGAAGTCAATCAGCTGGTTCGACGGGTTCGTTGTCGCACTCGCGAATCCGAGCTTCCTGATCACCGCTCTCGGGGCTTCCGCACTCTCGCTGGGAGGCTGGGGCGCGGTCATCCTGTGGACGATCTCCGTGCTGTTGGGAGCGGGCCACAACTACATCTACTCAGAGACGGCTGCGATGTTCCCGAAGCTCTCCGGCGGCATCGCGATCTACGCCCACGAGGCATGGAAGAGGTACTTCTCGTTCATCGGGCCGATTGCCGCCTTCGGCTACTGGATCGGTTGGTCGGTCGTGCTCTCGGCCACCGGCGTGGTTGTCGGCTTCCTGGTCCAGGCCGAGTGGTACCCGTCGTCGGGCGCCGCCGCCAGCAGCTGGAATCACAGCTGGCAGCTGTTCGGCCAGACCATCTACTTCAGCTTCCCGATCGCGCTCACCGCCGTCATCATCCTCGTCATCTGGGCCTTCAACATCGCCGGCATGCGGCCGGCGGTCTGGGTCGGCTATGTCACCGGTGCCCTGCTGATGTTCCCGCTGGCAGCAATGATGTTCCTGCCGTATCTGACCGGAGACTGGCACAGCAGCAACCTCCACAACAACATCAGCGCCACGGCTGGATTCTACGGAGTGAGCAGCTTCACGCTGGTGATCGTCTGGCTGTACGCGATGTGCTGGTCGGCCTATGGCATGGAGTGCTGCGCGACGTTCGCTCCCGAGTACCACGACACCGCCCGCGACACACCCAAGGCTCTGCGCGTGGCGGCCATCTTTGGCGTGATCACCTACGGGCTGCTGCCGATGGGCGCGATGGGCACCTACGGCGATCAGAATCTCTTCTACAACGCTGACTACACCACAAACATCTACACCTTTATGCCGGACACGCTGCACATATTGATGGGCGGGTTCCTGGCAGGCTTGGCCGTTCTGTCGCTCTGTGCCGGCATCGTGCTCGCGATGAACACTGCCACCGCGGATGGCTCGCGGGCGCTGTATGGCATCTCGCAGGACGGGATGACGATCAGGATGCTGGGGAAGCTGAACCGGAGACATGTGCCGGCGAACGCGATGACCCTGGACGCGGTGCTGAACCTGGTCCTGCTGTGTACCTACGCCTACGATCCGACCGGGGCAATCAAGATCCTGATCTTCTCCAACCTCGGCTACGTGACGTGCCACGTGTTCGCGATGTCAGGGTTCCTGCTCCTGCGCAAGGATCGCCCCAACTGGCCGCGCCCGATCAAGGTGGGGAGCCCTTGGGTTGTCCTGGCAGGCCTGCTGGCGGCCTTCGATGCGCTGCTGCTGATATGGGGTGGCTGGAACTCCGGCCTGGCCTGGGGCGACACCAGCAAGTCGATCGTGTACGAGGGCGTCGGAGTGCTGTTGATCGCCGCCGTGCTGTACGTCTTCCGCGTGGTCGTCGAGGACAAGCGCAAGCTCGCCCTGCGCGTGTGGTCGCCGACGATGCCGGACGACGTTCCGCCGGCGGGCGCCGTCATCGAGTAACGAAGAACCGTCGTGGGCGGGCCGCAAAGGGCCCGCCCACGACTCCCCCCTCGTTCCGCTTACGCGGCCCTCTCGCTGCCCACACCGAGGTGGTCGAGCAGCGTATGCACGGCACCGAGGTGCGGCACGAACAGGAATGCGAACTTCGCGTCCGATGACTCCACCGTCATGCACGAGCGCATCAGCACGGTCGGGTCGGTGGGCTTGGCGATGCCCTGAAGGCTCTTCTGGACGAGGTTTCCGAGCAGGTCGATCTCGATCGTCGGCGGCTCCGGCTCCAGCTCCATGCCGGTCATCTCGACGATTGCGTTCAGGTAGGAGCTGGCCAGGATGTTGCCGACCTCACTCAGCGTCGAGCGCCCCATCTCGTCCTTGAGCGACGTGCCGAACAACTCGCACAGCTGATCTCCAGCGCCGTCGGGAAACAGCAGCAGCACCTTGCCGCCGTCGCCTGCCACCGGCGTGTCGACCACCGCCGACTGCGATGCGGAGGCGCCGGCACGATCGGCCGCCTCGGCCAGGGTGGCCAGCAGCGCCTCGGCGTACTGCACCTCGACCGGCTTTCCCAGCATCTGTGACAGCGCCGTTGCGGCGTTGCCGCTGCCGATGTTGGCGATCTCGAGCAGCGCGCTCTGCTGGATCTCCGTGAAGCCGAAGCTGCGGTCGCCGTCGGCGTCCCACGCGCCCGCGACCACGCCCGGCTCGAGCACCGGGATGATTGCGTCCGCGGCGTCGATCACCGCACCCGAGCAGAAGCGGCTGCGCACGAAGTCGGGCAGCGGGCTCCGCTCCAGCACCAGCTGGCCGACCAGCTCCTGCACGCCGAAGGCATGGCGCCTGCCCCCCGCCCACACGATCACCGCTGCCTCCGGTGGTTCGCCGTCGCTGGGTTGACGGAGCGCGGACGCCAGGTCGAGCACCTCCAGCGAGTGGCCGCGGAAGATCAGCAGCGGAACACCGGCGACGTCGTGGATCCGCCGGCCGCGCATCGCGAACGTCTGCTCGACGCTGTCCATCGGCAGTGCCCAGGGCAGGCCAGCGGCGCGAACGACGAGGACGTGCACGTGATCGGACATCGGCGGTGGCTCCTGACGGACGGGGGGACGCTCGTGGTGCCGCCCGTTCATCGGCCGCCCGCGCGTGCCGTTTAGGCAGAGCGGGCGAGGGCCGCGGGCGACGTTCGCCCGACGGCCCTCGCCGCGTCGTCTACTCGCTGGCGCCGGCCTCGGTGATGAGACGCTCGGCCAGCTCCCGCTTCTGCTCGGGCGAGAACTTCTTCAGCTCGTTGTTCAGCGCCCGCTCGTTGATCGAGACGTTCCAGTAGTCGAGCGAGTCCATGCCCAGCAGGGCGGTCTTGCCGACGAACTGGCGCAGCACCTCGTTTGTGGGGCCCATCACCCAGCCCGCCTTGCCGTCGCGCAGGTAACGCTCGAGCTGCAGAGGCTCCTTCTTGTAGCCGGTGCCGCCGCAGCAGTGGAGCATCTTGTCCACCACGTGTGCCACGTTCTTGGCGGCATTGAACTTGATCTGCCACAGCCAGTGCAGGTAGTTCCCGCGCGCCAAGTCACCAACGGGTGGATCGGTCTGGGCCCCGTCGGTGACGTTGTCCATCGCCTGGGCGACCGAGAACACAAAGCAGCGGGAGGCGTTGGTGTCCATGATCGCCTCGCCCACCGCGTCCTGGATGGTCGGATAGTCGCACACCCGCATACCGACGTCCTTGTGCTTCTTGACCGTGGTGTGGCGGATCGCGATATCAATCGCCCCCAGCGAGATCCCGTTCCAGCAGCCGGACGAGCCGCACAGGAAGTAGGGGTCGACGGACTCGTCGTTCGAGTTGGCTCCGTCACCGATCGGGCCGACGAGCTGATCCCCCGGCACGAACTTCCAGTCCAGGAGCAGCGTTCCCGACTGGTTGCCGCGCAGGCCCATGGCGTCCCACTCCTGCGGCTTGGCCTCGATCTCGTCCTTGTCGACGACGAACACCGACAGGTTCGAGTAGTCGCCGTTGTAATCGGGCGATGTCGTCTGCAGGACATAGAAATCGGCGAATCCGGCCGACGTCGTCCAGGACGCCTTCTTCAGCACCTCGTACCCGCCGTCAACCTTTCGGGCACCGGAGGCGATCGGGTACCAGAAGTGCGATCCGGTCTCGGGATCCGAGTAGGAGAGGGTCCCGATCAGGCCGTCCCTGACCTTCTTCAGGTACTTCTCGATCGTGTACTCCGTCGCGCGCAGCTTGAGCGCCTGGACGGCGCCGATGTGCATCACGTAGCACATCGCGCAGGAGGCGTCGCCGTAGCGGGCCAGCGTCTCGGTGACGGCGGCGTACATGACGTGGTTCTGACCGAGGCCGCCCCACTCCTTGGGCAGCATCAGTCCGAGGAAGCCGTCTGGCCCCAGCGCCTCGAGGCTCTTGCGCGGGAAGGTGAGGGTGCGGTCGTTCTCGGCCGCGAGCGGCCTGATCGTCTCCTCGCAGATCTCCTTCAGCCGCTCGAGCAGGCGCAGCTGCTCGTCGTTGAAAAACCAGTCGGGCTGGAACATCGGGTCGAGCCCGGCCATGGCCGACTCAGGAGCAACCGTTGCCATTCAGGACTCCTCTCGTTGGTACTGATGCAGGGGAAAATCGAGTATCCCCCGCACATCCTACGCGCTCAGCGCCGGCTGAGGCTATGGAGCGGTGGCCAACTCTTGCTCCGCCAGACGCTCCGCCTCGGACACGCCGAGGGCCGATCGACCAGGCTTCACGGCACGCCGGCCTCAAAGAGTCGATCTCGGCGCGCCGCTGCGGATTGCAAGTGTACGATCTGGCTATGTCGGTTTCGCACACATCGCGCGGCGGGGAGCACGCCGTCCCGCGCACCGTTGAGAGCCGGTACCTCTACCAGATCATCAACACCGTCTCCTCGTCGCTCGACCTCGATCGTGTGCTGCGAGCGATCGTGGATCTGGTCAGCGAAGCGATCGACTGCCATGCCTGCTGGATCTACTTCGTCGATCCGGACGACGGCTCGCTCCTGCTTCGGGCTGTGTCCGATCCCTACAGCGCGCTGGTCGGCCGGCTGCGGTTCGAGTCCGGTGAGGGCCTCGCCGGGTGGGTGGCTGCACACAACGAGTCGGTGTTCATCCCTGAGAACGCGCTCGACGATCCCCGGGTCAAGCTCGTGCCGGAGGCCGAGGAGGAGAAGTACCAGTCGCTGTGTGCCGCGCCGCTGACCGCCAAGTCCGGCCGGGTGATCGGCGTCATCTCGCTGCACGTCGAGGCGCCGCGCGAGTTCACACGTGCCGACTCGGACTTCCTCGTCCACGCCGCCACGCTGGTGGCCGGCGCGATCGAGAACGCTCGGCTCTATCAGGACACCCGGCGGCGGCTGGCGCTGGTCGAGGGCCTGTCGGATCTGGCGCGGGCGGTGTCCTCGGCTTCGACGCTGGAGGAGCTGTTGCCGGCGGTGGCGCGCCATGCGCAGCGGTTGCTGGAGGCGTCCTGCTGCTATGTGCTGATCGCCGACGACGAGGGCGGGCGACTGCTGCCGGGAGCGGTATGGCCCGTGGACGCGACCCCGCCCCGCAGCCTCAACTCGAATGAGCTCGGCATCGAGCTGGCGCTGTCTGCGCGTGTCGGCACGGCCGCGCGCGGCAGGCGCATGGCGGCCGCCCTTTGGGGGCCTGATGTGGAGGGACGGGCATTGGTGGCGCCGATGGTCGCTGCCGAAGAGCTGGTCGGCGCGTTGGCGCTACGTCTGCCTGGTGATCGCCGGATCGACGCCGAGCAGCGGGAGATCGCGGGCTCGATTGCGAACCAGGCGGCGGTGGCGATCAAGAAGGTTCAGCTGATCGACCGACTGACGGAGCGAAACGCGATCAAGGATCTGCTGGAGGACCTATCACACGGCACGGCCACCGCGAACGAGCTCGAGCAGCGCGCCGAGTCGCTGGGTTGCGATCTCAGCGCGGCTCACCTGGTGCTCCAGGCCACGCCGCGTCAGGGCCCGGCGGAGTCAAGCTGGGAATCGGTGGCGGAGTCGCTCGAGCTGGCCGCGTCGCGTGCCTTCCCGGGCTCGCTGTTTGACCGCCGCGATGTGGCGGTGCGGGGCCTCATCAGGCTGAACGGCAGTGACGAGGCGGTGGCCGCCGAGCGCCTGCGCGAGATCCACCGCAAGCTGACGCCGAAGCATCCCCTGGCGATCGGCCTCTCCAACCGCTGCCAGGGCGCGCCCGCGTTTCGAACCGGGTTCGGCGAGGCGGAGCATGCGGTGGTCGCCGCGTCGGTGGTCAGCAGCGAGCCGGGCGTGGTCGCGTTCGATGACCTCGGCGCATACAAGTACCTGCTCAAGGTGTCGCAGGACGGCCGCGTCCGCGATCGCCGCGGCGAGGCGCTCCAGCGGCTGGCGGAGTACGACGAGCGCCATCGCTCCCAGCTGCTGCAGACGCTCGAGGAGTACCTGCGCCGGCGCGGCAATATCGCCGCCGCCGCGACCACGCTGTACGTGCACCCCAACACCCTGCGCCAGCGGCTGCGCCGGATCCAGGACCTGACGGGGCTCGACGTCGCCCGCGAGGACTGGCTGATGATCGAGATCGAGCTCAAGCTGCTCCGCCTCGAGCGCGCCCTCGGCCACGCCTGAACCGTCACGATCCAGCAACGATTCGCCGCGACCACACGACAGGGGTTTGACTCCAATAATCGGGTGCGGGAGGCGATCGGCTCAACCATGCGGTCGATCCGTCGCTATTCGGTCACAATCGTGAAACGGCCCCACGACAGGGGTTTGACTCCGATAATTCGGCCCCTCGGGTGAGGGATTGCGCAGCAAGAGCCGGGGATCACGGTCGCGTCACTTCGGCATCACGCTCGCATCACGGCGCGCGGAAATTGCGGCCGGCCGTGCGATTCCAGGGCCTGGCCCTAGTAATTCAGCTTCGAGTTTGCGAGATTTGCATCAAATCGAAGCGAAGGAGACGGAGGATGGCCACGTTGAGTACGCGTCCACTTGCGGACACGATCCGCGCCAAGGCCGACCAGGACGGCATCAAGTTCTTCTTCGCCCAGTTCGTGGACATGAACGCGAAGCCGTCAGCGAAGCTGGTGCCGATCGAGAACTGGGATGGCCTGGTGACGGAGGGGGCAGGGTTTGCGGGGTTTGCGGCCGGGCCGATCGGCCAGTCGCCCGCCTCGCCGGACATGATGGCGATCCCCGACCTGGCCAGCTACACGCCGGTGCCATTCAAGCCCGGCCTGGCCCGGTTCGCCTGCGACATCACGGTCGAGGGGAAGGCGTGGCCGTACTGTCCTCGCACCATCCTGCGCCGCCAGATCGACCGCGCCAAGAAGCTCGGCTACTCGTTCAAGGTGGGCATGGAGCTGGAGTTCTTCCTGCTGCGCGAGACCGCGGACGGCGGCATCGAGCTGGCCGATCCGCTGGACAAGATGGAGCAGCCCTGTTACGACATGAAGGGGCTCACCCGCCAGTATGAGTTCCTCAGCACGCTGTCCACCTACATCAACCAACTGGGCTGGGGCAGCTACGCCAACGACCACGAGGACGCCAACGGCCAGTTCGAGTCCAACTTCGAGTTCGCGGATGCCGTCACCACCGCCGATCGCGCCATCTTCTTCCGCTACATGGTGCACGCCATGGCGCAGGAGCGCGGCATGCTGGCGACGTTCATGGCCAAGCCGTTCAGCCATCTGACCGGCAACGGCGGCCACTTCCACATGTCGCTGTGGGACGAGTCGGGCGAGACCGACCTGTTCGCCGATGACGATGACTCCAACGGCCTGGGTCTGTCCAAGCTCGGCTACCAGTTCACGGCCGGCCTGAAGAAGCACGCCAAGGCCTACATCGCCGTCACCGCGCCCACCGTCAACAGCTACAAGCGGCTCACCACCACCGCCGGCACGCCCACCTCGGGCGCCACCTGGTCGCCGATCTTCATCACCCACGGCGCCAACAACCGCACCCAGATGCTGCGGCTGCCCGGCGGTCACGTCGAGGACCGCACCGTCGATGGCTCGTGCAACCCCTACCTGGCAATGGCCGTGATCCTGGCCGCCGGGCTGGACGGCATCGAGAACAACCTCGACCCCGGCCCGCACAACGACGACAACCTCTACGAGCTGTCCGAGAAGGAGCTCAAGCGGCGCAAGATCGAGCTGCTGCCCGCCAACCTGCTGGACGCCACACGGCACCTCGAGAAGGACGCCGTGATCCGCGAGGCGCTCGGCAAGACGGCCACCGAGGACTACGTCGACTACTACGTCAAGACCAAGCAGGACGAGTGGAGGGCCTACCACGAGCAGGTCACCCCGTGGGAGGTCAACCGCTACTTGACCCTGTTCTAGGCTCGCGTCGGGTGGGGCGGGCAGGCCCGCCGCCCCACCCGTCCAGCACTCGGCAGTCCCTGCACATCCGAACACAGCATGCGGGCGAATTGCATCGCTCGTGGCACTGCCCATGTTGCCCGCAGATGCCTAGGATTATGGCCTGACCGCTGTCTCTCCGAAAGGATTGGTTGACGTGTGCGGGTTGTGTGGATTCCTCTACAAGGACCCGGGTCGCTACGGGCCCGTCGGCCGCGCCATGTTCGACATGCTGACGCCGCTCGACCGCCGTGGCACCGACTCCACCGGCGTCGCGCTGTACGGTCACCCCGACCCCGACTCGTACGTGGTGCGGGTGCGAATGGACGCAAACGGTGACACGCCCCGGCGGGTGTTCGACGCGCTGGCCGAGATGGGCTCCGTCAGCGAACAGACGCACACCGGCCGTAACCTGCGCGCCCGCATCGGCTACGGCGGTGACCTGGGCGACCTGGCCGACGGCGTCGAGCGCGTGCCGGACACCGAGGTGTTCTCGATCGGGCGCTCGATGGAGATCGTCAAGGACGTCGGCGACGCGTCCGACGTCGAGGCCGAGGCCCCCTACAGCGCGTTCGACGGCAGCCACGCGATCGGCCACACCCGGATGGCGACGGAGTCGCTGGTCGACGTCGCCCACAGCCACCCGTTCTGGGCGCGCCCGTTCGCCGACATCTCCGTCGTGCACAACGGCCACATCACCAACTACCACCGGCTCCGGCGCCGGCTGGAGGGGAAAGGTCATTCCTTCGCGACCGGCAACGACTCCGAGGCGATCGCGGTGTATATCGCCGACCAGCTCGAGGGCGGCGCGTCGCTGGAGGACGCGCTGCGCTCGTCAGTCACGGCGCTCGACGGCACCTTCGCCTACCTGATCTCCACGCCGCAGGGCATCGGCGTCGCCCGCGACCGGTTCGCACTCAAGCCGCTGATCTTTGCCGAGGACGACGAGATCGTGCTGATCGCGAGCGAGGAGATCGCGCTTCGCCGCGTCTCCGACTCGACCCACCTGGTGCCACGCGAGCTGAACGCAGGGGAGGTGCGCTGGTGGCTACGCTGATGTCCGAGATCGACTGCTCGAAGCACACGACCCGCGAGATCAACCAGGCGATCAAGCACGCGGCCGCCGACGGTGTGCCGGAGGTGCGGCTGACCAACCCAGCCGCCCGCCACTGCCTGGCGGTGGCCGTGATGCTGCCGGTGCGGATCGTGTTCGACGGCCCGGTGGGCTGGTACTGCGGCGGCATGTGCGACGGCGCCGACATCGTCGTCAACGGCAACTGCGGCTGGAGCGTCGGCGAGAACCTGATGTCGGGCTCGATCAGCGTGCACGGAAACGGCGGCAGCTCGACGGCCGCCACCACGCGCGGCGGCCGAGTCTTCGTGGAGGGCGACACCGGCGCGCGCACCGGCATCTCGATGAAGGGCGGCACGCTTGTGGTGGGTGGCTCCGTCGGCTACATGAGCGGCTTCATGATGCAGCGCGGCACCATGATCGTGTGCGGCGACGCAGCCGACGGCATCGGCGACTCGATGTACGAGGGCACCGTCTACGTCGGCGGCAGCATCCATTCGCTGGGCGCCGACTGCGTCGAAGCGGAGCTGACGGGCGACGACCGGACGCTGCTCGAATCCGAGCTGACCGCCAACGACATCGACGCCGGCGGCTACGACTGGAAGAAGCTCGTCTCCGGCCGCAAGCTGTGGAACTTCTCGAAGCACGAGTACGACGCCTGGAGGGCAGCGCTATGAGCGAGTACATCCCGCGCGGCGACGACGGGCACGTGCATCAGAAGCTGTGGGTGTGGTCGCCGGAGACGATCGACGACATCCAGACCAAGGCCGAGCTGGGCCGCTACACCAACCGCGGCCTGGGCACGACCCGCCGCACGCCTCACTTCCAGGACCTCACCTTCGTCCCCTGCACGCTGTCTCGTGTGCCGCTGGAGGGCTACCGGGAGACCTGCAACACGGCAGTCGAGATCGGTGCCCGTCACGGCGCCAAGCCGATCCGGCTGAAGACGCCGATCACGATCGCGGGCATGAGCTACGGCGCGCTGTCCCGCAACGCCAAGCAGGCGCTGGGCCTGGCCGCCACGCGCATGGGCATCTCCACCACCACCGGCGACGGCGGCATGCTCGACCTCGAGCGGGAGGCGTCTGACCAGCTCGTGTACCAGGTGCTGCCCAGCCGCTACGGCTTCAATCCTCACCACCTGCGGATGGCCAACGCCGCCGAGATCGTGGTCGGCCAGGGCGCCAAGCCTGGCACCGGCGGCGTGCTGCTGGGCGCAAAGGTCTCGCCGATCATCGCCGAGGCCCGCACCCTGCCACCCGGCGTCGACCAGCGCAGCCCGTGCCGGCACCCGGACTTCATCGGTCCCGATGACCTCCAGATCAAGATCGAGGAGCTGCGCGAGGCCACCGACGGTCAGATCCCGATCTACGTCAAGATCGGCGCCTGCCGTGTGGCCGACGACGTCAAGCTTGCCTGCAAGGCCGGCGCCGACGTGATCGTGATGGACGGCATGGAGGGCGGCACCGGCGCCTCGCCCGACTCGCTGATGGATCACACCGGCATCCCCACCATGGCGGCGCTTGTGGAGGCGGTCGAGGCGCTGCGCGCGATGAAGCTGGAGGGCGTCGTGAACCTGATCATCTCCGGCGGCATCCGAAACGGCGTGGATGCGGCAAAGTGCCTGGCGCTCGGGGCCGACGCCGTCTCGATCGGCACCGCGGCGATGATCGCGCTCGGCTGCAACAAGCCTGTCTACCTCGAGGACTACGAGCGGATGGGAACCGAGCCGGGCTGCTGCCATCATTGCCACACCGGTCTCTGCCCGGTCGGCATCACCACCCAGGACGAGGATCTGATCGCGCGGCTGCCGGTGCCCGAGGCAGCCGACCACGTCGAGGGCTTCCTCAACTCGATGACGCAGGAGATGCAGATGTTTGCACGCGCCTGCGGCAAGAACGACGTGCACGACCTGGAGCCGGAGGATCTCCGCGCGATGACGATCGAGGCCTCGGCGATCACCGGCATCCCCCTGGTGGGAACGAACTTCGCCTTCCGTCCGGAGTCGTTCGCCGAGGCGGTCATGCAGGCGATGTCCGCTCAGACAACACGCAACGGCCACTCCCACACGACAAAGGTTCAGACTTAGATGGCTGACTCCATATCCACCGCGGCGCAGGATCCGGCCCAGGACACGCTGGCCGGCACGATCACTCTTGCCCAGGGCTTCCCCAGCCTGCGCTGCGAGCGCTCCCACCGGCCAACGCGCCCTGATCTCTGCCCTGCATCCACGCCGAATATGGAGTCAACCATCTAGTGTCCTATCTGCTCAGCTGTCCCAACTGCGGTCCGCGGCCGGTCGACGAGTACTCCTACGGCGGCGAGGTGACCGTCCGGGCAACCTCCGTCGAAGACCAGCGGGCGCTGTTCCACTACCTCTACTTCCGTGATAACACCGCAGGCGACCAGCGCGAGTGGTGGTTCCACTCCTCCGGTTGCCGCGAGTGGTTCCAGGCCGAGCGCAACACCACCCGCAACGAGGTGCTTCAGGTCGCACGGCCGGGACGCCTGGCCGGTGCGGTGGCAGCGCCGGACGCGTCCGCAGCATCGGAGGCGGCAGGTGGCTGACGAACGGCTCGCATCACGGCGGGGCGAGCTGATCGACCGCGACGATCCGGTCGCGTTCACGTGGGAGGGCCAGCCGGCCAGCGGCTTTGCCGGCGACACGATCGGCTCGGCCCTGTTCGCGGCCGGCACCCGCGTCTTCTCGCGATCGTTCAAGTACCACCGCCGACGTGGCCTGATGTGCTGCTCCGGCCAGTGCCCGAACTGCCTGGTCGAGGTGGATGGAGTCCCGACCGTGCGGGCGTGTGTCACACCCATCGAGGAGGGCATGACCGTCCGCCACATCAATGCCTGGCCCTCGCTGCAGCGCGACTTCCTGCACATGGTCGGCCGGCTCACCCCCAGCTTCGGCATGCAGGTCGGCTTCTACTACAAGACCTTCATCCATCCCAAGCGGGCCTGGCCGCTGTACGAAAAGATCCTGCGCAACGCGGCCGGCCTGGGCCGGCTCGATCCGGAGCACCGGCGCACCGAGCGCTACGACAAGGTGCACCGCCACGTCGACGTGCTCGTGATCGGCGGCGGCGAGGCCGGCCTGGAGGCGGCCGCCGAGGCGGCCGAGGCGGGCAAGGGCGTTGCCCTGGTGGACGAGGGCCTCGCGCTTGGTGGCCAGCTGGCATGGGGTGGGCCGGCCGGCCGGGCGCGGCTCGAGGCGCTGCTCGGCCGCGTGTCCGAGGCGCGCGTCGAGATCTTCCAGCCGGCCTACGCCGGTGGCGTCTACGAAGGGCTGCTGGTGCCCGTCTTCCAGGGGCGCACGATGCACCGGTTCCGGCCCGCCGAGCTGGTGATCGCGACCGGCTCGATCGAGCAGCCGCTGGTGTTCGGCAACAACGACCTGCCCGGCGTGATGCTGGGCGGCGCGGCGCGGCGGCTCGTGAACCAGTTTCGGATCATGCCCGGCGAGCAGGCGGTGATCGTCACCTCGAGCGACGAGGGCATCGACGCCGCGCTCGACCTGGCCGCCGGCGGGGTGAACGTGATCGCGGTTGCCGATTCCCGGCCCGACGCCGATCCCAGCCGTGTCGAGGACGCCGGCATCGAGTACCTGGCCGGCTTCCGGCCCTGGCAGGCGAAGGGCTCGAAGGAGGTCAGCGGCGTGGTCGTCACCCGCGACGGCGAGCATCGCACGCTGGCCTGCGACCTGCTTGTGATGTCGGGCGGAAGCGTTGGCCACACCTCGTTCATCACGCAGGGCGGCGGCAGCATCCGCTACGACCGCGACCAGCGCCGCTACGTCCCCGATGCCCTGCCCAAGGGCATGCGGGTGGTTGGGGCCGCTGCCGGCTCGGCGGCGGCCGCGGGCGCGGTACCGGCGGCGGCGCCGAACACGATGTGCAAGCAGGTCGTCTGCTTCTGCGAGGACGTCACCACCAAGGACATCGCACTCTCACTGGACGAGGGCTTCCGCTCGCTGGAGCTGGCCAAGCGCTACACCACTGTCACGATGGGCCCCTGCCAGGGCCGCATGTGCCACCGCAACTCCGGGCTGGTGATCGCCGACAAGCTGGGCCTCGACCCCGACTCACAGCGGGTCGGCGTGACGACGGCGCGGCCGCCCCACAACCCGACCAGCTTCTCGCTGCTGGCGGCGCGTGGGTACGAGCCGGTGAAGCGCACATCGACGCATCACTGGCATGCCGAGCACGGCGGCAAGATGCTGTGGGCGGGAGACTGGAAGCGGCCCTACGACTACGGCGACGCCGATGCCGAGGCCGAGGCGGTACACAGGTCGTTGGGACTGATCGATGTCTCGACGCTGGGCAAGCTGATCGTGCGCGGTCGGGACGCCGCCGCGTTCCTGGAGAGGATCTATCCCAACCGGTTTGGCGACATGAAGTTGGCCCGCGTCCGCTACGGCATCGTCTGTGGAGACGACGGCTCGATCATCGACGACGGCACCGTTGCCAGGTTGAGCGACACGGAGTACTACGTCACGACCACGTCCTCCGGAGCGGGCGGTATGGAGCAGTGGTTCACGTGGTGGAACGCGGTCTGGGATATGGACGTCCAGATCGTCAACGTCACCTCCACGCTTGCCGCCTTCAACCTGGCCGGCCCGGACGCCCGCACCGCACTGGCCAAGCTGACCGAGTTCGACCTCTCCAACGAGGCCTTCCCGTACCTGGGCGCCGGGCACGCCACGATCGCCGGCGTGCCCTGCCTGATCCTGCGGATCGGCTTCGTCGGTGAGCTGGGCTACGAGATTCACCTGCCGACGGCCGCCGGCGAGCACCTTTGGGAGCAGCTGATGGAGGCCGGCGAGGAGTTCCGGGTGAAGCCGTTCGGGCTCGAGCCGCAGCGGGTGCTTCGGCTGGAGAAGATGCACGTCATCATCGGCCAGGACACCAACGCCGAGTCGAACCCGCTCGAGGCAGCGATGCCGTGGATCGTCAAGCTCGACAAGGAGAGCGACTGGATCGGCCGCTACGCGATCGAGTGGTACAAGCAGCGCGGCAACCGGCTGGCCTTGGTCGGCTGGGAGGGCCAGAACGGCAAGGTGCCTTTGGAGGGCACGCAGGTGGTCGGTGCCAACGGCGAGCCCGCCGGCCGCATCACCAGCTCGCGCTTCTCGCACCGGCTGGGCAAGGCGATCGGCATCGCCTGGGTGCCCGTGGCGCAGGCCGAGGAGGGCACCGCGATCCGGATCTCGGATCCCGGCGGCGGGACGATCCCGGCCACCGTCACCCACCGGCCCTTCTACGACCCCGACGGAGAGAGGTTGCGTTCGTGAGCAGCACCGAGAACCCCTTCGCGTTCCTGTCGCCGGCGGCGGCCAACGGCGCCGCGCTGCGCACGCCGATGGAGCGATACCACCTCGCCGCAGGCGCCACGCTGGAGCAGAGCGATGGCTGGCGGATCGCCGTCTACGAGCCGCGTAACGGGCTCAAGGCGTGGGCGGCCGACGTCTCGCACGTAGGCAAGCTGGACGTGCGCGGCAGCGCCGAGCGAATCGACGAGCTGACAGGCTCGCTCGAGCTGGGACGAGCCGACTCGACCGACGGCGTGTGGACGCTGCGGCTCTCTCCCACCCATGCCGTCGTGCTGTGTCCGATCGAGCGGGTCACGTCGATCGGCGAGCGGATCGGGGAGGGCGTCGTCGACATGACCTGTGGCTGGGCTGCGGTGGTGCTGGGCGGCGCGGCAGCGCGCGACGTGTTCATGCGCTCGTCCTCGCTGGACGTGCGCGAGGGAACGTTCCCGCCCGGAGCCTGCATGGCCGGCTCGGTGATGCGATGTCCGTCGATCGTGCTGAATGACGGCGGCCGGCTCTGGGTGCTGTGCGGGTGGGAGTTTGGCGAGTACATGTGGGAGGCGCTGCTGGATGCCGGTGTCAGCCTTGACATCGCCCCAGTCTCCTCGTCGGTCGCCCTGCCACAGACGGCGGTGATGGCATGATCGGCCTGCTCAGGAAGCACCGTTTCTTCCGTGACCACGACCTCAAGGCCAGCTACGACGTGGTCATCATCGGGGCGGGAGCGCACGGATTGGCGACGGCCTACTACCTGGCCAAGCGGCACGGGCTGAAAAAGATCGCCGTGCTCGACCGAAGCTACATGGGCGCCGGCGCGTCGGGCCGCAACACGACCATCATCCGCTCCAACTACCTGACGCCCGAGGGCGCCCGCTTCTACGAGGCCAGCGTGAAGCTGTACGAGTCGCTGTCCCAGGAGCTGAACTTCAACATGATGTTCTCGCAGCACGGCCACCTGACGCTGGCCCACTCCGACCGCTCGGTGAACACGATGATGGAGCGGGCCGAGGTCAACCGGCTGGTCGGCATCGACTCACGCGTCGTCTATCCGGACGAGATCAAGCAGCTCTGCCCGCAGCTCGACGTCAGCGATCACCCCACGTTCCCGATCCTGGCCGCGCTCTACCACCCGCCCGGCGGCGTGATCCGCCACGACGCGGTGGTGTGGGGCTACGGCAAGGAGGCCGACAAGCTGGGCGTCGAGATCCACCAGTACACCGACGTGACCGCGATCAACGTCGAGAACGGCAAGGTCACCGGTGTCGAGACCAACCGCGGCCGGATCGCCTGCGACACGGTGATCTCGTGCGTGGCCGGCTGGAGCACCCTGGTCTGCGACATGGCGGGCGTGCCGCTGCCGCTGACCACCCACATCCTGCAGGCCTGTGTCACCGAGCCGGTCAAGCCGCTGCTGGACAAGATCATCGTCTCGGGCACGCTGCACATCTACATCAGCCAGTCGGACCGCGGCGAGTTCGTGATGGGCTCCGAGATCGAGCCCTACTCCGGCTACTCCAACACCAGCACGTTCCGCTTCATCGAGGACCTGGCGATGCACATGATCGAGCTGCTGCCGATGCTGGGCGAGGCCCGGATCCTGCGCCAGTGGACCGGCTACTGCGACGTCTCGCCGGACTACTCGCCGATCATGGGCGTGACAGAGATCGACGGGTTCATCGTCGACGCCGGCTGGGGCACGTATGGATTCAAGGCCTCACCGATCGTCGGCTTCACGATCGCCGATCTGGTAGGAACCGGAAAGACGCCCGATCTGATCCAGCCGTTTCGCTGGGCGAGGTTCTACGAGAACGATCTTGTGTCGGAGCGCGGCGCGGCTGCCGTCTCCCACTGACCAACATAGAAGGAGCGACGTAGGTGAAGAGCAGTCTTGAGATCGCACAGGAAGCGGTGCTTCGCCCGATCATGGACGTCGCCCGAGAGATGGGCATCGAGGAGGAAGAGGTCGACCTGTACGGCAAGTACAAGGCCAAGATCAGCCTCGACGTGATCGACCGCCTCTCCGATGCACCCAACGCCAAGATCATCTGCGTCTCCGCCATCACGCCGACCAAGGCCGGCGAGGGCAAGACCACCACGTCGGTGTCGCTCACCCAGGGAATGGGCCTGATCGGCAAGCGGCCGGTGCTGTGCCTGCGCGAGCCCTCCCTGGGGCCGATCTTCGGCATCAAGGGCGGCGCCGCCGGAGGCGGCCTCACCCAGGTGGTGCCGATGGAGGATCTCAACCTCCATTTCACCGGGGACTTCCACGCCGTTGCCGCGGCCAACAACATGCTGGCGGCGTTCGTCGACCGCCACATCTTCTACGGCAACGAGTGCAACATCGATCCCCACCGCGTCTCCTGGCGGCGCGCGGTCGACATGAACGACCGCCACCTGCGCAACGTCATCACTGGCCTCGGCGGCCCCACGCACGGCATCCCTCGCGAGACCGGCTTCGACATCGTGGCCGCCTCCGAGGTGATGGCGATCATGGGCATGGCCACGTCGCTGAAGGACCTGCGCAGCCGGATCGGCGCGATCACGGTCGGCTACGACAAGGACGGCGCGCCGGTGACGGCCGAGCAGATGGGCTGCGCGGGCGCCATGACCGTGCTCTTGAAGGACGCGCTGAAGCCGAACCTGATCCAGACGCTGGAGGGCCAGCCCTGCTTCATGCACATTGGCCCGTTCGGCAACATCGCCCACGGCAACAGCTCGATCGTCGCCGACCTGGCCGGCCGCAAGCTGGGCGACTACCTGATCACCGAATCCGGCTTCGGCAGCGACCTGGGCATGGAGAAGTTCATGGACATCGTCTGCCGCGCGGGCGGATTCGCGCCCAACGCGGTTGTGATGGTGGCCACCGCCAAGGCGCTCAAGCACCACGCCGGGCTCGAGGACGACCCCCGCAACTCGGCCGCCGACAACCTCAAGGCGATCGAGGTGGGATCCCAGAACCTGGCCCGTCACATCCAGAACGCCAAGGAGTTCGGCGTCCCGTGCGTGGTCGCGGCGAACCGCTTCCCCGGCGACACCGACGAGGAGGTGGCGCTGGTGCAGAAGCTGGCGCTCGATGCCGGTGCGTACGCGGCCGTCCTCAACGAGGGCTTCTCGCGCGGCGGTGATGGCGCCGCCGAGATGGCCGAGGCGGTGGCGGACGCGGCCGACCAGCCGAGCAAGTTCGACTTCGTCTACGAGGACTCGGATCCGATCGACGTCAAGATCGAGAAGATCGCCAGCCGCATCTACCGCGCCGACGGCGTCGACTTCCTGCCCGCCGCGCGGCAGAAGATCGAGCAGTTCACGCGCGACGGGCTGACCGGCCTCTCGATCTGCATGGCTAAGACCCACCTTTCGGTGTCCGCCGACCCGGCGGTGCCCAACGCCCCCACCGGCTATCGCATACCCGTGCGCGACATCCGCCCCTACACCGGTGCCGGCTTCCTGACCGCGCTCTGCGGCGACATCATGCAGATGCCCGGGCTGGGGAAGACGCCCGCCGGTTTCAACGTCGATATCGACAAGGATGGCAAGACGATCGGTCTCTTCTAACCCCCGCATCGACGATCCCTACCTGACGTCCACGGTTGCCGACCTGCTCGACGATCTCGCCGAGCGCACGCCGGCGCCGGGGGGAGGGGCGGCCTGCGCGCTGACCTGCGCGATGGGTGCGGCACTGGTGGAGATGGCGACCTCGTTCGGCTCGGCGCAGGGATTGGAGGCGGTGCGCGACCGTGCGCACGAGATCCGGACCGAGGTGTCGAGCCTCGCCTACGCCGACGGCCGAGCGTACGGCAGCGTGCTGGAGGCGCTGCGGATGGACGCCGGCGAGGAGCGCGCTCACTGCCTCGACGACGCCGTGGCGGGCGCGATCGGCGTGCCGATGCGGGTGCTCGAGCTGGCGGCCGAGGTGGCCATGCTCGCGGCGGATGTTGCCGAGACCGGCAATCGGAACCTCGAGGGCGACGCTCTGGCCGGCTCACTGCTGGCGGAGGCGGCCGCTCGGAGCGCCGCCACGCTGGCGCAGCTGAATGCGAGCATGCTCTCGCGCCATGCGATCGCAGACGCTCACCTGGAGCGGCTGCGACCGGCGCTGGCCAAAGCTACGCGGGCCCGCGAGCGGGCGGTCACCGCGTATGCGCATATGTAGCGTGTCGGGTCCCGAGCTTGGCCAGGCGATGGTTTGACTCGGGCTCTGATCCCGCGTGAGGAGTACGCCGCGCTGGAGCGTTGCGTGTACCTGAATCAGGCGTCGCTCGGCCTGGTTCCGCGACGCTCGACGAGGGCGATGGTCGAGTTCCTGGATGATGTTGCCCAATACGGCAACATGCGGCTCTCGGACGCTGCCGAGGAACGGATTCTGGATGACCTCCGCGCCGCCGCCGCCCGGCTGTTTGACGCACCGCTGCGATCGATAGCCGTGGTGGGAGGAGCGAGCGAAGCGCTCGGTCAGCTCGCGCTGCTGACAGCGAGGGCCGGCGGCGAGGTTGTCCTCGTAGCGTCTGATTTTCCCAGCGTCACCTATCCGTGGCTTGCTGCGCGCGAGCCGTTCGGCACGGTGATCAAGTGGGTCGAGGATGATCCAGGACACGATCTCACTGCCCTCCTTGTGGAGGGCATTCACGGCGGCACCACCGCTGTGTGCTTCAGTGCCGTGCAATACGTGACCGGGACGCTGGTCGACGTGGGCGAGGTGGTTCGGCGTGCACACGCCGTGGGGGCGCGTGTCATCGTCGACGTCACGCAGATGGCGGGGGCGACGCGGGTGAGCCTGCGCTCATGGTCAGCCGACGCGCTGGTGTGCAGCGGGTACAAGTGGCTGTCCACGCACGGCGGCGTGGCCCTGCTCGCGGTCGCGGATGAGTTGCTGGACGACGTGCCGCCGATCGTCGGCTGGAAGGGCGCCGAGCACCCCTTCCAATTCGAGCCCACGACGCTGGCGCTCGCGTCCGATGCGCGTCGGTTCGAACTCTCGACGATCGCCTACAGCTCGGCTGCCGGCCTCAGCACTTCAATCGAGCTCTTGACCGGAGTCGGAATCCCGGCGCTGGCCGGACACGCCGAAGCGCTGGCGAGCCAACTCGTTGCCGCGACGGCACCTTACGGCTGGACGCCGTTCCGGGATCTCGACGCGCCCGGGGCGAGCCACCACATCGTCTCGCTGCGCCATCCCACGCTCGAAGCCGCTGCGATCCAGGAGCGCCTGGCTGATGAACGCCAGATCGTCGTCAGCTCGAGAGGGGGCGGCATTCGCGTGTCCCTGCACGCATACAACGACAGCTCTGATATCGAGGCGCTCGCCGACGCCTTGGGCGAAGCGAGCCGATAGTCGCCCAAGTGTCAGCGCTTTTGCTGCAACCGCAACCGCAGCCGATCGAGTCCGCGCTCGGTGGCCCCCAGCGCCACGGGCAGCAGCTCCTTGGCTCCCTGGCGGGGGAGCTCGGCCGGCCGTCTGCCGGACACGCGCAGCTTCGCCCACTCGCCCGCCACCCGTCCCACCGTGCGGGTGGCTGACCGCCTCGTGGGGTCGAGCATCCAGACGGCCGACGCCAGCGCCGTTTTCCGGCCGAGACGGTTACGGCCCCAGGGGATTCGAGCCAGCAGCACCTCTGCGGCGAGCAGCTGGACGACCTCGCTCTGGGCGACCTGCGACAGGCCGTCGATGGCCGTCCGCAGCTGGCGCGTCGAGTGCCGTCGCTGCGCCATCCGGGCCGTGGCGAGCTCATCGAGGCCCTCGACGTACTCACCGGTGCCGCGGGACTCACCGGCCGTGGTGATCATTCCCCGCCATCGGCCGCCGCTGGTCTCGAACAGCTCCAGCTCGAGGTTGCGTTCCGCGAACCAGCGGTGGATCGCCTGCATCTCCTCTGCGGGGTCAACCCAGCTCATGCTGTGAACGATAGACCCTCAGCCGGGAGGCTCACAGCCGCGGCTTGAACCATGCCACGATCCGCTCCATGCGATCCACCCGGCGGTCGGGCCGGGCGCTGGACGACATCGAGTGGTCGCTCTCTGGGTAGAGCACGTACTCCACCTCGCGGCCCAGCATGCGGAGGGCGATGAACAGCTGTTCGTTGTCGGCCGGCGGACAGCGCAGGTCGCTCTCGCCCTGCAGGATCAGGAGCGGCGTGTGCACGTTGGCCACGTTCTTGAGGGGCGACTGGCGCCACAGCGTCGCGACGCCCTCCGGCGACATCGAGTCGCCAAGTCCCTCCTGCCGGTTGTAGATGTAGCCGACGTCGCAGTGGGCGAATGCAGAGACCTGGTTGGTGACGCCGTTGGACGAGACGGCGGCTTGGAACCTGTTGCTCGTGCCGACCAGCCAGTTGACCATGAAGCCGCCGTAGCTGTTGCCGTAGCAGCCGAGCCGCTTGGGATCGGCCAGCCCGGCCTTGACCAGGTGATCGAGCACTGCGTGGCAGTCGGCGGCGTCCGTGACACCCCAGGCTCCGTTCAGGGCGGCGATCCACTCGCTCCCGGCGTCGTTCGAGCCGCGGATGTTGGGCCGAACGACCCGGAACCCTGCCCCCACCAGCACGTGGTCGGTGGCGTCCGCGCACCGTGGCCAGGCCCAGGTTGGGCCGCCGTGGACGTGCAGGATGGTCGGCATCGGACGCTTCCCCGCACCGGGAGGCGAGAGCACGAACGTGCGGATCGGCCCGGCCGGCCCTTTGATCACCAGTTCCTCGACTTCTGCCCTGGCGCGGCCCGAGAGCCACGAGTCGCCCGATGTCGTCAGCCGCCTCGGTGGGCTGCCGGGCTCGATCGCGTACACGTCACCGCCGTCGAACTCGTTCATCGACATCAGCGCGGCGACCCGCTCGCCGGCACCGGCCAGCGCCTCCACGCACGGGTTCAGGCCGGGATCGACCAGTGGCTCCAGCTGATCGCCGTTCAGCCGGTGAGGCACCTCGCGGCCGGCGTCGGGGATCACAGTCAGCCGTTCATCATTGGTCGCCGCCTGTCCGGTGAAGCGGTCGAGGTCGGCCGTCAAGCAGGTGCCGGTGCCGTCGGCCGCGACCCGCCACAGTCGCCACGGGTCCTCCGACATCGGCAGCCGGTGGTCAAGCGCGACGCAGACCAGGCTGCCGTCGGCGTCAAACGAGAAGCGGCCCACCTCTCCCAGCAGCTTCGAGCGCTGCCGCACGCGGCGGCTGGCGACGTCGACCACGTGCACCTGCGTGTCGGGATCGATGTCAGCATCGCCGCCGCGGTCGGCCAGGAACCCGATCGAGCGGCCGCCGGGATGCGGGCGCACGTGCGAGGCCGACCACGCTCCCTTGGTCAACCGCCGGGCGGCCCCGGACAGAGGCACCAGGTGCACGTGGCGAGGATGGTCGAGCAGCCCGTCGCCGTCCATACGCCAATCGATCCGGCGCAGCACGCGAACGGTCGCCGCCTCCTTCTCCCGTTCGCCGTGCAGCACGTGCGAGTCGTCGTCGGTTGCGACAACCGCCAGCGCGCGGCCATCCGGCATCCACTCGGCCTCCGTCACGCTGCGCTTGAACGACGTCAGCCGGGTGGCGTCGCCGCCGTCCAGCGGCAGCACGTGCAGCTGGGTGACGTTCTTGTCGTCGCGGTTCGAGAGGAACGCCAGAGAGCGGCCGTCGGGCGAGAACCGCGGCCGGCCGTCAGTCCAGGCGCCGTGGGTCAACCGCCGCGGCCGGCCACCGGCGAATGGCACCAGCCAGAGGCTGGTGCGATCCTTGCCGGAGACCACGCGCCGTTCGCTGTAGGCGATCATGGTTCCATCACGGGAGATATCGATCGCCTCGATCAGCCGCTCGCGCAGCAGGTCCGACGGCGACAAACGGGGTAGCATCGGCGTGGGCATATGACGTGGCAGTATCCCCGCTCGACGGAGGACGTGACGCGGTGACCGAACTTGCCGAGTTCCTCGGGCGCTACCCGCCGTTCGACGAAGTCGACCCCGCGGAGCTCGAACGGCTGGCCGCAGCCACCACCAGCGCCTTCTACGAGCCCGGCCAGGTGGTGCTGTTCGAGGACGGCCCGATCGCCAAGAATCTCTACGTGGTCCGCAGCGGAACGATCGAGCTGGTCCACGACGACGAGCCGGTCGGGGTCCTGGGCGCCGGCGAGGCGTTCGGTCATCCGTCGTTTCTGACCGGCCGCGGCCCCGCGTTCACGTCACGGGCCCGCGAGCCCACCGAACTGCTGCTGATCCCGGCCGAGCTGGCAACAGCTCACCTCTCGAACGAGTACGTCGCCCGCACCCTCCGTGACCGTATGGTCAAGGTCGGGCACGTCGTCCACGCACGAGGAGACGTGCGAACGGCCAGGCTGGGTGATCTCGTGCACCGGCCGGCCGCCATCTGCCGGCCCGACGACACGGTCAGGGTGGCGGCGCAGCGGATGGCCGAGAAGGACGTGTCCTGCATCCTGGTCGAGATGGAGGGCGGCTGGGGTGTCCTCACAGACTCCGACCTGCGCCGCAAGCTGGTCGCAGAGGGCCTCTCTTACGAGACGCCGGTCTCGGCGCTGATGGTTGGGCACGCTATGACCGTGCCGCCCGACCGGCTCGCGATCGACGCCATGATCGACATGCTCGACCTGGGCATCCACCACCTGCCGGTGGTGGACAACCGGGGCACGCCGCTCGGCATCGTCACCGCCACCGACCTGATGTATCTCGAGAGCCGAACGCCGTTCGCCGTGCGCCGCGCGATCAGCAAAGCCGAGACGCCGGAGCAGGTGATCGCGGCCGCGGAGCACCTGCCGCAGACGATCGTGGCTCTGATCCGAGCCGGTGTCTCGGCGATCGATGCCTGCCGCGTGCTGACGCTGGCCGGCGATACCGCCACCATTCGCCTGCTCGACATCGCGGTCGATCGTACCGGCCCTCCTCCGTGCGCTTGGGCGTGGATGGCGCTGGGCAGCGTCGCCCGCCGCGAGCAGACGCTGGCCTCCGACCAGGACAACGCCTTCGCCTACGACGACCCAGGCGGGCCCGAGGTGGACGCCTACTTCGCCGCCATCGCCGAGCAGGTCAACGACGGTCTCGAGAGCTGCGGCTTTGGCCGCGACAACGCCGACGTGCTGGCCCGAAATCGCCAGTGGCGGATGAGCCGCAGCGAGTGGGAGCGTGTCTTGATCGACTGCCTCGAGCATCCTGACCGGTCGCGTCTGGTGCGAGCCGCGGTCTCGTTCGACTTCCGGCAGGTGGTGGGCGGGCTCGAGATCGTGCGGCCGCTCGTGGCGATCGAGCGCAGGGCACCCCAGTATCCCGACTTCATCGCCCGGCTGGCCCGAACGGCGACCGACTTCACCCCTCCGCTCGGCCGCCGCGGCAAGCTGGCGACGGACGACCTGGGCCTGATCGATCTCAAGAAGCGCGGCATCATCCCGATCGTCAATCTGACCCGGTTTCACAGCATCGCCGCCGGCATCACCGTCTCCTCGACGCTGGAGCGGCTGACAGCGGCAGAGGCTGCTGGGGCGATCGATCGCAACGCGGCCTCCGAGTTGCGCGAGGCCTTCGAGCTGGTGCTGCGGCTGCGGATCGAGCTCCAGGCGGGGCAGGCCGAGCGCGGCGAGCCGCTCGGCAACCTGCTCGATCCGGGCACGCTTCCTCCGCTCACGCGCGGCCAGCTGGTGCAGGCGTTCCACGCCGTCGCAGCGCGGCAAAAGCAGCTCACGCGGTACGTCCCACTCGGTCTGTAACCGATTCGGGACGGTATCGGAAGCGTTCTTTCCCGAACCCCTTTACAACCGTCCGCTCGGCGTGGTTCACTTCTCGCAACACGTGCCACCTGCGATCTGAAGGAGGCTGTATGTCGTCGTCCGTCGAATCCGGCGCCCCCGACTATGAGGGTGGGGGCCTCAGCCGCGAAACCAACTGGTGGGGCGCCTTTGTGATCGGCCTCGCAGGCACGATCCTGGTGACGGGCATCGCGCCGGTGATGGTGACGACGCTCGGCGCCGCCTCGATTCCGGTGATCGTCATCGTGACGATCTCGGGGTATCTGCTGTGCCTGCTTCTCTCCGAGCTCTCGGCGATGATGCCCGAGCGGACGGGCGGATCCCCCTCCTACGCCTACCCGGCGTACAAGACCCGCTGGCCCCGCTTCGGCAAGCACGTCAACGGCTTCACCGCCTGGGCCTACTGGCTGGGCTGGTTCCCGGTGGCCCCGTTGAACATGATCCTGGCCTCCTACTACATCGTCTATCAGTTCGATCTGTCGCAGAACGGCATCAAGCCCATCCACACCCCCATCGCCTACTGGACGATCGTGATCTCGATCGTCGGCATCCTGCTGGTGTTCATCCCTGCGTGGCTTGGCATCCGGCTCGGCACGATGTTTGCCACGGCGCTGGGATTGCTCTCGATGATCCCGCTGACCTTCCTCGCCATCGCGCCGATCTTCAAGCCGTCGGTGGCCGACTGGGGTGAGCTGAGCAACCCGAGCTGGTTCTCGCAGCTCGACGGGACGAGCTTCTTCTCGAACCTCCAGGGCCACGGCTGGCTGACGATCTACATCGCCTATGCCTTCCTCCTGACCTGGAACGTGATCGCGATGGAGGCAGCCGCCTGCTACATCGGTGAGTGCAAGGATCCCGATCGGGACGCGAAGATCGCGATGAATCTCGAGGGCGGCTACGGCCTGTTCATCTACACCATGATCCCGATCAGCTTCATCATCGTGATCGGTGCGGACAAGCTGGGGAACGCAAGCCTCGGGCTGTTCGACCCGAATGCCATCTTCACCTCGTTTGCAAGTACCATCTTCACGAACGCGACCTGGCTCGACTGGGCGATCTCGATCATGCTGGTGGTGGCGCTGAGCCTCTCCGTGCTCAACGCGATCATGGGTTGTGCGCGCGCGCTGCACCAGATGTCGATCGACGGGCAGTTCCCGCGCATCTTCTCGAGCGTCAACCGGCACGGCGTGCCGGGCTTTGCGATGGCCTTCAACGTCGTGTTCTCGATCGCGCTGGTCTTCACCGGCGGCGCGGTCGAGATCTACTCGCTGTCGAACGTTGGCTACACCATCAGCTTCATCCCGGTGCTGATCGGCTACTACCTGTTGCGCAGGGACAAGGCCGACGCCCGACGGCCGGTGCGGCTGCCCGAGTTCTTCAAGTACATAGCGGTGTTGCTGGCAGCGTTTTACTTCGTGATCTGGCTCTACGGCGGGCTCGTCTACACGTCGTTGCCGAACGCATCGCTGGACGGCAATGACACGCGCGTCTACTACTTCATCGGCTGGCTGCTGCTCCTCTCCTACGTGGCGTTCTACTGGTACCGCGTCAAGGTCGAGGACCCCAGGCACGCCAAGGGTGAAGTCGATTCGGCATCTCCCGCCACCGCGGGGGACTGAGACAACCGGGTAGGGTGGGAGCGATGCTGCGAAGGGCGTCGCCCCCACCTGATCCCGCCACGCTCGAGATCCGCAAGCTGATGGTGGCTACGGAGGGGCGACCGATCCGCTACGACGTGATCGTTCGCGGTCTCGAGCTGGCCCGCCCGCAGATGGCGGAGGTGTTCGTGATGAGCACGGCGCGTGTGTGGGGCACCGGCCTCGGCTTTCCCAACCCCTGGCTCAAACCGTCCAGGCGCGAGTGGGACGAGCAGAGGCTGATCGTGCGCGAGGCTGTCGACAAGTTCGAGAAGGCGGGCCACTCGGCGTTCGGGCTGGTACTCGCGACCAGGCGGGCGTCCAAGCGGATCCTGAAGGAGGCCGAGCTGCGCGGCATGGACGCGATCGTGATGGGAGCGGACGAGGATCGCGGGCTGATGGGCGACTTCGTCTGGGCGCATGAGCCGTACCGCGTTCGCAGCCGGTCGCGCCGAATCCCCGTGTACCTGGTGCCACCCGCCGGGTAGTAGACTCGGCTCGCCGCTATGCGCGTCCTACTCGTCGGATCCGGAGGTCGCGAGCACGCGCTCGCCTGGGGCCTTGCCCGCTCGTCGCGCCTGGGCGAGCTGCACGCCGCACCCGGCAACCCCGGCATCGCCGCCATCGCGACCTGTCATGCGGTGGCGGCGGATGACCTCGAGTCGCTGACCGCGCTGGCCGTCTCGCTGGGGGCCGACCTGGTGGTGATCGGACCGGAGGTGCCGCTGGTGGCCGGGCTGGCCGACCGACTGGCGGTGGCCGGCGTCGCCGCCTTCGGGCCGCTGCAGCCGGCCGCCCGGCTCGAGGGGTCGAAGACGTTCGCGAAGGAGGTGATGGCCGCCGCCGGCGTGCCCACGGCCACCTTCTCGTTGTGTGACACCGTGGCAGCCGCGCAGCTCGCGATCGCCGAGGCGGACGGCGATGTGGTGATCAAGGCGGACGGGCTGGCGGCCGGCAAGGGGGTGTTCGTGTGCGACTCGGTCTCCGAGGCGGAGCGCGCCGTGCGAGCTTGCCTGGTCGATCGCCGCTTCGGCGGTGCCGGCGGGCGGGTGCTGATCGAGCAGCGCCTGCACGGCGCAGAGGTCTCGATGCTGGCGCTCTGCTCCGGCACCGACGTGCTGCCGCTGGCCCCGGCGCGCGACTACAAACGCGCGCTGGACGGCGATCTGGGCCCCAACACCGGCGGCATGGGTTGCATCACACCCGTGCCGGGCATCGACGGCTCCCAGGTCGAAGAGATCGTGGAAGCGGTGCACCGGCCGGTGATCGCCGAGCTCGCCGAGCGCGGCATCGAGTTTCGCGGATGCCTGTACGCGGGGCTGATGCTGACCGACGACGGCCCCCGTGTGCTCGAGTTCAACACCCGCTGGGGTGACCCCGAGACGCAGGTGATCGTGCCTCGGCTGCAAGGCGACCTGCTGGACGCGCTGCTGCGGGTGGCCGTCGGCGGGCTGGACGGCGCATCGCTGTCGGTCTCGGACGAGGCCTGTGTGACGGTGGTGCTCGCGGCCGCCGGCTATCCGGAGGCGCCGGAGCGAGGAGCGGTCATCTCGGGCGTCGAGCGAGCGGCCGAGCGCCCCGGCGTGACGGTGTTCCACGCCGGCACGGAGCATGACGGTGAGCGGCTGCGGGTGGCCGGCGGCCGGGTACTGAACGTGTCGGCGACCGGCGCCGACCTGGGTGAGGCGCGACGGCGGGCCTACCAGGCGGCCGCCGAGATCGAGTTCGACGGCATGCAGGCGAGGTCGGACATCGGCGAGGTGAGCACGCTTGTCTGAGCCGGCGCCGCTTCCGCAGGTGCACCCGGTCTGGGAGGAGCTGGGCGCCGACGGGCCGCAGGTCGGCATCGTGATGGCCTCCGAGTCCGACCGCGAGATCATGAACGAGGCGGTCAACGAGCTGCTGGAGCTGGCGATCACGTTCGAGCTGCGGGTGCTCTCGGCGCACCGCGATCCACGAGAGGTTGCCGAGTACGCCTCCACCGCAGCGCTGCGGGGGCTGCGTGTGATCATCGCCGCGGCGGGCGGTGCGGCCGCGCTGCCCGGCGTGATCGCGGCCTACACCGAGCTACCGGTGATCGGGGTTCCGATCAAGCGCGAGGAGCTGGGCGGGATGGATTCGCTGCTCTCGATCGTCCAGATGCCGCCCGGTGTTCCCGTCGCCTGCATGGCGGTGAACGGCGCGCGCAACGCCGCCATCTACGCCTCCAAGATCCTGTCCCAGGGCCATGGCCCGCCGCCGCCGGAGCTTTGAGTCCGGCTTGCAGCAGCGCGTCAGCCTGATCACGCTCGGCGTCGCCGACCTCGGCCGTGCCCGCGCCTTCTACGAGGCGATGGGCTGGGTCAGCAACACCGGACCGGAGGAGGGCGTCGTGTTCTTCCAGACAGGCGGCTCGATCCTCGCGTTGTGGGGTCGGGACGAGCTGGCGGAGGACAGCGTGATCGAGGACAGCGGCGGGTTCGGCGGGATCGTGCTGGCGTACAACACGGGCTCACAGGGGGAGGTGGACGCCGTCATCGAGGAGGCCCGTTCCGCCGGCGCGCACATCGCACGCGAGCCCGGCCCCACGTTCTGGGGCGGCTACTCGGCCGTCTTCCACGATCTGGACGGCCACGCCTGGGAGGTCGCACACAATCCCCACTGGACGCTGGGCGAGGACGGCTCCATCACCCTCGGCGCGTGAGGCCTGCAAAGCATGGCTTTTCGGCCTCACAGGTTTGTGATCGGCGGGTGCGGTCGGAGGCGGTTGATAGACTGATTTTGCCTTGATCAAGCGCTATACCCGCCCCGACATGGGCGCCGTCTGGTCCGACGAGCGCAGGTTCCAGCGGTGGCTGGATGTCGAGATCGCGGCTATGGAGGCATGGGCCGATGCCGGCGTCGTACCCGGCGAGGCCGTTGCCGCCGTGCGCTCGCAGGCGCGTGTGGATGTCGACCGGATCCTCGAGATCGAGCGCCGCACGCACCACGACGTGCTGGCATTCACCGAGTCGGTTGCCGAGCAGGTGGGTGAGCCGTCGCGCTGGTTTCACTACGGGCTGACCTCGTCGGACGTCGTGGATACGGCGCTGGCGCTCCAGCTTCGCGATGCCGGCCGGCTGATCGTCGAAGGCGTGGCTGCCGCCGAGCGGGCGATGCTGGTGCGAGCGGAGGAGTTCCGGCACACGCCGATGATCGGCCGCACGCATGGCGTGCACGCCGAGCCCACCACCTTCGGTCTGGTGTTGCTCGGCTACGCGACCGAGCTTCGCCGTCAGCAGCTGCGGCTTCGCGAGGCCTTCGCGGGTGTCGAGGTCGGCAAGCTGTCGGGCGCCGTCGGCACCTATGCCAACTCCGACCCCCGGATCGAGGAGTTCGCGCTGGGCCGGCTCGGTTTGGAGCGCGAGCAGGTTGCGACCCAAGTGATCCCCCGCGACCGCCATGCCAACCTGCTCTCGGCGCTGGCCGGCGCCGGGTCGTCGCTCGACCGGTTCGCCACCGAGATCCGGCACCTTCAGCGCACGGAGGTGCGTGAGGCATTGGAGCCGTTCGCTCCTGGCCAGAAGGGCTCGTCGGCGATGCCTCACAAGCAGAACCCGATCGTCTGCGAGCGCATCTCGGGGCTGGCGCGGGTGCTCCGCGCGAACGCCCAGGTCGGCTTCGAGAACGTCGCCCTCTGGCACCAGCGCGACATCTCGCACTCGAGTGCGGAACGGGTGGTGCTGCCGGACTCCACGATCGCGCTCGACTACATGCTCGACCGGCTGCTGTGGCTGGTCGAGGGACTCTCGGTCGACCCGGAGCGGATGCTCAGGAACCTGGAGGCGTCGCATGGGCTGGTGTTCTCAGGCCGGGCGCTGCTTGCGATGGTCGAGGCCGGGGCATCGCGCGAGCAGGCCTACGAGATCACGCAACGGAACGCCCTGCGGGCCTGGGATGACGAGGTCGCGTTTCGAGCGCTGCTGGAGGCCGACGCCGAGGCCGCCGCCCTGCTCGACGCGGCGGCGCTCGACCGCGTGTTCGATCTCGACAGTTTCCTGCGCCACGTGGACGAGATCTTCGAGCGCACCCTCGACGCCCTGGAGGTGGAGCGTGTCTGACCAGCTGGCCAATCTGCATGAGGCCTCGGGCAAGGTGCGAGAGATGTACAACTTCGGCGAGACGATGCTGATGGTCGCATCGGATCGGATGAGCGCATTCGACGTGATCATGCCCACGCCGATCCCGGACAAGGGCCGCGTGCTGACGGCGCTGTCGGTGTTCTGGTTCGAGCGCACCGCCGAGCTCGCGCCAAACCACCTGATCACGATCGAGCAGGACGAGTTCCCGGCCGCCGCCCGCACGACGCCAGACCTGGCGGGCCGGGCGATGCTCGTCCGGCGCCTCACGATGATGCCGATCGAGTGTGTTGTTCGCGGCTACTTGGCGGGGTCGGGCTGGAAGGACTACCAGGCCACCGGCAGCGTCTGCGGCCACCGGCTTCCGGCCGGCCTGCGGGAATCGGACCGGCTGCCGGAGCCGATCTTCACGCCCGCCACCAAGGCCACAGCGGCCATGACATCAACATCGACGCCGCCACCGCCGCGCTGCTCGTCGGCGATGAGCAGCGCTACCAGAGCCTGGAGCGGATGTCGCTCGACATCTACGAGCACGCCTCGGCATTCGCGCGCGACCGGGGCATCATCATCGCCGACACCAAGCTCGAGTTCGGCATCGACCTGACCGGCGAGCTGGTGCTGGGCGACGAGGTGCTGACGCCAGACTCATCGCGCTTCTGGCCGGCGGAGGGCTACCAGCCGGGCGGTCCTCAGCCCTCCTACGACAAGCAGTTCCTCCGCGACTGGCTCGAGGCCCGTGGCTGGGACAAGCAGCCGCCGGCGCCCGAGCTGCCAGACGACGTCGTCTCAGGCACCCGCAATCGCTACCTCGAGGCGTACCAGCGGCTGACCGGCGAGCCGTTCAGCGCTTACCTGCAACGAAACGGAGCCACCCAGCCATGAAAGTCACCGTACTGGTCAGACCGCGCGACGGCATCCTCGACCCGCAGGGCGAGGCGGTGCGCCGCTCGCTGGCGGGACTCGGCTACCCGGCCGCCGACGTGCGCGCGGGCAAAGTGTTCGACCTCCACGTGGAGGCCGGCGACGAGGAGAGCGCGCGCCGGATAGCAGGCGAGATCGCCGAGAAGGTGCTCTCAAACCCGCTGATCGAGCAGTATCAGGTGGAGGTCGCCGGATGAGGGTGGGCGTGGTCAGCTACCCCGGCGCATGCGACGATCGCGACGCGCTGCGCGCCGTCTCGCTGCTCGGCGCTGAGCCGGTGCGGCTGTGGCACGGCGACGCCGATCTGGGCGCCGTTGATGCCGTGATCATCCCCGGCGGCTTCAGCTACGGCGACCACCTGCGCCCGGGCGCGCTGGCCGCGCTCTCGCCCGTGATGTCGGCCGTGCGCGAGCACGCCGAGGCAGGTCGGCCGGTGCTCGGCATATGCAACGGCTTCCAAGTGCTCACCGAGGCACGACTGCTCCCGGGAGTGTTGCGGCCCAACGCCAGCCTCAAGTTCGTCTGCCGCGACGTGTCGCTGACGGTCGAGCGGGAGTCGCCGTGGCTTCCGGGCGCCTCGGCAGGCGATGTGCTGACGATTCCGATCAAGCATCACGACGGCTGCTGGTACGCCGACGATGCGACCGTGGCAGAGGTCGAGGCGAACGGCCAGGTGCTGCTTCGCTACGTCGACAACCCCAACGGCTCGGTCGGCTCGATCGCCTGCGTGACCAACGCGGCCGGCAACGTGGCAGCCCTGATGCCTCATCCCGAGCACGCCGTCGAGCCGCTGATCGGCTCCACGGACGGCCGCATGCTGCTGCAGGGACTGCTGGACCTGGCCCGCGCGCCGCTCGCAGTCTGACGCCTGCAACCATCTGCGCCGGGGACCTACCCTGGGTGCCGCGCCTCCGCCACGAACGCCGCCAGCAGCAGGACCGCCAGCACCAGCTCCTGCGCCCCACCCGACACGCTGGTGCCGACGATCGCGGTGGCCACCGCCAGCGCTGCCACGGCCAGCCGAAGCCGACTGATGCGGAGCGTCATCCACATCCGCGAGATCTGGTCGGCGACCAGGAACAGCCCGGCGCCGCCGCCCAGATAGAGGGCCTGCGCGGTTGTCAGCTGATCGCCCGGCTGGGCGATCGCGGGTCGGAGGCCGGCTGCCACCATCACCACCCCGCCCAGCAGGGCTGCGAACGTGAGGCCGAACGCGCGCACCGCGACCAGGTAGCGGCCCTGGGCGATACCGGCCACGAATCCCGCCTCGCGCAGCTCGTCATCGGCCTCGCCGAAGTAGGCCCACCACAGCCCTGCGGTCACAACCATCCCGAGCGAGATCGTGATCAGCGTGCCGGCGTCGAGGCTGCTGCCGCTTGCGCCGATGCCGATGGCTACCACCGACTCCCCGATCACGACCAGCACCACCAGAGCGTGCCGCTCGACGAAGTGATGGGCCGCGAGCAGGTGGCTCTGATCGGGGATCAGCCGCGGCGAGATCCACGCCGCTGACGCTGCGGCCGCCCAGAAGGCGTACTGCCAGTCCCCGCCCAGTGCCCCGCCGGCGATCACGACCAGGGCGAAGCCGACGTTGACCGGGAAGAAGCCGCGGTAGATCATCGAGAGCGAAGCCTCGGTCGAGACGGTGAAGAGTCCCCCGTGGACGAGCACGACCAGCAGGTACGCCAGGCCGAACGCGAGCCCATCGCCCTCGAACGCCCGTGGGATGGCCAGCGCGAGCACGAGGTAGCTGACCATGCCGCACACCATCGCGACGCGGCGTCCCGGACGATCGGGCGGGACGAGGTTAGTGAGCCAGGCGTATCCGCCGTACATCCACCACACGATCGCCAGCATCACCGTGGCCTGTGCAACGCCCGTCAGCGACGGGTGATGCTCGAGCACCCCCGTGAACTGGGTGATCGTGAACACGAAGACGAGGTCGAAGAACAGCTCCAGCCGCGAGACCTCCGACACCTGCTTGTGAGAGACGTTGGCCTCGCTCATGTCTGCCGTCCTTGAACGGCGACCGCCGAGACCGCACCCATCAGCAGCAAAGGAGCGAATGACCAGGTGATGTCGTAGAGCCCGGACAGCGCCACGGCAAAGGCGGCGACGCCGGCTGACAGTCGCAGCGGATCCGTTGATGCCAGTCCCCGCAGGCCCACCAGGAGCATCGCCGTCAGCGCCACCGCCGTCCCGATCGCGGCGACCACCCCCGACTCGACGGCCTGTTCGAGCACCGCGTTGTGGGCGAGTCCGACCTGCCCCGTTGCGCGGACGGTGACCACGGAGGTGGCGGGGTCGTAGACGGCGCGGAACTCTCCCGGCCCGTAGCCCAGCCACGGCCGTTCGGAGAAGCCGTCCCACGCCGCGTGCCAGACGTCGCTGCGAGAGGAGATCGGTCCGTGGCGAAGGTGGCGTTCGAGCGCCGCCCGGCTGGGATGGGAGACCGCCAGCGCCGCCAGGGCGCCGAGAGCCGAAACCGACCCGATCAGGAGCACCGTGCGGCGTGCCGCCGGGAGCCGTCCCCCGAACAGCACGAGCACCGCCGCCGCCTCGATCCATGCCATCCGGTCGAACGTGGCGATCGCCGTCACCGCCAGCAGTACCCCCACCGCGACCGCGCTCGGTCGGTCGAGCGTGCCGTTCGCGTGCAGCGCCAGTGTGGCCGCCAGCGCGCAGACGCAGACCAGCCCCAGCGCGGGTGGGTACTCGAGCGTCCCCTGGGCGCGCCAGACTCCGGCGATCCGTTCGGCCAGCGGCTCGATGCGCAACGCCAGGCCCGCTAGACCTGTGGTGGCGACGGTCGCGCCCAGCAGCGCAACCACCAGCGGCAGCTCTCCCGTCAGGCGAGCACGAGCCTTCGCTGCCACCCCGAGCAGGCAGGGCACGGCGATCGCGGCCAGCACAGGCGCGATCGACGACCGGTCGCGATGCCACGCCAGCGATGCCACCGCGCCTGCCGCGGCAGCGGCCAGGCCGACGTTCAGGAACGTCGACCGCAGGTCGGCGCCGAACAGCGTCAGGCCGAGCACCGCGATCGCGGCCATCGCGACCTGCGCCGGCGATCGGAAGCCCCCGTGCCACAGCATCAACCCCAGGGCGGGCGCGATGAACACTCCGATGGGTGAGCGCCAAATCTCCGCCGGCTGCCGATCACAACCGAGTAACCACGTTCTAGTTGGGGGTCTCTTCATGTCAGTAAGTCGTTTGATGATGGTCGTGCCGGTACTCGCCGGCCTGGTCGTCACCGGCACTGCGGTCGCCCGCATGATGCCTGCCGAGTCGGTTCGCGACTCGGTCTACCAGACCTGCGCGCACAACGGCGTGCACTTCAACAAGCAGGGCCATGCGAACTGCGGCCTGCACAAGGGCTGGTCGCAGGACGACCCTGCCACCGAGCCCGACCAGCCGGCCACCGAGCCAGGCACCGGCGACACCGGCGACACCGGCGACACCGGCGATACCACCGTGACCGAGTCGACCAGCGGACACGGCAAAGGCCACGCCAAGCACGAGCACGCCTCGCCGGCCGATAAGGCCAACCATGGCCACGGCGCGAAGTCGCACGGCACCACCCAACACGGCAAGGGTCACGGCAAGAAGCACGGGTAGTTAGGCGTCCCGGGGCGGGTCGATGGGCGCGTGGAGCGCTCCGTCGACCCGCTCCGGTACCATCCGTCACGCGCTTTGAACGCCGTGACGCCACAGCCGCTCCACCGCGCCCTCGGTCTCACCGATGGTGAGCTCGGGCGTATCCAGGAGTTGCTGGGGCGCGATCCCAACGACTTCGAGCTGGCGGTGTACTCGCTGCTGTGGAGCGAGCACTGCGGCTACAAGCACTCGAAGCTGCTGCTGCGCCGCTTCCCCACCTCCGGCGCGCGCGTGCTCCAGGGGCCGGGAGAGAATGCCGGCGTGATCGACGTCGGCGACGGGCTGGCCGTGGCGCTCAAGGTCGAGAGCCACAACCACCCCTCAGCGGTGGAGCCGTTTCAGGGCGCCGCCACCGGGGTCGGCGGCATCCTGCGCGACATCTTTGCGATGGGCGCCCGGCCGATCGCGATCCTCGACTCGCTCCGGTTCGGCGAGCTGGACGACGACCGCCAGCGGCAGCTGTTCTCACAGGTCGTTGCCGGAGTCGGCCACTACGGCAACTGCGTGGGCGTCGCCAATCTGGGCGGCGAGGTGTACTTCGAGCCGCCGTACGAGCGCAACTGCCTGGTGAACGCGATGTGCGTGGGCCTGTTGCCGGCCGAGCGCCTCACCTCGGCGCGTGCCGGCGGAGTCGGCAACCTACTCGTGCTGTACGGGTCGCGCACCGGCCGCGACGGCATCGGCGGCGCCAGCGTCCTGGCATCGCAGGGCTTCGACGAGGCCTCGGCGGACAAGCGGCCCAGCGTCCAGATCGGCGACCCGTTCATGGGCAAGAAGCTGATCGAGTGCACGCTGGAACTGCTCGACCGCAGCTTGCTCGCCTCGCTCCAGGATCTGGGTGCGGCGGGACTCGCCTCCTCGACCTCCGAGATGGCCGCCGGTGGCGGGGTGGGGCTGGACGTCGATCTGTCCAAGGTGCCGCTGCGGGAGTCCGATATGGAGCCGTTCGAGATCATGATCTCGGAATCGCAGGAGCGGATGGCGGCGATCGTCGAGCCCTCGATGGTCGAGTCGGTGTTCGAGGTCTGCGCGCGCTGGGAGGTGGACGCGACCGTGATCGGCGAGGTCACCGAGAGCGGTGCGTTGCGATGCTTCCACGACGGCCGCGTCGTCGGCGAGATTCCGGTCGAGACGCTGGTCGAGGGAGCGCCCCGCTACGAGGTCGAGCGCACACGGCCGGCAAGACTTGTGGATGAGCCGCTGGCGTTCTCGGCGGTGGATGACGTTGCCGCAGGGCTGCGAGCGCTGCTGGCCTCGCCCAACATCGCCAGCCGGCGCTGGATCTACCAGCAGTACGACCAGCTGGTGGGATCAGGCACGGCGATCCGGCCCGGTGGCGACGCCGGAGTGATCCGGCTGACGCCGTCCCGGCGCGCGATTGCCGTCTCGCTGGACGGCAACGGCCGCCGCACCTCGCTCGATCCCCGGCGTGGCGGCATGAGCGCGGTCTGCGAGGCCGCGCGCAACGTCGCCTGCACCGGCGCCCGCCCCGCGGCGATCACGAACTGCCTCAACTTCGGAAACCCGCAGACGGGGGAGGTCGGCTACGAGCTGGCCGAGGCGATCGAGGGTATGTCGCTGGCCTGCGAGGCGCTCGGCCTGCCCGTGGTGTCGGGCAACGTCTCGCTCTACAACGAGCACTTCGGCAGCCCGATCCATCCCACACCGGTGGTGGGCGCCGTGGGTGTGCTGGACGATGCGGAGCTGGCGGTGCCGGCGGCCTTTGTCCGGCCGGACGACGTCGTGCTGCTGGCCGGCGACGGGCCGAGCGCGCTGGACGGGTCGGAGTACCAGAAGCGCGTGCTGGGCGAGGTGGCCGGCCGCATCCCCGAGCCCGACCTGGTCAACGAGCGATTGCTGCACGAGTTCCTCGCCCAGGCCGCCGAACGGGGTCTGCTGCAAAGCGCCCACGACGTCGCCGACGGCGGCCTTGCGGTGGCCCTGGCGGAGTCGGCGATCATGGGCGGCATCGGCGCCTCGGCGCGCTGCGACGACCCATTCGGCGAGGGCGACGGCCGGGTCGTGATCTCGGCCCGCCCGGAGCACGTCGCGGCGCTGGTCGAGCTGGCGGGACCGCTCTCCCTGCAGGAGCTGGGCACGGTTGGGGGCACGGCGATCGCGATCGGCGATGCGATACTGCCCCTGAGCGAGGCCGTCGAGATCTTCGAGAACGCCCTACCCGCGGCCCTGAAGGAACCCCTCTGATGTGCGGCATCTTCGGCATCTACGACCCTCTCGGCGAGCCTGACCGTGACGTCGCCCGGCTGACCTATTTCGGCCTCTACGCGCTCCAGCACCGCGGCCAGGAGAGCGCCGGGATCGCCGTCTCGGACGAGGGCCGCGTGGTTGCGATGAAGGACATGGGGTTGGTCAGCCAGGTGTTCGACGAGCCCAAGCTCTCGGCGCTGCAGGGCCGGATGGCGATCGGTCACGCCCGCTACTCGACCACCGGCTCCACCGCGTGGCGAAACGCCCAGCCGGTCGTGCAGCATGCCGCCGGGCGAACCGTGGCGCTGGGCACAACGGCAACCTGACCAATACGGCCGAGCTCCGCGACGAGCTCCGCGGCAGCCGTGTGCGGCTCCAGTCCACCTCCGACACGGAGGTGATCGCGGCACTGATCGCGCGCCATCCCTCGGATGATCTCGCGATCGCGATCGCTGACACGATGGGCCGGATCGAGGGCGCGTTCGCGGCGGTCGTCCTGACAGAGAACGCCGTGGCCGGGTTCCGCGATCCCGACGGCATCCGGCCGCTGGTGGTGGGGCGGCTCGGCGACGCTTTCGTGCTCGCCTCCGAGACCTGCGCGCTGGACATCATCGGCGCGACCTTCGACCGCGAGCTGCTGCCGGGCGAGCTGGTCGTGATCGACGAGGACGGCCCCCGCTACCGCCAGGCCGTGCCCTCCCGCTCCGGGTCGCTGTGCATCTTCGAGTTCATCTACTTCGCCCGGCCGGACTCCGAGATGCAGGGTGAGGGACTGCACGCCGCTCGCGGCCGGATGGGTGAGCGGCTGGCCCAGGAGTCCCCGGTCGAGGCCGACGTCGTGATCCCCGTTCCAGACTCCGGTACGCCCGCGGCGATCGGGTTCGCCCGTGCCAGCGGTATTCCGTTCGGGGAGGGCCTGGTCAAGAATCGCTACGTCGGCCGGACGTTCATCCAGCCCGACCAGGGTCTGCGCGAGAGGGGCGTGAAGCTCAAGTTCAACGTGCTGCCCTCGGTGCTGCGCGGCCAGCGGGTGGTGGTGGTCGACGACTCGATCGTGCGTGGGTCGACCACGCGCAAGCTCGTCCAGATGCTGTTCGAGGCCGGCGCCCGCGAGGTGCACCTGCGGATCAGCTCGCCGCCAATCATCTCGCCCTGCTTCTACGGCATCGACATGGCAGACCAGGGTGAGCTGATTGCCGCCAGCAGCAACGTCGAGCAGGTGCGCGCGCGCCTGGGCGCGACGACGCTCGCCTACCTCTCGCTGGAGGGCCTGCAGGGCGCCACCGGGCAGGAGTCCGATCGCTTCTGCCGCGCCTGCCTGACCGGCGAGTACCCGACCGAGATCCCCACCGACCTGCGAGGCGCAAAGCTGCGGTTCGAGCCGATGGCCGCCGCGCCCACCGGCCGATGAGCAAACCCACGCCGCTCAGCTACGGTGATGCGGGCGTCGACCTCAAGGCGGCCGATCAGGTGGTCGAGCGGATCAAGGCCGCCGTCGAGTCGACCCGCACGCGCGACGTGCTCAGCTCGCTGGGGGGATTCAGCGGCTTATACGCCCCCAGCTTCGGCGACCCCGCGATCGCGGCCGGTTGCGACGGAGTCGGCACCAAGGTGCTGCTCGGCGCGGCGGCGGGACGACTGCACGGATTGGGCATCGATCTGGTGGCGATGAGTGCCAACGATGTGATCACGTCGGGCGCCAGGCCCGCCTTCTTCCTGGACGTGATCACCTGCGGCCGCATCGATCCGGATCGCATCGCCGAGCTGGTCGAGGGCATCGCCGAGGGCTGCCGCACCGCCGGCTGTGCCCTGTTGGGCGGCGAGACGGCGGAGCACCCGGACATGATGAAGCCGGACGAGTTCGACCTTGCCGGATTCTGCGTCGCCATCGGCGAGCGACGGGACCTGATCGGCGGCGCTCGCATCGAGAAGGGCGACGCGGTGATCGGGCTCGCCTCCAGCGGCCCCCACTCGAACGGCTTCTCGCTGATCCGCCGGCTGCTGGAGCGAGCGGGCACCGGCCTTGACGAGAAGCCGGCCGGACTGGAAGGGCTCTCGGTGGCCGACGCCCTGCTCGAGCCGACCCGCATCTACGCAAAGCCGGTACGGCTGCTGACGGCGACGGTCGACGTGCGGGCGATGGCCCATGTCACAGGCGGTGGCATCCCCGGCAACCTCGGTCGCGCACTGCCGGCCGGACTCGGGGTCGAGGTCGATCTCTCGACGTGGACGCGGCCGCCGGTGTTCTCGTGGCTGGCCTCACTGGGGGTGGAGGAGGAGGAGATGCGTAGCGTCTTCAACCTCGGCCTCGGCTACGCCGCGTTCGTCGCGGCTGACAACGCCGACCTCGCCCTTGCCACCCTCGAGAAGGCCGGTGAGTCGGCCTGGCTGGCGGGGCACGTCGTCGAGGGCGACGGAGTCACGCTCCGTTGAGGGTCGGCGTCCTCATCTCGGGGACGGGCTCGAATCTCCAGGCGCTGATCGACGACGGCGGCATCGAGATCGCCTGTGTTGCCTCCAACGTCGCCGATGCTCCCGGTCTGGCACGGGCGACCGCGGCCGGCATCCCGGTGCTGGCTGGGGGGGATGAGCGCGACACGGCGGACTTTCTCGAACAGCATGGCGTCGGACTTGTCGTCCTGGCCGGCTACATGCGGATCCTCTCGCCCGAGTTCGTGCACCGCTTCAGCGGCCGGATCATGAACGTGCACCCCTCGCTGCTGCCGTCGTTTCCGGGTGCCCACGCCGTCCGCGATGCGTTGGCGTACGGCGTGCGGGTGACCGGCGTGACCATTCACCTCGTGGACGACCTGCATGTCGCAGCCGACAGCGGGCCAATCGTTGTGCAGGAGGCACTCGAGGTTTCGTATGATGATCGCCCCGAGGACGTGACCGATCGGCTGCACGAGATCGAGCACAGGTTGCTGCCGCGGGCGGTCCGACTGTTTTGTGCCGGCCTGATCGAAGTGGAGGGCCGGAATGTGCGCGTGAGGGAAGAGCGGCTGGCATGAAGATTCGGCGAGCACTGATATCGGTCAGCGACAAGAACGGCTTGGCGACGTTCGCCTCCGGCCTGAGCGAGCTCGGCGTCGAGCTGATCTCGACCTCGGGGACCGCCCAGCTGTTGGCGGACTCGGGCCTTGCCGTGACCACCGTGGAGCAGCTGACCGGATCGCCAGAGCTGCTCGGGGGGCGCGTCAAGACGCTTCACCCGCACATCCACGCGGCGATCCTCGCCCGGCGCAACCACCCCGACGACATGGCGTCGCTGGAGGCGCAGGGCGTGGTGCCGATCGACATGGTTGTGTGCAACCTGTATCCGTTCCGGCACGTCGCCAACCGGCGCGGGGTGAGCGAGCCGGAGGTGATCGCGAACATCGATGTCGGCGGGCCCGACGATGGTGCGGGCAGCGGCAAAGAACTTCGACTCCGTCGCGGTCGTCACCGATCCCGAGCGCTACGGATTCCTGCTCGACGAGCTGCGAAGCGGCGACGGCGAGCTGTCGCCGGACACACACCGCGAACTGGCCTCTGAGGCGTTCGCGCACACCGCCGGCTACGACGCCGCGATCTCGGAGTGGTTCAGCGAGACCGAGCCGTTCCCGGAACGGGTCGTGCTCGACCTGGTCAAGGCCGGCGATCTCGCCTACGGCGAGAACCCGCACCAGCGCGCGGCCTACTACGTGGAGGCGGGCGCGCGGCGCCACCTGCTGTCGATGATCGAGCAGCTCGGCGGGCGGCCGCTGTCGTTCAACAACCTCGCCGACCTGACAGGCGGCACGCGGCGATAGCGGCCAGCTTCCAGCTGCCGGCCTGCGCGATCGTGAAGCATGCCAACCCATGCGGGGTGGCGGTCGGGCGCGACGCTCGAGGAGGCCTACGAGCGCGCGCTGGAGTCGGACCCGATGTCGGCCTTCGGCGCCGTGATCGCGGTCAACCGGCCGGTGTCGGCGGCGCTCGGCCGAGCGGCTGGCGCGAGCAGTTCGTGCGAGGTGCTGTTCGCGCCCGGACTACGACGCCCGCTGCGGTGGAGGCGCTCCGCGGCAAGGCCGATCTGCGCATCCTGGAGGATCGCGAGCGGCGCAAGGCCAGTCCTGGCGAGCGTGACCTTCGCAGAGTTCTGGGCGGCGTCCTGATCCAGGATCGCGACACCGAGCTCGACGACCGCAGCAACATGCAGGTCGTGTCGGCGGCCGCATCCCGGCGAGCAGCGAGCTGGGGCGATCTGCTGTTCGCCTGGCGGGTCTGCAAGTACGTCCATTCGAACGCGATCGTGATCGCCCGCGACCTGGCCACGGTCGGCGTCGGCGCCGGCCAGATGAGCCGGGTGGACGCGGTGCGCCTGGCCGTCGAGAAGGCGGGTGGCCGAAACCAGGGCGCCGTGCTGGCCTCGGACGCGTTCTTCCCGTTCGACGACGGCCCAAAGACAGCCGTCGCCGCGGGCGTGCGGGCGATCATCCAGCCCGGCGGCAGCAAGCGCGACGACGAGGTGATCGCAGCCGCTGACGAGGCGGGCGTGGCGATGGTTTTCACTGGCCGCCGCCACTTCCTGCACTGGCGGTTGCGGCGGCTGAAGCGTCGTTTTCGTCCGCCGCAGGCGGATGCAACTGGCTGACGCGAACGGTGTCCCCCTCAGCCCGCGCGACCGCGATCACGAACTTCATCCCGGTGTGGGTCTCCGAGATGCGCGGCGATCTTGACGTCGGTCAGGCCGGCGTCCCTTCCGGCTGCGATCACCATCGCCTCGGTCAGGTCGGCGCGGCCCTTGGGCCGGATCGCCCAGATCGCCCCGTCACGCACGATCTCGTGCTGCATCGAGTCGATCAGCCCCAGATCGGCCGGCGACTCGACCGCCACGAACACGACGTCCGCCGGTCCGTGATCGACCTGCGTTCCGGCGCCGACGAGCTCGCCCCAGCGAATCGCCCACCACCAGCACCCGCTGGCCAGCCTTCACACCCAGCTTGTCGGCCACGGTCTTGGGGTTGGCGATGTCGTTGGCCCAGCGCGCCGCCTCCCGCTCGCCCAGTTCGAGCTCCACGGCGCCCTGCGGCCATTCCACCGTCAACCGGTCACCGTCCGCCCGGGCCGCGGTGATCGCTCCGCGCGGCACCGAGATTTCGAACGGCGCTCGCACGATCAGTTCGTCGGTCTCGAGCAGCGCCTTGGCCTCGGCCTGCTCGCCCTCCCGCCGAACCACACAGCGTGCCTCACGTCCCATCGCGAACGATGGTATCCGACCGGGCCGGCCCTATCCTGATCGCTTGAGCCGGCCGTGCTGCTTGGCGTAGCGCTCGCCGCGGCGGAACACGGCCAGTCCCAGCGGCACTGCGATCGCACCGATCACGATCAGCGGCCAGATGTCCTGCCACACCGCCGCGGGACCGGCGCCATGCAGGATCGCCGCCCGGCAGCCCTCGAGCGTGTAGGTCGCCGGCGAGATGACCGAGATCCACTGCATCCATTGCGGCAGCACCGTCACCGGGTAGTAGACGCCGGACACGACCAGCAGCAGTCCCTGAGCGATGAAGCCGAGCTGGGTGCCCTTCTCGGGCGAGATCAGCGGCAGCACCGCCGTCATCATGCCGATGCCGATGAACGAGACCGAGCTCACCAGCAGCACCAGCGCGGCACTGAGCGAACTGGGGATCGTCGAACGTGATGTCGAGGAACGTCGCGACGACCGCGAACAGCAGCGCCGTTCGCAGCACGCCGTAGACGACCGCGAACGCGCCCATGCCGAACAGGTGCGAGGTACGCGAGATCGGCGCCATGAACGTGTACTCGATCGTGCCCTCCCAGCGCTCCCAGGCCACCGTCTCGGTCACGATCTCGAAGATCAGACCCAGGTACGACCAGATCACGGCGCCGATCAGCAGCACGATCGTCGACGTCGTTCACGTTCAGCGTGCCGCCGCCTGCCTCCACGCCCTTGGCGATAAAGACGATCGTGAGCGTATTGGCGACCGTGTACAGGAACCACGCCAGCTCCCACCACGCGAAGCGGCGGATCAGGTACACGTTGCGCTCGACGATGCCGGCGAAGCCGATCATCTCGCGGCGGAACGCCCCCTGCTCGGGCCGGATCATGCCCTCACCTCCTCGATCTCGTCGGTGGCCGTTTCGTCATCCGGCTCGTCCTCGAACGATCGGCCGGTGGCGTTCAGAAACGCCTGCTCCAGCGTCTCCGCGCCGTAGCGAGCTCGGATCTCGTCAGCGCTTTCCAGGCACAGCAGCTCGCCGCGGTGCAGGATGCCGATCCGGTCGGCCAGCGCCTCCGCCTCGGCCATGTCGTGCGTGCACAGCAGGATCGTCGAGTCGTGTCGCTCGCGCAGCGTGCGGATGAACGCCTGCACCTCGAGCTTGCTGCGCGGGTCGAGGCCGGTGGTCGGCTCGTCCAGCAGCAGCAGCACCGGCGCCGTTAGCAGCGCGCGGGCGAGCGCGATCTTCTGTTGCATGCCGCGCGAGAGGTCCTCCATCGGTTCCCGGGAGCGCTCCGGCGGAAAGCCGACCATGGTCAGGATCTCGGGGATCCTGGCGCGGGTGTCGCGCGGGCCGAGGCCGTAGAAGCGGGCCGAGTAGCTCAGGTTCTCGACCGGGCGACATGCGCTTGAAGAAGGACGCCTCCACCGAGACGCGGTTGACCAGGCGCTGGACGGCGCGGGGCTCTTTGGCCACGTCGATGCCGAATACGTGCGCGCTGCCGCCATCGCCGATCAGGAGAGGGTCGAGAGCAGCCGAACCAGCGTTGACTTCCCGGAGCCGTTCTGGCCCAGGATGGCCACGCACTCGCCCTTCTGCATCGTGAAGCTGAGGCCCTTCAGCGCAGCGACCCGCCGGCGGCGCCCGCGCACGCGTGCGCCGCCGTCACGGCGAATGAACTCCTTGCGCAGGTTGTCGACCTCGACGGCCGGAATGGCGGACATGGGGAAACCTCTGAGGACGCGGTTGGTCTCGCCTCGGCACCGTTGCCGGTGCGGGCGAAAGGACGCGTTGGTGATGGGGCGGCGGGCGCGGGGCGCCAGGTGTTCTCGGCGCGACCAGCAACAATAGCAGCCGCGGAGGCCGCTTTCCAGCAAGGATTTCAGGCGTTTGTGCCGAACGCTACGACGCTGTTGACAACGCCCGCGGTGTCGGAGAGTATCGCCCCTTCACCGACCGTCTTCTTTGAAAGGAGTCTCGCATGGAGGGACAGCCTCCCTCGGACAGCGCCCAACTTGCGGAGTTTGGGTACAAACAGGAACTCCATCGCACGTTGGGCAGCTTCTCCTCGTTCGCCGCCGGGTTCAGCTACATCTCGATTCTTACCGGCATGTTCCAGACGTCATACCTCGGCTTCTACTTCGCTGGTCCCGCGTTCATCTGGGCATGGCTGTTCGTCCTCTTCGGACAGATGACGGTGGCGCTGCAATTCGCCGAGCTGTCGGCGCACTACCCGCTCGCCGGCTCGGTCTACCAGTGGTCGAAGCAGATCGCCGGCAAGGCCTGGGCCTGGAACACCGGCTGGATGTACCTGTGGGCGCAGATCATCACGGTGCCGGCCGTGGCTTTGGCGTGGCAGGTGATCCTGCCCCAGATCAGCACGAACTTCCAGTTCGTGAAATGCACCGCGGGAACGGACACCTGTCCGGACAAGAACTTCCCGCTGTACAACGATCCTGCCTTCGCCAAAAACGCGATCATCCTTGGCCTGGTGATGGTCGCGCTGACCACGCTCATCAACTGCCTCGGCGTCTCGGTGCTGGCGAGGATCAACAACATCGGCGTCGCCTCAGAGCTGGTCGGCGCCACGGGGCTGGTGCTGCTGTTCCTGATCAACGCGACCCGCAGCCCTTCCGACGTGCTCACCAACACCGCGAACACGGCGAACGTGCCCGTCAACCACGCATGGGGCTACCTGGGAGCGCTGCTGGTCGGAGCGATCATGCCGCTGTACGTGATGTACGGCTTCGACTCGGCCGGCTCATTGGCCGAGGAGACGGATGATCCCCGGCGCAGGGCGCCTCGAGCCGATCCTCCAGGCGCTCGCCACAGCCGGCACGATGGGCTTCCTGCTGATCCTGTTCGGGACGATGGCGGTCGGCGACGTCGCTCTACAAGGATCCGACCTCGCTCGGCCTTGCGGTGATCACCAAAGATGTCCTTGGCGGCTTCTGGGGCGAGGTGTTCCTGTGGGACTGCGCGCTGGCGATCTTCGTCTGCTGCCTCGCCATCCACGCGATGTCGGTGCGGATCCTGTTCGCGATGGGCCGGGACAACAACCTCCCGGTGGGCCAGAGGTGGCGTCCGTCTCGGAAGACGCGGCGGGTGCCGGTGTTCCCGGCGGTCGCTGGTCGGCGCCATCGCGATCGCCGATCCTTGCCTTCAACATCGACAACCCGTACGCCGTCACGATCATCCTCAGCCTGGGGATCATCTGCATGTACCTGGCCTACCTCGGGGTGACGATCCCGCTGTTCCAGCGGCGGCTGGCGGGCTGGCCGGGGAACCTCGCCCACAACCGCCCGGGGCCTGTTCAAGCTGGGCGGGTGGCCATCATGACGAACGTGATCGCGATCCTTTACGGCGCGGCGATGGCGGTCAACCTGTCCTGGCCACGCGACTACTACTACGGCACCAAGGGTATCAGCAGTACGGCCCGATCATCGGCGTGTGCGGCGGTAGGCGTCAGCGGGCTGATCCTGTACTACGGCTATCAGAAGAACAAGATGGAGGTGCTGCCCGAGCATCGGGCGGACGTATCGCCTCGGCGCGATGAACGAGCCGCCGCCGATCCACGGCGGCCCCTGAGCTGACGCGCCGCTCGGGCGGGACGCCGGTCGGCCCGTCCCGCCTTCGAGCGATGGCTGTGTGACAATGAGTCGCCACCATGACGATGACCCCGAACAGCTGCGTCAAGCCTGGTGCGCCGCGACCTGATCGTCGCCGGCGTCGGCTGCCTGATCGCGATCTGGACCTAGCCGCTCTGGTGGCCGCCCGGCTCGATTTCGTCTCCGATCTGACCGCTGACCGGCTGGTCGCCGGGGTGTCGATCGTGGTCTGTCTGGGCTGTGTGTACTGGTGGGCGGCGGGACCCAGGGGCATGATGCGCGACCGGTACTTCGTGCTGGTGCCGTGTTCCTGATCGCGGTGGGCCGGCGATCTACGCGTTGCACGATCTGGGAGCCGGGCTGATCGCCGTTGCGCTCTCCTCCGCGGCCGGGTTCTTCGGCGCTGCGGTGCTGGGGATGGCGCGGTCTCGCCGCCGCGCGGCGTAGCCGATCCGCCTATCGTTTGGCTATGAGTAGCTCGTACATCTACGCGATGCACCGCGTGCAACAAGTTCCACGGTCCCGAGCAGCAGGTGCTGTCGCGAGATCTCGCTGTCGTTCCTGCCGGGGGCCAAGATCGGCGTGCTGGGGCCGAACGGCGCCGGCAAGTCGACGCTGCTTGCGGATCATGGCCGGCTTGGACGAGCCGTCCAACGGCGCCGCCCAGCTGGCGCCCGGGCGCGACGCGTCGGCTACCTGCCGCAGGAGCCGCAGCTCGACCCGGCGCAAGGACGTGCGCGGCAACGTCGAGGACGGCGTGGCCGAGAAGCGGGCGCTGCTCGATCGCTTCAACGAGATCTCGCTGCGGTTCGCCGAGCCGATGTCCGACGACGAGATGGCGGCGCTGCTCGAGGAGCAGGGCGAGGTGCAGGATCGGATCGAGCGGCTCCGACGCCTGGAACCTCGACCGCATGCTCGACACCGCGATGGATGCGCTGCGCTGCCCGCCCGTCCGACGCCGACGTCGCCACGCTGTCCGGCGGCGAGCGGCGCCGGGTGGCGCTGTGCCGGCTGCTGCTCTCCGTCGCCCGACCTGCTGCTGCTGGACGAGCCGACCAACCACCTCGACGCCGAATCGGTGGCCTGGCTGGAGCAGTTCCTGGAGCGCTTCCCGGGCACCGTGCTGGCCGTCACCCACGATCGCTACTTCCTCGACAACGTGGCCGGCTGGATCCTCGAGCTCGACCGCGGCCACGGCATCCCCTTCCAGGGCAACTACTCCTCGTGGCTGGAGCAGAAGCAGGCGCGGCTGGCGCGTCGAGGAGAAGCAGGAGTCGGCCCGCCGGCGCACGCTGCAGCGCGAGCTGGAGTGGGTGCGGATGTCGCCGCGCGCCCGCCACGCCAAGTCGCAAGGCGCGCGCTGACGCGCCTACGAGCAGCTGCTGGCCGAGGAGCAGAGCGTCAAGCTCGACTCGGTCGAGATCCACATCCCGGCCGGCGAGCGGCTGGGCGACAAGGTGGTCGAGGCGCGACGGCCTGCGCAAGGGCTTCGGCGACCGGCTGCTGATCGAGGATCTGACGTTCTCGCTGCCGCCCGGCGGCATCGTGGGCGTGATCGGGCCGAACGGCGCGGGCAAGACGACGCTGTTCCGGATGATCGTCGGCCAGGAGACAGCCCGACGCCGGCGACGCTCGAGATCGGCGACTCGGTGCAGCTCGCCTACGTCGATCAGGCCCGCGCCGATCTCGACCCGCGCGAAACACGGTGTGGCAGGAGGTCTCCGGCGGCCAGCGACTGATCACGCTGGGCAAGCGCGAGATCGCAGTCGCGCGCCTACGTGGCGTCGTTCAACTTCCGCGGCGCGCGACCAGCAGAAGCGGGTCGGCGACCTCTCCGGCGGCGAGCGCAACCGCCTGCACCTGGCCAAGCTGCTGCGCAGCGGCGGCAACCTGCTGCTGCTGGACGAGCCGACCAACGACCTGGACGTGGACACGCTGCGGGCGCTCGAGGACGCGCTGCTCGACTTCGCCGGCTGCGCGGTGGTGATCTCGCCATGACCGCTGGTTCCTCGACCGGGTGGCGACGCACATGCTGGCCTTCGAGGGCGACTCGCAGGTGGTCTGGTTCGAGGGCGCCTACGACGAGTACGAGGAGCAACCGCCGCAGGCGGCTGGGCGACGAGGCCGCCCAGCCTCACCGGATCAAGTACAAGCCGCTGGTCCGTATCGTAGCGCGGCCGGGGTCTGACCCCGTCCCGCCTGCATGCCTAAGCGGTCGCCCGTGTTGCCGCCGGGACGACCATCTCAAGCGCGCCGGAGTGCACGTCGTAGATGTAGCCGCTGACCGCGATAGCGTCGTCAAGCTGAGGGGTGTCGAGGATCCGGTGCACGTCGTCGGCGACGCTCTGGCGCAGGTCTGAGAACGGTAGGAAGTCGATGCCGGATGGCGTCCAGCGCCGGCTTCGGCGGCCAGCTTCTCCTGCAGCTGCTGGTTCGTGAACGTCAGCATGTCGCCAGTCAGTGTGATGGATCACGGCAAACTCATTGGTGCCGCAGTAGCCTCGCATGAGATGATCAGTGGGCGGATGGCGTCGTCGGAAGCTCGGCCACCGGCGTTCCGGATCATGTGCGCGTCGCCGACCGCGAGGCCCAATGCCGGCTCGGGCGTGGACGCGAGCATCCATGCACGGTCAGGATTGCGACGCTCCGGGCGGGCGGCATCGGCTGCCGCCGTCTTCAGACCGCTCGGCGTCAGCGGCGGTCGGCTTCGATCATGCGCGTCGAGCTCGGCCATCATCCACCTCCGTGGCGTTCAGGTGGATGCAACTTATCGCGACTGGTCCACAGCGACGAAATCCTCAATCACGTCCCTGAAGCTCGCCGAAGCGGCGTTCAGGACGCCAGGCGGCGGATGGCGTGCACGCGGTTCATCGCGTCCAGCGCGGCGACTTTGTACGACTCGGCCAGCGTCGGGTAGTTGAACACCGCGTCGACGAGGTGGTCGATGGTGCCGCCGGTGGCCATCAGCATCTGGCCGATGTGCACCAGCTCGGTCGCGCCCGTGCCGAACACGTGGACGCCCAGCAGCGCGGCTGTCCTCGGACGAGACCAGCAGCTTCAGCATCCCGTGCGAGTCGCCGAGGATCTGCCCGCGCGCGAGCTCGCGGTAGCGCGAGATGCCGATCTCGTACGGGATCGCCGCCGCGGTCAGCTCCTCCTCGGTGCTGGCCGACGTAGCTGATCTCGGGGATCGTGTAGATGCCGATCGGCATCGGCTCGCCGGGCATCGCGCACCTGCACGCCGAACGCGTCGCACGCGGCCAGCCGGCCCTGCTCCATCGAGCTCGCGGCCAGGCTGGGGAAGCCGATCACGTCGCCGGCGGCGTAGATGTGCCGCACCTCGGTGCGGTACGCCGGTCGACCGCGATCCGGCCGCGCGTGTCGGCCTCGAGCCCGGCGTGTCTCGAGATCCGAGGCCGTCGGTCGCACCCTGGCGGCCGGCCGAGTAGAGCACGGCGTCGCGCCGGCGATCCGCTTGCCGCTGGCGAGGTGGGCGATCGCGCCGCCGTCGTGCTTCTCGACGGCGCGTCACCTTCTCGCCGAACCGGAACACGACGCCGGTGTCGCGCAGGTGGTACTGCAGCGCCTCGACGATCTGCGCGTCGCAGAACTCGAGCAGCGCGCGCGCGCTGCTCGACCACCGTCACCTTGGTGCCGAGCGCGGCGAACATCGACGCGTACTCGATGCCGATCACGCCCGCGCCGACCACCAGCAGCGACGACGGGATGTCAGTCCAGGTTGAGGATGTCGTCGGAGTCGAGGATCGTCCGCCCGTCGAACTCGACGCTCGATCGGCCGCGCGGGCCGGGTGCCGACGGCGATCACGATCCTGCGACGCGGTCAGTCGCCGCTCCTCGCCGTCGTCGCCGCGTCACGCCGAACGTGTGCGGGTCGACGAAGCGGCGCGCCGCCGTCGACGACGTGCACGTGGTTTCGGCCAAGCTGGTTCCGGACCACGTCGACCTCGCGGCTCGATCACGTGCTCGATCCGCCAGAACAGGTCGTGCGCGGTGATGTCCGCCTTGACCCGGTAGCTCTGGCCGTAGATGCCGCGCTGGTTCATGCCGGTCAGGTACAGGACCGCCTCGCGCAGGGTCTTCGAGGGGATCGTGCCGGTGTTGATGCAGACGCCGCCGATCATGTGGCCGCGCTCGACCACGGCGACGCGCCGGCCGAGCTTGGCGGCCTGGATCGCCGCCTTCTGGCCGGCCGGGCCCGAGCCGATGACCAGCAGGTCGAAGTCGTAACCCACGGCTGCGTAATCGGCCGGGCCCGGGGGCGGTTGAGTTCTCCTCGAGCGTCTGGGCGGCTCAGTGGCCGGGCGGAGGGCCTGGGGGGCCCGAGGATCTCGAACCCGTTTCGCTGGGCGATCGGGAGCAGCCGCGCCATGTCCGGGGGGCCCTCGGCCGGCGGCGGCAGGACGCGTTCGGGGGCCGGCTCGCCGACCTCTCGCTGGAATCCTTCGAACTGCATCGGCGCGAAGCCGACCAGCGCCCTTGCTCCGCCCGCCTCGGCGTAGAAGGTGTGCGGCACGCCCTTGGGGCCGAACGCGAACGAGCCGGCGGTGCAGCGACAGTCGCGTGTCCGCGACCCAGAAGGTCAGCTCGCCCTCGAGGACGTAGAACCACTCGTCCTCCTCGGGATGGACGTGCCAGGGCGAGCCGACGCCCTCGGGCACGACGATCTCGACCAGGCCGTATGCCCCGCCGGTGTCGTCGCGGCCGATCTTGATCGTCTGCAGCATCCCCAGCAGCCAGAACGCCTCGCCCTCGTCGTCTCGTCGAGCGCGTACCCGAGCCTGTGCGCGCTCTGCAGAGATGGCGGTCATGTCTCGCTCCCTTCCCCTCGTTGATATGATCTGCAACAGTCTACTGATGCAACAGTTGCAGGAGGACTATCGCAGATGGAACAATCCCTGTCAAGCCCCTCGCCTGAGCGGCTCCGCTGCTGGCGCCTCTTCTTCGAAAGCGCGCTGGCGCTGCTCGACGTGCTCGATGCCGAGCTCCAGGACGCGGTCGGCATCCCGCAGCGCTGGTACGACGTGCTCGTCCACCTCGAGGAATCGCCGGATGGCATCCCGATGAACGAGCTGGCCGAGCGGATCCTGTACAGCAAGAGCGGCTTCACCCGCGTCGTCGACCGCATGGAGGAGGCGGGGCTCGTCCGCCGCGTCCGCCCCCGACACGACCGGCGCTCGATCCTCGTCGTCCTCACCGACAAGGGCACCGAGATGATGGAGCGGGCCCGCCTCCACCACCGAGACGGCATCGACCGACACTTCTCCCAGCACCTCTCCGACACCGACGTCAAGGCCCTCACCCGCGCCCTCGAAAAGGTCAGCGCCCACGCCCGCCCGCTCCGCCCCGGCCGCATCTCGAAGCGATAGCGAGGCTGCTTCGCGGGTCCCGGAACGGCTCTGCTATCACTCAGCCGGTGGAGACGACCGGCCAGATGCCCCGCGATCGGGATGTCCTGGCCCTCGCACTCCCCGCCCTGGGCGCGCTGATCGCCGAGCCGCTATATGTGCTCGGTGATACGGCCATCGTCGGGCACCTGGGCACCGTCTCGCTGGCCGGCCTGGCGGTAGCGGGCCTGCTCTTGAGCGAGCTGCTGGGCTTCACGGCGTTCCTCGAGTACGGCACCACCTCGCGCTCGGCGCGGCTGTACGGCGCTGGAGATCTGCCCGCGGCGCTCGACGTGGGCGTGCAGGCAACCTGGCTCGCGCTCGCGATGGGGTGCGTGATGGTGGTCTCGATCGAGCTGCTGGCGGCGCCGGCGGTTCACCTGGTGGCGGGCGGATCGACGCCGGCGGCGTCCGAGGGGTTGTCCTGGCTTCGGATCGCCGCTCTCGGCTCGCCGTTCGTGCTCGTGACCGCCGCAGCGCAGGGCTGGCTGCGCGGGTTTCAGGACACGCGCACGCCGCTGTACGTGCTGGCGGTCGCCAACCTCGGCAGCATCTGCCTGTCGCTGCTCCTGATCCGCGGGCTCGGGTTTGGCATCGAGGGCTCGGCGATCGCCAACGTGGTCGCCCAGACCGCGTGCGGGCTGTTCTTCCTCGGCCTGCTGGTACGGCGGGGAGCGCCCATGGCGCCGAGCCGGCAGCGGATCCGGACGCAGCTGCGGTCGGCGGGCGATCTCTCTGTTCGCACGTTGGCGTTTTTCGCAGCCTTCACGGTCAGCCGCCGGGGTCGCCGCCAGGATGGGCGACGCCCAGCTCGCAGCTCACCAGATCGGCGCGCAGAATCTGGGTGTTCTGTGCGCTCTTCCTGGACTCAACCACGATCACTGCTCAGGCGTTGATCGGCCGGCTGCTGGGTGCGCACTCGATCGACGTCGCTGCGCGGCTTGCCCGCAGGTTGCTGGTGGCTGGTCTCTGCCTGGGCCTTGGCTTCGCCTCGGTGCTGGCCGCGGGCCACTCACTGCTGCCGCGCGATCTTCTCGAGCGACCCCGAGGTGCCGGGCACAGACCGCCCACCTGTGGCCGTGGCTTGTGCTGATGATGCCCGTGAACGGCGTGCTGTTCGCGCTCGACGGCGTGCTGCTCGGTGCCGGCGACCTGCGCTTCATGCGAAACGTGACGGTCGCGGCCGCTCTGCTGGGCTACCTGCCGTTGTCGCTCGCCACTGCGCAGTTCGGGTGGGGGCTGACCGGAATCTGGATCGGTCTGTCCGCCTTCATCTGGATCCGCTTCGTTGCGGGCATGGGGCGTTGGGCCGGGCGGCGCTGGCTGGTCGGGGGGACGCGGATGGTGGATGAGGCCGTGGACGTGGTCTGAGGTATTTGCGGCATTCCGCGCCCGCACAAAATCTAAGACTCGCCATTCGCCGCCACGCGATGCGATCATACTGATGGAACCCCCATTCGGGGTATGCGCGCCGACCGCCGAATGTGCGACCCTATAGGCGCGAGAGGAAGGGGTCTACAACCAAAGGTGACGCCGATTCCATCAGCTGGAGGAAAGACCGTGCTCACGTCCTCGCGTGGCATGGGCGCTTCGGCGATGCTCGGGGTGGCGCTTGTCGCCAGCTACGGAGCACTCGGAGCCGTGGCGCTGCATGGGCTGGGCGTCGGCGGCGGCCTGCTTGGACTGCCGGGCCGCGCCCTCCAGGCCGTCGTATCGGTCGACGCCGCACACCTCACCTCTCCGTCACGCGGCTACGGAAACCCCACGCCTCCGCCAACCGGTGGGAGCGGTGGTGGTGGCGGCGGTGGCGGTGGCGGTGGAACACCCCCGATCGTGATCGTCGGCCCGACGGGCGGCGGCGGCCCTCCATCGCAGCCTGCCCCCGGCCCGAGCCCAACCCCGGGCCATCACGGCGGCGACGGGTCGACGCCGGGAAGCCACGACCATCAGCACTCCGACCGGCGATGCACGAAGCATGCCGACGGGCATGACCGCCGCTGCATCAGGCAGCACTCTCACGGCCACGGAACCGACACGGGCCATCGGCATCGGCACCGGCACGGTAACGGCTCGCAGCACGACCGCTCGGGACACAACGGTCACCAGCAGCACTCCGGTGGGGGCGGCCAGCACGCCCATCACCACGCTCACCACCACCCCGCCGGCCGGCACGCGCCGAAGCGGCACCGGCACGCCTCCGCGAAGCATCACGGCCGATCGAAAAGCCACGGTCACAAGGGCCGGTCAGGCCATCGCCACCACGGCAACTCCTAGATCAGATCGCGTCGACGCGTTCGACGTACTCACACGATCCACGCGCCCTCCGTCTTCTCCGTCTGAACGACGCGCGCGCCCGGCGGGAACGGCACCTCGCAAAACTCGCGTGAGAGTCCGCGAATGCCTCCGATCTCCTCGCGGCTGACCATCATGAACGGGATCACGATGCGCGACAGGACGGCGACATCGGACCCATCGAAGCTTGGGGATGGGTTCTGCATGACGAATCGTTCGACGCCAGGTGGGGGTCTCCTGTCAGCCTGGGTGCGTCCGGTGTATCGTGCGTTGCATGGAGCGCTGGCACATTCCCTCCATCGAAGCGGACGGGAGGCGCGAGCCGCGGGTGCTGTTCTCGTGCCCCGAGGCCCGTGCGGTTGTGATCGACTTGCGCGACGGCGAGCAGCTGGGCGAGCACAGCGTGCACGAGCGAGCGGTGCTCCAGGTCGTGAACGGGCGGGTCGACGTCGTGGCGGCCGGCGCCGCCGTGTCCTGCGAGTCGGGGACGCTGGTGACGTTCGCGCCGGGTGAGCGGCATGCCGTGACAGCCCGCGGGGACGCCCGGGTGCTGCTGATGCTGTCCCCCTGGCCGGGCGACGGGCACTTTCCGGTTGGCGCCGAGATCGACGCCGGCAGGATGCCGGCCAACGCCACCGCGCGCCCGCTCTAGCCGGAAGTACCTCCAATCACGCCCACATCTGCAGCAATCCGGCAGACGGCCAGCGGGTATCTCGCTTCGAAGACCACGCATCGAGAGGAGCACCATGAGCACCGAGGTAGAGCGGACCGAACAGGAGTGGCAGTCGCTGCTGACTCCGGAGCAGTACCAGGTGCTGCGCCAGAAGGGCACCGAGCGGCCGTTCAGCGGCCGCTACGTCGACACCAAGCAGGACGGGATGTACCGCTGCGCTGCCTGCGGCAACGAGCTCTTCGACGCGGACGCCAAGTTCGAGTCCGGGACGGGTTGGCCGAGCTTCTGCGAGCCCGCCAACCGCCAGAACGTGACGCTCGAGACGGACACCAGCCACGGCATGGTGCGCACGGAGGTCAGCTGCGCGCGGTGCGGATCGCATCTTGGCCACGTGTTCGACGACGGTCCCGCTGAGACTGGGAAGCGGTACTGCATCAACTCCGTCGCGCTCGATCTGGAGCAGCGGTGAGGTAACCACGGCGCACGGAGGAATCGGGGGCGGATCGCCGAAAGGCGTGAACCCGGTCTCGCGAAGAATGCGATGCCGGCCCGTCGCCGAGATGAGCACCATGCCGACACGCCCCCGCAGCCTGAGCCGAGATGAACGGCTCTGGCTTCGCTACCTGATCGCGGATCTGGAGGGTGACGCCGAGCGCATGCGGCGGGTCGGGCACGTCCTCGACGAGCTGCGTCCGGTCAGCTCCGGTCAAGGCCGAGCGCCGCGATCGCGCCGTCCAGCGCCGTGATCACGCGCGCTCCATCCGGCTGAGGCTCGTCCCGGCGCCGGAACCAGATCGTCAGCGCGACGCCGGCGCCCACCGCTCCGACGATATCGGTGTCCGGCGTGTCTCCGATCATTGCCACCTCGGCGATGTCATGGCCAATCATCCCCGCCGCCCGTCGGAAAGCCTCGGCATCCGGCTTGGCGACGCCCATCTCGGCCGAGACGGCGATCGCGTCGACGGCCGCTGCCAGCCCGGACGCGTCGAGCTTCATTCGCTGATGGGCGGATGGGCCGTTGGTCAGCAGGCCGATGGCCAGGCCCCTGGCGCAGCTGTGCCAGCAGTTCGGCCGCACCGGGCAGCGGTCGCACCAGCGCCATCATCTCGTTGCTGGTGTGGGCGTACTCGTCGATCAGCTCGTCGCTGGGCTCGGCCCACGGTGCCAGCACCATGCGCAGCCGCTGCCGCTGGTAGTCGATGTAGGTGAAGTTTCCGGTGTCCACGGAGGTCGCCCGGTTGGCGCGCGTGTGTGCGCGGTAGCGACGCTCGAAGCCGTCGATGTCCACCTCCGGCAGCCGCCGCTCGATCAGCCCGCGCACCGCCGTCCAGCGGCCCCGCTCGGCGGTGGCCGTGTCGATCAGCGTGCCGTCCAGGTCGAAAAGCACGCCCCGGATGATGCCGTCACCGTGATTCTGTCGCCGGCGACCAGCGGTGTGGCCGGGTCGCGTTGCAGCGGGACGCCGTTCAGCGCCAGCGTGAAGTCATCGGCCAGCAGATCCGCGACACCGACGGCGGCGACCAAGCGGCCGAGGGTCGCCGCCCGCACCGGCCGAGTTGCAAACCCGATCCGGCCGGAGGCGGCGCCGAATGCTTCGACCACGATCTCCGGCTCGGGCTCGGCGATCGCCCGCGCATACTCCTCTGGGGTGTTCAGGTTTCGCAGCGATTCGGGGTGCGGCAGGGAGCCGGCATCAAGTCGGTGTGTGCCGGGGGAGTCGAGCAGTGCCGTCGCGCGCAGCTGGTCGCCTGCGAGCAGCGTCTCGATCCGGCCGAGCACCTCGATCCGGTAGACGGCCGCCAGCGGATGGCTACGCTCGCCCGCCACCGGTGCAACGATCTCGTGGCCGTCCAGCTCGCGGGCGATCGAGCGCACGAAGTCCGGGTGCAGGAGCGGCAGGTCGGTGCCCGACACGAAGACGCACCGGCAGCGCCCGGCCAACGCCCGCATGCCGGCGGCGATCCCCTCGAGCGGCCCACGGCCGGGTGCGGCGTCGGCCACGAGCTCGGCGCCGGGCAGCGGCGGCAACTCCTGCCCCGGCTCGTGCACCGCCACCACCGGCCGGGCCGCCCGCCCGACGATGCCTGTGACGCGCCGGGCCATCGTCGAGCCGTGCCAGTCGAGCAGGGCCTTCGCCGTCCCCATCCTGGTCGAGCGTCCCCCGACCAGGACGATCGCGCCCAGCTCAGGTTCGTATCGCTCGGATGGCATATCTCGACTCTACCCGCGGGGTCGGTGGGCCTCGACCGACAGGACGGGGCTCATGAGGTGAGTTCGCGACCTCGCCGGCGAAGCACCCGCTCGTCGCCGATGCGGCGGGTGACGCCCTCGGCATCGAAGGCCTCCAGCAACGCCTGGGCGTACCGTCGCGAGCAGCCCAAGCGGTCGCGCAGCTGGGCAATCGTCACGGAGCCGCGCTCGGTGGCGATCGCCACCGCTGCCTCACGTGCCTGGGCGTAGGCGGGCGCGGTGAAGGCGAGGTCTCGGCCCGCCATCACCGCGCGTCCGCCCTCCGCCAGGTGGGCCGCCGCCTCGCGTTCGGCTGCGGCCAGAGGGGGAGGCGAGAACGGGTCGGCGGCGAGCCGAGCCAGCAGCTCCTCCGCCCCCTCGGCGGAGGGCGCCGGTCGAGGCTTCGCCGTGGGCGGCGAGGCTTCGACCACGGGGGCGGCGCGTCCGCTGCGGGTCGGTGCCGGGTCGAGCACCGTGCCGCCTGCGATCGTCGTCTGCGGCGCCGTCAGCCTGATCACGACGCGATCGCCCTGCCGCGCCGGCAGCGGTCGCTCTAGCCGCAGCTGTATACGGCCGGCGGCGCCGGTGGCGATCAACTCGCCGTCGCGGATGATCACGCGGGCGTGGGTCTCGGAGGTGCCGTGATGGACGGTCACCCGTTCGCCGTTTCGCAGGTCTCGCGGCGCCCCCGCGAGCACCCGCACGTCGCACTCGAGACGGAAGGACGCGCGCAGCGAGCCCGGCTCGGCCAGGGTGTCGCCGCGCCCCACCTGCGACCGCTCGATGCCGACCAGCGCAACCGCCACCCGCTGTCCGGCGGCCGCCGTTCGACCGGGTGGTCGTGCACCTGCACGCTTCGCACCCGCACGGGCCGCCCGCCCGGCTCGACCGCCAGCCGGTCGCCGGCGGCGATCGCTCCCGACCACAGCGTGCCGGTGACCACAGTGCCGATCCCGCGCAGCGTGAACACCCGGTCGATCGGCATCCGCACCGTCCGCCGGCGGCGGCGGCTGCGGCGCGGCCGCGCGGCGGTCGAGCGCGGCCCGCAGCTCGTCCAGTCCCGCGCCGGTACGGCGGAGACCTCGACGACCGCGATCGGCGTAGGGCCGGGCCGAGCAGCTCCTCGACCTCCAGCCGCGGCCAGCGCGGCGCAGTCGTCGTCGACGAGGTCGCGCTTGGTCAGCGCCACGACGCCGCGCTCGATGCCCAGCAGCTCGCAGATCGCGAGGTGCTCGCGCGTCTGCGGCATCACGCCGTCGTCGCAGGCGACGACCAGCAGGAACAGGTCGATGCCGGTCGCGCCCGGCCACCATCGTGCGGACGAACCGCTCGTGGCCGGGCACGTCCACCACCGACAGCCGCCGGCCCGACGGCAGCTCCAGCGGCGCGTAGCCGAGCTCGATCGAGATGCCGCGCGCCTGCTCCTGCGGCAGGCGGTCGGTGTCGACCCCGGTCAGGGCGGCGACCAGCGCCGTCTTGCCGTGATCGATGTGACCTGCGGTGCCGAGCGTCAGCGGCCGATCGCCGCCACGGCAGGACTGGTCGCACTGTCGTCGGTCAGCGTCCGGCAGTCGAGCAGCACGCGGCCCTCGCGCACCCGCGCCGACCACGGGCGGCTCGCCGCGTCGCAGGCGCTGCGCGAGATCGTCGCCTCCTTCCAGCGCGCAGGCGTAGCTCGCGCAGCTCGAGCAGCGGCAGCGCCCCGCCGCCGACGCGGGCGGCTGTCGCCACCAACTCGCCGCCCAGCCGCGCGGCGAGGCGCTCGGCGCGCCGCCGCACGGCCTCGGCCGGCTCGGCGGCCGCCGCGCAGCAGCGGGGACTCGGGCAGCGCGCGCGGCGGGGTCTCGGTAGAGCTCGAGGGTCGCCTCCAGCGCGGCCAGCGAGAGCTTGTCGATGCGCATCGCCCGCGCCAGCGGATGGCGGCTTGACGCGCTCCACCGCGTCGGCTCGGCCGACGACGATGCCGGCCTGCGGGCCGCCGAGCAGCTTGTCGCCCGAGAAGCAGACCAGCGTCGCGCCGGCCTCGACGCGCTCGCGGGCGGTCGGCTCGTCGACCAGGTCGGGCAGGTCGAGCAGCGGGCCCGAGCCGAGGTCGTCGACCAGCGGGATGCCGTGCGCGGGTGCCAGCGCCGGCCAGCTCGTGGAGCCGCGGCGCTGGCGGTAAAGCCGACGATGCGGAAGTTCGACTGGTGGACACGCAGCGATGCGCGCGCGGTGTCGGGCCGATCGCCCGCTCGTAGTCGGCGAGGTGCGTGCGGTTGGTCGTCCCCACCTCGACCAGCCGCGCGCCGGACTGGGCGAGGATGTCGGGGATCCGGAACCCGTCGCCGATCTCGATCAGCTCGCCGCGGCAGATCACGACCTCGCCACCGCCGGCCAGCGCGGCCAGGCACAGCAGCACCGCGGCAGCGTTGTTGTTCACGGCCAGCGCCGGCCTCGGCGCCGGTCAGGTCGGCGCAGCAGCGCGGAGAGGTGGTCGTGCCGCGATCCGCGCTCGCCGGCCGCCAGGTCGTATTCGAGCGTCGAGTAGCCGGCCGCGACCTGCCGCACCCGATCCAGGGCGCGGCCCGCCAAAGGCGCGCGGCCGAGGTTCGTGTGCACGATCACGCCGGTCGCGTTCAGCACCGGCCGCAGGCTGGGCGGCCGTGAGAGCGCGACGGCTGAGGTGTCAAGCAGGTCGTCGGCACTGCACCCTCCGCCACGTGCGCGGCAGGCCTCAAGTGCGGCGCGCAGCGCGGCCACCACGGGAGCTCGGCCGTGGGCTTCGATCATCGCCGCGGCCCGGTCGCTTCGTATCAGGGCGTCCACGGAAGGCAGGTCGCGTAGCGGGTTCGTCGTCACACCAACGATTGTAGGGTGTGCCGGTGGCAACCAGGCGGCCTCCGCTCTACTCCATGCAGGCCGGCAGGCGCCGCCACCGCCGGCCTCCGCGCGTGTCGGCGCTGTGGGCGGTGCTGGCCGTCGTCCTGCTGCTGATCGCGGCCGCTGGGGTGTTCGTCCTGTGGCGGGTGCTGCCGCTGCTCGACCGCGGCGCAGGAACGATTCCGCCCTCCGCACTGACCGGGGTCGCGCCTCCCACTGCCGGCCATGGGCCGGCCGGACCGGCGCCGCTGAGCGCGACGGGCGCGTCGCACACCGCCATCTCGGGCGTCCCGGCAGCCGCCGCGATCGTCGTCGACGCGCGCAGCGGCAAGGTGCTGTGGATGCATCATGCGCACGCCCAGCGGCCGGTGGCGAGCCTGACCAAGCTGATGACGGCGCTGATCGCCGAGCAGCCGGGTGGCCTGGCCCGGCGGTTCAGGATCACCGCGCCGATGACGGGTGAGCTGGGCTACACGCTCGGCCTTCGGGTCGGCCAGCGCGTCACCGTACGCGACATGCTGGCCGCGATGCTGATCGCCTCGGCCAACGATGCGGCCGACGCGCTGGCGGTGCATCGGTCGGGATCGGTGTCGGCGTTCGTGCGCCGGATGAACCGTGAGGCACGCCGCCTCCGCCTGTCGGATACGCGTTTTTCGAACCCCAGCGGCATCATCGACACCGGCAACCACAGCTCGGCCTGGGACGTGGCCGACATCGCCCGCCGTGTGCTGCAGCGTCCGGCGTTGCGCAGGCTTGTGCGGCTCAAGGTCTACACACCCACCTCGGGCGGTGACTACGTGAGCCGAAACCAGCTTCTCTGGACGTATCCGACCGCGATCGGGATCAAGACCGGATCCACCTACCTGGCCGGAGACTGCCTGGCTGCGGCGGCGACGCGGAACGGGCACACGCTGATTGCGGTCGTTCTGGGAGCGGGCGGCGATCAGTTCTCGGAGGGCGCGCGGCTGCTCGACTGGGGGTTTCACCGGGTGAACCGGTGAGCCGCCGACCTACAACGTGCGGTGAAGGTAGCTGACCTCCATGCCCAGCACCAGCAGGCCGACGAGGCCGAGATACACGGTGCTGATGGTGAGCCGCTGGCCGAGCGTGACCGCGTGGTAGAGGCGCGACTCGGGCTCGTGCCGGCGCTCCCAGCGGTACCACAGCTCGCGGGCGCCGAGCAGCACGATCAACAGCAGGATCAAGCTGTGGTGCCAGAAGTACAGGGCCGCCACCGCAAACAGGCCGACGAACCAGAATGCGGGGTGCACCGCGGCGGCGGCGCGCCCGCCGTCCAAGGGCAGGAGCGGGATCAGATTGAACAGGTTGAGAAAGAAGGCGGTGTAGGCGATCGCCCGCAGCAGGTCGGAGTCGACGGCGACCGCCGCCGCCAAGCAGACCGCCGCGCCGATCGAGCCGAGCACCGGCCCGGCCAGGCCCACCTTGGCCTCCACCCAGGCATTCTTCGGCAGATCCTTCATCCCCACGACAGCGCCGACAAACGGGATGAACAGGGGCGCCGACGCGGGCACGCCCTCGCGACGAAGCTGGATCACGTGTCCGAGTTCGTGGACGAACAACAGCACGGTGAAACCGAGCGCGAACTGCCAGCCCCAGATGGTCGCATACGCCGCGACCGAGACCAGGAACGAGATACCGGTGGCCAGGAACTTGATGTTCTTGACTGCGATCAAGAACGGCGCGGCCAGCTTCCAGAGCAGCAGCCCCGCTCCTGCCACCGGTGCCAGCAGCCGCTTCAGCCAGTGGGGCCGGGGCGGGGTGGGAGGCTCCAACGTGGTCGGCGGAGTGGGATCGAAGTGTTCAGGCTCCCAGCTCATGCCGAACCCTCCCGTCCGATCCACTGCTCGCCGCCTTCGAACACCTCTTTCTTCCACACCGGCACCGTCTGCTTGAGCGTATCGATCGCCTCCCTGCAGGCGTCCATCGCCGCGCCTCGGTGAGCCGCCGACACGGCGATGATCACGCTTGCCTCGCCGATCGGGACGTGGCCGGTGCGGTGGGCGATCGCCACCCGGCGCACGTCGTGGGCGCGATCACCGCGCCGGCGATCTTGGACATCTCGGCTTCGGCCATCTCCGGGTAGGCGTCGTACTCGAGGTGCGTCACGGTGCGGCCGCGGCTGTGGTCGCGCGGTGGTGCCGATGAACGTTGCGATCGCGCCCGCCGCCGGGATCGGAGACCTGGGCCACGACCGCGGCCAGGTCGAGCGGCTCTGCCTGGACGCGGAAGTCGCCGCCGGACACCGGCGGGATCACCGCCACCTCGTCGCCGTCCGCCAGCGGCTGTCGCGGGGCGCGTATCGCGGTTTCGCGCGTAGGCGATGCCCGGCGGCTCGTCACCCAGGCCGAGCGCCGGCCAAACGTCGCCAACGCACGGCGCCCGTCGCCAGCTCCAGCTCGCGCGCGACCGCGCCGGCCCGCTCCCGCAGCGCCGCGAACAGCCTCACGGTGATCCGCATGCCGGCAGCGTAGCCGCCGGCAAATTTCGCGCACTGTGCGGAGTTTTCGACGCCCGCCCGCGCAGCCGCTGACGTCTATGGAGGTTCGCGCCGCACAGAGCCCCGGAGCGGATGCGACATCGCCGGAGGCTCGGGATGACCGGCTCGCCGGGCACCCGAGTCGAGGAAGGTGGTGAGCGCGGCAGCCGGGGCTCTTGCTCGGCCGCGGGTAGGATCAGCCCGATGCCCGAGCAGCGCGACCGAGTCGGGCATCCCGATCGAGCCGTTTACACGGCGCAGGCGGCGGCGAGCGGCCGACGCCGGGCGCCTTCCCCTACACCCGCGGCGTTCGCGCCGACGGCTACCGCGAGCGGCCGTGGACGATGCGCCAGTACGCCGGGTTCTCGTCGGCCGAGGAGACGAACAGCCGCTTCCGGCTGCTGCTCGACCGCGGCCAGACCGGCCTGTCGGTCGCCTTCGACCTGCCCACGCAGCTCGGGCTCGACTCCGACCATCCGCTGCTCGCGGGCGAGGTCGGCCGCACCGGCGTCGCCATCGACTCGATCGAGGACATGCGGCTGCTGCTGCGCGGGCATCCCGCTCGACGAGGTCTCCACCTCGATGACGATCAACGCGCCCGGCATCGCTGCTGCTGCTGCTGTACGAGCTGGTGGCCGAGGAGCAGGGCGTCGCGCCGGAGCTGCTGAGCGGCACATCCAGAACGACATCCTCAAGGAGTACATCGCCCGCGGCAACTACATCTTCCCGGCCCGGCCGAGCATGCGCCTGACCGTGGACACGTTCCGCTACTGCACCGAGCGGCTGCCGCGCTGGAACACGATCTCGATCTCGGGCTACCACATCCGCGAGGCCGGCTCGACCGCCGCGCAGGAGCTGGCGTTCACGCTCGCCAACGGCATCGCCTACGTGCAGGCGGCGGTCGACGCCGGGCTGGAGGTGGACGCCTTCGCCCGCCGGCTGTCGTTCTTCTTCAACGCGCACAACGACTTCTTCCAGGAGGTGGCGAAGTTCCGCGCGGCGCGCACGATCTGGGCCGAGGTGATGCGCGAACGGTTCGGCGCGACGCGACGAGCGCAGCCTGATGCTGCGCTTCCACGCCCAGACCGGCGGCTCGACGCTGACCGCACAGCAGCCGGAGAACAACATCGTGCGGGTGGCGATCCAGGCGTTCTCGGCCGTGTGCGGTGGGGGCCAGAGCCTGCATACCAACGGCTTCGACGAGGCCCAGGCGCTGCCAACCGAGCGCAGCGCCACGATCGCCTTGCGCACCCAGCAGATCCTGGCCACCGAGGCGGGCGCCACGGCCACCGCGGATCCGCTCGGGGGCAGCTACTACATCGAGTCGCTGACCGCCGAGCTGGCAAGCCGTGCGCGGACGCTGATTGCCGAGATCGACGAGATGGGCGGCGCGGTGGCGGCGGTCGAATCGGGCTGGGTGCAGGGCCAGATCGAGCAGGCTGCGTTCGAGCACCACCGCCGAGTGCAGTCCGGCGAGGAGGTGATCGTGGGCGTCAACCGCTGGACCGAGGAGAGCGAGCAGCCGATCCAGCTGCATACGATCGACCCCGAGGCTGAGCGCCGGCAGGTCGAGCGAACCCAGGCGTTGCGCGCCCGCCGTGATGCCGCGGGGGTCGAATCGGCGCTGGCCGTGGTGGCGAGCGCGGCGCAGGGGGACGACAACCTGCTGCCGCCGATGCGCGAGGCGTTGCGCGTCGAGGCGACGATCGGCGAGGTCTGCCAGGTGCTGCGCGACGAGTGGGGCACCTACGACGGCCAGCGCACACGAGCGTAGCGAGTAACCTCTGCGGTCATGGATCAGCGCTTCGCGTTCATGCTCGGCAGCGGCCGTTGCGGCTCCACCATCGTCGGTCAGGTGGTGGCGATGCACCCCGACGTTGGCTTCATCGCCAACGTCGACGACCGGCTGGCCGGGTTCAACCGCAAGGGCCGGCTCAACAACCGCATCTACCGCTCGCTTCCGGCGCCTCTCCAGAAGCAGGGCGGCCGCCGCGGCGGCGGCGGGCACGGCAGGCTGACCGCCGGGGTGCGCAGCGTCGCCATGACCCCGTCGGAGGGCTACCGGCTTCTTGACCGCCACGTCTCGCCGATGCTCTCGAAGCCCTGCCGGGATCTGGTCGCCGAGGACGCCTCGGCGTGGCTGACGGGGCGGCTGCGGGCCTTCTTCGAACAGCGCGCCGACGTCCAGGGCCGCAGCCTGTTCCTCCACAAGTTCACCGGCTGGCCGCGGGCCGGCCTGCTGCACGCCGTGTTTCCGGAGGCGCGGTTCGTCCACGTTGTCCGGGACGGCCGGGCGGTGGCCAGCTCGCTCGTCCAGCAGCCTTGGTGGGCGGGATTCGGTGGGCCTGAGGCGTGGACGTTCGGCCCGCTGTCGGACGAGGACTCGGCGCTCTGGCGCGAATCGGGTCGCTCGTTCCCGGTGCTCGCGGGCCTCGAGTGGAAGCTGCTGATGTCCGCCTTCGACGAGGCGCGCTCGCGGTTGCCCGCCGAGAGCTGGTTCGAGCTGCGCTACGAGGACGTGGTGGAGCGGCCGCGTGAGCACGTCGAACGGCTGCTGGGCCATCTCGGCTTGGAGTGGAACGACGCCTTCGAGCGCGCCTTCTCGGGACTCGAGTTCACCCCCGCCCGAGCGGGCGCCTACCGGGACGAGCTGGCGCCGCGCGATGTCGAGATGCTGGAACGCGCACTCGGCCCGGCGCTGGAGTCCCACGGCTACCAGCTGGGCGGGTGACGACGAGGGCGAAACGCCGGTCACCCCGCCGGCCGGCGGTCTCGGTGCCGGGTCTGCTCGGGCTGGCACTGGCTGTGATTCCGGTACTGGCCGCGGTGCGAGTTGCGGGAGACGGCGGCGGCTACACGATCGACCAGTGGGGTCTGTGGGCGGCGGTCACGCTGGTGGCGGCGGGGATCGCGCTCTCGCCCAGCCGCGCTCGACACTGTCGGGCGTGCAGCTCTGCTTCCGCTGTCCCTGGTCGGCTTGGCGGTGTGGAGCCTGATCTCGATCCGGTGGGCGGCCTGGCCGCAGAGCGCCCTGGTGGAGGCTGACCGGTACCTGTTCTACGCGGCGGCGGCGACGCTGGTGCTGGTGGCGGTCACGACGCCCGGCTGGCGGCGGCTGCTGGTGGCCGTGGTGGCGGCCGGCACGGCGGTGCCGGCACTGCTGGTGACCGCCAAGCTGCTGGCCACACCGAACGCGCTGTCGCTGTTCGACGCCGGGCGGCTGGTCGGCGACGTCGGCTACGGCGGCGGCCTGCCGCGGCGGTCGCGATCGGCTTCTGGCCGCTGGTCGCGCTGGCCAGCGATCGTGCGATGCCGCGGGCGCTGCGGCCGCTTGCGGCGCTGGCCGCCGGTCTCGTGCTGGCGACGGTTGTGCCGACCGAGGCGCGGGCGGCGGTGTGGGCTCTGGCGCTGCTCGGCGATGGCCTACTTCGCGCTCTGTCCGACGCCGATCCGCAGCGCGACCATCGCCGCCGGGGCCGCCGTGCCCACGCTCGGCCCTGTGGCACGACCTGAACAACGTCTTCTCGGCCGGTGCGTCGGCAACCCCGATGCCGACCTGGTGGGCCAGTCGATCCTTCGGGTGGCGCTGATCGCAGCCGCCGTCGGCGTCGGCCAGGTGCTGTTGGACGAGGCGGTGGAGCTGCCCGCCTCGGGGCGCCGCGTGGTGGCCATCGCCGGCACGGTTGCGGCCTGCCTGATGCTGGTCGCCGGCGGCGCGGCCGGGCTCGCAAAGACGGACGGCCATCCGGTGGGGTGGGCCCGCCACAGCCTTCAGTCCACCGTCGACAGGGTCGGCGGCGAGAGCGGGCAGGCGGCCTCCTCGGGGCAGGCCGAGAGCCGGTTCGGGTCGCTCGACACCGGCCGCTACGACCTTTGGAAGGTCGCGCTGCGCGGCTTCCGCGAAAAGCCCGCGCAGGGCTACGGGGCCGGCAACTTCGGCTACCTCAACGTGCATATCGGCCACCCGTTTCTGTTTCCGTTCCAGGCCCATAGCCAACTGCTGGAGGTGATGTCGACGCTCGGCACGCCGGGCCTGGCGCTGTTCCTGCTTGTGCTCGGGCTGCCGCTGGGGGCATGCCTGCGCGTCCGCACCTCGGACGCGGGTGGCTCCGACAAGCTGCTCGCGGCCGGCATCGGCGGCGCTCTCGCCTACTTCGCGGTGCACGGGCAGGTGGACTGGATCTGGCAGATCGCGTCGTGCGCGTTGCCGGCCGTGATGCTCTCGGCGGTTGCCGTCGGCATGCTCACGCCGGCCCCGGCGCGCGATCGCCGGCTGTTCGTGTCGGCTCCAATCGCGCTTGGCGCGCTCGCCGCTGCGGCCGTGCTGATCGTCCCTGCGGCGCTGGCCCAGCGCTACCTCGAGCGGTCATACAGGGAGCCGACGGCCGCCGCGCTGCGCGACGCCGACCGCGCCCGCCGGCTCGACCGGTTGTCGGGACGTCCGGACCTGGCCGCGGCTCGCGCCTTGCTACGCGACGGCAACACGCGTGACGCTCTCGTCGCGGCACGGCGGGCGGCCGGCGCCGAGCCGGATTTCTGGGTTGCCTGGCAGATGCTCTCGGTGACCGCGGCTCGCCTGGGCGATCCGGCCGAGGCGGGGGCCGCCCACGACCACGTACAGCGGCTGGCACCGTTCCTCCCGCTCGACCTGCGTACCGAGGTACCGGGCTCGAGCTTCGACCATTACTGATCTAGCCTGTGGCAATGGCACCGCGCCGGCGCATAGGGCTCCTGGTGGCCGCCTGCCTGCTGGCGGGAGGTTGCCTGGGCGGCGCGGCCGGCTCCGGAACGGCACCGCCGCCTCCGTCGACAACGCCCACCCCTGACACCGCGCCGCTGGTTACGAGCGACGGTGCCAGGTTTGTCGACCGGGGAGGCAACACGGTGGTCCTGAGGGGCGTGGACGTCCACACGCTCAACACCGGTGTCTACACCCAGGCGGCGGAGCTGGGCGTCAACTTCATCCGCGTGACGGTTCCCTGGAGCGATTACGAGCCGCTGCCGCCCGCCGACGGGCAGCACACCTGGAACCAGCAACGCCTGGCCGAGCTCGATCAGCTGATCGCTTACTGCGCCGACAACGACATCAGGTGCTGCTCGACTTCCACCAGTACGGCTGGTCACCGTACTTCGCTCACCTGCAGCGCGGCGGGCGGGCCAACGGCATCCCCAGGTGGTTGTACGCAGGGCGTCGCTTCCCGCCCACGACGGTCGGCCTCGACGCCGCCCAGGAGCGGTTCTATACCGATCGCAGGGCGACCGCGCTGTACGGGGACTTCGCGACCATGATCGCCACCGCGCTACCGGACGACGCCGAACGTGCTCGGCTACGAGATCCTGAACGAGCCGCCACACCGGGGGCTTTCGCCGCACGCACTGCGACGACCGCAGCGGGTGGTGCGCTGGGAGTCGAAGATCCTGGGGGCGATCCGCGCCGTCGACGCTCAGCGGACGGTCGTGTTCATGCTTCGCGGCGGGCCCTCGATGGGCGCACAGGGCGCCGACCTGAAGGCTTCGGCTCGCTCGAGCACCTGGCCCTCGACGTGCATGACTACTTCGCCGGGCACCGGCGGCAGCGGCTACAACCGCAACGGCGAGAACGTCAGCTCCGACTCACGCTCGACGCTGCAGGGCGGAGCGTACCGGGCACACCGCCAGCCAGGAGCAGTACCTGGACGTCGTCGCTGGCGCCCAGGCCGTTGGGACATGCCTCTGATCGGTCCGGCGAGTGGGGAGCCTTCGGCGAACTGCCCGGCACCGATGCCTACCAGCAAGCAGATGGTGTCCCGGTTCGAGGGGACCGAGTGAGCTGGGCGCGATGGGGAGCCTAACAACAAGGAACGGCTGGGTCTGTCGGCCGCGACCTAACGCCGAAGCCGGCTGCGGAGCAACTGGCACAGCTGATCCCGCGGCGGCGGCAGCCGGCGCGCTGATCGCCTCGACGGCGAGCCAGAGCGCCATCCCGGCCACAACGCCGGCGACGATGTCCGACAGCGCGTGAACGCCATTCACCTGAAGAGCCAGAGCGACGGCAGTCAGCGCGGCTGCAACGAACCGCATCCGCAGGTGCGGCCAGAGCGCCGCCGCAACGCCCGCAAGCAGCATCGCCCGCAGCGCGTGGCCGCTCGGGAAGCTGGCGTCGAATCCGCTCGCGCCCAGACCGCGGCATATCACCCTATGATCGGGCTGCTGCTGGTTGACCAGCGCCTTCCCGATCAGCTCCCCGGCGAACCCGGCGGTCAGCGCCGATGCCCACAGCAGCGCGAGCCGGCCCCGCCCCGAAGCGATCAGCCGCCGTCCGGCCAGCGCCATCAGGATCACCGAGACGGCGATCCCGGCGATCGAGATCATCGCGTCGCTGGCCCCCGCGGTGAGCTGCAGGATCTCGCCCCGTCCACGGCCGGCCGGGCCGGCCTGAAGCGGCGCCAGGTGCGCCCGGGCGAATCTGTCGAGAGACGCCATCCGGCCGCCGTCGACGAGTGCAGCCAGCGCCACCACGGCAGCGGCCAGGGCCGCGATCAGAGCGAGGCCTTCGCATCGGGTTTCTCTAGGTCGCGCCGCGCGTCTTGCCCAGTAGCGCCGGGACCGTGCGCGCCACTAGCTTGATGTCTCCCCACAGCGTCCAGTTGGTGACGTAGAGGTAGTCGAGCACCAGCATCTCGGCGAACGGGATTTCGCTGCGGCCGTAGACCTGCCAGAGGCCGGTCAGCCCGGGCGTCAGGTCGAGCCGCCGCAGACCCCAGTCGTTCACGTACTGGTGCTCGTGCGGGATCAGCGGCCGGGGGCCGACCAGGCTCATCTGGCCGCGCAGCACGTTGACGAGCTGTGGCAGCTCGTCAATCGAGTACTTGCGAAGCACGCGGCCGACGGAGGTGATGCGCGGATCGTCGGGGATCTTGAACATGCGCGCATCGGTCGAGAGGTGGGCGTTCAGGTGCGCGACCTCCTCCTTCGCTGTTCGGCGTCCTCGACCATGGTGCGGAACTTGAGGATCGTGAACGGCTTCTGTCCGCGGCCGATCCTGGTCTGTCGGAAGAGCACCGGCCCCTTGCTGTTGACGCGGATCGCGATCGCGGTGGCGAGGAACAGCGGCGCCAGCAGGATCAGGCCGAGCAGCGCGCCCACGATGTCGACGGTGCGCTTGGCAATCCGGTGGCTGCCCGAGAGCACGGGCGGCGTGAGTCCCAGCAGCGGGGTGCCCTGGAGCGAGTGAAAGCGCGCCTTGCTGCCCACCACCTCGAACAGCCGCGGCACGATGTCCAGCTCGACGTCGAGGTCGTTGCACGCCCGCACCACGTCCAGGCCGGTGTCGTGTCCGTCGCCGGTGAAGGCCAGCATGACGCGCTCGATGCGGTGCTCCCGCACGATCTGGGGGATTTGCTCGGTCGATCCGAGCACCTTCACGTCGGACAGCTCGTGGTGCATCGGCAGCGGGTCGGCGTCGACGAATCCGGCCAGCTCGAGTCCGTAGGCGGGGTTTCGGCGGATCTTGCGGGCGATCTCCTGCCCCACCAGTCCGGCGCCGACGATCACCGTCTTCTGGAGGAACGCCACCCGGGTGCGAATGTAGACGCGCGCGATCGAGCGGCCCAGCGGCAGCACCAAGAGCGAGACGAACCAGAACAGGATCAGGCGCCGCTCACTGGCGCGCAGCACGTCGGAGATCCGGATCGCGACGAACGTCAAGAACACGCCGACGGTGACGGCGTGGAACAGTGGCCAGAAGTCGTCGAGCGTGGAGGTGTCCGCGCGCAGCCGGTCGCCCTCATACAGCCCGTACAGGCCCGCGATCGCGAACCAGCAGGGCAGCGCGAGCAGGAACAGCATCAGCTCCTTGCCGGAGGTGAAGCCGCGGCCGGTGGTGCCGACGATCACGTGGACGATCGCGAACGTCAGTCCAAGCGACCATGCGTCCGACACGAGCAGCGCGCGTCGCACCAGCGTCCGCCGCGTGTGGCGTGGTCCACTGGGTCACCGTCGCAGGCCCTGTGGCGCGCGCGTCGACGACGCCTTCGGCATCGTCACGAATCGCCGAGGGGTGTACGCTTCCTCATCCCCCTCCAAGGCAGTTCTGCGATCGTCGTGCAGGTGATCGTTTACCGCCAGTGCCCTCTCCTCCCTCTCCTCTGCCTCTCAGCATCGACCGTACCCCCCGTTCGGGTAGGCGTCAAGCTGTAGCCCTCCTCCACGTGCATGCAGGTGGGAATTCAGTCCTTGTCATACATTGGACGTGGAACTTGTCAGAACGATGATGGCCGGTACACTGGCCATAGGGCGTCTGCTCAGGCAGGGCGGGCGCACCGTCTCCTAATGCCGTCGAGGACTGTGGGTACAACGTGAAGCCGGACCTGACCTTTCGCCGCTCAATGCGGCTCATCCTGCAGCGCTGGTGGCTCGTGCTTCTTTGTGGAGTCGGGTTCGCCGCCTTGGCGTTTGGGGTGACCGGCTTCCAGAAGGGACATTACACGGCCACGAACGTGCTCTCGGTTAGCGACTACCAGATCGTCAACGACCAATACACGAGCAAGCTCGAGTCGTGCCAAGCAACCCAAGTTCCCTGACGGCTGGGTGACGCAGGACTTCGTAAGTGCGGCCGCCGCGCAGCAGACGGTCAACTCCGGGGTCGTCCAAGTGCGTCACGGAGTCGATCTGCTGAACGGCTGACGGTGACCGGCCTCACCGTCTCTTCCGTGCAGCTCGACCTGGTGGGCTGTTCGAGCCAAAGCGAGACGGAGGCCGCGCTCGACAAGTACTCGCAGGTGCTGCTCGCCCAGCGCAGTGCGCGGGAACGGAAGCCCATCTCGGACACGATTAACCAGATCGCGTTCGGCACGCTGCTCAAGAACTCGCCAGACAAGGCCGGAACGCTCTCCCGGCTGAGGCTTGCGCTCTCCTCGCTGATCGTTGACTCGACTGGAAACGGCCCCTCCTTCTCGCATACCGTCCCGACCACCACCTTCACAAAGGCTTCCGGCCCGAAGGGCATCATCGCCGGCCTTGGCGGCCTGCTGGCGGGACTCGCCGTCGGTGCGCTGATCGCGCTCGCGATCGGCCGGCTCGATCGCTACGCTCGCCGGCCGGAAGACATCGAGATCGACGGCGTGCCGGTGGTCGACGTCGACAGCGAGCTCGACCAGGCGTCGGTGCAGTTGCTGCGCTCCGAGCTCGAGCTGGCCGGCGTAGGCACCAAACTGGCCGTGGTCGCCGTCACCCGCGCTCGCCGCGACGAGGGCAGCAGTGGGCTGGCACTGGCCTTAGCGCGGGCCTTCTCCGGCGTCGGTACGCAGACCACCCTGGTCAGCGCCGACCTGCGGACATCACGTATCCGCACCGAGCCTGGCCTCTCCGGCCTGCTCGCGGGCTCCGCGAGCACACCGCCGCTGGTGAAGCTCGATCCGAACCTCAATTGGCTGCCCGAGGGCGACTCGTCCACCTTGCCGGAGACGCTGTTCTCGGCGCCGCGGGTCGATCGAATCCTGCGCGAGCTGCGCGATCACGCCGCGGTGATCGTCATCGACGCGCCGGCCACGCTGGAGGACTCCGAGACGCTGCCGCTGGTGGCGTGCTCGGACGTGGTGCTGCTGACCGTCCGTCCCGGCCGCACGCGCTGGGATGCGCTGGGCTCGGCGGTCGCGCTGATCCAGCGGATCGCCCAGCGCCCGATGCACATTTGCTACGACCACGCCGGCGAGATGTCCTCGGTGCCCGCTGCCGGCGAGCAGCGCACGTCGGTAGCCGATCGCGTGCAGAGGGCGATCGAGGTTCCGGCCGGTTCATGACCCGGCTGCTCGTGGTCGGGCTCGACGGCGGCACGGACACCGTCATCGGGCAGGCTGACGCAAAACTGCCGAACATTGCGGCGATCCGCGAAGAAGGCGCCTCGGCGTCGCTTCGCTCCACGGTGCCGCCGATCACGGCGGCCGCGTGGCCGTCGATGATGACCGGCTGGAACCCCGGCCGTCACGGCATGTACGACTTCCGCACGCTTGGCATCGAGCGCTACAGCCGGCTGTGGGGGGCGGGCCACTCGGCCTCGTTCGAGGACGGGCGCGACTTCGTCACCTCCCGCCGCTGGTCGGGGGCGGCGTTCTGGGATCGCGTCGAGGGCAGGGTGGCGGTGCTGTCGGTGCCGATGACCTATCCCGCCTGGCCGGTCGAAGGCCGCATGGTGTCGGGCTTCCCGCTGCCGAGCTACGACCGCAATCACACCGAGCCGCCTGAACTTGCCGGGCAGCTGCCGCCGCTGCTGCACTTCGCCGACCGCATCGGCAAGCTGTCGGACGAGCAGCTCGCCGAAAGCTGCCGCGAGCTGATCGAGCGCCAGCGCGAGATCGTGATGCGGTGGCTGCGCGAGGACGAGCACGAGGTCGTGGTGGCGGTGTTCCAGAGCACCGACTTCGCCCAGCACCGGCTGTGGGAGTACCTCGACCAACCGGGGCACCCGCTGCGCGAGGCGCTGCTCGAGATGTACCGCGCGATCGACCAGATGGTGGGCGAGGCGCGCGCCCTGCTGGGCGACGGCGCCGCTGTGGCGGTCGTCTCCGACCATGGCTTCGGGCCCCACCCGACGACCTTCGTCCGCACAGACGCTGTGCTCCAACAGGCCGGGCTGCTGGTCGCCGGCGGGGGAACCGGAAGCGGTGAGGGCATCACCCGCGCCCTGCGTCGCACCCCGCGCTGCGGCGGGTGCTGCGAAAGGCGGTGGGACGCCTTCCAGGCGCCGCTCGCGACCGCCTGGCGGCGCGGGCCACCGGCACCAGCCGCGTGCGCTGGGATCGGACATCCGCCTACCGGATCCCGCTCTACCCGCCCGCCGAGGGTGTGGTGGTCAACCTGGTTGGACGGCAGGACGAGGGATCGGTCGCGGCCGGAACCGAGTACGAACGGGTGCGCGACCGCATCATCGAGACGTTCCAGCAGCTTCGCGATCCCGTCACCGGCGAGCCGGTCGTGCAGTGGGCGAAGCGCCGCGAACAGCTCTACTCGGGCGGCCACCTCGAGGAGGCACCTGACGTGGTGGTGCTGTTCGATCCGCGGTACAAGGGCGCCTCCGGCCTGGGCGAGGCGTTCGAGGCGGTGCCCGGCCAGATCCTCGACAGCTACTCCGGCGTGCATGCGATGGAGGGCGTGTTCGCGATCGCGGGGTCGGGAATCCGCCGCGGCGTCGACCTCGGGACACGTGAGATCGTCGACGTGGCGCCCACGCTGCTCGCCCTGCTCGGCCTGCCGGTGCCATCGGACACCGACGGCACCGTGATGTCAGACACGCTCGCCGATCCGGCCACCGTGACCGAAGGCGAGGCGAGCTACGACCAGCGGGCGAACAGCGATCAGCCCGCGCTGACCGCCGAGGAGGAGGCAACGCTCGAGGCGTCGCTGCGGAGCCTCGGCTACCTGGAGTAACGATCTGATGACCGTGTACATCGCACCTGCCGATCTGAGGAACCTGCGCGCGCCGCGGATCGGCGCGCTGCCGGGCGGCGGACTGGTGTGGTCGGCCACGGTCGCAGTCACCCTGGCACTGGTGGTTGCATCCGCGGGTCTGCACGACGGCCGCGTCTTCCTGGCCACGGGCGCCTGCGCGCTGTTCGGCATCGTGTTCGCGATCCGGCCCGCGCTGGGCGTAGCGCTGATCGTGATCCTGCGACCGAGCCTCGACCTGTGGGCCGACAGGCCGCTGGCCTCGATCGGCAGCATCCAACTGAACCCGGCCTCGCTGATGGCCCTGATGTTCATCGCCATCGGCGGGGCCTACGTGATCGAGCGGTGGCCCGATGTGCGAAGCGCGCCGGTCGCACGGCCGTACCTCGGCCTTGCCCTGATGGCCGTGCTCAGCATCGCGGTCGCCCCGTCCAAGGGCGGCGCGGCTACCGAGGTGCTTCGGCTGCTGTCCGTGGTCAGTGCTCTACCTGGCCGCGTACGCGGTGATCCGCGATCGGCGGGGTCTGGCGAAGATGACAGCCGCGGTGATCGTCTCGCTGGTCACTCCCACGGTGGTCGCCCTGTGGCAGTTCGCGCACGGCGGCTCGACCGTGATCGGGGAGGTCGGCCGCTCGACCGGGACGTTCCTGCACCCCGACCCGTTCGGCATCTTCATGGGCTTCATGGCCGCCTTCCTGGTGCCGCTCGCGATCACGCGCGGTGTGCGGCACCGCGGACTCGTGTTGGTGCTGCTGCCGCTGGTCGCGATCGCGCTGCTCAGCTCCTACACCCGCACCGGCTGGGTCGGCTTCCTGTTCGGGATGGCCGTGCTGGCCGTCGTGCGCTATCGGAGCCTGCTCGTGATCGGGCCGCTGCTGCTGGTGCTGATCGCGGCCGCGGTGCCGAGCACGGTGCACCGGTTCAGCGACCTGAACTCCGGCCGCACGCACTACGGGCCCGGCAACTCGCTGCGCGCCCGCTACGACCTGTGGCGGCAGAACCTGCCCAAGGTCGCCCACGATCCCGTGTTCGGAAACGGCTTCAAGTCGATCGTCGAGGATACGTCCGGCACGGCCGGCCCGGCCTCGGGCGTCAACGTCGTCCAGGGCGCCCACTCCCACAGCGACTTCGTGCGAGCGGTCGTGGAGCTGGGCGTGCCCGGGCTGATCTTCTTCACGTGGCTGCTGTTCGGGTCGGTCAAGGCCTGCGCGCGCAGCCTCACGAGGGCCACGGCCGCGCGCGACCCGGCGCTGACGGCGCTCTCCCTGGGAGCGCTGGCGGCCACTTCGACCTACGTGCTGATGAGCTTCGACTCCAACCTGATGACTCAGGTGGCCGTGTCGGGCACGCTGTGGACAGTGGCGGCGATTGGGCACGCCGCGGGCCGGGTCGAGACGCGCGGCACGTCGGCATGATCGAGGCCCTCGGCGCGGTCCGGCGCGTGTTGATGGCGAACAAGTTTCAGTACCCCAAGGGCGGCGCCGAGCTGTACATGTACGGCCTGGCCGGCCTGCTGGAGCGGGAGGGCGTCGACGTGCGCTACTTCGGCATGCGCCACCCCCGCAACATCGACTCGGACACCTCGCGCCACTACGTCTCGGAGGTCGACTTCGAGCAGCCCCCTCCCGGGATCGGCAGGTTGCGGGTGGCCGCCCGCGCCGTCTACTCGGTCGAGGCGCGGCGGCGGATGTCGGCCCTGCTCGCCGAACAGCCCGCGTTCGACGTAGCGCATCTGCACAACGTCTACCACCAGCTCTCACCCTCGATCCTGGCGCCCCTCCACCGGGCCGGCATCCCGGTGGTGATGACCGTGCACGACTACAAGCTGGTCTGCCCGGTGTACACGCTCGTCAGCCATGGTGAGATGTGCGAGCGGTGCGTCGGCGGTCACTTCCAGAACGCCGTGCGCCTGCGCTGCAACCGCGGCTCTCTGGCCGGCAGCGCGTTGGTCGCGGGCGAGACGTGGTTGCACCGCACGCTGCGCTTATGGGAGCACGGCGTGGACGTGTTCGTGACTCCCAGCGCCTACCTGCGAGAGAAGCTGATCGCGGGCGGCTACCCGGCCGAGCGGGTGGTCGCGGTGCCGAACTTCGTCGATCCGGACCGCTTCCGCGCCCACCAGCAGCCCGGTGACTACTTTCTCTACCTCGGCCGGCTCAGCCGCGAGAAGGGCGTTGAGACGCTGATCGAGGCGGTGGCCGGGACGTCGCTGCGAGCTCCGAATCGCCGGCGAGGGGCCCGAGCGCGAGCGGCTGGAGGCGATCGCCGCCGCTTCGGGGGCGCGCGTCGAGTTTCTCGGCCATCGCTCCGGTGACGATCTGGAGCGGCTCGTGGCCGGCGCCCGAGCGGTCGTCGTGCCCTCGCGCTGGCCGGAGAACTGCCCGCTGGTCGTTCTCGAGGCGATGGCAGTGGCAAAGCCGCTGGTTGCAAGCCGGGTGGGTGGCATCCCCGAGCTTGCGCGCGACGGTGAGGAGGCGCTGCTGGTTCCGCATGGCGAGGTGTCGCCCCTGCGCGAGGCGATGCTCCGTCTGCAGGGCTCGGACGAGCTGGCCGAGCGGTTGGGTGGCGCCGGCCGCCGGCGGGTCGAGCAGTGGTATGGCCCCGACCGCCATCTGGAGGCCGTGGCCGCCGCCTACAGGCAGGCGACCCGTCTGCGCCTGGCGGCCGCGGCATGAAGGTCGCGATGGTCGGCAGAAGACGAATGTGACCCGCTTCGGCGGCATCGAGCGGCATGTCGGCCTGCTGGCCGACCGTCTGGCAGAGCGCGGCCACCACGTGACGGTCTTCACGCGCGGCACCTATGGCGAGCCGATGCAGGCCGCGCCAGGGGTCGAGCTGCGGCAACGGCCGTGCCTGCCGACCAAGCACCTGGAGGCGATCACGCACTCGTCGCTGTGCTCGCTCGAGGCCGGCCTGCGCGGCTATGACGTCGTGCACATCCACGGCGTCGGCCCTTCGCTGACGATCCCGTTGGCTCGGATCGGCCGAGCGGCCGCGGTCTGCGCCACCGTCCACGACCAGGACTACAACAAGGACAAGTGGTCGGGATTCGCACGCCGCGTGCTGCGGGCGGGCGAGTCCGGCGCCTGTCGCCACGCGGACGCCGTGATCTCGGTCGCGCACTACATCGAGCGACACCTTCAGCTCACCTACGGGCATGTGGCGGACTACATCCCGAACGGCAATGACCCGCTCCATCTGCGCTCGCCCGGCCAAACTCTGGCCGAGCACGGCCTCGAGCGCGGGCCGCTACCTGCTGTTCCTGGCCCGGCTCGTCCCGGAGAAGGGCTGCGATGTGTTGATCGAGGCGGTGCGGGCGAGCTCGACGCCGCTACGGCTGGCGATAGTCGGCGGCGCCAGCCACTCGGATGAGCACGCCGAACGGCTCCGCCAACTGGCCGGGGATGACCCCGTATCGTCTTCCTTGGATTCCAGAGCGGCGATGCGCTGGACGAGCTGCGCACGAACGCCGCGGCGTATGTGATGCCATCGCGGCAGGAGGAGCTGCCGCTCTCGCTGCTCGAGATGCTCTGGTACGGCCTGCCCGTGATCGCCAGCGATATCCCGGCGGTGCACGAGGTGGACGGGGCGGTGTCGGCAGAGCGGGTGACGCTGGTGCCTCCAGGTGACGCAGCGGCGTTGCGGGCGGCGATCGAGCGGCTGCCGGCCGAGCCCAAGATCATGCCCGGGGCGCTCGACTGGCCGACCTGGGCCGACGTGGCGGCCGACGTCGAGGACGTCTATGCGAGGATCGTGCGGCGGCGGGCGCTATGAGGTCATGGGTGGGTGCGCGGAGCGCCATCCTGGCGCTGCTTCTGGTGACGCTGTTCGCAGGCGGGCTGCGGGAGATGCGCTCTCCTCGCCAGGGGCGACCGTCTGGGACGAGTGGTTCTACGCCCGACGCCTGTATCGAAGTCGAAAGGACCCGCGGCCTGTCACCGCAGCCGCGAGCAGAGCAACGTGCACCCGCCTTTGGCCAAGCGCTTGATCGGCCTCGGAATCCGGTCTTCGGCTTCACGCCGTTCGGGTGGAGAATCGCCGCCTGGGCGGCGGGCACCCTCACCGTTGCCTTGCTCTACCTGCTTGCGCTGCGCCTGTTCGGCTCTGTTGGCTGGGCGCTGTTTTCGGCCGGCCTGCTGGCGATCGACCCGCTGCACTTCGTGCACTCGAGGATCGCCCTGTTGGATGTGTTCGCCACGCTGTTCGTGGTGGCGGCGGCGCTGTTCGCCGTGCTCGACCGCGACCGCGGCGGCGACCGACTGTTCCGTCCGTGGCTGGCCCTGTGCGGGGTATCGGTCGGCCTCGCGATCGCCTCCAAATGGTCGGGCGTGCTGATCATCCTCGGCCTCCTGCCGCTGTTCGTGGCCTGGGCTCCACCCGGCCGGCGGCGAAGGGCGGTGCTGACGGCGGCCGCTTGGCTGGTGGTGGTACCCATGATGGTGTACACGGCCTCCTACATCGGCCGGTTCCATACGGGAATCCTCGGATGGCCGCACGCGTTCGCCCGCCGTCAGGTGCACATGCTGCGCTTCCACATCGACCTCAGCAGCGGCCAGCGGTATCAGTCGCGACCGTGGGAGTGGCTTGCCATCCGGCGGCCCATAGCCTATTTCTTCTCCGAGTACCATGGCCGCTACCGCGAGGTGATCGCGATCGGCACACCGTTTGTCTGGTGGCCCGGGGCAGTGGGAGTGGTGGTCGCGGCGTGGAACACGCTGCGGGCCCGCTCGGCCAAGGGCGCGGCGCCGGTGATCGCCGCCTGTGGTCTTGCCTGCTACCTGCCCTGGTTCGTGCTCGCGAGCGATCGGGGCTTCGTCTTCATCACGTATATCTTGCCGGTTGTGCCGTTCCTGTGCCTGGGAGCGGCGCTGCTGGCACGGGTGCTCTGGTCGATGCGGCTACCGGGTCGCGTGGTGGTGTCGATCGTGACGGCCCTGGCAGTCGCCTGGTTCGCCTTCTACTACCCATGTTGACCGCACGCCCGCTGTCGAGCTCGGAGTGGGAGCAACGCATTTTCCTGCGGGACTGCGGCCGCGCGGCCAAGCAGACCAAGTACGGCCCAGTGCCGATCATCAAGACATTCGAGTATCCACCCAGCGGCTGGTGCTGGATGTAGCGGTGCGTTGTTACGCGACGCGACGGGTGTTCGCGACCGCCTCCAAGTACGCCAGCCGGTCGCTCTCGTCTCCCTCGGCGGTTGACAGGATCGCGCCGCCGCGGCCGGTCAGCCTGTTCACCTGGTCCGCGAGGTCGTTGCCAAGGCGGGCGACGAACGCCATCACGCTCGGCGCCAGTCCGGATCGTGTGGCCCGCGTCACCGCCCGCGCCAACGTCGTCCGGTTGGGCGGACGGTCGGGTGGGGAGAGCCGCTCGCTACCTCGCACCAGCGTCTGCCAGACGCGGCTCCCGGACAGCGCTTCGATCACCTCGTGGGGAATAGGTGCGTCCAGCAGTGCGCGGCTTCGACGGAAGCTGACCGCGACGACCTCACCCGCGCCCCAGCCGCGAGCCCGCCTGATCGGCTCCGTCCCACTCGATCGGCTCGACCGCCGCCGCCCGTTCGATGTCCTTCAGCCATGACAGCTTGGCCGCTCCGCTCAGCCCGGCATGAAGTGCCAGGTGCAGCAGCGTGTCGGTCGGATCGAGCGTCAGCACCTCGGGACCGTCCAGCGAGACGCGGCGAGAGCGCTCGAACAGCTCGTCCATCTCGATCCGGAACGTGGAGCGCACCGAGCTCGGTTGACGCAGGTGCCAGTGCACTGCCACCGAGGTGCCGTAGCGGGCCGTCATGGACCTCGCCGCGCATCTCGCGGCGGATGCGCCGCCAGTTTCGGTCGAGCACGTCGCAGTCGGCCTCGATCAGCGAGCTAATGGCGTCCGCGAACCGCTTCCGCAGCACCACCAGGTCGACATAGTCGTAGCGCGCAGGTCGCTTCGCGGGTCGAGGCCTCGGCCATCACCGGGCCCTGACGACCATGAACGAATCCCCTGGCGATCGAGCGCCTCGCCCAGCCGGGTGACATCGCCCATCACCTTCATATGGTGTGTCAGGTTGAGGTGGTAGACCGTCGTCAGGAGCGACAGCAGCTCTCTGTCCAGGCTCGGGAGTGAGCGAAGCGTCAGGTACACCAGGTTGGTGACGCCATGGTCGGCGGCGGCTGGTCCGAGCTCCCGGGGGTCGTGGCCCGCGATCAGCCGTTCGATGCCCTCAGGGCGACCGACCAGTCGTGCTCGCGCGTGCAGGCCACAAGCAGCTCGAACTGGCGGTCGCGATGCTCACGCGAATCGCGCCATCTGTTCGTGGCCGTTGGCCCGGGCGGCGGGCCAACGTCGACTCCGTCCAGCTCGACCCAGGCGTGGGCCGACTTGTCAGCCGGGTTCTTCGGCAGGCCGATCACCAGCTCCGCCGCGTCGCCCTGTTCGCGCAGCAGCCGGTAGAGCACGAGCGCGTTGAAGATGCAGCGCGGGCGCCGGCCAATGTGCAGCGTTTGGATCGGCCGGCCAGGCCAGCTGGCGTGCGGGCAGCCGCTCGCCGCGGGCGGCCCCAGTGTCCGATTCGCGCCGCCAACTTCGGCAACGGCTCCCGCTCGGTGCGGATCCGCACCACAAGGTACCAGCGCACGATCGGAAGCCGCCGACGCAGCTTGGCCGACAGCTTCAACTGGTGACCACCGCTCAGGTCGCGCACAGCTCCGCCACCGTTGCCACCACGTCCGGGAGGCGGCTCATAGTCAGGGGCCTGAACAGGTCCATACAGGGACACGATCGGCAAACGCGGCCACCTGCTGAAACGCGCGGCTGCGGTCATCCGACTCCGGGCAGCCGGAACGCCAGCGTCCACAGGTCGGGGATGCGCGTCCATCGTGTCCACTCGCTGCAGCCGGACGCCGACGCCCGTCGACTCCCGCAGCAGGACGATCGCCTGCACCGGCACCGGCGTCGCGTCCCCGCGCCGGCTCATCGTCGATCGCCAGCTCGACCCGGCCGCGGCGCGGGCTTGCGACGGACATGCCGGCGGGTGGGTCGCCGTCGAAGGTGTCCTCGCGCATCCTGGATCGCCGGCCCCGGCATCACCAGCGGTTCGGGGTCGAGCTGGAGCCGCGAGATGTCCTCGGACAGCGGGCGATGGCCGGCCTCGTGGAACGCCACCGGCAGGGTCGTCTTCCCAAACCGCCCCGGGGCGGCAACCAGCACGGCCGCTCCGCGATGTCGATCGCCGCCGCGTGCAGCGAGAGGTCTCCCCGGCGCGTGAACGCGAGCATGATCGGGCACCCCCCACAGCTGCACCTCGCGGCGAAGGCGTCGGTGTCGTCGTCCGGCACTTCGATGGTGCCGTCGAACGGCGTATCCGAACTAGCCGACGGTCCGCCCAGAAGGTGAAGATCCGGCCGCCGCCGTACAGGCGGGCGACCACGCCCAACTCGGTCTGCCAGTCGAGGATCTGCGGCTGGTCTGGGCTGGGCGGCTGGCCCAGCGTCGGTACCACCGACAGCTGGTCGCGGCTGACGCCCGGACGCATGAATTGGAGGCTGAAGTCGCTGTTGACCGTGAACCCCTGGCAGCTGTCCACGCCGTCGTTCATAGCTGCGCCAGGAAGGCGTGAACAGACGTAAGGTCTCGCGCCCAGCAGAACTCCCACAACGTGAAGTTGCGCTGCTCGATCCGCTCGGCGAGGCGGGCATAGTCGACGCCGTCGAATCGGTGTGGGGGGTCGATCACGTAGCGTCCGATCAGATCGTAGTCGGCGTGCGTAAGCAGGTGCTCGCCGAACACTGTCTTGTCTTTTGCGGTCGAGGATCGCATCCGGCAGCCGTCCGCGCAAACAGCTCTTGACCAGCATCTTGCGGCGGGTGTCCGGGAACTTGACCTCGGCCCCAAGCTGCGGAAGACTCCCACAGATCGACGTCGACGAACGGTCGGCGCACGTCCACCCCGTGCATGGACGGAGACGACCTCGTACACGGCCAGCGTCTCACTGGCGCCGCCGAAGGCCTTCGTCTGGAGCGAGGCCCAGCGGTCCCGGACAGGGGTCAGCAGGTCGGGCCGCGGGGTGTCCTGGATCTCCCGCCGCGTGATCCAGTCCAGCGGCGGCACCGGCACCCGCTCCACGCAGGGCGCGCAGGTAGGCGTTCGCGACCCGCCCGGCACCGAGGGCCGGCACGAACTGCTTGACCATGAACGGCAGTCGTGCGCCCCGGCTGCGCTGGGGGTGCGCAGCAGCATGAGAGAGCCGAGATCCGTGCTGGTGCATAACG
>CAVWLK010000067.1:0-99250 GCA_963755675.1 uncultured Actinomycetes bacterium
TGTATCGACTGAGCTCCGCGTACTGCTGTCTCGTTTGGGCCCTTGCGCGCGCGCTCCTTGTTGATCGTTCGCGCGGCGATCTCCTCTGCGAGGTCGGTGGACGCGCCACGTTCCCGCTCGGAGTCGACGATGTGCTTGTACTTGCGCTCCTGAGTGTCGGTCCATCCACGCGGCATGAGACGCCTCCTCTCACGAAAGACATTCGGTGACTGTGCCGTCGGTGCCGTACCCGCGCCGAGTCGCGGTGAAACCGCCAGGGCACAGCGGGAACGCCTATCGGTGCCGCGGGTCGGCCTTGTGGCCCTGGCCTCGATCGCCTCAACCTTGGCCGAGCGCCGCGATCGCACGGCGACCCACCTTATCCGCCCCTGCTGCCGCGCGACGTCGCGCAGGATTAGCGGCTTCAGAGCCATCGGGGCTCTCTGCCCACATCAACCAGCCGGCAAACATCGATCCGCACATCAGGCGCTGGTCTGGGGGTCGTCGGAGTGAACGATCGTCACCGGGCAGTGGGCGTGCGAAGCACACTGATGGCTGACCGATCCCAGCAGGAGGCCGGTGAAGCCGCCGTGGCCGCGGATCCCACCACCAGCATGGTCGCATCGGCGGATTCCTCGACCAGCACGTGCGCCGCACCGCCCTCGCGTAGAACCAGCTCAACCTCCGCCTTCGCTCCTGCACCGACCACCTCGTCGACCTGTCGCCGAGCGGCTTCCTGAGCGGAATCCCAATAGATCTCGGGCTCGACCGTGGCGGCGTAGGCGGATCCGGCGTACAGCGCGACCGGGACCTGCCAGGCGCAGACGGCGCGAACCGACTGTCCACGCAGCGCGGCCTCCTCGATGGCGAAGCGCAGCGCCGGCTTCGAACACTCGAACCGTCGACACCCACGACAATGTGGCTCATAATCGTCCTCCTTTGGATCCAAACTATTGTTTTTGGGTTCCCGCTGTGCTACGGTGCGCCGAGGTCATCAGCGGAGGTTCCACAAGTGACGCCAAACTCCACGTCTGCCACCGACATCCGCTGTACAACGATACCGCGAGCTCTTTCGACGACGCGGGCGACGTGCTCGACCGCACCTGCAGCCTCTGTGGGCGTGGCCAGACCGAGTTGCAGCAGGCCGGGCACTCGCTGCGGTTCCTCTGCCCCGACGAGGTCTGCACCGAGTGCATCGACGACGACGTGGCGGCCGCCTGACAGATACCTGACAGGCGTCCGCCGTAGCGGATAAGCTCGCGTCGGCTGTAGCCGATGGGAGGCGTGCCGTTCTCGATCAGTGTGTGATCCGGTGAACGACGAATCACGTGAGAGCGTCGACGCCCTTCGGCTGGAGATCGCCCGTCTGACGGGGCGGATCTACGCACTCGAGCAATGGTCGAGCGGCTCGCCGGGCGGCCGATCGACGACCCGTTCGCGGCGCCTCCCGCCACGTCTGTCCCCGTCGCGCCGGTCGAGCCGGTCGCCCCCGTGTGGCGACCGCCCACCGTGCCGCTTCAGACGGCGAAGCCGGTTCCAGCGGCAAGCCCTTCCCCATTCGGCCGCTGCCCGCGGCGTACAAACCCAAGCGACCGCCGACCGACTGGGCGAAGGTGATGGAGCAACTGTTCGCCGCCCGCACGCTGGCCTGGGCGGGTGGGGTGGCCACCGCACTCGGCGTCGTGCTGCTGTTCGTGATGGCATCCAACCGCGGATGGGTGACGGCCCCGATGCGGGTGGGGCTGGGCGTGCTCGTCTCGCTGGTCATGCTCGGTGTCTCGATCGAGCTCGACCGGCGCACGTGGCGCGCAGACGCGATCCTGGCCGCGGCCGGGGTCGGCATCGCCGGGCTGTACGCCTCGTTGTGGGCATCTGCCTCGTTGTATGACTTCGTCTCCGCAGTGCCGGCCTCGGCGTTTGCGGGACTGATCGCTGCGCTCGCGGTCGCCGTGGCAATCCGGCTCAAACAGGAGCCCCTCGCGATCTTCGGCATCGCGGCGGCGATGCTGGCGCCGGTGCTGGTGAGCCAGGACGTAACCTCCTACGGAGTGCTGTACGCGTCGCTGATGCTGGCGGCGACGATGCCGCTGTACGTGCTCTTCGCCTGGCGATGGCTGATCACAGCCGCGTGGCTGGTCGGCTTCGGCGAGGCGGTCGCGCTGTTGATCGCCTCCAGCGACGACACCGGCTTCGGCAGCGCGGTGGTCGCGATCGCGACCGTGACGATCCTGTTCGTCTGCCTGATGTTCCTGGTCGAATTGATGCCCGAAGAGCGGGTCCGGATCAGCCCGCTGGGATGGGCGGCGGCATCCAGCGCGTTCACGCTCTCGCTGGGCGGAGTCTTCCTGTACGCCGACTCGCGCCATGCCGACGGGCACTCGCTGGCCGGCATCGCGCTGCTCGGCGTGATGATGGCGTGGGCTCTGTGCGCCGCGGTGCCGTCGATCGTGCGGCGACCGCACGCCGACCTGACCGATGTCCTGGCTGCGTTCAGCCTCACGCTGCTTGCCGCCGCCACCGGGTTGCTGCTGGGAGGCGCCGCGCTGGCGTCCACCTGGGCCGCCCAGTCCGCGATGCTGGTGCTCGCCGCGGAGCGGATCGCCCGCCGCAGCCGGGTGCGCCAGCTGCGGATCACGGTCGCGGCCGGCGTGTACCTGGTCCTGGCCACCGCCGGCTGCCTCCACGTCGTGGCGCCGACGGATGCACACCTGAGCGATCTCGGCGAAGGCTCCACTCAAGGTTCGATCGCGCTGATCTCGATCGCCCTGGCCGGTGTCGGCTACTGCTTCGGCACCCGCTGGGTCGGCCACCGTGTGCAGGTGCTGACGTGGGCGCTGCCGGCGGTGGCACTCGGCTATCTGCCGATGTGGGCGCTGCCAGCGGAGTGGTCGGTGGTGGCGTTGTCCGCTCTGGCGGCAGCGCTGTTCTACTTCCGTCGTTCACCGCTGATGGTGTCATGGATGCATGACGACGCCGCCGTCGTGATCGGCTGGGGTTGGTGGCTGACAGGTGCGGTGGTCACGCTCAGCGCGGCCGCCCCGCTCGACGAGCTGACCAAGCCGCCGGACTGGGTCGGCGTGGGCGCGCGGCATGGGCTGGTCGGCCTGGCGGCACTGACCGCCGCGGCGGGTGTGGGAGCGTGGTCGATTCGCCGGCCCGCGCGAGAGGGAGTCGAGCATGCGCTGATCGTGCCGGTGGCGACGTTCGCCTACCTGATCGCCGAAGCGCTTCACCCGCCGTACGTCATGTGGGCGTGGATTGGCTCCTCGGCGCTCCTGGCCGCGGCCGTTCACGTGCCGGAGGTGCGGCGCCGGGTCGGCAGGGAGGCGCTGATCGTCTCCAGCAGCGCGATGCTGGTCATCGGCGTGGTTGCCGCCTGGGCGCACGACTCGTCGCTGCGCGCGATCACCAATCACGGCACGACGACCGGTTGGCCGAGCATCGCGCTCGCCGTCGGTGCCGCGCTGATCCTCGCCTCGGCGCTGCCCACGCCACGGTACCGCTCGTACGCGCTTTGGCTGCCCTACCTGCTCGCGGCTCAGCTTTCGACGATGCTGCTGCCGGGCCAGTACGCGCTGGTCGCGCTGTCCGGGTTGGCGATGCTGGCAGCCGCCGTCACGCTGACGTGGCCGCGCCCGGTCAGGCCATGGCTGGAGCGGCCGGTGATCGCGGAGATGGCCGTGATCGGCAGCGTCGCCGCCTCGGTGTTCGTGCTGTTCGCCTACGAGACGCCAAGGATGCTGTTCGTCTCATCACACACGCCCGCCTCCGGGCTGGCCGCAGCCCTGGCCGCCACCTGCGCGCTGTTCCTGGCTGCGGCGGCCGCACATGTCCGCAACGCCGAAGCACGGTGGTCGATCAGCCGCTTCCGCATCGACACCTGCCTCGTCTATCTTGGGGCCGCAATGGCGCTGTGGACGCTGGCGGCCGCCATCCTCGGCGCGGAACAGATGATCGCCCGGGCGAGCCTCCCGTCGTCGGTTCACGATCACTTCCAGCAGGGCCACGTGGCCGTCTCGATCAGTTGGGTGCTGGTCGGCCTGGTGCTCGTGATCGTGTCGCTTCGCGGCGATCGTCGCGGCGTTCGCATCGTGGGCATCGCGCTGCTGTTCGTCGCGCTCGGAAAGCTGTTTCTCTACGACCTCGCGTTCCTGACCGCGATGGCCCGCGCCGTGTCGTTCATCGTCACCGGCTCAGTGCTGCTGGTTGCAGCGCTGCTGCTGCAGCGTTTCGCCCCGCAGGTGAAGGCGGCGTTGGCCGACGATCAGCCCAACCCGGTGGCCTGACGCCGGCACGTCAGGCCGGTGGTCGGTCGCCGATCCAGTAGCGGGGCCCCGGCCCGAGGCCCGCCGCGCGATCGCCAGGGTTGGCAAGCTTGCAGCGGTCGAGTGACAGGCAGCCGCATCCGATGCATTCCGTGAGACCGACCCTGAGCCGCTCCAGCTCGTGGATCCGCTGATCGATCCTCGCCGTCCAGGTGCTCGAGAGGCGCGACCAGTCTCGGCGAGTGGGAGCGCCGTGGGGTGGCAGCTTGGCCAACTCGGCGCCGATCTCGTCCAGCGTCAGCCCCACTCGTTGGGCGAAGACGATGAAGGCGATCCGCCTGAGCACGGGGCGAGCGAAGCGCCGGTGGCCGGATCCGGTTCGCTGAGCTGCGATCAGGCCACGCTGCTCGTAGAAGCGCAGCGCGGAGGCGGCGACGCCGCTTCGGCGCGACACCTCGCTGATCGTCAGCAGTGCGGACATGCCGGAAGTGAACCACGCTCGCGATTTGACTTCAAGTTCACTTGAGCTTGTAGCATGATCGCCACACGCTCTCGAGGCCAGGAGTCGACATGACGCAGTCACCGCCAGCAAGCCAGCAGATCACCCAGGAGGTCACCTCCTGGCCAGGCGTCGAGGCCGGCCCCGGCCGCCGCGGCGAGTTCGCATTCAAGGTCGAGCGCCGCGAGATCGGCCACCTGCACGGCGACCACGCCGCCCACTTCTCCTTCCCCAAGGCGGTCTGGAGCGACCTGATGGCGCAAGGCAGGATCGAGCCGCATCCGATCTTCCCGGACAGACAGGGGCCGGCGGCACGACGGATCACCAACGACGCCGATGTCCGCGACGTGATCGAGTTGATGCGGCTGAACTACGATCGAATCGTGGCCGGGCGCGGCTCGCCGGTCGCCGGGGTCGGGTGACGGGAAGGGAGCGAACTGATGCACACGATTACCCCTCATATCGTGGTCGGCGATGCAGCGCGCGCGGCCGACTGGTACAGCGCCGTCCTCGGAGCCGAGGAGCGGGGCCGTCTCGAGGTTCCCGGCGGCAAGCTGATGCAGGTGGAGCTGTGGTTCGGCGACTCGCCGGTGATGCTGGCCGACGAGTTCCCTGACATGGGCGTGCTCTCCCCGCTCAGCGTCGGCGGCACCGCAACCGTGCTGCATCTCACGGTCGATGACGTGGACGACGTGTGGAGCCGGGCCGTCGCGGCTGGCGCGGAGATCCGCCAACCGCTGGGCGACGTCTTCTGGGGCGAGCGCTACGGGCAGATCACCGACCCCTTCGGCCACCGCTGGGGACTCGCCCAGCATCTGCGGGACGTGCCGCGCGAGGAGCTGGAGCGGGCGGTGGCCAAGGCGTTCAGCGGATAGGCGCGAGCAACCAACCCTGCTGAACGCGTGGAGCCTTCAGCCCGCTGTGGATTCATGCGGAACGATCACAACGGGACAGCGAGCATGTTGGGCGCACTGCTGACTGACGGAGCCGAGCATCAAGCCTCGGAAGCCGCCAAGTCCACGAGAGCCGACCACCAGCATCTCCGCATCTTTCGACTGTTGGATCAAGGCGTCGGCCGGGAGCTGGTTGCACACGAGCAGCTCGCTGATCACCTCCGGGTGCTCCTGGAGCGCGTTCGCAGCCTGGCGCTCCGCCGCCGCGCGTGCCGACGCCTCCAATTCCGATTCGATCTCCGGCGAGACAACGAATCCGTGGGTATAGATCGACGTCGGCACGTGCCAGGCGGCCACGATTCGCAAACCTCGTTTCCTCAGCGCGGCCTCACCCGCTGCAAACCTGAGAGCCTTCTCGGAGCCCTCAGACCCATCTATTCCGACGACGATCATGCCTGACAGATCGGTGCATTTTCGCCCATCCCGCGCCCGTTGACAGCCACACGCGGGGTGCGGAAAGACCGCAAGATGATTCCATGCGACAGGCGCTGGGTAGTTTTGCGCATCCGATTGGTGGTCGCCACCGACGACCGCGGCCGGCAGTTGGACGAGGCTGGAACCTCCACCGGATGGGAGGAACCATGAAGCGCGCACTTGTCGTGTACGAATCCATGTACGGCAACACCCAACAGGTCGGCCAGGCCATCGGCGACGGGCTGGCCGAAGTGATGGCCGTTGACGTCGTCGAAGTCGGCGCAGCGCCGACCACGCTTACGCCCGACGTCGGGCTGATCGTCGTCGGTGGGCCGACCCACGCATTTGGCATGAGCCGTCCCGGAACGCGAGCAGCTGCCGCCAAGGACGCGGAGTCGCCGCTGGTCTCGCCCGGCATCGGGGTGCGCGAATGGCTCGAGAAGGTGGAGCCGGCAGCGGAATTGACGATTGCCGCCGCATACGACACGCACGCCGATCACCCAAGGCTTCTGCGCCACATGGGTTCGGCCGCTGCGGCGATCGCCAAGCACCTCGACAAGCTCGGATTCCAGATGGTGGATAACCCGGAGCACTTCTGGGTCTCAGGCGCGCTGGGCCCGCTTGCCGAGGGCGAGCTCGATCGTGCCCGCGAGTTCGGACGATCGCTCGCCGAGGTAGCCGGGGTCACCGACGCCGTCCGCGGTCAGGCGAGCTCGTGGATCCACTCGCCGTAGGAGCGTGACTCCTCGGCCGTGAACGCCGCGATCGAGGGAAGCGGCTCTGCCAGGATTTTTGACGTGGTGTGCTCGATGCCTTCGAGAGCGCCCGTGCCGCGCGCCTCGAAACCAAGCGTCCACCAGGCATCGCCCCAGGCCTCCACCTCTGTGAGCTCGACGGAGCACACAGATGCAGCGTCGCCGGGTGCATCTGCCATCGGGAAGGATGCGATCTGGCGGCGCTTGTGGATCCGCCGCCACGCTGAACTCTCCAGAGGTCGCGACAGGCCGGCGATCTGAGGGAGAGGGAACGAGAACTTGAACCACGAGTTGATGCTGCCGGCCCCGCCGGCGACGTCGATCGCGCCGACCTCCCCGCGGTGCTGCTTCACGTCAAAGCTCGATCCGCCGCGGATCTTCACGGACAGGCCGGGCATGCGGGGATCCACCAGATAGTCGTCCTCGTGGACCTCGAGCATGTGCGGGAACTGCGAGAACCAGGCGGCGACGTCGTCGCCAAACCGGCCACGGCGAATCCACCGTGCCTCGCACGTCAGCTCCTGAAGCGGGAGCCCCGCCTTGGTGCTTCCAGAGTCGGTCTCGGCTTGAGCCACCGGCCAATTATGCCGCCCGCCGGGGACGCCGTGGCCAGGCGGCCTCAGGGCGGCGCAGCCGGGATCGGGCCACGCGGTCGCGTTACCTCGACAGGGGCACTCTCCATCGGCGGCAGCTTCTCATCCGGGTGGCGGTCATACCAGCCCGCGTAGCGGTCGGCGAGTGGAGCGGCGGTCAGGCCGTGGGCGAGCACGGAGAGCCCGACCGTGAGGTAGATGACGAGCACGATCAGGTGCTCATGTGGAAGCCGAGACTCCTCGATGACGATCACGGCGAAGACGATCGATGCGAGGCCGCGAGGGCCGAACCAGCCGAGGAAGCCCAGCGTGGCAGGGCGCGCAGCAGAGCCCCACATCGCGATCAGGACGGGCAGCATCCGCACCAGCGTCAGGCTCAGGATCGCGTACAGCGCGAGCCGCCAGCTGATCTCGGTCAGCGCCGGACCCAGCAGGAGGGCGCCGAACAGGACGAAGGTGATGCCGTTGAGAACGTCGCCCACCTCCTCCAGAAGCCGGTTCATCAGCTCGGGGTCGCGACCGAGCGCGATGCGAAACACGACGCCCGCCGTGAAAGCCGCGATGAAGCCGGATCCGCCCAGAGCGTCGGCGATTCCATAGGCCAGTCCGGCGCCGGCCGCAGGGATGACCTGGAGCCACGGTTCGGCGATCAGCCCTCGCTTGCCCGCCTGGCGGATGATCGTGGCGACCAGGAGTCCGGCGATCACTCCGCCCAGCACTCCGTAGCCGATCTCCTCGAGCAGCAGCGTGGAGGCGCTGCGGCCTCCGGAGATCTCGGACTCGGTGTCCGCAAAGGCGACGGCGGCGAACAGCAACGGCACGCAGATGCCGTCGTTCAGCCCGCTCTCGACGTTGAGTCCCTGGCGGATTCGCTGCGGAACGCGCGGGTTGATGACCACCGCCTGGCCAAGGGCGGCGTCGGTCGGCGCCAGGACAATCGCCAGGATCAACGCCTCCCCGAGCAACAGCTGGTGGAACACCAGTGCGGCGATGACCGTGCCAAGCACGATCGTCAGCGGCAGCCCCACGCCCAGGAGCCGCAGCGGCACGCCGACGGTGCTGCGGAGCTCCCCGAGATCGATCCGCGAGGCGTCGGAGAACAGCACCAGCGCGAGCGTCGCCTCGGCAAGCACACGGACGGCGGATCCGGTACTCGACAGGTCGATGCCGTCGAGTGCCCTCGGGCCGATCAGCAGACCGAAGCCGACAAACAGCATCGCCGGCGTGACCGGCGATCCGTCAAGTCGCCGCGAGATCGTGGCGACCCCGAGCAGCGCCAGCGCCAGCAGCGCCAGAGCCCACTCCACGTCAGATTCTCTCGTCCGTCAGCTGGGCCTCGACTGCGCGGTGGACGTTGCCGTGGATGTGGTCGGCACCGATCCGGTCGATCACGCCGTCGCGCTGAAGAACGGCCAGGACGGGTGGCTTGACTCGGGTGAGGCGCAACGTCGCTCCCTGCGCGTCGACGAGATCGTGGATCTGGGAGAGCTGCTCGGAGCCCTGTGAGTCGATGAACGCGACCGCCTCCAGGTCGAGCACTACACCGCCAACCTGGCCCTCGTCGGTGAGGTCGCGGATGCGATCGTCAAGCGCCTGGGCGGTTGCGAAGAAGAGGCCGCTGTCGAGACGCACCACCACGATCCCCGGGAACGTCTCGTCATCTGGGTGCTCGTCGAGGTCGCGGAATACCTGTGTCCCCGATTCGCGGCCGAGCAGCGGCATCGGCGGTGTGGTCGTGACGTAGATCAGCCAGCCGAGGGAGAGAAGGACGCCCACCACGACGCCTCCCATGACCCCCAGCGACAGGACGCCGACGATGGCGGAGATCGCGATCCAGAAGTCGAACTGCGCGACGCGGCAGAGCCGGCGCAGTTCTGGAAGGTCGATCATCCCGAACACCACGGCGTCGATGATCACGGCTCCCAGCACCGCCTTTGGCAGATCCGAGAACAGCGGCGCAAGCACGATCAGCGTCAGCAGCACCAGAGCGCCTGTGATCAACGACGCGACTGGTGTCCTGGCTCCTGCGGCCTCGTTCAGGGAGCTGGCGGACAGGCTGGTCGAGACCGGCATGCCCTGGAAGATGCCGGCGCCCGTGTTCGCCATGCCCTGCGCCACCGACTCCTGATCGACATCGATGCGGTAGTGGTGGCGCATCGCAAAGGCGCGCGCGTCCCCGGCAGTCTGTGAAAATCCGATCAACAGGAGGGCGGCCGCCGCGATGCCGATGGTGGGGTACTGCTCGCGGAACAGATCGACGCTCGGCAGCTGCGGCGTGGGCAGTCCTCGCGGCACGTCCCCGACCAGGTCGACCCCATGCGCTCCGAGGTCGAACAGGTAGGAGGCGAAGATCCCCACCCGCCACGAGCACCAAGGCTCCCGGAACCGCGGGCGCAAAGAACCGCAAAAGCAGAATCACTCCCAGCGCGACGACACCGACGACCAGGGTCGTACCGTGGATATCGCCCAGAGCGCGGACCCATGAGCCGAACTCCCGCCACGCGTTGTCCCCATCGTTCGAGGTCCCTGTGAGCTTCGGCAGCTCACCGATTACCACATCCACCGCCGCCCCAGCCAGGAAGCCCGTGATCACGGGTTTGGAGAGAAACCGCGCGATCCACCCCAGCCGCAGCACCGCGAGCAGGAGGAACAGGACGCCGGCCACGATCGTGATCGCCGCAACCAGCTCCGCGGCCTTGTCGCCGCCAAGGCCCGTCAACAGCACCGCGCCGCCGGCGACGGCCGCCAACGACGAGCTGGGCCCCGTCGAGATCTGCCGCGAGGTACCGAACAGCGCGTAGATGATCGCGCCCGCCGCCGCGGCGTACAACCCGTTCTGCAGCGGCACGCCGGCGATGCCGGCATATCCGAGATTCTTCGGCACGATCAGCGCCGTCACCGCGATCCCGGCGGCCACGTCGCCGCGCAGCCACGCCCGGTCGTAGCGGGGCAGCCAGGTCAGGATCGGAAGCAGGCGGCGAACGCCCCGGCCGTTGTTCTCCGCTTCCCTCACCACCGCATCGTCTCATGGATACCCGGTTTGGTGGCGGCCGGCCCGCGTCGCGTAGGATCCCCCTGCATGATCGCTGACCAGCTCGCCACCGCCGCCGGACGACCGATCAACCGAGCGGAACGGGAAGGGCTTCGTGTCTACTGGACCGACACCGGGGGCGCGTTTCGGGCGATGCTGGCGTTTCGGGTCGGGTTCGCCGACGAGCCGCTGCCGCTGCGCGGCATCTCACATCTGGTCGAGCATCTGGCGATCAGTCCCAAGCGCCGGCTCTATCAGTTCAACGGCTGGGCCGGGATTGCCACCACCGGCTTCTGGGCCGAGGGACGCCCGGAGGAGGCTCTGGAGACCTCCAGGATGTGTGCCGGTTGCTCTCGGCGCCCCGTCGCCAGCGCCACTCCGGTGGCCGGGCCGCGCTCGACCAGAACCGGCGGCAACCGCACCGGCGCCGGCGGGATGAAGCCGGCAACTCGAGCCCGGCGATCCGGGTCGGCTCGGGAAGCGGCGCCCGGTCGACCGTGGCGAGCTCGAGCCGAAGGGCGTCCGGCGGCGGGCCGGAAAGGATCAGCACGGCGTTCTCGGCCACGAAGTGGCGCTGCTCCCTCGCTCACCGTGTCTTCATCGACGTGGTTCAGCGCAAACTCGTCCGCCGCCGCGGCGCCGTAGCCTCGCGTCCCGCAGCGGGCGGCGATCAGCGCGTGCACCAGAGAGTGCCCCGGCCGCTCGTCTCGGTGCGGAGGATGCGCAGCTCCGACTCGAGCCGGTCGAGCGGTGGCGCCGAGAGCAACCGGCACACATCTTACAAAAATCCCAGAGCCTCCTCCGGGCGTCCCTCGGCCCAAAAGCCGGTGGTGGCAATCCCGGCCCAGCCGTTGAACGATAGAGCCTGCGCTTGGGAGTGATCGCGAGATGCTCGACCAGAGTGAGATGCCGCGCAACGGCAACGGCTCGTCTGCAAACCCGACCCGAAAGGCCAGCATCGCTCGAAACGGCCCCCGGTGTCGGTCCAGAACCCACGTAGCCCCTCCTGTTCCGCCCGGTTGATCGGTCGGCCGGCGGCGGAGGCGAGCGGGTCAGCGATCATGCAGCGGGATCCTACGCGACGCGGGCCGGCCGCCACCAAACCGGGATCGATTTATGACGACGCGGTGGTGAGGGGAAGCGGAGAACAACGGCCGGGGCGTTCGCCGCCTGCTTCCGATCCTGGACCTGGCTGCCCCGCTACGACCGGGCGTGGCTGCGCGGCGACGTGGCCGCCGGGATCGCGGTGACGGCGCTGATCGTGCCGAAGAATCTGGGATATGCCGGCATCGCCGGCGTGCCGCTGCAGAACGGGTTGTACGCCGCGGCGGCGGCGGCGCCCACTTACCGTGCTGTTCGGTACCTCGCGGCAGATCTCGACGGGGCCCTAGCTCGTCGTCGGCGGCCGTCGCCGGCGGCGCGGTGCTGGTTGACGGGCCTTGGCGGCGACAAAGGCCGCGGAGCTGGTCGCGGCGATCACGATCGTGGCCGGCGTCCTGTTCCTCCTGCTTGCGCGGTGCTGCTGGCTGGGGTGGATCGCGGCTTTTCTTCTCCAACCCCGCGATCACGGGCTTCCTGGCTGGGGCGGCGGTGGATGTGGTAATCGGTGAGCTGCCGAAGCTCACAGGGACCTCGAACGATGGGGACAACGCGTGGCGGGAGTTCGGCTCATGCAAGTTCCGCACTCTGGGCGATATCCACGGTACGACCCTGGTCGTCGGTGTCGTCGCGCTGGGAGTGATTCTGGCTTTTGCGGTTCTTTGCGCCCGCGGTTCCGGGAGCCTTGGTGCTCGTGGCCGGGTGGGATCTTTCGCCTCCTACCTGTTCGACCTCGGAGCGCATGGGTCGACTCGGCGGGGACGTGCCGCGAGGACTGCCCACGCCGAGCAGCTGCCGAGCGTCGATCTGTTCCGCGAGCAGTACCCCACCTCGGCATCGCGGCGGCCGCCCTCCTGTTGATCGGATTTTCACAGACTGCCGGGGACGCGCGCGCCTTCGCCACGCGCCACCACTACCGCATCGATGTCGAATCAGGAGTCGGTGGCGCAGGGCATGGCGAACACGGGCGCCGGCATCTTCCAGGGCATGCCGGTCTCGACCAGCCTGTCCGCCAGCTCCCTGAACGAGGCCGCAGGAGCCCAGGACACCAGTCGCGTCGTTGATCACAGGCGCTCTGGCGCTCGCTGACGCTGATCGCGCTTGCGTCGCTGCTCGGTGGATCTGCCAAAGGCGGTGCTGGGAGCCGTGATCATCGACGCCGTGGTGTTCGGGATGATCGACCTTCCAGAACTGCGCCGGCTCCGCCGCGTCGCGCAGTTCGACTTCTGGATCGCGATCTCCGCCATCGTCGGCGTCCTGTCGGCTGGGGTCATGGGAGGCGTCGTGGTGGGCGTCCTTCTCTCCCTCGGCTGGCTGATCTACGTCACGACCCAGCACCGCCGATGCCGCCGCCCCGCCGCGAATCGGGACACAGGTATTCCGCGACCTCGACGAGCACCCAGATGACGAGACGTTCCCGGGGATCGTGGTGGTGCGTCTCGACAGCGGGCTCTTCTTCGCAACCGCCCAGGCGCTTGACTGATCGGCATCCGCGACTCTCACCGACGAGGGCCAGGTCTGTGCGGTGTAGTGCTCGACCGGAGGGGGGTCGCGTTCATCGACTCACAGGGCTCCGAGCAGCTCTCCCAGATCCACGATCTCGTCGACGCGCAGGGAGCGACGTTGCGCCTCACCCGAGTCAAGCCACCCGTCCTGGCCGTTCTTCAGCGCGACGGCGTGGATCGACCGGATCGGTGCCGACCACATCCACGGCAACGTCCACCGCGCAGTCGAGGCCCAACTGACGGACGAGAGAATCTGACGTGGAGTGGGCTCTCGCTCTGGTCGCGTTGGCGCTGCTCGGGGTCGCCGCGATCTCGCGGCGGCTCGAAGGGACACCGGTTACACCGGCGATCCTCTTCGTCGGCTTCGGGCTGCTCGTCGGGCGCAGCGTGCTCGGGGGCATCGATGTCTCCAGCTCGAGCTCCGCCGTCCGGGTCCTGGCCGAGGCGACGCTCGCGTTCGTGCTCTTCGCGGACGCCTCCCGCATCGACCTCGGCCACCTTCGTGGCGCTCGGTCGGCGTGCCGCTGCGGCTCCTCGGGATCGGCCTGCCGCTGACCATCGCGCTGGGCACGGCGGCAGCCGCCGCTCGTCTTCGGTCAGCTCACCGCGGGGAGGCGCTGGTCCTCGGGATCGTCCTGGCACCGACCGACGCTGCGCTCGGCCAGGCCGTCGTCACGGAGCCACGCGTCCCCGAGCGCATCCGCCAGGCGCTGAACGTCGAGAGCGGTCTCAACGACGGCATCTGCGTGCCCTGTTGTTCGCGGCGGTCGCGCTGGCGGACGTGGAGTCGGACATCTCCGGCGGGCGCAGCGCCGCGACGCTCGTGGTCGAGGAGATCGGCTACGGCGTGCTCGGCGGTGTCGTCGCCGGCGTCGCGGTCGCCGTCATCGTCGCCCAGGCGGGCCGGCGCGACCTGATCGCCGAGCCCTGGCGGAAGGTGATCCCCGCCGCCGGCGCCGGCCTCGCCTACGGCATCGCCGACGCGCTCGGCGGCTCCGGCTTCATCGCCGCGTTCGTCGCGGGCGCGGTGGTGCGCCTGCTGCTGCGGCGCGACCCCGAGCATGAACAGCTCACCGAAGAGGTCGGCGAGGTCTTGAACGGCGTCACCTTCGTGATGTTCGGCGCCGTCCTGCTGGGGCCCGCGCTCTCCGAGGCGACGTGGAGCGTCGTCCTGTACGCCGTCCTCAGCCTCACGCTCGTGCGCATGATCCCCGTCGCGATCGCGATGTGGGGCTCGCGTGCACGAGGACAGACGCTCGCCTTCCTGGGCTGGTTCGGACCCCGCGGCCTGGCCTCGATCGTCTTCGCCGTGATCGTGCTCCAGGAGTCGGCGCTTCCACACGAGCACGTGATGCTCCTCGCCATCTATCTCACCGTCGGGCTGTCCGGTGCTCGCGCACGGCCTGACGGCCGCTCCGCTCGCCGACCGCTACGCACGCTGGTACGAGCGCCACCCGGATGAAAAGTTGCCGCCGATGGAGAGTGCCCCTGTCGAGGAACGCGACCGCGCGGCCCGATCCCGGCTGCGCCGCCCTGAGCCCGCCGGGCCACGGCGTCCCCGGCGGGCGCATAATTTGCCGGTGGCTCAAGCCGAGACCGACTCTGGAAGCACCAAGGCGGGGCTCCCGCTTCAGGAGCTGACGTGCGAGGCACGGTGGATTCGCCGGGGCCGGTTTGGCGACGACGTCGCCGCCTGGTTCTCGCAGTTCCCGCACATGCTCAGGCCGCGAGGACGACTATCTGGTGGACCCCGCATGCCCGGCCTGTCCGTGAAGATCCGCGGCGGATCGAGCTTTGACGTGAAGCAGCACCACGGGGAGGTCGGCGCGATCGACGTCGCCGGCGGGGCCGGCAGCATCAATCGTGGTTCAAGTTCTCGTTCCCTCTCCCTCAGATCGCCGGCCTGTCGCGACCTCCGGAGAGTTCGGCGCGGCGGCGGATCCACAAGCGCCGCCAGATCGCATCCTTCCCGATGGCAGATGCACCCGGGACGCTGCATCTGTGTGCTCCGTCGAGCTCACAGAGGTGGAGGCCGGGCGATGCCTGGTGGACGCTTGGTTTCGAGGCGCGCGGCACGGGCGCTCTCGAAGGCATCGAGCACACCACGTCAAAAATCCTGGCAGAGCCGCTCCCCGCGATCGCGGCGTTCACGGCCGAGGAGTCACGCTCCTACGGCGAGCGGATCGACGAGCTCGCCTGACCGCGGACGGCGTCGGTGGACCCCGGCTACCTCGGCGAGCGATCGTCCGAACTCGCGGGCACGATCGAGCTCGCCCTCGGCAAGCGGGCCCAGCGCGCCTGAGACCCAGAAGTGCTCCGGGTGATCAACCATCTGGAATCCGAGCTTGTCGAGGTGCTTGGCGATCGCCGCAGCGGCCGAACCCATGTGGCGCAGAAGCCTTGGGTGATCGGCGTGCGTGTCGTATGCGGCGGCAAACGTCAATTCCGCTGCCGGCTCCACCTTCTCGAGCGATTGCGACCCCGATGCCGGGCGAGACCAGCGGCGACTCCGCGTCCTTGGCGGCAGCTGCTCGCGTTCCGGGACGGCTCATGCCAAATGCGTGGGCCGGCCCACCGACGACCATCACCCCGACGTCGGCGTAAGCGTGGTCGGCGCTGCGCCGACTTCGACGACGTCAACGGCCATCACTTCGGCCAGCCCGTCGCCGATGGCCTGGCCGACCTGTTGGGTGTTGCCGTACATGGATTCGTACACGACAAGTGCGCGCTTCATGGTTCCTCCCATCCGGTGGAGGTTCCAGCCTCGTCCAACTGCCCGCCGCGGTCGTCGGTGGCGACCACCAATCGGATGCGCAAAACTACCCAGCGCCTGTCGCATGGAATCATCTTGCGGTTTTTCCGCACCCCGCGTGTGGCTGTCAACGGGCGCGGGATGGGCGAAAATGCACCAATCTGTCACGCATGATCGTCGTCGGAATAGATGGGTCGGAGGGCTCCGAGAAGGCTCTCAGGTTAGCAGCGGGTGAGGCCCGCTGAAGAAACGAGGTTTCGAATCGAGCCCGCCCGGACGTGCCGACGTCGATCTATACCCACGGATTCGTTGTCTCGCCGGAGATCGAATCGGAATTGGAGGCGTCGGCATGCGCGGCGGCGGAGCGCCAGGCTGCGAACGCGCTCCAGGAGCACCCGGAGGTGATCAGCGCTGGTCGTGGCGACCAGCTCCCGGCCGACGCCTTGATCCAACAGTCGAAAGATGCGGAGATGCTGGTGGTCGGCTCTCGTGGACTTGGCGGCTTCCGAGGTTGATGCTCGGCTCCGTCAGTCAGCAGTGCGCCCAACATGCTCGCTGTCCCGTTGTGATCGTTCCGCATGAATCCACAGCGGGCTGAAGGCTCCACGCGTTCAGCAGGGTTGGTCGCTCGCGCCTATCCGCTGAACGCCTTGGCCACCGCCCGCTCCACTCCTCGCGCGGCACGTCCCGCAGATGCTGGGCGAGTCCCCAGCGGTGGCCGAAGGGGTCGGTGATCTGCCCGTAGCGCTCGCCCCAGAAGACGTCGCCCAGCCGCTGGCGGATCTCCGCGCCAGCCGCGACGGCCCGGCTCCACATGTCGTCCACGTCATCGACCGTGAGATGCAGCACGGTTGCGGTGCCGCCGACGCTGAGCGGGAAGAGCACGCCCATGTCAGGGAACTCGTCGGCCAGCATCACCGGCGAGTCGCCGAACGACAGCTCCACCTGCATCAGCTCGCCGCCGTAGACCTCAAGACGGCCCCGTCCTCGGCTCCGAGGACGGCGCTGTACCAGTCGGCCGCGCGCGCTGCATCGCCGACCACGATATGAGGGAATCGTGTGCATCAGTTCGTCCCTTCCCGTCATCCACCCGGCGACCGGCGAGCCGCGCCCGGCCACGATTCGATCGTAGTTCCAGCCGCATCAGCTCGATCACGTCGCGGACATCGGCGTCGTTGGTGGATCCGTCGTGCCGCCGGCCCCTGTTTGTCCGGGAAGACCGGATGCGGCTCGATCCTGCCTTGCGCCATCAGGTCGCTCCAGACCGCCTTGGGGAAGGAGAAGTGGGCGGCGTGGTCGCCGTGCAGGTGGCCGATCTCGCGGCGCTCGACCTTGAATGCGAACTCGCCGCGGCGGCCGGGGCCGGCCTCGACGCCTGGCCAGGAGGTGACCTCCTGGGCGATCCGCCGGCTTGCTGGCGGTGACTGCGTCATGTCGACTCCTGGCCTCGAGAGCGTGTGGCGATCATGCTACAAGCTCAAGTGAACTTGAAGTCAAATCGCGAGCGTGGTTCACTTCCGGCATGTCCACACTGCTGACGATCAGCGAGGTGTCGCGCCGAAGCGGCGTCGCCGCCTCCGCGCTGCGCTTCTACGAGCAGCGTGGCCTGATCGCAGCTCCAGCGAACCGGATCCGGCCACCGGCGCTTCGCTCGCCCCGTGCTCAGGCGGATCGCCTTCATCGTCTTCGCCCAACGAGTGGGGCTCGACGCTGGACGAGATCGGCGCCGAGTCGGCCAAGCTGCCACCCCACGGCGCTCCCACTCGCCGAGACTGGGTCGCGCCTCTCGAGCACCTGGACGGCGAGGATCGATCAGCGGATCCACGAGCTGGAGCGGCTCAGGGTCGGTCTCACGGAATGCATCGGATGCGGCTGCCTGTCACTCGACCGCTGCAAGCTTGCCAACCCTGGCGATCGCGCGGCGGGCCTCGGGCCGGCCCCGCTACTGGATCGGCGACCGACCACCGGCCTGACGTGCCGGCGTCAGGCCACCGGGTTGGGCTGATCGTCGGCCAACGCCGCCTTCACCTGCGGGGCGAAACGCTGCAGCAGCAGCGCTGCAACCAGCAGCACTGAGCCGGTGACGATGAACGACACGGCGCGGGCCATCGCGGTCAGGAACGCGAGGTCGTAGAGAAACAGCTTTCCGAGCGCGACGAACAGCAGCGCGATGCCCACGATGCGAACGCCGCGACGATCGCCGCGAAGCGACACGATCACGAGCACCAGGCCGACCAGCACCCAACTGATCGAGACGGCCACGTGGCCCTGCTGGAAGTGATCGTGAACCGACGACGGGAGGCTCGCCCGGGCGATCATCTGTTCCGCGCCGAGGATGGCGGCCGCCAGCGTCCACAGCGCCATTGCGGCCCCAAGATAGACGAGGCAGGTGTCGATGCGGAAGCGGCTGATCGACCACCGTGCTTCGGCGTTGCGGACATGTGCGGCCGCCGCAGCCAGGAACAGCGCGCAGGTGGCGGCCAGGGCTGCGGCCAGCCCGGAGGCGGGCGTGTGTGATGAGACGAACAGCATCCTCGGCGTCTCGTAGGCGAACAGCACGAACACCGAGGCGGCGACGCTGCCGATCACGGCCATCTCCGCGATCACCGGCCGCTCCAGCCATGGCCTGACCGGGCGCGGCCACGTCAGCGTGACGGCGGCTGCCAGCATCGCCAACCCGGACAGCGCGACCAGCGCGTACTGGCCCGGCAGCAGCATCGTCGAAAGCTGAGCCGCGAGCAGGTAGGGCAGCCAAAGCGCGTACGAGCGGTACCGTGGCGTGGGCAGCGCCGAGGCGAGGATCAGCGCGGCACCGACGGCGAGCGCGATGCTCGGCCAACCGGTCGTCGTGCCGTGATTGGTGATCGCGCGCAGCGACGAGTCGTGCGCCCAGGCGGCAACCACGCCGATGACCAGCATCGCGCTGCTGGAGACGATCAGCGCCTCCCTGCCGACCCGGCGCCGCACCTCCGGCACGTGAACGGCCGCGGCCAGGAGCGCCGAGGAGCCAATCCACGCCCACATGACGTACGGCGGGTGAAGCGCTTCGGCGATCAGGTAGGCGAACGTCGCCACCGGCACGATCAGCGCATGCTCGACTCCCTCTCGCGCGGGCCGGCGAATCGACCACGCTCCCACACCCGCCGCGGCGGTCAGTGCCGCCAGGCCGACCAGCCCATGCCGCGCGCCCACGCCGACCCAGTCCGGCGGCTTGGTCAGCTCGTCGAGCGGGGCGGCCGCGCTGAGCGTGACCACCGCACCTGTCAGCCACCAACCCCAGCCGATCACGACGGCGGCGTCGTCATGCATCCATGACACCATCAGCGGTGAACGACGGAAGTAGAACAGCGCTGCCGCCAGAGCGGACAACGCCACCACCGACCACTCCGCTGGCAGCGCCCACATCGGCAGATAGCCGAGTGCCACCGCCGGCAGCGCCCACGTCAGCACCTGCACACGGTGGCCGACCCAGCGGGTGCCGAAGCAGTAGCCGACACCGGCCAGGGCGATCGAGATCAGCGCGATCGAACCTTGAGTGGAGCCTTCGCCGAGATCGCTCAGGTGTGCATCCGTCGGCGCCACGACGTGGAGGCAGCCGGCGGTGGCCAGGACCAGGTACACGCCGGCCGCGACCGTGATCCGCAGCTGGCGCACCCGGCTGCGGCGGGCGATCCGCTCCGCGGCGAGCACCAGCATCGCGGACTGGGCGGCCCAGGTGGACACCAGCGCGGCGCCTCCCAGCAGCAACCCGGTGGCGGCGGCAAGCAGCGTGAGGCTGAACGCAGCCAGGACATCGGTCAGGTCGGCGTGCGGTCGCCGCACGATCGACGGCACCGCGGCGCACAGAGCCCACGCCATCATCACGCCGAGCAGCGCGATGCCGGCCAGCGAGTGCCCGTCGGCATGGCGCGAGTCGGCGTACAGGAAGACTCCGCCCAGCGAGAGCGTGAACGCGCTGGATGCCGCCGCCCATCCCAGCGGGCTGATCCGGACCCGCTCTTCGGGCATCAATTCGACCAGGAACATCAGGCAGACGAACAGGATCGTCACGGTCGCGATCGCGACCACCGCGCTGCCGAAGCCGGTGTCGTCGCTGGAGGCGATCAACAGCGCGACCGCCTCGCCGAAGCCGACCAGCCACGCGGCTGTGATCAGCCATCGCCAGGCGAAGAGCACGTACAGCGGCATCGTCGCCGCCAGCATCAGCGACGCGTACAGCACTCCGTAGGAGGTTACGTCCTGGCTCACCAGCACCGGCGCCAGCATCGCCGCCGCGATGCCGAAGATCGCGAGGGGCTCCTGTTTGAGCCGGATTGCCACGGCGACCGCGAGCGCAGCGATCAGTCCCGCAAACGCCGAGGCCGGCACTGCGGAGACGAAGTCATACAACGAGGCAGATGCCCACAACGAGGCGTACAGCCCGGCGATGCCGACCCCGGCCGCGGCCAGGATCGCGTCTGCGCGCCACGTGCGCCGGTCGAGCTCGATCGAGACACCGAGCATGACCAGCGAGACGAGCACGCCCAGCCCCACCCGCATCGGGGCCGTCACCCATCCGCGGTTGGATGCCATCACGAACAGCAGCACGACGCCGAGTGCGGTGGCCACCCCACCCGCCCAGGCCAGCGTGCGGGCGGCGAACAGTTGCTCCATCACCTTCGCCCAGTCGGTCGGCGGTCGCTTGGGTTTGTACGCCGCGGGCAGCGGCCGAATGGGGGAAGGGCTTGCCGCTGGAACCGGCTTCGCCGTCTGAAGCGGCACGGTGGGCGGTCGCCACACGGGGGCGACCGGCTCGACCGGCGCGACGGGGACAGACGTGGCGGGAGGCGCCGCGAACGGGTCGTCGATCGGCCGCCCGGCGAGCCGCTCGACCATCTGCTCGAGTGCGTAGATCCGCCCCGTCAGACGGGCGATCTCCAGCCGAAGGGCGTCGACGCTCTCACGTGATTCGTCGTTCACCGGATCACACACTGATCGAGAACGGCACGCCTCCCATCGGCTACAGCCGACGCGAGCTTATCCGCTACGGCGGACGCCTGTCAGGTATCTGTCAGGCGGCCGCCACGTCGTCGTCGATGCACTCGGTGCAGACCTCGTCGGGGCAGAGGAACCGCAGCGAGTGCCCGGCCTGCTGCAACTCGGTCTGGCCACGCCCACAGAGGCTGCAGGTGCGGTCGAGCACGTCGCCCGCGTCGTCGAAAGAGCTCGCGGTATCGTTGTGCGAGCGGATGTCGGTGGCAGACGTGGAGTTTGGCGTCACTTGTGGAACCTCCGTTGATGACCTCGGCGCACCGTAGCACAGCGGGATCCCAAAACAAATAGTTTGGATCCAAAGGAGGACGATTATGAGCCACATTGTCGTGGGTGTCGACGGTTCGGAGTGTTCGAAGCCGGCGCTGCGCTTCGCCATCGAGGAGGCCGCGCTGCGTGGACAGTCGGTTCGCGCCGTCTGCGCCTGGCAGGTCCCGGTCGCGCTGTACGCCGGATCCGCCTACGCCGCCACGGTCGAGCCCGAGATCTATTCGGATTCCGCTCAGGAAGCCGCTCGGCGACAGGTCGACGAGGTGGTCGGTGCAGGAGCGAAGGCGGAGGTTGAGCTGGTTCTACGCGAGGGCGGTGCGGCGCACGTGCTGGTCGAGGAATCCGCCGATGCGACCATGCTGGTGGTGGGATCCCGCGGCCACGGCGGCTTCACCGGCCTCCTGCTGGGATCGGTCAGCCATCAGTGTGCTTCGCACGCCCACTGCCCGGTGACGATCGTTCACTCCGACGACCCCCAGACCAGCGCCTGATGTGCGGATCGATGTTTGCCGGCTGGTTGATGTGGGCAGAGAGCCCCGATGGCTCTGAAGCTGCTCATCCTGCGCGACGTCGCGCGGCAGCAGGGGCGGATACGGTGGGTCGCCGTGCGATCGCGGCGCTCGGCCAAGGTTGAGGCGATCGAGGCCAAGGCCAACAAGGCCGACCCGCGGCACCGATAGGCGTTCCCGCTGTGCCCTGGCGGTTTCACCGCGACTCGGCGCGGGTACGGCACCGACGGCACAGTCACCGAATGTCTTTCGTGAGAGGAGGCGTCTCATGCCGCGTGGATGGACCAACACTCAGGAGCGCAAGTACAAGCACATCGTCGACTCCGAGCGGGAACGTGGCGCGTCCACCGACCTCGCAGAGGAGATCGCCGCGCGAACGATCAACAAGGAGCGCGCGCGCAAGGGCCAAACGAAGACGGCATCGCGGAGCTCAGTCGATGACATCTCCTCGTCGCGTCGTGGCGGGCTTCGCTCGGCCGGCGGCGCCCGTGGCCGCACCCGCGACCAGCTGTACAACGAGGCTCGCCAGATGGGCATCGAGGGCCGCTCAAAGATGAACAAGGAGCAGCTCCGCCGCGCGGTAGACGCAAAGAAGTAGCTCGCCGCCAGTTTCGCGGCGGCCAGTGTGGTCGCAAGTTCACTTTACGCGCACCCCGCCATCAGCGATGATACCGGCGTCCGGGGAATGTGCCGGGCGGGCGTATCCCTGCGATCTGACGGAGGGGGGTGATGGATATGCGAAAGCCACTGACACGGCTGACGACGCCGCTGGTGCGTGAGAACGGCGCGCTTCGGCGGGCAACCTGGGACGAGGCGCTGGATCGCGCCACCGAGGGATTCCGGTCCGCGGTGGCGGCCGCCGGCCCGAACGCGTTCGGCCTGTTCAGCTGCTCGAAGGCGACCAACGAGGTGAACTTCATGACGCAGAAGTTCGCTCGCGCCGTCATCGGCACGAACAACGTCGATAGCTGCAACCGGACTTGACACGCACCCAGCGTCGTCGGTCTGGCGACGGTGTTCGGGGCCGGGGGCGGCACCAGCTCCTACCAGGAGGTTCGGGACACCGATCTGATCTTCCTGTGGGGGTCGAACGCCCGTGAAACCCATCCCATCTTCTTCCATCACGTTCTCAAAGCCGTGAACAACGGAGCGCGCCTGTACGTGGTCGATCCGCGCCGCACCGGCTCCGCCCAGTGGGCCGACACGTGGTTCGGGATCGATGTCGGAACGGACATCGCGCTCTCGAACACGATCGCCCGCGAGATCATCCATGCCGGCCTGCACAACCGTGAGTTCATCGATCGCGCCACCGAGGGCTACGAGGCATACGCCGCCAGCGTCGAGGAGTGGACGCTGGAGCGGGGCGAGCGCGAGACCGGCGTGCCGGCCGAGGCGATCCGCGAGGCGGCCCATTCCTACGCACGCGCCGACCGCGCCATGATCTGCTGGACGCTGGGCATCACCGAGCATCACAACGCCGTCGACAACGTGTTCGCGCTGATCAACCTGGCCCTGCTGACCGGCCACGTCGGCCGCTACGGGTCGGGGCTGAACCCGCTCCGCGGCCAGAACAACGTCCAGGGCGGCGGCGACATGGGGGCCATCCCCAAGCACCTCACGGGCTTCCAGGATCTGGAAACCAACCACGAGGCGCGGGCCCGCTTCGAGCAGGCCTGGGGCGTCACCATCCAGCCCAAGTCGGGCTGGCATCTGACCGAGATGTTCGAGGCGATGGAGCGCGGCGAGCTGCGCACGCTGTACGTCGTCGGCGAGAACCCGGCCCAGTCCGAGGCCGACGCCAAGCACACGATGAAGCTGCTGCAGGGACTCGACCACATCGTCGTCCAGGACATCTTCCTCACACGCACCGCGGAGCTGGCCGACGTGGTGCTACCGGCCTCCGCGAGCTGGTGCGAGTCGGAGGGCACCGTGACCAACAGCGAGCGCCGCGTGCAGCGGGTGCGCAAGGCGCTCGATCCACCCGGCGAGGCCCGCGACGACATCCAGATCGTCCGCGACCTGGCCGCGAGGATGGGACACGACTGGGACTACGCGGGCGCCGAAGACGTCTGGAGCGAGGTGCGCTCGCTCTCGCCGATGCACCGCGGCATGACCTACCCGCGGCTGGACGAGCTGGGCGGCATCCAGTGGCCCTGCTCGGACGAGCAGGATCCCGGCGCGCAGTTCCTGCACGGCCGACTATGGGAGGAGCCGGTGGGGGGAAGGCGGGCGCCGTTCAACATCGTCATCCAGGAGCCGCCGGTCGACGAGCTGTCCGACGAGTTCCCGATCCGCCTCACCACCGGCCGCCGGCTCGACTCGTACAACACCGGCGTCCAGAGCGGCGGCTACAGCTCGCCGCTGCGACGCGGCGAGTCGCTCGACCTCTCACCGGAGGACTGCGCATCGCTGGGCGTGGCCGAGGGAGAGCGCGTCCAGGTCAGCTCCCGCCGCGGTTCGGTGATCGCGCCGGTGCGGGTCGACCCGACGCTGCGCCCAGGTCTGGCGTTCATGACGCTGCACTTCCCGGACGAGGTCGAGACGAACGTGCTCACGATCGACGCCACCGACCCCAAGTCGGGCACGGCCGAGTTCAAGGCCAGCGCGATCCGGGTCGAGAAGCTGCCGTCCGCAGCGGCGGTCGCTCGCTAAAGATGGCCATCTGATGGATCTCCGGCTGACCAGCGGCGAGCCCACGGCCGCCGAGCGCGAAGCGGTGGACGCCCTGCTGGGCGCGCCCGATTCGGCCTGGGTCGGCGGCGAGCGTGGCGCCGACGGCCACTCGGCACGCGGTGGGCACGAGGCACGCTCGCGGCGCGACCTGCTGCTGCCGGCGCTGCACGAGCTGCAGTCGCGGGTCGGCTGGATCAGTCCCGAGGCTCTCGGCTACGTCTGCCGGCGGCTGACGGTGCCGCCCGCCGAGGCATACGGCGTCGCCAGCTTCTACGCGCTGTTCGCCCTCGAGCCGAGGCCCGAGGTGGTGGCACACGTCTGCACGGACATCGCCTGCATGTGCAACGGCGGCCGGGAGCTCGTTGCCGAGCTCGAGCAGCGCGTCGGCCCTGCAGGCAACACGTCTTCGAACCAGGGACCGGTGTGGCTCGAGAGTCCCTGTCTCGGCCTCTGCGAGCACGCCCCGGTTGCGCTCGTCACCCGCGCCGGCGAGCAGCCCAGCGAGCATGCGATCGCGCCGGCCTCTGCCGCGGGAATCGTCGATGCCCTGTCCGGAGCCGATCCCCCGCTCCCCGCGGTGGCTGTTCCCCAGGCCGAGGACGGCCGTGAGAGCCTGCGACTGCTGCGGCGAGTCGGTCGGGCCGACCCGACCAGCCTGGACAGCTACCGCAGCCTCGGCGGTTACACGGCGCTGCGTCGCGCGATCGAGCTCGGCCCGGCCGGGGTGATCCGCGAGGTGACCGAGTCTAAGCTGCTCGGCCGTGGCGGCGCCGCCTTCCCGACCGGCCGCAAGTGGGACGCCGTGGCGCGAAACCCGGTGCGGCCGCACTACCTGGTCTGCAACGCCGACGAGTCCGAGCCAGGCACGTTCAAGGACCGTGTGGTGATCGAGAACGATCCCTTCGCACTGGTCGAGGCGATCACGATCGCCGGCTACGCGACCGGCTGCGATCACGGCTACGTCTACCTGCGCGGCGAGTACCCGCTGGCCCTCGAGCGTCTCTCGCACGCGATCGACGAGGCCCGGCGGCGAGGGCTCTTGGGCGAAGACGTGATGGGCTCCGGGGTGCGGTTCGACGTCGAGATTCGCAAGGGCGCCGGCGCCTACATCTGCGGCGAGGAGACCGCGCTGTTCAACTCGATCGAGGGCTTCCGGGGCGAGCCCCGCAACAAGCCGCCGTTCCCGGTCGACGTCGGGCTGTTCTCGAAGCCGACGGTGGTCAACAACGTCGAGAGCCTGATCAACGTGCTCGACATCGTGGTGGAGGGCGGGGCCGCGTTCGCCCGCATCGGCACCGAGCAGTCGACAGGCACACGGCTGCTCTGCCTGTCGGGCAGCGTTGCCCGGCCCGGGCTGTACGAGGTGCCGTTCGGCGTCACGCTGCGCTCGGTGCTGGACATGGCGGGTGGTGTCCCGGCAGGCAAGGCGCTCAAGGCGGTGCTGCTGGGCGGAGCCGCCGGTGGCTTCGTGGGGCCGGACAAGCTCGACCTGGAGCTCTCGTTCGAGGCCACCAGGGCGGCCGGCGCCACGCTCGGTTCCGGCGTCGTGATGGCGTTCGACGAGAGCGCCGACCTGGTGGCGGTACTGCTGCGGATCGCCGCCTTCTTCCGCGACGAGTCCTGCGGCCAGTGCGTGCCCTGCCGCGTCGGCACCGTCCGCCAGCAGGAGGCGCTGCTTCGTCTCGCATCCCAGCGCCCGCGGGGAGGCGTCGAGCAGGAGCTGGCGCTGATCGGAGAGATCGCCCAGGCCATGCGCGACGCATCGATCTGCGGCCTGGGGCAGACTGCCGCCAACGCAATCGAGTCCGCGATTCGAGAGATGCACGTGTTTGCTACGGAAGGAGCCGCATGAGCGCCGTCCCGGTGACCATCAGCCGCACCGTCGAGCTCGAGATCGACGGCGAGCCGGTGCGCGTGCGGGAGGGCACGACGCTGCTCGAGGCCTGCCAGGCCCGTGGCACCGAGATCCCCACGCTCTGCTACGGCGAGACGCTGACGCCGGTCAACGCCTGCCGCGTGTGCATGGTGGAGGTGGAGGGCTCGCGCGTGCTGGTGCCCTCGTGCGCGCGCAAGGCCGAGGACGGGATGGTGGTGCGGACGCGATCCGACCGCGTGGAGCACAGCCGCAAGATGGTGCTCGAGTTCCTGGCGTCGAGCGTCGATCTCTCGACGACTCCCACCGTCGATCGTTGGATCGGGGAGTACGGCGCCCGCCCGGAGCGCTACGGCCCGCCCGCGCCGCCCGCCCCGGCCGGCGAGCGTGACCACGCCCAGGCCGGACATCATCACGCCGGCGACGGGCAGACGGCCGCCACGGTCGCCCAGCCCGTCAAGGTGGACAACGACAACTACGTCCGCGACTACTCCAAGTGCATCCTCTGCTACAAGTGCGTGGAGGGCTGCGGCAGCGACTGGCAGAACACGTTCGCGATCGCAGTCGCCGGGCGCGGCTTCGATGCCCGCATCGCCACCGAGTTCGCGACACCGCTGCCCGACTCCGCCTGCGTCTACTGTGGCAACTGCATCGCGGTCTGCCCGACCGGGGCGCTGATGTTCAAGAGCGAGCACGATCTTCGCCGGGAGGGCAACTGGGATGAGCCGGCTCAGACCGTCACCGAGACGATCTGCTCGTACTGCGGCGTCGGCTGCAGCCTCGAGCTGCACGTCCAGGACAACGAGATCGTCAAGGTCACCTCGCCGCTCGATCACAGCGTCACCCGGGGCAACCTCTGTGTGAAGGGGCGGTTCGGGTATCAGTACGTTCAGAGCCGCGAGGCAGACGGGGCGGGCTGATGGCCGCCGAGCCGTACGAGGCAATCACCAGCCGGGCATCGGTGATCTCGGGGGCGCACGAGCTGGAGGCGGGTGAGGCGGATGCGTTGCTCGCGCTGGCAAAGGCGGTGGCCGACGCCTGCGGCGACCGGCGGGCGGCGCCGCTGACCTGCTATCTCGCCGGGCAGATGCTGGCAGGCGAGTCGGATGCCGCGGAGCGGGTGGCCCGCATCAACTCGCTTGCGGCGGAGCTTGGAGACACCGATGAGCGGTGACGCCGCCGAGAGCCTGGCGATTCCGCGCCCGGCCAGCACGACCCGCGCGCAGGTGGTCACCGTCGAGGGCCAGCGGCGGGCGCGGCGAAGCGATCGTCTGGCGACCGAGGAGCCGATGGAGATCCGGATCGAGGAGCCCGGCGCAGAGCAGCGAAGCGTGGCCGTCACGATGCGCACGCCCGGGCACGACTTCGAGCTGGCCGTCGGCTTCCTGCTCACCGAAGGGCTGATCGCCGACCGCGACGACGTGCGCACCGTCCGCTACTGCGCCGTGCCGCGTGAGGAACAGCACTACAACGTGGTCAGCGTCACGGTCGGGCGACCGCTGGAGTTCGAGCCAAGGTCGTTCTATGCGACGTCCAGCTGCGGTGTGTGCGGCAAGGCTTCGCTGGACGCGATCGACGTCCAGTGCGCCCCGATCGGGGACGGTCCCGCGATCGCGCCGGCGGTGGTGACGTCGCTGCCCGACGCGCTCCGCCAGGCGCAGACGGTGTTCGACCGAACCGGAGGTCTGCATGCGGCTGGACTGTTCGACGCCGACGGCGCGCTGGTCATGACCCGCGAGGATGTCGGCCGCCACAACGCCGTCGACAAGCTGGTGGGCGCGCAGCTGCTGGAGGGGAGGCTGCCGCTCTCGGACTCGATCCTGATGGTGTCGGGGCGGGCCAGCTTCGAGATCATCCAGAAGGCCGCGACGGCCGGCGTCCCGATCGTCTGCGCCGTTTCCGCTCCCTCCAGCTTGGCGGTCGACGCCGCCCGCCGGTTCGGCCTGACGCTGGTCGGCTTCCTGCGCGACGAGCGCTTCAACATCTACACCCGCGCGGAGCGAATCGCTGAGTAGATTGACCGCTCGACCGCCCAGCCGTAGCATTGTGGAGCGGTCACGCTTCTACGCTCTGGGAGGGGTCTCATGCGTCGGTCACGATCGGTTGTCGTAGGTCTGCTCGCCATCGTCGCCGGCGCCGTGCTCCTGGCGGTCATCAGGGCCGACGCGGGAAGCCCGGCGTCCGCCCCCCGCGACCGCGGCTCCGATGCCGCAGCGCGAGCGGGCAACGACGAGAGCCAAGAGGAGGGTGACCTCACCGCCTCACGGCTGGACGCGCTGGCCGAGGCGAAGGCGGCGGGCAAGTTCGGTGCCAAGGCGGTCGCCACCGACACCCCGGCTCCCGGGTGGGTTGGCTCACGGCTGCTGAATGCGGCCACCGACGACTGGGAGCCGGCCGTTGCCGCCGATCCCAGGGCGCCGTACGTCTACATGCTGACCACCCGCTACGGCCAGCCCAAGACCTGCTCCAGCCACTGCCCGACGCCGTACCTGGCGCTCACCACGTCGAAGGACGGCGGCAGCACCTGGGGTGCGCAGGCACCGATGTGCGTCTGTCGCGGCGCAAAGGCGCAGTACGACCCCACCATCGAGGTGGTGCCGAACACCGGCGCCGTCTACTCCGTCTTCCTCAACGCAGATCGCAAGGGCGCCTTCTCGGCCGCGTTCATCAAGTCCACCGACCACGGTGCGACATGGACGGCACCGGTGCACGTCTACGGCAACGTCGCCTGGACAGACAAGCCCGAGGTGACGATGGACCCGACCGGCAGGAACATCTACGTCTCGTGGAACGGCCCTCAGGGCGGTGACCTGTACGTCGGCCAATCGCATGACTTCGGCGCCACCTGGACGCAGCAGAAGCTCACGACCAGCAAACGCTACTACTACGCCTATGACGCCCGCGTGCTGGCGGACGGCACGGTCATCTTCGCCGAGAGCAGCCTCACCTACTCCGGCAAGACCTCGATCAGCGGGCAGGTCTGGCATCATGCGATCATCTCGCGCAACCGCGGCGCCACCTGGCGCAACGTGATCGTCGCGAAGGTGCCGGTGGGCGAGCCGTGCGTGGCTGCGGGCTGCGGCCCCGACTTCTACACCGGCCAGGCGTCGGTCGTCTCGGATGGGGCCGGCAACCTGACGTTCGCGTTCGAGGGGCCGGCGGTTGGCGGCGGTCCGCAGCGGGTGCAGGTCTCGCGGTCGGCCGACGAGGGTCGCACCTGGAGCGCGCCGATCGCGCTCTCGGTCGCGGGTGAGAACGCCACGGGGCCGCGGCTGGCCTCGTCAGGAAGCGGCGACACACGGGTCTGGTACATGCAGACCTCCGGCGGCGACAACCCGGATGCGTGGAACGTCTGGTATCGCAGCTCGACCAACGGCGGCCTCACGTGGTCGACGCCGGTCAAGATCGACGATGCCCCCGCGGGCGCGGCCGGCTACGTGAACGCTGACGGCTTCGACGAGATCTACGGCGATTACGGCGAGGTCGCCGTCACCAGCTCCGGCAAGACGATCGCCGTGTGGGGCGAAGGCTTCAGCTACGACGGGCCCGGCGGCACCTGGTTCAACCTGCAGAAGTGAGCGGTCGGCGGCGGCGGTTCACCCCGCCGCCGCCAGCGCGAACGTGATTGGCTTTCGCCAGCAATTTCACACCCGAGGTGGGGGACATCATGCGTGAGCCACGATTCGACGTGCTGTTCGAGCCGGTCAAGATCGGCCCGGTGACGGCGCGAAACCGCTTCTTCCAGGTGCCGCACTGCAACGGCATGGGCCATCGCGATCCCAGCGCCCACGCCGAGATGCGTGGCATCAAGGCGGAGGGCGGTTGGGCGGTGGTCTGCACCGAGGAAGTCGAGATCCACCGCAACTCCGAGGTGGCGCCCTACATCGAGGGCCGGTTGTGGGACGAGGCGGACCTTCCGGCCCACGCGCTGCTGGTGGACAAGGTGCACGAGCACGGTTCGCTGGCCGGTATCGAGCTGTGCCACAACGGCATGATGGCTCCCAACCGTGACTCCAGGCTCTCGCCGATGGGGCCGTCGCACCTGCCGGTCACCCGCTGGGATCCCGTGCAGTCACGCCGAATGGCCAAGAGCGACATCGCCGACCTGCGCCGCTGGCACCGCCAGGCCACGCTGCTCTCGCTTCAGGCGGGCTACGACATCGTGTACGTCTATGCCGGCCACGACCTGACCACGATCCAGCACTTTCTCTCGCGGCGCTACAACGACCGCACCGACGAGTACGGCGGCAGCATCGAGAACCGCGCTCGGCTGCTGCGAGAGATTCTCGAGGACACGCTGGAGGCGGTGGACGGACGGGCGGGCGTCGCCTGCCGGATCGCGGTCGACGAGATGATCGGCGATCGCGGGCTGGAGCGGGCCGAGATCACCGAGGTGCTGGGCATGCTGGGCGAGCTGCCCGACATCTGGGATTTCATGCTCGGCTCGTGGCCGGACGATTCGGTCACCTCCCGGTTCCAGGAGGAGGCCGGCCAGGAGCCGTACGTGCGAGGCCTCAAGCAGCTGACCAGCAAGCCCGTGGTCGGGGTCGGTCGCTTCACCTCGCCGGACACGATGGTGCGGATGATCCGAGACGGGGTGCTGGACATGATCGGCGCCGCGCGGCCCTCGATCGCCGATCCGTTCCTTCCCAAGAAGGTCGAGGAAGGGCGGTTCGAGGACATCCGGGAGTGCATCGGCTGCAACGTCTGCGTCACGGGCGATCTGGCCATCGCCCCCATCCGCTGCACCCAGAACCCGAGCATGGGGGAGGAGTGGCGACGGGGCTGGCATCCGGAGCGGATCAGGCCGAAGGCGAGCGACGGTCGGGTGTTGGTGGTCGGCGCCGGCCCGGCCGGGCTGGAGGCGGCGATGATGCTCGGCCGCCGCGGCTACGAGGTGCTGCTGGCGGAGGCCACGGACTCGCTCGGCGGCCGGGTCGCGCGTGAGGCACGGCTGCCCGGTCTGGCCGCCTGGATCCGCGTGCTCGACTATCGCAAGAGCCAGCTCGAGCGGCTCCCGAACGTCGAGCTGGCGTTCAACAGCCGCCTGGACGCCGACGAGATCGTGGAGTACGAGTTCGACCACGTCGCCGTCGCGACGGGCGCGCACTGGCGGGCCGACGGGGTCGGCCGCCTGCACACGCATCCGATCCCGCTCGACCCAGGCATGCAGCTGCTGACCCCAGACGACGTGATGGACGGAGTCGTTCCGCGCGGCCCGCGGGTGGTGCTGTTCGACGACGACCACTATTCGATGGGCGGCGCGCTGGCCGAGCAGCTTGCCGGCGCCGGCTTCAAGGTGACGCTGGTGACGCCGGCGCCCGGCGTCTCCCAGTGGACGCACTACACGATGGAGCAGGAGCGGATTCAGCGACGGCTGATGGAGATGGATGTCGCGATCGAGGCGTCTCACGGGCTGGTGTCGGCCGAGGCGGAGGGGGTGAAGATCGCGTGTGGCTACACCGACCGCGAGCGCACGTTGGAGTGCGACTCGCTGCTGCTGGTGACCGCCCGGCTTCCGGATGACGCGATCGTCGCCGACCTGCTCGAGCGCGATGGCGGACCACAGGCGAAGGCGGTCGGCGATGCCTGGTCGCCGGGGACGATCGCGGCCGCCGTCTGGGACGGCCGCAGGTACGCCGAGGAGCTTGACGAGCCGACCGAGGAGCCGGCTGTCCGTCGCGAGGTGGTTGCGCTGGCGCCGAGGTAGAACTCGGCGCCAGCGCGTCGGTCAGCTACGAACCGCCGGCCGCGACCCGCTGCTCGCGTTCTCGAGCAGCTCAGCCAGCTGAGCCGACTGATCGGTCGTCCAGAGCGCTTCGAGGGCGCGCTGGGCGGCGTACTCCGCCGTCGGCAGAGCCTCGTCCGCGACGCGGATGCCGGCGTCGGTCAGGACGACCAGAGCCAGGCGGGCATCGCCCGGGCTCGGTTCGCGGTCGACCAGGCCCCGCTTCTCGAGCGGCTGCAGCTGCCGGGCGACGCCCGACGTCGTGATGCCGAGCCGATCGGCCAGCTCGACCCGCCGCAACCGCCCGTCCGGGGCGCTGCGAAGTTCGAGCAGGAGGTGCAGGTCGTTCAGCCCGAGCCCGTGGAACGAGCCCAGTGAGTGGTCGACCTGACGGGCGACCACGGTACGAGCACGGACGAGATCGAGCACTGTTGTGAGTGATGTGTTCATACTCAACAGTATATCATTGATCCGTCATCGATATGTTGAGGGAATCTGCCTCCAGCCTTTGGGGCGGTCGTCGAATACCCGGCGCCAGGCAACGCGGACCGCGGTGCCTGGCACCATCGGGCAGCGACAGACGATTGCCTGCACACCTACGTGTCGCCGGGGCGCAGGCCGGCGTTCGCTGCTTGCTCGATCGTGCCAGGCACCGGCCTTACGGCCGTTGCCAGGCACGGTGATTTGGGTGTGACCTGGCTGCGGCTCGGAGAGGGGTCAGACCCCTGCGGGGTCAGACCCCGGTCGCGTGCGCTTCGATCTAAGCGCCGTCGAGGTACCGCACCTCGCTGAACACCCGCCGCACCATCGGCTCGAACTCGCTCACCGGCAGCGAGTCGTAGTCGGGATCGAAGCAGTTCTGATCGTACTTCTCGCAGAACTCGGCGCAGGCGTCGTACCACTCGTGGTCGCGGTAGCGGTCGCGGGCGTTTCGGTCGCCGCCCGAGTGGTGAGCGTAGTAGTACATCTGGAACAGGCCGTGGTGCTTGACCACCCAGCACACCTCGGGGCGCACGTACGGCTTGAGGATGGCTGCCGTCATCTCGCCGTGGGTGTACGGCGCCAGCTCGTCGCCGACGTCGTGCAGCAAGGCGGCCACCACGTACTCCTCGTCGCGGCCGTCGCGCAGCGCGCGGGTGGCTGACTGCAGCGAGTGCTCGTAACGGCTGACCTGGTAGCCGACCAGCGAGCTCTTGAGCTTGTCCAGTGCGTCGAGCAGCCGATCCGGCAGGCTGGCGACGTAGCCCTCCTCGTAGCGGTCAAGGAGGGCGTAGTCCTCGGCGGTGCCGTCCGCCATGCGGGTGAATGCGACTGTCTCCATGCCGCGATTCTACCCGGCCCGGCGGGCTCCCTAGGCTGCGATCGCCGCGGACTCCTGGGTCAGCTCGTCCAGCACCTTCGCCAGTCGCTCGGCCTGGCCGTCCGCCAGCTTGCCGTCCTCGTCGAACTGCTCTTGTGCTTTTGCCACGGCCATGTCCGCGCTGACGACGCGGGCGCCGGTCACTCCCAGCACCTTCTTCAACTCGGCCTGCGCCCACATGCCGCCGTATGCGCCTGTGCTGGCGCCGATCACGGCCACCGGCTTGCCCTTGAGGACATTGTCCGGGAACGGGGTGGAGGCCCAGTCGAGTGCGTTCTTCAACTGGCCTGGGATCGAGCCGTTGTACTCGGGGGTCGCGATCAGGACGGCGTCCGCGCGGGCGATCCGCTCCTGGAAGTCGCGCACCGGCTCAGGGACGGGACCGATCGCGGAGCGATTGCCGTGGAACGGCGGCACCCGGTCGAGTCCGTCATAGCGGTCGATCACGACGCCGGCCGGCACCTGCTGCTCCGCGGCGCGGAGCAGCAGGGTGTTGTACGAGCCGTCTCGCAGGCTGCCTGAGATGGCAAGAATGCGCATTGCGGTTACGCCTGCTTCACAAACGAGAGGCTTGCGATCAGGGTCACGTCGTCCTCCAGCAGCTTGCCGCCGCTGGGCAGATCGATGTTCCAGCTGATGCCGAAGTCGTTCCGGTTGACCGTGCCCTCGAGATCGATGCCGACGCGGTCGTTGCCCCACGGGTCGACGGCTGGGCCGGTAATCGACGCGGTCATCTCGACGGGCTTGGTGACGCCTCGAAGCGTCAACTCACCGGCGACGCGGTCGGGGGCGACGAGCGTGCCGGAGAAGCTCGCGGTGGGGTGGCGCTCGACGTCGAAGAAGTCCGGCGTCTTCAGGTGTCCGTCGCGCTGCTCGTCATGCGTATCGACGCTGCCGGTCTCGATCGTGCCGCTGACGTGCGGCTGGTCGCCACCCTCCAGCGCAGCCTCGAACTTGAGGAAGCTGCCGCGGATGGTGGAGATGTCCATGTGGGGGATGGTGAACTCGATGGAGGAGTGCGCCGGGTCGGCGGTGTAGGTTCCGGCCGGGATCGTCCTCTGTGCCTCAATGGTGCTCATGGTGGACTCCTGTCTGTCTGTCGGTTATACTTGAGCAATCAAGAATCTATCATGGAAAAGTTGAGCCGTCAAGTATTGAGTCCTCAAGTAATGGCCGCGTGGGGCGGACTGCTCCGCAGCCACGCGACGATGACGCGTGCGATGAACGCGCAGCTGGTCGCCGAGCACGGACTCACGCTCAGTGATTACGACGTTCTGGTCCATCTGGCCAATGCCCCCGACCGGCGCATGCGCCGTGTCGACCTGGCCAACTCCGTCCTGCTGACGGCGTCCGGCATCACCCGGCTGCTCGATCGTATGGAGGCCGAGGGATGGGTCTGCAAGCAGTCCTGCAAGTCCGACGCCCGCGTCACGTGGGCGGTGCTGACCGAGGCCGGCCACGAGAAGCTGGTCGAGGCGGCGCAGACGCATCACGCCGACATCGCCCGCCTGTTCACGGATCGGCTCAGCGCCGAGGAGCTGGACGCTCTGGGGTGTCTGCTGGGGCGGCTCGGGTCGCGGCCGGAGGCGACCACCGTCGTCGAGCCCGTAACGGACATCTCCGCCGCGTAGCTCGCGCCCCAAGCGAGGACCTGCGGTAGCGTGGTGAGCGCAGCCGACCGTGGAGGAATCCTTGAGCGCGACCACCTATGCACACGTCGACCGGCAGCGGCTGGCGGGCCTAATCGAGCGCGAGCGCAGACGATTCGCCGACGAGCACCCGCGCTCTTGCGAGCTCTATGCCGAGACGTCGAAGACGCTCTTGGGCGGAGTGCCGATGAGCTGGATGACGATGTGGGCGGGCGGCTTTCCGCTGTTCTTCGCCGAGGCCAAGGGTGCCGGCGTGGTCGACGTCGATGGCCTTCGCTACGTCGATTTCTGCCTTGGCGATACCGGGGCGATGGCCGGTCACGCGCCCGAGCCGACGGCGCGCGCCGTCGAACGCCAGATCCGCAGCGGCACCACCGTGATGCTGCCCAGTGAGGACGCCGCCTGGGTCGGCCGCGAGCTGGTGCGCCGTTTGGCCTGGACGCGTGGCAGTTCGCGCTCACAGCCACAGACGCCAACCGCTGGGTGCTTCGGATGGCGCGGCAGCTCACCGGCCGGCCCAAGGTCGCTGGTGTTCAACTACTGCTACCACGGCACCGTCGACGAGTCCGTCGATCGCGCTCGAGGACGGCTACCGCGCTCACGGCCGGGCAACGTCGGCCCGGCGGTCGATCCGACCGTGACCACCAAGGTGATCGAGTTCAACGACCTCGCCGCGCTCGAGCAGGCGCTGGCGCCCGGGGACGTGGCGGCCGTGCTGGCCGAACCCGCGCTCACCAACATCGGCATCGTGCTACCCGACCCCGGCTATCACGAAGGGCTGCGCGAGATCACCCGCCGTACGGGCACGCTCCTGATCATCGACGAGACGCACACCATGAGCACCGGCCCCGGCGGCTACACGGCGGCGCATGGGCTCGATCCCGACATCCTCACGGTTGGCAAGTCGATCGCAGGCGGCGTGCCGATCGGCGCCTACGGCATGCGCCGTGAGCTGGCCGACAGGATCCTGGCCGCCGACGTCGATCTGGAGGATGTGGGCGGCGTCGGCGGTACGCTGGCCGGGAACGCGCTCTCGATGGCCGCCGCCCGCGCAACCCTGGCGCGAGGTGCTGACCGACGAGGCGTACGCGCACATGATCCGGCTCGCCGAGCGCTTTACCGCCGGCGTCCAGGACGTGCTCGACTCGCGACGGATGCCGTGGAACATCGTCCAGATCGGCGCCCGCGCTGAGTATCGCTTCAGTCCCACGCCGCCCCGAAACGGCGGAGAGTCCGCGGCCGTGCGACGACGGAGAGCTGGACGCCTACCTGCACGTCTACCTGATGAACCGCGGCGTGCTGATCACGCCGTTTCACAACATGGCCCTGATGTGCCCCGTGACGACGGAGGCAGACGTCGACCGCCACAGCGTCGTGTTCGCCGAGGCGGTGGATGAGCTGATCGATGGCTGAGCAGGATCGCCACGCCGGCCGCGTGGCGCTGGTGACCGGCGCCGGATCGCCGCAGGGGATCGGCTTCGCTGCGGCGACGCTGCTCGGCCGCGGCGGCGCCATGGTCGCCGTCACGTCCACCACCGATCGCATCCACGCAGCGAGCCGCCGAGCTGGCGGCGCGACGGCATCGAGGCGGCCGGGTTCGTGGCCGATCTGACGGACCATGGCCAGGCTCGCCAGCTGCGGCCGGGGTGGCCGTAGCGGCTGGGGCCGGTGGACGTCCTCGTCAACAACGCCGGCATCGCCCAGCTCGGCGAGCACAGCGCGCTGGTGCCGTTCGTCGAGATCACAGAGGAGCAGTGGGATCGCGACATCGCGGTCAACTTGAAGACGGCGTTCAACATCACCCGGGCCGTGCTTCCGGGCATGGTCGAGCGTGGCTGGGGCAGGGTGGTCAGCGTCTCGTCCGTGACCGGGCCGGTTGTCGGCTATCCGGGCAACTCCGGGTACTCGGCGGCCAAGGGGGCGATGGACGGTCTCGACGCGAGCGCTCGCCGTCGAGACGGGCCGGCGCGGCGTGACCGTCAACTCGGTGGCGCCCGGCTGGATCGAGACCGGCTCGTCGGATGACGCCGAGCGCGAGGGTGGCCGAAATACCCCCGTCGGCCGTTCGGGAACGCCGCTTGAGGTGGCCGAGCTGATCGCCTTTCTGGCCACGGACGGCGCCCGCTACCTGACCGGCCGCAGCATCGTCGTCGACGGGGGCAACACAATCCAGGAGTTCAAGGGCGGCTGACTCCAGCGATCGCTCACCAACCATGAAAGGACTTCCATGGACGAGATCATCGTCACCACCACCAACGACCTGCCGGGCTACGAGATCGTCGAGGTGCACGGCGAGGTGTTCGGCCTGATCGTGCGGGCGCGAAACGTGTTCTCGAACATCGGCGCCGGGTTCCGCACCGTGTTCGGCGGCGAGGTCAAGGGCTACACGACCCTGCTGGCGGATAGCCGAAACCAGGCCATCGAACGGCTCCGGGAGCACGTCGCGGAGCGGGGCGGGAACGCGGTGCTCGCGATGCGGTTCGACTGCAACGAGATCGCCGACATGATGAGTGAGGTTGCCGCGTACGGCACGGCCGTCACGGTGCGCAAGATCTAACGCACGTCGTCAAAATGCTTCACAGCCGAGGTTCGAGCGTGTGAGCGATCCCGCGCCGCAACATGACGTGGAAACGCGTGTCGAACTCCGGCCGGTCCGTCGCCGGGAGGTGGTCGCGCTGTCGAAGCCATGCGATGGCGTGCGCAAAGGCGCCGACGCGCATGGCAAGTGCGAACACGTCGTCCAGATCGCGACCCCACGGTTCCAGATAGGCGTCGCGGAGCCGCGCGAACCACGGGTCGCCGGGGGCGAGCTTGGTGACCTCCTCGAGGAACTGGAAGGTCACGACGAGCGACATGAATGGGTGTGAGATCGAGGAGTCTCCCCAGTCGAGCACGCGTAGCCGATCGCCGTGGTCGTACACGTTCGCCATGTGCATGTCGTCGTGCTGGATCGTGTCGGGAACGCGGTGCGCGGCGAGCTCGTCGCACAGCTCCGCGAAGCGGGCGCGAAGCGCGCAGCTGAGCGACCTCCTCACGGTCGAGCGGCAGGTCGCGCGCCAGGAGTTCATCGAAGTGCGCCGGCAGCGCCGTGACGCGCAGATCCGGGACGCCATGCGCGAGATGGTCGTCTGCGTGAGCGGCCTCGGCGCGCTGGAGCTCGGCATAGAGCGGCAACACGACGAGCCACGCCTCGGGCGGGTTGCCGAAGGCACCGATCGGCGTGCCGGCGTCGCCCAGGAGAAGCCACGCCCGCTCCTCGTCGTGGCCGAGCACCTCGGCGACCCGGTCCGGATGGCGCGCGAACAGCTCGGCGGTGAGGCGCGGCTCGAAGGCCTGCACCGGCGCGCACGCCTTGAACCATGCGACGCCGTCGGCAACAGGCACACGCAGTACGGTTGACCACGACCGCTCGTGCTCCGTCTCGATCGGGCCTGCCGGCTGGACGTGCTTGCGTATCCACTCGTCGGCACCGGTGATGTCCATCGCAAAACTATGCCAGCACGTGGAGGGCGCTCGTGGCCCAGATGCCAGGCATGCAATAGTGCCCGTGGTGGAGCGCTGGCGAACGATCATCGAGCCGTTCCGGATCCACTCGGTCGAGCCGGTGCGATGACGACGCGCGAGCGAGCGCCAGGCGGAGCTCGAGGCCGCCGGGTACAACCTGTTCTCGCTCCACGCCCGACGCGTGCTGATCGACCTGCTGACCGATTCCGGTACCGGCGCGATGTCCAGCGAGCAGTGGGCGGCCATCCAGCGCGGTGACGAGAGCTACGCCGGGTCGCCTTCATGGTGCGGTTCCGCGATGCCGTGAGCGAGCTGTTCCCGTTCAAGCACGTGATCCCCACCCACCAGGGTCGCGCGGCCGAGAAGATCCTGTTCTCGGTGGTGGGCGGGCCGGGCTTGGTGATCCCGAACAACACGCACTTCGACACCACCCGCGCCAACATCGAGTTCAGCGGCGCCGAGGCGGTCGACCTGGTGATCGCCGAGGGCCGCGAGCCCGCGCTCGCGGCACCCCTTCAAGGGCAACATGGACATCGCCGCGCTGGAGGAGCTGCTCGCGCGAGCGCGGCGTCGAGCGTGCCGTTAGTGATGGTCACGATCACCAACAACTCGGGCGGCGGCCAGCCGGTCAGCCTGGAGAACCTGCGCGCCGTGCGCGCCGTCTGTGACCGGCACGGCATGCCGCTGTTCCTCGACGCCTGCCGCTTCGCCGAGAACGCCTGGTTCATCCGCGAGCGGGAGCCCGGCCACGCCGACCGGCCGGTGGCCGAGATCGTCCGCGAGATGGCCTCGCTGGCCGACGGTATGACGATGTCGGCCAAGAAGGACCCGCTCGCCAACATCGGCGGCTGGCTGGCGCTGAACGACGACGAGCTGGCCGAGCGCTGCCGCAACCTGCTGATCCTGACCGAGGGCTTTCCGACCTACGGCGGCCTGGCCGGGCGCGACCTGGAGGCGATCGCCCAGGGCCTGCGCGAGGCGTCGACGAGGACTACCTGCGCTACCGGATCCGCTCGACCGCCTACCTCGGCGACGCGCTCGACGCGCCGGCGTGCCGGTGGTGTTGCCGATCGGCGGTCACGCGGTCTACCTCGACGCGCGGGCGCTGCTGCCGCACATCCCGCCGCTGGAGTATCCCGGTCAGGCGCTGGCGGTCGCGCTTTACCGCGAGGGCGGCATCCGCGGCTGCGAGATCGGCACGGTCATGTTCGGTCGGCATCCGGACGGCACCGAGACAACCGGCCGCGATGGACCTCGTGCGGCTGGCGGTTCCGCGCCGCACTTACACCCAGAGCCACATCGACTACGTGATCGAGGTCTTCCTCTGGGTCGCCGAGCGGGCGGCGGAGCTGCGAGGGCTGCGGATCACCGAGCAGCCCGCGCAGCTCCGCCATTTCACGGCGCGGTTTGAACCGCTTTAACTCGGCCAGCTCATTTTCAGCTCGACCGGCGCCGCCTTCACGGTGAGCTTCGTCACTCGCACGATGTACGTGCCGGGACCCACGGTGCGGGCCGCACGGCAGTAGTACGAGCCGGCAGCGCCCTCGCAGCGGCTGCGATTCTTGGTGTCGAGCATGAGGACAGGCGTCGCCCACGTCAGCTTGCGGATCGTGACCTTGAAGCGCCCGTTCGGGTTGACCACGTTGGAGAAGCGGAAGTTGACCTGGACGAGGCCGGTTCGAGCGACATGAATACGGAATGCGCGCGACGTGTTGGCGCCGCGGGGGAGGGTGAAGCCGGTGTCTAAGCTCGCTGCGAGGGCCGCCACGGGAAGAGCCAGCGCCGCGGTGGTAACAGCCAGCATGATCAATCGTCGCATCTCAGCCGCTCCTTGTTCGGATGAAAACGGATACTGAGAGCCACAGTAGATCCGCTTTCACGTAACTGCCAGTGGTCGGCGCCAGATGTCGTGAAGGCGTGACGAATCCGTTACGAAACCGTTGTCAGGAGAGGATCCGGTGCCGGAACGTCGGGCGGCTCAGCGCCCGCCACCGCCGCCGCGCTGGCCACCATCACCAGTGCGATACCGGCCCATTGAGCGATGCTGAGCCGCTGGCCCTGGATCGCCAGCCCCGTCAGAGCGGCGACCGCCGGCGCCACGCTCAGCACCAGCGCATAGGTGGCCGATCGCAGCCGCCGCAGCGCGATTGCGTCCAGCGTGCCAGGAAGCCCGGTGGACAGCAGGCCGACGGCCGCTCCCAGGACGATCACACGCAGGTCGAGCAGGTCGGTTCCGGCGCTTGCCACTGCCACCAGCAGGGCGGGGCCGGTGGCGACCACCATTGCCACGGCCAGCCCCTGAGCGCCCGGCAACCGCCGCGCAGCATGGGCGGAGAGCATGATGTAGCCACCCCAGCATGCGCCGGCTCCCAGCCCGAGCAGGACGCCGGACGTCGTCACCGGCCCGTCGACGCCGTGCGCGAAGGCGAGCACCAGAACGCCGGGCACCGCCAGTCCAACGATGCAGAGGTCGCGAGGGCGGCGTGAGCCGGCGATCGCGACGGCGATCGGCCCGACCATCTCGAGCGCGACCGCCACGCCCAGAGGCACCCTTTCGAGTGCGAGGTAGAAGCTGACATTCATGCACGCGATAACCACCCCGAGCCCCGCCAGCGAGACGCGCGGCGGGTCAGCCGGCGAAACGGCGGCCGCGAGGTGCTCACCAGGAACGCGGCCCCGCCCCGGCGAAGCGCGACCACGCCCAGCGCTCCGACCGAGGAGAACAGGCCGATCGCGATCGCCGCGCCGGACTGCACCGAGACCATGCCCAGCACGGTCGCGACAACGCCCGCGACACGGCCGGCCGCGGCCGCGCCGGTTCATCCACCGGAGCCACGCGCCGGGTTGGAGCTGCAGCCGGCGTCGCGGCTCGAGGTGCCAGGCACCGGCCTTGCGGCCGTTGCCAGGAACGGTTTTCTCCTCGGCGTCGGCGCCTGCACGCGAAACGCGGTGCCTGGCACCATCGAATGGCGAGGGCCGTGCGTCGGTCACGCCGCGAACCCTATGACGAAAAACTCCGGTCGGGCGAGGTGCCCGACCGGAGCGATCATCAACGAGCCCGGTACACGATCCTTCCGCGATTCAGGTCGTAGGGCGAAAGCTCGACCTTGACCCTATCGCCGAGCAGAATGCGAATGCGATAGCGCCGCATCTTGCCGGCCGTGTAGCCGATGGTGGTGTGGCCGTTGTCGAGTGCGATCCGGAACATGCCGTTCCGCAGCGACTCGGTCACCTCACCTTCCAGCTCGATTTTCTCTTCCTTGACGCTCATGCGCCTCCCAACGAACTCGTTTAGACGGGAGTGACGCCGGTTGCCTCGGGACCCTTCGAGCCCTCGCGAGCTTCGTAGGACACCTTGGACCCCGCCAGGGTCTTGAAGCCATCGCCAGCCATCGAGGCTGTGATGGACGAACAGGTCCTTGCCGCCGTCGTCGGGGGCGATGAATCCGTACCCCTTCGAGTCGTTGAACCACTTCACGGTTCCAGTTGCCATAATGGACACCTCCTTCCACATACCTCACGAACGGGTTTGGAAGGCGGGATTGCGCAACCGAACGAACGTTCCTAGAGTTCGCCTAACACTGTAGCATGATACGACCGGCGCCGAGGGTTGCCGCCGGGCATGCAAACCCGGTACGGTGAGCGCGATGGCCACCGAGATCAGATCGCAGCTCGATCAGGGGATCACGCTTCCGTTCAGCTGGTTCGCCGATCCGGCGGTGTTCGCGCTCGAGCAGGAGCGGATCTTCGCCCACGGCTGGCAGTACGCGGGGCCGGTCGAGTGGGTTGCCGAGCCGGGCCAGTACCTCACCTGCCGGGCGGGCCTGGTGCCGGTTGTCGTGGTGCGCGATCACGACGGCGCGCTGAACGGCTTCGTCAACATCTGCCGCCACCGGGCGACCGAGGTCGCTCAGGGACGGGGCCGGCGGGAGACGCTCCAGTGCCCTTACCACGCCTGGACCTACGGCCTCGACGGCTGCCTGCGGGCGGCGCCGCGGTCACAGTTGGAGCCTCGAGTTCGACCGCTCCCAGTTCGGTCTGCTGCCGGTGGCGGTGGACACCTGGGGGCCGCTCGTGTTCGTCAACCGCGACCTCGACGCGGCGCCTCTGCGCGACGTGTGGGGGGCCTGCCGGGTCTACTCGAGAGCTGCGGCTTCAGCTTCGACGGTCTGCGTTTCCGAGAGCGGCGCGAGTCTGTGCTGGCGGCGAACTGGAAGGCCGTCGTCGAGAACTTCCTCGAGTGCTACCACTGCCCGACGGCGCATCCCGGATTCTCGAAGGTGATCGATGTCGACCCTGAGGCGTACCATCTCTCGTCGGACCGTTGGTCGTCGAGCCAGATCGGCCAGGTTCGGCGCGAGGTGCTCGACGGCGGGGGCACGTCGCCGTACCGGCCCACCGGCTCGTCTGTCGAAACGGCGCACTTTCATTATCTGTGGCCGACGTTCACGCTGAACGTGCTCCCCGGGCCTCCGAACGCCGGGATCTTCGTCTTCGTGCCGCTTGACGCCGGGCACACGAGACGATCACCGACCACCTGTTCGACGACAGTGCAACCGACGAGCAGATCCGCGACATGATGGAATTCGCCGACCAGGTGGGATCAGAGGATCAGGGTCTTGTCGAGTCGATCCAGCGCGCCGCCGCTTCTGGGGGGCCTCGACCGCGGCCAGCTGATGCTCGCCAGCGAGCACCTGATCCAGCACTTCCAGCGACTGGTCGAGACCGCCCTGGCGTAGACCACACCGTCTGCCGTCAAGCGGCCCGCGGCTCGACCCGGCATGCGAAGCAGCCGGCGCCGGCGAAGTGGACGTGCAGGTAGGAGGTGTCCGCGATCGCCAGCAGCCGCTCGGCGGCCGACTCGAGTTCGGCGCCTGGCACGACCTCGGTGCCGGTCATCATGTGCGCGCTGTCGAACGCTCGTATCGAGAGCAGGCGCCCTTGCAGGATCTCGGGCACGTCCCCCGTCGGACTGGTAGCCATCGCAGGCGTGCTCGTGCAGATAGATCGGCCCAGGAGCGGCGTACGGGCTGGCCGCGGTCACCGGCTGCGCGCTCAGCAGCAGCACGCCCTCGCCCGCCCCGACGTCTCGCAGGCAGCAGCGCACCGGGTAGGGGCCGTCACCGTTGCCGGCCACCGCGACGGCACGGCCTTGCTCGATCGCGGCCCGGCGGGCATCCTCGGCCAGCGTCGGGGAAGGGCATGGAAGGTGAAGACGGACATGTGCGCTCCTCTCGAAGGTGTCGAGAAGGGAACGTCGTCCGGAGCCGTGCCGTGAGATCGAACTTCGGCGGCGGGGCTTCGGCCGCCCCGCCACCCTGAAATGCTACGCGCGAACCGCTCCGCTCGCGTGCACGATCACCTCGCCGGTCGATACGTCCGGCGTTGTCTGTGCAAGGTTGGGGAGGTTATCGCGGATCCAGGCTCCAGCGATCCGGCTGGACTCTTCGGTGCCTGCCTGGTCATCGCACACCGTGATGCTGGCGCAGCCGTCCTCGGGTACGCATGAGGTCGTAGCTGCGCAGCCCGGGCACCTGTGACATGAGACTTTCGACCTCATCCGTGCGGGCGGCCAGCTGATCGGCGAGCTCCCGGCTCGCGTAGCGCCTGATCGTTGCGTGCATCGTGCTGCTCCTTGGTGCCCGCTTCGGCCGGTGCCGGGCAAGGGTACAGAGCCGGCGGTCATCAAGCTACGCCTCGGCCGATGGGGAGTCAAACGGGCTCCCAACGCCTTCGAGGAACCTGGCCGCGGCGTAGATTGAGCGATCATGGACGCGGCACCCAGACGAACGACGCTCGCGGTCGCGGGTGCGACGCTTCTGATTGCGGCGGTCGCGCTGCTGGCGGCCGGCGGGGGCGGGCCGGCGCGGCACGGTGTTGGGGCGGCCCAGCCTGGTGTTGTGACGACACCACGGGCGAGCAGCGTCAGCGCCGTCTCGAACGGCGTCGCGATGCTCAGCGCGCGGGACGGCGCCACGCTTGCGTTCCTCTCCGGCGAGCTGGTTCCGCGGCCGGTCGAGTCCGTCTACGACGGCGCAAGCTTCTGGGTGTTCGACGCCAGCCCGCCTCTGTTCGTCCAGATCGACCCGGTCACCGGCAGCATCATCCGGCGGCTGCCATCGCCGGTTGCCGATGTGGGCTTCTTCACGGTCGACGGCTCCATGATTTGGATCACCGATGAGGCGCATGGGGGCGTGACAGCGATCGACGCCACCGACGGCCACACGATTCGCACGTTCGATCGGCTGCCCGGGCGCGGAGCGTCGGCCGGCATCGTGCTGGCCCACGGATCGCTGTGGGTTGCTCGGCCGGAGGCGGCGGGCGGGGACGGAATCCTGCTCCGCCTGGATCCGCACACCGGTAGGGTCGAGCATCAGTTTCGAGGGCTTCCCGGAACGTACGACCTCTCGGCCGAGCTGGATGGCACGGTGTGGTCTGGAGGCACGTTTGGCGAGGTAAACCGCATCAATCCGGTCACAAACGGGGTGCTCCGAGCTGTCACCGAAGGCCGCAACTACTCGGTCGCCGCCGGCGACAATGCTGCCTGGACGGCGGACACCCTCAACGGCGTTGTCTATCAAGTCGACGCAAACGGGGACGTCATATCACAGATCGAGACCGCGCCAGGGGCGCGCTCCGTCGCTTACAGCGACGGCGTTGTATGGGTCGGCAACATGAAGACGGGTACCGTGACGCGGATCGATGCCAACGGCCAGACGAGCTACCGGTTCGATCACCAAGTGATCTCGCTGGCCGCCGGATCGGGGATTGTGCTGGTCGGGTTCGGCAACGGCACGCGAGGCGGATCCCCGTTCGATCCGGATGCTCATTGACGGCGATCAGCTCTCTGCCAGGAGTCTGTCCTGCATCACAATGCGTCCCACGGCACGTCGGCGTACACCCGGTCGAGCCTGGCCATCAAGCCGTCGTCCACAGCGAGCTCGTGATCGTCGATCCGAGCGACCGGCGCGATGCCGCGAGCGTTCGTGATGAACGCCGCCTCGCAGAAGGGCACATCTGCCAGCCGCACCGGCGCCCGACGGGTGGGGATGCCGGCCGGGCCGAGTCGCGGCTCCAGCAACTGCATTGTGATCCCCGCGAGCGACGGAGCGCTCGGCCACACGATCTCGCCCCCGCGGACGAGAGCTATGTTGGCGATGCTGGTCTCCGAGACGGTGCCGTCGACATCCGCGAACAGCGCGTCATCGAATCCGTCCCGCCGCGCCAGGTGGCCGTGGTACCACTGCCCGAACCCGCCGATGTGCTTGACGTGGGCGAGGGTACGCTGGTACTGCACCGACCGCAGCGCCTGCGCCCGCTCGGGCATGCCGCCCGGTGGCCGGAGGGTGACCATCACGGACAGTTCGCCTGCGACCGCCGACTCGAACACGATCACGCGCAGCGAGGCGTCACGCGCATCGTCGGCCAGCGCATGTCGCGCCAGTTCGCGCACGCGCGCTCCATCCAGCCCGACGCCAAACAGCTCCTGCGACCCCTGATCGAGCCGGGAGAGATGCAGGGCCAGACCGCGGACACGGGCGTCGCGCACCTGCATCGCGGTGAAGTGGCCGAGATTGTCGAGGGCAAACCTCTGCAGCGCCTCCCTGCTCGGCGGCAGGCCGTCGATCTCGACCCGTATCACGTCCATCGCGGACACGGGCAGACCCTAGCCGGGCCGAATCGCGACCGCGCATCGCTCCCCGGCCGGTTGCCGGGTATCAACGCTCCCGAGCCTACGTCTGGCGGTCTGCCACCATCCGCAGCGCGACGTCGTACTTGGCGACCGATGTTCGGCGGCCCGGCGTGTCGCCGGTCGGCATCGCGTCCAGCGTTGCGTCTCCTCGGCGGTAATCGTCCTCCGTCTCGAAAAACAGCACTGCCATCGACCGCTCGCCGTCCGGATCATGCAGCAGCATCATCTCGCTGACGGGGATGTCCTCGGGCGGGCTGCCGGAGCTCATCTCCTGCTTCAGCTGCTCGATGCGTTCCTTGCTGACGCCCTCGAACGACACGACTCGTGCGTAGGACATGCCGACCCCCTTGTTCGGTTTGTAGCGAGCCTACACCATCCCGGTTCGTCGTAAAAGGGGCGCTCAGGCCCAGAGATCGCCGACCGTGAACCCCTCGGGAAACGGGTCGGTGGGGTCGATCACGTACTGCGCGATGCCGGTGATCCAGCCGGTGCCGGTGATGGTCGGCACGACCGCCCGTTGCGCTCCCACCGTTGTCTCCTCGACCAGCCGGCCGGTGAAGACGCTGCCCACGATGCTCTCGTGGATGAAGTCCTCGCCGATCGCCAGCTGCCCCTTGGCGTGGAGCACCGCCATCGCAGCGCAAGTCCCGGTGCCGCACGGCGAGCGATCGAGCACTCCCGTCCACGTGGCGGGACGCTCCCAGTCGAAGGCGCCGCTCGAGACGGTGACGGCGTTTCGGCGGGTCGCGGTTGGTGTATGCGCCGGCCCGTAGAGCTGCCCGATCGTGATATCCCGGATCGCTGGATTTTCCGGGTGGACGACGGGCAGCTGCTCGCGCGCGGCCGCCTTCAGCATCTCGGTCACGCGGGTGATGTCGGCCCCCTCGGCCGGCGTCAGCTCGAAGCCGAACTGTGCGGCCTCGGCGATCACGTAGAACATCCCGCCCCAGCCGACGTCGACGGTGACGGTGCCGAGCTCGGGCACCTCGATCGCCTGGTCGAGATGGGCGGCGTAGGCGGGGACGTTGCGGAAGGTGACGCTCTCGCACTTGCCGTCGCGCACCGCGGCCGTCACCTGGATCAGGCCGGCGGGCGTCTCGAGCGCGAGCTCGGTGACCGGTTCGCTGACGGGCACCATCCCTGTCTCGATCAATGCCGTGGCGACGCAGATCGTGTTCGAGCCCGACATCGGCGGGTACTCGACCTGCTCCATGATCACGAAGCCGGCGTCCGCGTCGGACATGGTCGGCGGCAGGATCACGTTGCAGCACAGCGCGGGGTAACCGCGCGGCTCGCGGAGCATCACCTTGCGCAGCCAGTCCTCGTGGTCGCGCAGGTGCTCCATCTTCGCGAACATCGTCTCGCCGGGAATCGGCGGCAGGCCCGCGGTCACGACGCGGCCGGGCTCGCCACAGGCGTGGACGTCAACGGCGGTGATCATGCGGCTGAAGCGCATCGTGCAGGCGAAGAGCGGGTGGAACCGACGCCGCATCCTATCCCGGCACCAGAGAGCGGGTGCCACCGGGGTCTGATCCCTCCGTGCCGATGCCATGATGCACCTGTGCCGCGCACGAACGCAAAGACGATCGTTGACGCGTCGGGGCCGCAGCTCACGCTGACCAGGGAGCAGATACTCGGCTTCCGACGCCGCATCGATGCGCTGGATGAGCGCCTCCCCCCGGGCAGCCGGTCGTTGCGGCATGCGGCCTGGGCGGGCCTGCAGGACAGCATGCCGAGGGCCGCGCTTCTCTCGATCCATGCGCGGGTCGAGGGAGCCGGGCCATCCAGCTGGGAGCACCCGTCACTCGTCCAGCTCTGGGGGCCGCGGTACCAGGTCTACGTGATCGCCGCGAGCGACCTGGCGGTGTTCTCGCTGGGACGATTCCCGGACGATGCGAAGGGCCGGCGGAGGGCGGAGGACCTGGCGCGTCGACTGCAGACTCATCTCGCCGGCGCGACGATGACCTATGGCGAGGCGGGGCACGCGCTCGGGGTCAACCCCAACGCCCTGAGGTACGCCGCCACCACGGGGACACTGCTCATCCGTTGGGCCGGGGCGCGACAGCCGACGATCTGGACGGTCACTCCGGCTGGGGACGACCCGCTGGCTGCCAGGCTGGAGCTGGCGCGCCGCCACCTGCACGTCTTCGGTCCCACCACGCCGGCGGCGTTCGCTCGCTGGGCGGGGATCGCCGCTCGCGCCGGCGCGTCAGCCTATGCGGCGCTCCGCCAATCGCTGACCGCGGTTCGGACGCCGCTCGGCGACGCCTGGATCCTTTCCAGCGATGAGCCGGCCCTCCGCGCCGACCCAGGGCCGACGGCGCCGGCGCGGTTGCTGCCGAGCGGCGACGCCTACTTCCTGCTCCAGGGGGATGACCGGTCACTGCTCGTCCCCGACGCCGATCGTCGCGGTGAGCTCTGGACACCTCGCGTGTGGCCCGGCGCCGTGCTGATCGACGGCGAGGTTCGCGGAACCTGGCGGCGGGCGCAGGACATCGTCACGGTCCAGACGTGGGGTCGGCCCTCGGGCGCGGCCCGCGACGCGGTCGAGGCGGAAGCGGCGGCATTGCCGCTTCCCGGGGTCGAGGGAGGGATCGCTGTCCGCTGGACATGAGGCGGACGGGCTTCTCAAGGATGGCCGCGGAGAGTATGCTCGGCCGTTGTCACCCTCAGCGCTCCGACCAGACACCGAGAGGACATCCGATGACGAACTCAGAGACCGCGACCGCGCAGCGATTCGAGCCACCGGGCCCGGGGTTCTGGGAGTTCGACCCGGTCCACTTCCCGCGACCGATGACGCGCTACTGGACGGAGGTGCACCCAGCGGCGTTCAAGCGCGGCACCGGTGATTTCGCGCGCTTCTACGGGATGCTGATGGATTCGCTCCAGTCTGGATACGTCAACGGGTTCGGGTTCAGGAAGGTGGTGCCGGTTGCCGAGGAGGAGATCCCCGCCCGCTTCCAGCGCGCGGCCGAGGTCATCGCAGGGGAAGCTCTGGCGAGAGCAGCTTCGCGACTGGGACGAGACGGTCAAGCCGAACTCGATCCGCGCCCACCGCGAGCTGCAGTCGGTCGATCCCGACCAGCTCTCCGACGCCGAGCTGGTCGCATCATCTGACGCGCTGTCGCGACCACCACTCGTCGATGATCTCCCAGCACATGCGTTTCACCGCCGCGGCGGTCGTGCCGACCGGGGACTTCCTGGCCCACGTCGGCGACTGGACAGGCCTGCCGCCGGCAGAACTTCTCGGCCTGATGCGGGGCACCGCTCCCGTTTCGGCCGGCGCATCCGAGCAGCTCGAGCGGCTGATCGCGGCGTTCGAGGGCGACGCGCAGCGCGCGAGCGCTGCTCGAGTCGGACGGCGACCCCGGCCAGGTGCTCGAGGCGCTGCGCTCAATCGAGGGCGACACCGGTGCGGCCGTATCCGGGCTACCTCGACCTCGTCGGGTACCGGCTGCTGGACGGCTTCGACATCGCCGAGCCCTATGCGCTGGAGCTGCCCGACGTGCTGCTGCGCGCGATCCGGATCGCCGTGCCGGGGAGGGACGACGATTCGGCGGAGGTCGACGACCGCATCGCCGGCGTGCGCAGCAAGGTGCCCGAGCAGCACCGCGCCGAGTTCGACGAGCTGCTGGGCGAGGCGCGGCTGACCTACCGGCTGCGCGACGAGCGCGGCGTGTTCAGCGACATCTGGGCGTCCGGGCTGATGCGGCGGGCGGCGCTTGCCGGCGGGCGCCGGGCTGGCGGCGGCGGGGCTGCATCGACGAGCCCGAGCACTTCATCGACGCCGGCTTCGACGAGATGTGCGCGCTGCTCAGCGGACGGCGAGGGACCGCCGGCCGACGAGCTGGCCGCGCGCGCCGCCTACCGCGCGTCGCACACGCGCGAAGGATCGCCCGCGGTCGCTGGGCGACCCGCCGCCGCCGCCGCCGGACCCGTCCGGCCTGCCGCCGGACGTCGGGCGGCTGATGCGCGCGACGGGGATCGCGCTTGGCCGCGCTGTTCGGCAGCTCGGAGGCGGAGCACGAGGACGACGTGCTGCGCGGGCTTGCCGCCAGCCGCGGGCGTCTACGAGGGGCCTGCCCGGCTGCGTCTCCGGACCATCTGAGTTCGACCGCATCGTGCAGCGGCGACGTGCTCGTCACCGAGTCGACGACCGAGGCATTCAACATCCTGCTGCCGCTGCTCGGGCGCGATCGTGACCGACAGCGGCGGCCTGCTCTCGCATTCGGCGATCGTCGCGCGCGAGTACGGCATCCCCGGCGTGGTCGGGACGCGCGAGGCGACCGAGCGGATCGCGGACGGCGTGCGGATGCGGGTCGACGGTGACGCCGGCGAGGTGACGGTGCTGGAGTGAAGGGCGTCGTACCGCTGGTCAAGGCGCGCGACGACGGCGCTGTTCGGCTCGAAGGCGGTCGGGCTCGGGGCAGGCCCTGCGGGACGGGCTGCCTGTGCCGCCGGGCGTGGCGCTGTCCGGCGACGTCGTCGAGGCCGTCGCCGCCGGTGAGCGAACGCGCGATCAAGCAGGTCGACGAAGACCGTGCGGCCGCTGGGCGGCCCGCTGGCGGTGCGCTCCTCGGCGGTGGACGAGGACGGTGCCGATGCCAGCTTCGCCGGGCCAGCACCTGACACTGCTGAACGTTCCGTCGTCCGACCACCTGAGCGCCGCGCTGAGCGAGATCTGGTGGTCGGCGAACTCGGACTCGGCGATCACCTACCGGCAGCGGGTGGGCCTGTTCACGCGCCCGAGCGTCGGGGTCGTCGTGCAGGCGCTGCTCGATCCCGAGATACTGCGGGAGTGATGTTCACGCAGAACCCGATCACCGGCGCCGACGAGCGCGTGATCGAGGCCAGCTGGGGGCTGGGCGAGGCGGTGGTCGCGGGCCCAGTGATTCCCGACCACTTCCGCGTTGCCCGGTCGGGCGAGGTGCTCGAGCGGACGCCGGGGTTCAAGAAGATCGCGATCCGCAGCCTTCCCGAGGGCGGCACGGTCGAGGAGGAGGTGGCCTGCCGAGCTGGTCGAGCGGCTCTGCCTCGACGACGAGCAGCTCGGCTGAGCTGAACCGGCTGGCCGACCGCTGCGAGCAGGTCTACGGGCCTGGCGCGCGACATCGAATGGGCGATCGCCGGCGGCACGCTCTACCTGCTGCAGTGCCGAGCGGTCACGCGGGCCGGCGCGTGACGGCGGCCGGCGAGAGCCGCGTGGCCGGCGTCCCGGTCGAGGCGCTGCGGCGCGTGCCGCTGTTCGCCGATCTCAGCCAAGCGCGAGCTCAAGCAGATCGCGCGGCTGTTCAAGGAGCGCCGCTTCGCCGCCGGCGAGACGGTGTCCAGGAAGGCTCCGGCGGGGCCGCCTTCTTCGTGATCGAGTCGGGTGAGGCCACCGTGACGATCGGCGGCAAGGAGCGCGCCACCCTCAGGCCGGGCGACTACTTCGGCGAGATCGCGCTGATCGACGAGGGCGCGCGCATGGCGACGATCACCGCCACCACCGATCTCGTCTGCTACGGGCTCACGTACTGGGACTTCCGCCCGCTCGTGGAGGCGAACGGCGCCGATCGGCTGGAAGCTGCTGCAGTGGATGACGAGGATGTACCGGGAGGCGCGCCAGAGGTAGTTCACACGATAGGCTTGTCCGCCAACGATGCGTCAGTCGACGTCTGCAGGAGCAAGACGGTGATTCCCGAGACGCAGTATGCGAGAGCCGAAGATGGGACGCACTTGGCGTACAAGGTGGTGGGCGACGGTCCGGTCGACCTCGTCTACCTGCAGCCGTGGTTCTCGCATATCGAGTTCATCTGGGAGGAACCGCTCTACGAGCGGTTTCTTCAGCGGATCGCCTCGTTCTCGCGGCTGATCATTTTCGACCGGCGGGGATCCGGGATGTCCGACCCCGTTCCCGTTGATCGCCCGCCTGACCTGGAGACGCGCATGGACGACGCGCGTGCGGTGATGGATGCCGTTGGCTCCAAGCGCGCGGTTGTCTACGCGGCGTCGGAGTCCGGGGTGCTCGGATGCCTGTTTGCCGCGACACATCCCGACCGAACTGTCGCGCTGATGATCATTGGGTGCTATCCCCGAAGCGCCTGGGCACCGGACTATCCGTGGGGTGACAGCAGGGAGGACCACGAGGCCATCGTGTCCCGGATCGAGGCATCCTGGGGAACCGATGCCTTTGTCCGCGAGCAGTGGTCTGCCGGGTCGGATGATCGATTGGTTGCGTGGCTCGCGTCACTGAGTCGTCACTCGATGAGCCCCGGTGCCGCGGTCGCTTATGAGCGCATGATCTACGAGGACGATGTGCGCGACATCCTGCCGACGATCCACGTGCCCACCTTGATTCTTCACCGGGAGCATGACCTGCCGGAGCCCCAGAGCTACCTGGCCGAGCACATCCCAGGGGCCGAAATTGATGCGGCTATCAGGAAGCGAGCACATTCCTTTCCTGGGTGACCAGGACAGCGTCACCTCGGAACTCGAGCGGTTCGTGCGCGCCGTTCAGGACGACGAGTCTGCCCTCAACCGCGTGCTGGCCACCGTGATGTTCACGGATATCGTGGGATCAACGGAGGCAGCTGCGCGAGTGGGCGACCGCGAGTGGCGACAACTGGTCGAGCGACACCATGCCACCGTGCGCGGCTGGTTGGCTCGATATCGCGGCACCGAGGTTGATACGGCGGGCGATGGGTTCTTCGCCACGTTCGATGGCCCTGCCCGAGCTGCGAAATGCGCAGGTGCGATCGTCAGCGCGGTCAGGCCGCTCGGCATCGAGGTTCGCGCCGGTCTCCACACCGGTGAGGTCGAGACGATCGCCGGCAAGACCGGAGGCATGGCGGTCGTTATCGGATCCCGCGTAGGCGCCGCCGCGGGCCCCTCCGAGGTTCTCGTATCACAGACCGTGAGGGACTTGACGGTGGGCTCGGGGCTGGTGTTCGAGGAGGCCGGCGAGCACGAGCTGAAAGGCGTTCCTCACAGGTGGCCGCTCTACCGGATGATGACCTGATCCACCGAATCGGGGGCAACTACGCGCCTCACCGGCCTGGGTATGCCGCCGCGTGTTCTGCGCTGGCCGCAACGAGCATCGCCGTGAAGCGCTCGGTGGCGGGAGTCAGGTATCTCGTCGCCAGCCGGAGTGACACGACTCGGCGGCCGGGCGGGTCGCTGGCGAGCGGCCTGATCGCGACGCCGGGGTTCGCGGCCCGAAGCATGAGCCGGGGAAGCAGTGCGATCCCCTCGCCGGCGGCGACCAGCGCCTGGGCCATCTGGCAATCGTTGACGCGGTAGACCACGGTCGGGTCGAATCCGGCCTCGCGGCAGCGGCGATCGATCATGCGGAAGCTTGGGCTGTCGGCGCCGAAGTCTCCCAGCAGCCAGCTCTCCTCGCTGAGTTCGGCAAAGCGGATGGTCGAGCTGCCCTCGAGCCTGTGGCCGCACGGCACCACCACGTCGAAGGGATCATCGAGCAGGTACACCGGGTCGAGTTCATCGCCGAACGTGTCACCCAGCTCGGGATAGTCGAACGAGACACCGAGGTCGAGGTCGCCGCGCCGCAGCGACCGGGCGAGTGCCGAGGGCATCCCGATCTCGGTGATCGAGACGTCGACCGCGGGGTGCGCCTTTCGGAAGACGCGCAACGCGTCGACGACCATCGCGGCGCCGGCGCTCGAGAACGTCCCCACACGGAGTCGGCCGGCTGAGAGGTTGGCGATCGCCTCGACCTCGAGCGCGGCGGCGGCGATCTGCTCGAATGCCGCGCCTGCGCGGCGCGCGACGGCGCTCCCGGCTTCGGTCAGCCGGAGCGGACGGACGCCGCGGTCGATCAGCGTCGTTCCGAGCTGACGCTCCAGTGTCGCCACGATCTTCGACACCGCCGGCTGGGTGTAGCCGAGCCGGACGGCTGCGGTGGAGAACGAGCCTGTCTCGGCGACGGCCTGCAGAACCCGGAGCTGCTTCAGTTCCATTCCAGAATGGAATGCTATCAGTTACAACTCTTCCTTTGCGGAACGGGCCCCGGCATGGGAGTCTCACTTCCAACAGCACGATCCCCGACGCGAAGGAGCGACATGCCATCCGCCACCCCCACCAAGCCCTACAGCCTCGCCACCGGCGAGGGCCTCGCCGACGTCTGGTGGAAGACCGGGCGCATCACCGTCAAGGCGGGCCCGGACGAGACCGGAGGCGCGTTCTCGCAGTTCGAGGTCGATGACCCGCGTGGCGGCGGGCCGCCGCTCCACGTCCATCACAACGAGGACGAGACGTTCTACGTGCTCGAGGGCCAGGTCACGATGTTCGTCGGCGACGAGCGGATCGACCTCGAGGCAGGCGACTACTGCTTCGGCGCGCGCGACGTCCCGCACGCCTATCTCATTCGCTCCGAGCGAGCACGGATGCTCGTGACGATCAGCCCCTCTGGCTCGGAGCAGCTCTTCCTGTCTCTCGGCGTACCCGTGACCGGTTCCGAGCCACCGACCGACACTGTGATGCCGCCGATGCCCGAGATGGCCCGCCTGTTCGCAGCCCACGGCGCCGAGATCCTCGGCCCGCCGCCCTCGCTCGACGATCTGGCGTAGAGCCCCGCTTCTGGGTGGTGGGTCAGGTGACCGACCCACCACCCGGTTCTGCAACGGCGCGCACCCACTCGACCAGCTTCTGCTCGTACTCCCCTGCGATGCCGCCGCTCGGGTGGACTGGCTCGTGTCCCGTGTCCTTCAGAACCACGATTTCAGCCTGATCGCCGCGTGCCCGCCGCCACGTCTCGATGCTCGCGTCAACGGGTGCCCAGGTGTCGTCGTCACCGTAGAACAGCAGAGTTGGGACGTGCACCTCGGCGAAGATCGGTTCAGGCTCGAAGAACATCTCGTCGGCGAGCGCCTTTCGAACAACGTCCGCCTCGGGCAGTGGAGGCAGCTCTCCGGGAAGGAAGGCGAGTTCCCACCATGGCTCGCGAGCAGCAGCGGCGAGCTCGGCCTGCAGCGTGTCGGTGTTGCCGTCGCGAATCCAGCTTTCCGCGTGCTCTCGCAGGGCAACCGCACGCGCGGCGGCGTCATCGCCGAAGCCGGCACGTCGGATTTGCATCGCCGCGGCGAAACGCATCTGGTCGGCCGGGGTGACGCCGATGGAGGCGAGCAGGATGAGGAACGCGATCCGCTTGGAGCGCGCCGCGGCAAGCGGAGCGACCCAGCCGCCCTGGCTGATCCCCCACAGGCCGACCTGCTCTGCGTCGACAGCTTCGGCAACGGCGAGGACGTCGTCGGCTTGCACCGCAAACGCGCCGCGTGAGGGCTCGCCCGTCGATGCCCCTTCTCCACGGCGGTCGAAGGTCACCACGCCGATCCCAGCGGGTGGCAGCAGGTCGTGCAGATGTCGATACAGGTACCAGTCCCGCCGGCCCTCGCCGGCGCCGTGGACAGCAACGACGACGGTCGGTCCGGCCGGCGAATAGGAGCCGGCCAGCGTTGCCTCGCCGGACTCAACCTGAATCTCGTGCACCATGCCCCCCAAACGTCGTCCCGCGAACTCGCGTCGCTCACACGCTACAGCCCTGCGAGTCCTCAGGCCGAATTCTGAGGTGGCGAGGTCGTAGACTCACGTCAGCCCAGCACATTGCCGTCGACGGCGCTGGACGGCACCGGCTCTGGCAGTCGCACCATGCGGAAGGAGTTGAGCAGGCCGGCCACCCCGGCGAGGATCGGGATCAGTAAGGCGACCTGGAGGGCGATGTGTCGTGCATCGGTATTGATGCTGACGATCTCGTTCTGGGTCTGCTGGGGTTCGCCGGCAAGCTGCTGCTGGAGGCGGGTGTTGCTCATGACTTCCGCATCGTGCTCCAGTGCGTCTGCGACGCGCTGCTGTTCGATCGGGGTGAGCACGCTGCTTGACTCAGCCATGTGGGTGAAGGTGAAGGAGAGCGTTGCCAGCATGATGGCTCCGGCGAACGCGAGCCCGAACGACAGCCCGAATGACCCTGCCGCCGAGTTCACGCCGGCCGCCTCGCTCACCCGTTCCTCCGAGATCGGGGCGAGCGTGTAGTTGTTGAGCTGGGAGACCAGCAGTCCCAGCCCGGCGCCGGCGATAACCAGCGGGATCACCAGGTACCAGCCGGAATCCGCCCGCGGCACGATCGGGATCAGCACCACGAGACCCGTTGTCAGCAGTGCGAACCCGACCTGGATGATGCTGCTCGCGCGGCGCTTGCCGGCTCTCTTCTCGGCCAGCAGTGCCACTGCGAACATGGTCAGCGAGAGCGGGGCGAGCGACAGGCCGGCCTGCATCGCGCTGTACTCGAACACCATCTGCAGGTAGATCGGAAGCACGATCATGGTGCCTCCCAGTGCGATCTGCTGGAGCATCTGCCCCGAGATCCCGAACCGGAAGACCTTCGATGTGAACAGGTCCGGGTCGATCAACGTGCCCCGCCCCTCGCGCTTGCGTCGCACCAGCCAGTAGCCCAGACCGGCCATCGCGACCGCACCGAGCACAAGCAGCGCGGCGACGGCCTCTCCGCCCTCCTGCCACACCAGGATGCCCAGCACGATTCCGCCCATGCCCACGACCGAGAGCACGGCGCCGACCATGTCGATGCTCCGCGGCCCGGTGTAGGGGACGTCGCGGATGAGTTTGACGTTGATCAGCACGATTAGGATGATCACGTCCTCGAGCAGGAAGGCGATCCGCCAGGACAGATAGGTCGTGATGAATCCGCCCAGCAGCGGCCCTACGGCGGCGGCGATCGCAGCCGCTGCCCCGACCGATGCGTACGCCTTCTTCTGTGCGACGCCTTCAAAGTTGCCGTGAATCAGCGATTGCATCGCCGGCAACAGCAGCGACGCGCCCAGCCCGCCCACGATCGCCCAGAAGATGATGATCGCCGTGAGGCTCTGGGCGAGCGCCATCGCTAGCGCCCCGGTCGCGTAGGCGAGCAGACCCAGAACGTAGGCCCGCTTGCGCCCGATCAGGTCTCCCACCTTGCTGCCGATCAGGATGAACGCGGCGGAGACGAGCGCCTCCAACGCGATCGCCGACTGGACGCCACTGGCTGTCGTGTGCAGATCCTCAACCACCGACGAGATCGACACGTTCATCAGCGACGTGTCCACGACCAGCACGAACATCGCCATCGCCAGCAGCGCCGCAAGTCGCGGATTGCCCTCGGCCGGCTGAGGCGCGGTCGGAGGCGAGTTCTCGGTCACGGCAGGCGCACCATGTCACAGAGGGTAACGGCAGAGTCGATTGAGATTCGCACGGCGTGGTGGTTTTCGGACTAGCGTCCGTCCGGTGGTGTTCTTTCGACTGACCAGCCTCGAGCTCGGACTCCTCCTGGGCGTGGTCGTGTTCGGTGCCACCGCGATCGGGCTGGCGCTGGGCACGCGGCACCGGCACCGGTCGGAAACCATGCGCGAGCCGTTCGCCGTGCTTCAGGCTGCGCTACTCGGGGTGGTGGGCTTGATTCTCGCCTTCGGCCTGGCGCTTGCCGTCGGCCGGTACGAGAACCGGCGCGCGGACGTGGTCGTCGAAGCCAACGCGATCGGCACCACCTACCTGCGTGCGCAGACGCTTGCCGAACCGGCCAGGGGGCGCTCGCTCGCGCTCTTGGTGCAGTACACCGACGACAGTATCCAACTGACCAAGACGATCCCCGGAAGCGCGGACGCGCGCCGCATCAGCGACCAGGAGTCCCAGCAGGAGCGCGAGTTGTGGGCGTTGGCAGGACAGGCGCTGGCCGGGTCGCCCGTGGACAGCGCTCCGCGCCTGTACGTGGAGAGCCTGAACGAGATGATCGACGCGCGAGGCGCGCGCGTGGCCGGGCTCAACAATCGCGTGCCCACCGCCGTGCTGGTGCTCGAGGTCGCGAGCGCGGCGCTCGGGCTGGCTCTGCTCGCGTTCTACCTCTCGGTCCTCGGCCGCGGCGTGCTCACCGTGCTGCTCGCAGCCGGCCTCATCACCATGCTGCTGTTGGTGACGTTCGACCTTGACCGACCCACCCGCGGGCTGATCACTGTGCCGGCATCGCCGCTTACCGACCTGCGCGCCTCGATGGCCCTTCCTCCAGCCGCCGCAGCTCCGAGCTCACCCTAGGGCCCCGCGACGGTCTAGCGGTGCCGTCGGTACTGCAACTCGATGATCCCGCTGCTGGAGGGGGTGCTGGAGATCAGGTCGAGCTGATACGACTTGGGAACGCCGTCGAACAGACGGGTGCCTTCGCCTGCAATGTAAGGGAACATGCTGAACTGGAGCTCGTCGATCAGGTCGAGCTGCATCAGCGACCGCCAGAGGCTGACGCCGCCCCAGACCACGATGTGGCCGTCGCCACCTTGCTTGAGCCTGTCGACCTCTTCTGCCGTGTCACCGGCGGCGATGGTGGTGTTGGCCCAGTCGGCCGTCTTCAGCGTCCGGGAGAAGACGACCTTGCGCCCGGCGTTCAGGATGGGGGCGAAGGGGTGGTCGGTGGACGTTGTCATGCCCTCCCAGATGCCCTCGTAAGCGGTGCGGCCCATGATGTGCGCGTAGGCGGTCCGGAGAAAGTCGAGTTGCGCCGAGTCGTCGGGCTCACGGTTCTCGGGCAGGTCGAAGCAGAACTTCCAAAACTCAGTATCCCTGTCGGCGAGCAGGCCGTCGACCGAGTAGTTGAACACCGTTGCAATCAGCTTCCGCATGATCGGACCTCCATGGTGCCCTAGTCAGCCCCACCAGTCGCGCTGACCTTCCACGTCTTCGCGTGGAGCATCGCCGAGGCTTGGCGCGCCGATGACGAGGATCTCGAGGCCCTCCGGTCCGGCCTCGTAGCCTCGCCACGCCCCGGGCGGGACGCGCACGGCGTCCCACTCCTTGAGCTCGACGATCTCGTCGTCAACCTTCATCCGCCCGCTCCCGCGCACGACCACGTACACCTCCTCTTGCTTCTGGTGCGTGTGGCCGTAGGGGAAGCGGTAGCCCGGCGGGAGGCGCTGGTAGCTCAGTCCGGAGTTCTCGAGCTCAAGCGCCTTGGTCGCCGCGCGGAACTCCAGGCCCGGCGCACCGTCGAACTTCGAGCCGAGGTCCTCCAGATCCCTGATGTTCCTGAGCGTGAACGCCACGGCCCAATCCTATGGCACCGCGAAGTACGTCATCAGGCCACAGTCCTCGAGCAATTGCCCTGACCCGCGCGTACACGGCTGCGGTTTGTGGCCTACGCGCGGCCCGGGATCTTCGGCTCAGCCACGTGGGAGAGCCACGTAGACGCTCCGAGCGCGAGCACGCGACGCTGTCCCTCGGTCGCGCCGCTGCTGAGCTCGCGGAACGAGGTGCCCACATCGCCGCCGAGGACGACCGGGCCCTCGCGGGTGTCGACGACGACCACCTGGTGCCCGTCGGTGTGTCCGGACGCCGGCAGCAGGCGGATTCCCGGTAGCGGTTCCACCTCGCCCTCGTGTTCGACATACGTCGCGCCGTCGAAGTCAACCCATTCAGGGATCGTGTAGTCGGTGAGCGAACGCGCGTCGGCGAGCTCGCGTGCCTGCACGTGGATCGGCACGCCCGGGAAGAGGCGGTTGCCGCCGCAATGGTCGAAATGCAGATGCGTGTTGATGACGCAGGCGACATCGCGCGGGATGTTCTCCGGGTGCGGCGTCGGGATCAGATCGTCGACCTCGGGCCTTGAGTCGATCATCCCGGTGTCGACGAGCACGAGCCCGGTCGGGTGGTCGATCGTCCAGACGAACACGGGCCAGCGCTCTCCGTCGACGACAAGCTCTGCCGCGAGGTGGGCGCGGATCACGTGCAGACCCTACCATCGCTCCGCATGCCTTCCTGGTTCGACCGCCCAGCGTCCCGTGGTGAACCGACCGTGGCGATCGTGCGTATGTGGTTGTGTGATCATCGTGAGGCGTGTAGTGGGAGCCCTGCTCGTTATAACCGGCGTCGTCTGGATCGGTCAAGGAACTCAGCTCATCAAGGGGTCCTCGATGACCGGCAGCACGTTTTGGGCGATCGTCGGCGCGCTCTGCGTCATCGCCGGCCTCGGCCTGCTGAGTTGGCCCTGGCGTCAGTCACCGGCCGACCCGTAGAGCGGGTAAACAGCTTCCAGTGCCCCTCGGATATGACGTCGACGGTGCCGTCGGCCACTTTGATGGCGGTCTCGTCGTCGATCGCATACGCCGGACAAGGGATGCCGGCGGCCCATCGTTCTGCGTCGGCCATGGTGTTCTCTGGCAGCAGTTCGTGATCCAGGTGCGGGAAGATCGAGAAGTCGACGATGCCCAGCGTGCTGTCGTCACCGGCGGGCGGCTTCCAGCCGACGAAGTCCTCCCCGATACAGGGGGTCATCACCATGCTCCCGGCGCTCAGCCCGACCCAGACCGTCTTGGGCAGCGACGGCAGGAGATCCGCTAGGCCCGACTGCCGCATCCAGTGGCACAGGTACAGGGCGTCGCCGCCATTCACCAGCAGGACGTCTGTCTCTTGGACCCAGGAGACCCAGCGTTCGTTGTCGATGCTGGGCAGCGCGGTGAGCTCCAGCACTCCCAAGGACTTCCAACCCAGCTCGCACATGGGGGTGGTGGCTTGTCCGGTGATGAACCGCCATGCCCCACCAGGGCTGCCCTGGGGGTGCCCGTACCCGGCGGTGGGGATACAGAGGGCGTTGGAGTCGGCGATCGGTTTGCCCAGGAGGTCGACCAGGGCGTCGTGGATGCTCGTGTTCTTGATGCCAGCGGACGTGAGGAGAAGCTTCATCGAGTACCTCCTTGGTGGGGGCGGTTCCAGCACCTGATAGACCGGTCGAGCGGCCAATTCTCATCGATCACCATTGTTGCCGCGACAGGTTGACGCGCACGGTCGCCATCGGGTTTAGTGGCGGCATGGCCGAGTTCACCGCCGCAGTCGAGAACTACGACCGCTTCATGGGCCGCTATGCCACCGGGCTGGCCCCGAGGTTCGCCGATGCCGTCGGCGTGCGGGCCGGCATGCGAGTCCTCGACGTCGGCTGCGGCCCGGGCGCGCTGGCCGTCGAACTCGCCGGGCGCGTCGGCGAGGATAACGTCGCTGCGATCGACCCCGCGCCCCAGTTCGCCGCCGCCTGCCAGGCACGCATCCCAGGCGCGGATGTGCGCGAGGGCGTCGCCGAGTCGCTGCCCTGGGACGACGATACCTTCGACGCGGCGATGTGCTCGCTGGTCGTCGCCTGGATGGACGACGCCGACCAGGGCATCGGGGAGATGGTGCGCGTGACAAAGCCCGGCGGCACCGTCGCCGCCGCGATGTGGGACATCCCCGGCGGCGGGCTGCAGATGCTCTCGCACTTCTGGCGCGCTGCGCGTGAGATCGACCCGAGCATCGCCGACGAACAGCCGCGCGCCGGTGTGCGCGAGGGAGACCTTGTCGAGCGTTTCGGCCGCGCCGGCCTGCAGGGCGTCACCGGCGGCACGCTTGAGACGAGCGTCGACTACACCGGGTTCGACGACTACTGGGAGCCGTTCACCGGCGCCGCCGGTCCCGCCACCGGCGCCTTCTACGCCTCGCTCGACGATGCCGGCAAGGCGACCCTGCGCGATACCGTGCGTGCCTCCCTGCCTGAGGGCCCGTTCACGCTGCCGGCTCGCGCCTGGCTCGCGCTGGGAACCGTTTCGGGCTGAAGGCGCCTGCCGGATCCGCCCTGGCGGGTCGGTCGCCGACGGGCTTGTTCTCCTCGCAGGACTTGGCCCTTCCCCGATAGAGTCTAGCGTGCCTCACGGCACCTCGTCCTGGGAGCAGCTCCGTCTTTACACGGACAGGCTTTGCCTGCGCACGCCGACTCTCGGGGGACGCTGACGCTTTGTACGACCTCTTCACGGACCCGGGGATCATGCATGGCTTGGGTAAGGAGCCGATCTCAACGCTCAAAGAGGCTCAAGTCATGACCGAGGATGGCATCGCTGGATGGAAAAACGGCGGATCCTGGCCCTTCGTTCTCGAGACTGCCTCGCCACACAGGTGTGTCGTCGGTCAAGCCGGGCTCATGATTTTCGACACCCGCGGCTGGACGCCGTCGACGCGGGCGAACGCAGGAATCCATGCCCAGCTCGAGCTGGGCTGGGCCTTGATACGCGAGCACTGGGGCCGCGGGTATGCGACCGAGGCAGCCGCGGCAATCCGCGACTGGGCACATGAGCGGCGACCCGACGACCGACTTGTGTCTCTCATAACGTCCGACAACGTCCGCTCCCAGCGCGTCGCGGAGAGACTCGGCGCGATACCTGCCGAAACTGTGACGCCTTCAGATTCAGGGCGAACAGCTGTGGTCTGGAGGTATCCGCATTCGGAAACAAGGTAGGCGTCGCTGCTAGGCTCGGTTGATGGCAGAGCGGGCCAGGCTGGTCGGCATCAACCACGTCGCGATCGAGGTGGGCGACGTCGAGCAGGCGCTCGCGCTCTACGGCCGATTGTTCGAATTTGAGATGCGTGGCCGGGTGGCGCACATGGCGTTCGTGGACATGGGCGACCAGTTCCTCGCGATCTCCGAGCCGCGTGGCCAGTCGGCCGACGATGCGCGCCACTTCGGCCTCGTCGTCGACGACGTCGCGGCGGCCCGCGCGGCTGTGACACGGGAGGGTCTCCGGATCGTCGGCCAGAGTCGCGGTAGCTTTGACTTTCTGGACCCTTGGGGGAACCGGTTCCAGGTTGTTGGCTACGGCGACATCCAGTTCGACCGGGTGGACGGCGTGAAGCGCAAGCTCGGTATCGAGGAGCTCGGGAAGACCGAGGAGGCCAGACGGCAGATATCCGAGCGTGGGCTCGACTGATAGGGCGGCGGGCGCCGCCACCTTTCCGCGAGTCACGTGCACTGGTCCCCGCTAGAGAAGAGAGCCAGCGTTACGGCCTGCACCTCACTAGGGCCTCTCAACAGCGTTCCCTGCCGTCAGCTGACGGGAAATCTGTAGGGAACGACGTCGCCGTCGCTTAAGATCTGCGGGCGATGGCGTTCGCGGCGGTCAACGGGCTCGACATGTACTACGAGATCCATGGAGATGAAGATGGCTCGCCGCTGGTGCTGCTCCACGGGGGTATGGCCTCGACCCCGGAGAAGTGGATCCCGTTCTTCGTGCCGGAGTTCCGCGTGATCGCGCCTGAGCAGATGGGGCAGGGGCGCACCGCTGATCTCGCCGAACGTCCGTTCCATTACCACGACATGGCTGAGGACACGGTCGAGCTGATGCGCCAACTGGGGATCGAGAGCGCGAGCATCATTGGCTACAGCGATGGAGGCATCGTCGGCCTAGACATCGCGATCCACCATCCCAAGCGCGTGACCAAGCTCGTGGTGACCGGCGCCACGGCCCGCTTCGACGGCAATACCCCGCAGACCCAGGAGTTCCTACTCCAGTTTGATCCCGGAGAGGAACCCGTTTGGGACGACTACGCGCAACGCTCGCCAGACGGCGCTGAACACTGGCCCGCCGTTCTCGGACGGCTGAAACTGATGTGGTGCGTCGAGCCGAGCTTCACGAACGAGGAACTCCGGACGTATCGAGGCACCGACACTCGTCATCATCGGCGACCGCGACATTGTCACGCCGGAACACGCCGTCGAGATGTTCAGGGCGATTCCCAACGCGCAGCTCTGCGTGGCTCCGAACGCTGAACATGGGGCGATGCCGGGAGAGCAGGTTCTGACCTTCCTGCACGAACCACCCAGTTCCGTCGAGTAGCGATAGCATGAATCCCGCCGCTCGACTCTTGGCTGCTAGAGGCTCGATATGAAACGCGGTGTCGAGGGCGAGGCTAGTCCTCGTCCTCCCAATATTCGAGCTCGGGCCCCGGGCGAGCGAAGATGATCCGCTCGCCGGCGACGCTCCGCGCGCCGATCTTGCCGGTGTCGAGGTACTCGACGATGTCCGGCGCGATCAGCGTGGAGAGCATGAGGACGCGGACGGGCGCGTCCGTGTCGTTGCGGATCTGGTGCGCGCCCTCCTTTCCGCGCGGGAACGCGACGACGTCGCCCTGGCGCAGCTGCTGCTCGCCCTCGTGCGTGCGCAGCGTCGGCTCGCCGCGGAGGACGATCGCCCATTCCTCGTTCGCGTGGTGGGTGTGAAACGGCCCCTGCTTGTTACCCGGCTCGACCTCGTACATGCTCGCGCCGATCAACTCGGCGTCGGTGTGCGCGCCGACCCAGGCGTCCTTGAAGCGCCAGCCCTCGCGCTCTTCCGTGCGATCCCACTCGTCTGCGTTGAGATTGAAGATCTTCATGCCGCAAGCCTAGTAGCTTCGAAATCGAGCTGATCCCGGGAGACAGCCGGCGGTCGTCGAGCGGCTATTGCAGTGGTTTCCAGGCTGGGCGGCCGAGGCCGGTGTCGGCATGTCCGGCGGTGCGTGTAAGGTGGTGGAGGTTGCTGCCGTTGGCGTTCATGAGGTAGAGGCCGCGGGTTGGTCCCGTCGTGGCCAGGGCGACGGCGATCTTTCGCGCGTCGGGCGACCAGACCGGCTGTCCGGCGACGCCGATGTGGGGGCACGCCCTGTTCGGGCGGGGCGTGGCGTCCGTTCCGGCCGGGGTCACGAAGCGGATCCCGCAGCCGGCTTGGTAGGCGATGGTGGTTCCACGCGGAGACCAGGCCGGCGCGGCGCCGTGGCGGGCAAGCATCTGGAGGTGGGTGCCGTCCAGGCGCACGACGTAGATCGCGCATGCGCCCACCTGGAAGGGCGTCTTTCCGCAGCCGCCGAGGGGGCTGCTTTCGAAGGCGATGCGGGTGCCGTCGGGCGACCAGGTCGGGTATCTCACCGAGCCGGGGTAGCCGGTCTCCAAGGTTCGGTGCTGTGATCCATCTGCGCTGGCGAGCGCGATCTCGCCCGGTCGGTCTGAGTCGTAGGCAAGCCACTGCCCGTCGGGCGACCAGGCGGGGTCGCTCCAGAGGCCGGGGCGCGCTTGGCTTCCGGTCAGTTGGGTGTCGCGTCCGGTCGCTAGGTCGACGACGTGCAAGCCGTCATAGAAGCTCGGTGAGGCGTAGGAGGTGACGCCGAGGGCGATCTTCATCCCGTTGGGCGACCAGGCGATGTATTCCAGCTCCAGGCACGCGGAGTGGGCGCCGTGGCAGCGAAGCAGCATGCGCCCCAGGCCGGCTCGGCCCACCGTGTAGACGCCGCCGTGTCCCCGGCTCTGCTTGATCACGGTGAGCGGCCCGTTGTGCATGAGGGAGGATGCCGCGGTGACATGGAGCCTGGCGGGTCCGTTGGTCGACGTCGTAGGTGTCGCAGTGCCTCCGCGCCCGTGAGCGGCGATGCCGAGGGCGGCGAGGCCAAGCACCAGCGTCGCCGCTGCGGCGTTTCGGCGTCGGCGGCGACGCGTGTGCCGCCGCGCCTCCTCGATCAGCGCCTCGGGATGCGAAGACTGCTCGGGTGCTGACGGTGGAGGGGGCGCGATCAGCGACATTCGACTCAGCCGATGATGCTACCATAGCTGTCACCATGTTGGAGTTCGCCGTCGATCGCAACGCCCCCACGCCTCTCCATGACCAGGTCGCCGCCAAGATCCGCCGCGCCATCGCCGAGGGAGAAGGCAAAGCCCGGCGATCGCCTGCCGCCGGCCAAAGACCTCGCCGCGGTGCTCGAGGTCAACTCCAACACCGTGCTACGTGCGCTCCGAGCATTGCGAGACGAGGGGCTGGTGGAGTTTCGCCGCGGCCGTGGCATCACGGTCACCGGAGATCCACACCAAAGCGAAGTCGTGGCCCGGACGCGGAGCTGGTGGATTACGCACGCAGGCACGGCTACCCGGCCGACGAACTGATCCGCATCATCGAACAAACCAGCTAGACGAGCCATGGGAGCGCAAGCATGAACGGGCGAAGGTCGCCAAGAAGCGTCACCCAAGCTCGAGCTTCCGGCGAGCCAAGCTACCTCGGTGGTGGGGGAGGCATATCCGGCCGCTGACACTACGTGGACAAGCTGCGCCAGTCGTGACACTGGGGGGCCTTTTCCTGACGTCGATCCTGTGGATGACGGCGGCGGTGGCCTGCGGCTCCTCCTCCTCCTCCTCCTCCTCCTCCTCAGCGCCGACGTCGACGCGGAGGTCAGCGACGCTGCATCTCGTGGCGATCGGCGATTCAATACCGTTCGGGCAGCACTTCTGCGGCGACTGCCAAACCTTCGTCGACCTCTACGGCGCCTACGTGCAGCGAAGGATCCGAGCGCCGGTGGCCGTCAGCAATCTCTCCCAAGACACCGAGATCAACAGCAGCGATCTACGCCGCGAGATGCGCTCCGACGCGTCGATGCGAGATGCGGTCGCCGCGGCCCGGATCGTTACGGTGTCCATAGGCCACAACGACACCCCTTGGAACAGCTCGAGCGATCCATGTCACAGCGGCGGCTATCCGAATCAGACCTGGACGGACTACAAGGGTGCGTGCGTACAACACACCGCTGACCTCTACCGACGAAACCTGACGGCGGTACTGGCAACCGTCAACGCCCTGCGTAAAGGTCAGCCAACTCTTGTGCTGGTGACCAACGACTATGAGGACCTGATCGGCGACCCCGCCGTGCCGACATCCGCCTATCAGATCACGCGCAACATCGTCGCAGCCTTCGCCCACACCACATGCCAAGTCGCGAAAGTCGAACACGCGATCTGTATCAATACCTACCGAGCCTTCAACGGCATGCATGGTCTAGCGAATCCGAGCAGGCTGCTCGAGCCCGACCACACTCACCCCAACGAAACAGGCCACCAACTCATCGCCACACTGCTGGAGCGGGTCAACCTGGCGCCAATTGCCCAACCCTCGACGGGCTGATTCCGCCCTTCCGGTGGCCTCTGTGCACCAGCTGAAGGGGCTTGGACGAGCCGCGCCGGTTTTCGGGTCCCTCGCCACCGGGCTGATGTCGTCATCAGCGATTGCTTCGGCCCTGACGATCTGGCAGGATCGCTCGAGACGTGGAAATGGAGGGCGGGATGGCTGGAGTGGCGGTGGCGACTCGAGGTGCAGAGCTTCTGCTCGATGTTGAGCGAACGGCGATCGTGGTCGTGGATATGCAGAATGACTTCGTCTCCGTGGGCGGGATGTTCGACCAAAACGGTGTGCCTACCGACGCTGTGCGAGCCGTGGTTCCGACCATCCAGCGAGTGCTAGATGCTGCCCGCGACCGAGCGATTCCGGTCGTCTACCTGAAGATGGGCTACCAGCCTGACCTGTCCGACCTGGGCTAAGAGGGGTCTGTCAACCGATCCGCGACAACTGGGGCACCGACATCATCGACGAGTTGGCGCCACAGACGGACGACATCATGATCTACAAGCACCGCTTCAGCGGGTTCTACGAGACCGAGCTTCACGACACCCTCAAGCGGAGGGCGTGCGTGACCTGGTGTTCACCGGATGTACGACCAGCATCTGCGTCGACTCCACCATCCGCGACGCGATGTTCCGCGATTACCGCTGCCTCGTCCTCGAAGACTGCATGGCAGAACCGATCGGCGGCGACCTGGAGCGGACAAATCACGAGGCGACGCTGCTTACCCTCCAGACGCTGCTCGGATGGGTCGGCAAGTCCAGCGATCTCCTTGCTGCGCTTCCCGCCACCGCCGAAACAGGCCCCTGGCCTACTACGTCGATTCCTCACCGCGGCGGGCTCAGGCTCATACTTGGGCCGCGTAACGCGGGCACCCGCCTACCGGATCGAAGCGTCCGCGACGCGCTCTGCCGCACTAGGGCAGGTCGTGAGAGAATCGCTACCCAATGCCTTATGCCGAACTCGATGGCCTTCGGCTGTACTACGAGCGAGCCGGTCGAGGAGACCCGGAAATGCTCTTCGTCCCCGGATGGTGCTGCGACGGCACCGCCTTCCAGCCGCAGTTCGATCACTTCGCTGAGACGAACGCCGTGACGGCGCTCGACCTGCGCGGGTGCGGCGGAGCGATCGCCCGCCGGTCGGATACGCAATCCCGGGACCTGGCCGACGACGTCGCCGGGTTCTGCGGGGCGGTGGGCATCGAGCGGCCGGTACTCGTCGGCCACAGCCTCGGCGGCATGATTGCAGTCGAACTGGCAGGTCGCCGTCCGTCGCTGCCACGCGCACTCGTCCTCGTCGATCCGGGTCCGATCGACTGGGACCCGGAGATGTGCCGGAAATTCGATTCCTTCGCGAAGCAGCTGGCGGGCCCAGACGGCGAAGAGGTACGACGTCGCTATGTCGAGAACATGGGCGCGCGCGACCCGGAGGTGGCGGGGTGGATCGCCGACATGATGTCCGCGATTCCACTCCCGATCGCAACGGCGGTCATCCAGCACCTCACCACGTGGGACGGCGCCGGAGCGATGACTCGCTGTGACGTTCCGACACTGCTTCTCCGCACTGAGCTCGACGCGGAGAGGGATGGTTCGGCTGCTGGAGATCAAGCCGGATCTGACATTGGGAGTCACTGTCGGGGCCGGCCACTTCCACCAGATCGAGGTGCCCGATCAGGTCAATGCCATGATCGACCGCTTCCTCGAGCTCGCCGGGTCGTAGATGGGCGCACCGCAGCGCCGGCACCTCTCGAGGTTCTCGTAGGAGTCCTGGAGGTCCGGTGCACAACAGCTTTCCCCGGACGGGAAGGCTGTTGGGGCGTCCCAGCGAGCTGCGAACCGTAACGCAGGGAACTCATGTCGGCCTCGGGGTAGCCGAGGTGAGTTCGAACCAAGACGTGCTTTAGGTCGCGTCGCGGCCGAGGACCTGCGAGAGCCATTCCAGCGCCATCTGGTAGCGCTCGTTGGCACGGCCGCCGTGATTGCCGGGATTCTCCCGGTGTTCGTGTGCGATGCCGGCTTGGTTGAGGCGGTGGCTGAGCAGTCGGTGGCCCCAGTGCAGGTTGTAGTCGTCGTTGGAGCCGGCGTCGAGGAGGATGCCGGACAGCTTGCGGAGGTTGTCGAGGCGGTCGTGTACGTTGACGACTGGGTCGAAGCTGAGCCAGCGATCCCACACGTCCTGCAGGAGTTCGCCGCTTGGGTGGGCGACGGGGAGGTCGACGTAGAAGGGCGGGTTGTCAGGATTGGGCGAGTAGGTGGCGGCGTAGTCGTAGACGATCTCGGACCAGAAGTTGTCCTCGATCGGACCGTTCGGCGGGTCGGGCCAGATGCTGTCGAGGTACTTGTAGAGCATGGGCTTGTGGGTCATGTCGAGGAACGAGTCGGCCGACAGCACGGCCATAGCGCCGAAAGTGTCGGGGTTGCGGGAGGCAAGGTTCCACGAGCCGAAACCGCCCGATGAGAAGCCGAACACGCCACGACTGCGCGCAGCCGGAATCGTGCGGTACGTCGCGTCGACGTGGGGAATGACGTCGTGCAGCACGTACTGTTCGAAGTTGCCGGTGACGGGCGAGTCCACCCACTGGCCGCACCCCCACCGCGACCAGCCGTCGGGGATGACGATGATCATCGGCGGCACTCCCATCCGGCCGAACACCGGATCGAGCACGTCTTCGAGCGGTGGCCGCCAGCGCTGGCCGTCCTTGTGCAGGCGTGACCTCCTCCGCGGCGGTCGTGCCGTACGCGTGCAACAGGTACGCCGTCGGGTACCGCTGGTCTGACTCCTCGTAGCCCTGAGGCAGGTAGAGGAAGAGATCGCGTTCGCTCGGGTCGCCCAGCAGGTTCCCTCTCAGGTGCGTACCCTCGAGCCGTGTCCCGATGATCATTGCGCCTGCGACCCCGGCGCGCCGTGCGCCAGCTGCCGCTCGTACTCGGCCTGGTCGTAGTGCCCCTGTGACTCAACTACGAGGCCGTCCTCGCCGAACGTCCATTCCTCGAATCCGGAGATCCGCACCGGCTTTCCGGTGCCGCCGGGACCGGTGTTCGTGCCGGTGAACGTCCAGTGAAACTCGACCGTCTCGCCCTTGAGCACGACGTCGTCCATGAACACCTGAATGTCAGGAAAAGCAGAGATGAAACCGTTGACCGCGTCCGCGATCGGTGCCTCCGGGCCGCCGTTGATCGAGATGCTGCCGGCTGGCGCGTAGAAGGACGCGACCTGGGCCGGGTCGTGGGTTCCCCACGCGTCGGCATATCGCTGCGCGAACTCACGCACGGTTCGATCGTCGGTCACAAGAGCCCCCTGGTCGGAGTCGCGGATTCTGGCAATCCTACGACGACGTCGAGCCCAGCGTGTCCGAGTTCGTGCAATCCCTATCACCCCGCGTCAGGTTTGACGCCGTCCGATCGGTCTGGCACACTACCTTCCCGAACACATGTTCGGCAAAGGAGCACATGTGGAGCTATCACGAGACGGCGCGAGATCCTCGAGTTCGTCAACAGCATGTCGACGCGAGCATGGCTATCCGCCGACGGTGCGCGAGATCGGCAGGCGGTCGGTCTGACGTCGCCGTCCACGGTGCACGCGCATCTGGCCCGGCCTGGAGGCCGCGGGGCTGATCCGGCGCGACCCCACCAAGCCGCGCGCGCTCGAGGTGATCGAGGGCGGCCGTTCGCGCGAGCGCGCGCGGGACCGGTGCTGTCGAGACCGCCGGTCGACCGTGCTGCCGCTGGTGGGCGAAGTCGCTGCCGGCGGCCGGCCGTGGCCGAGGAGCACGGTCGAGGACACGTTGGCCGATACCCGATCAGCTCTGCGCGGATGCCGACTTCCTGCTCACCGTCAAGGGCGAGAGCATGATCAACGCCGGCATCCTGCCCGGCGACTTCGTGGTCGTTCGCAAGCAGGCCGACGCCCGCAACGGCGAGATCGTGGTCGCCCTGGTCGGCGAGGAGGAGGCGACCGTCAAGCGGTTCTTCCGCGAGTCCGGGCGCGTCCGGCTGCAGCCCGAGAACGACGAGATGGAGCCGATGTACCCCGACCAGGTCGCGATCCTGGGGACGGTCAAGGCGGTGCTTCGAAGGCTATGAGCGATCGCGCTGACACTCAGAGCCGGGCCGACGCTCGACGAGGTCATCCTGGCCGCGTTTCGCGCTCGCGACGGCGCGCGCGGTCCGCCGACTGCCCGGTGTGCGGCGGCACGATGCGGCGGCTCGGCGAGGCGACGGCGGCGTCCAGTCGCTCAGCTCGCTCGTCTGCGGCGAGCTGCGCCGAGCTCGCTCACGAGGACGGCGACCACCGGCCAGCTGCGGCTGGTCGGATCGCCTGCATAGCGCTGCATCGGCGCCCGCCTGCCACAATGGGCCGGTGACTCACGGCGAGAGTTCCTTGCCGGTGCCGCCTCGCTGCTGCTCGCGGGCACCGCCTGCCGGGGCCGCGGCGGTTCGAGCGTTCGAGACGTTCGCGTCGACCTTCGTCACCCCGGGCAACCAGACGCTTGACTCCACCTGGTGATCGCCGCCACCGGGCCGGATCGCGGCGTCGACGATCGAGGGGTTCCAATCCAGCACCAGCGTCGACGTGACGGTGCGCTCGATCGGAAGCGGCGATGACCTGTTGCTGCGGCTTGCCGCCGGCGGCTACGGCGAGGTCGACCTGGCGCTGGTGGACGCGGCGACGCTGTACCTACATGGTCGGAGCGAGCAGGTCGAGCCGTTGGCGCGCAAGCTGCTACCCAATATGCGGCAGCTCGAGAAGCCGTTTCGACTCCTCGCCGTTCGATCCCGGGCTGCGCCACAGCAGTCCCGCCTCGTACGACATGGTATGGGGTTTCGGTCTCGACCAGCATGCGATCGTCTCCGACACCTGGGTCTCGTTCTTCGAGCTTGCCGAGAGCCACCCCGGCCGGGTGGTCGTTCCCGACAACGAGGACGACGTGATCGGCGCCGTGCTGCGATCGCTCGGCCACGCCTGGGACAGCGACTCGAGCGGCGACCTCAACGAGGCCAGCGATCGCCTGGCTGAGCTTCGCTCCTCTCTGCGTGTGCTCGGTGCGCGGGTCGCGCCCGGCACCCCGCCGGCGCCCCACCTACCCGAGCTCGCCAGGCTCGTCCGGGGGGAGCCCTACCGTGCCGCCAAGCCCGGTGTTCGGTTCTTTGTGCCGGGGGAAGGTACGGCCATCGACTTGCGAAGCTACTGCATCCCCATCTACGCCCCACATCCAGTCGCCGCCCACGCGTGGCTCAACCATTGGCTCGACCCGAGCGTGGAGCTGGCGTCGGTCGACGAGCTTCACATCCCCGCTCCGCTGGTTGCGGCCGGCGCGCCGCTCACCTTGGACATCGCCTACAACCAGGCCGTATCGCCACCGCCCGAAGCGCTGGCGGCCAGCATCCAGCCTGACATCTCAGCGGCGGGCCGGGAGATGCGCGACCAGATCTGGCAGGAGTTGCGTCTGTGACTGCGCCCCTGGTCTGGCTGCTGCTCTCGGCGTTGGCCGTGATCGCGCCGCCACATCCCGGCCCGGTTTACTTGGCAGGGCCGCGATCCGGTGGTCGTCATCGAGTCCCTCGCAGCCACGCACCGGCGACTTGGTCACGGTCACCGTGGCCGGGCTGCCTCCCAAGGCGAGGCGTGTGCGTGTTGTCGCGGGCGCCCAGGTGCTCGCCACCACGCGGCTCGGCTCAGGCGACCGTCGCGCGCTGCTCGTCGCTCCGGAGCCGGGCCGCTCACGCTGCTCGTGCGATTCAGGCTTCACGGCACCAATTACCAGGCTCAGGGAGGAATTGCGCTCGTACTCCCGTCTCAGCAGCAGTAGACTTGTGACATGCCGGTCAGGCAGCCGCGGCGCGAAAGCGTCGAGGAAAGTCGGGACACCACAGGGCAAGGGTGCCGGGTAACGCCCGGACGGGGAAACCCGCTGGAAAGCGCAACAGAGAGGAGACCGCCCCAGCGCTCCACGTGATCGCCGGGGTAAGGGTGAAACGGTGGTGTAAGAGACCACCAGCGTCCCCGGTAACGGGGGCGGCTAGGCAAGCCCCACCAGGTGCAACGCCAAGCGGAGTGATGACGCGGCCCGCCGAGCTCCAGGTAGGCGGCACGAGCCGGTCGGAGACGACCGGCCCAGATGGATGGCTGCCCACGACAGAATCCCGCTTATCGACCGGCTACCGGAAGCCCCGCAGATGCGGGGCTTTCCCATTTCACAGGCATGTGTCTGGCGGCGCAGGTCTACCGCTTCCGTGCGCTCAGCCCGCCACCGGCTGACCCGCTCAGATACCCGGCAGGCCGTCGATGCTGACGGCGTTGGTCTTCTCGACGTACTCGACCAGCGCGTTCTCACCACCCTGGGCGATCTTCGTCTCGACCCAGGCCATCCGCTGCGGCCGCACGCCGCGGTACTCCATCAGCGGCACGTCAAAGCCGCACGAGTCGGCGATCCGTTCGACGTCGATCTTGACGAGCGAGCGGGACGCGCGCTCGGCGGCCGGCACCTCATCGAGGTCGAACCGCCCGGTCAGCGCAGCGAACTCCTCGCTGCCGGCGGGAAACGCCTCGCCCTGGCCATGCAGACGGACGATTCTGGGAGCGCCCTGGAACGCGCAAAGCATCAGGCAGATGCGGCCGTTCTGGCGGAGATGCGCCACCGTCTCGATGCCGCTGCCCACAAGGTCGACGTAGGCAACCGAGTGCGGACCGAGCACGCGCAGGCTCTCGATCGGCCCCTTGGGAGAGAGGTTGACGTGCCCGCCCTCGTCCGGGGCGGTGGCCACGAAGAACATCTGCTGCTGCCCAATCCAGCGTTCGAGCTTGGCGTCAATGCTGTCGTAGATCTTGCTCATCCCCCAGCAATTTAGCGTCCAGCAGCCACGCATCCCGGGAGTCAACTATCTAGCCCAACTGCCGGCGCCGGGCCGGATTAACTGCCGACGCCAGGCCGGAGAGGACGGAATGCGAGAGGCCTGGCGTCGGGGTTGGGGGGATGAGGCTTGCCAGACTGCGCCTTTCCCCAGCCGGACGTCAAGCACAAGCCCAGTTTTCCTCAGCTGGAATGTCGCTGCGAGCGAGAATTCCGTGAGGTTCTGCACAACTAATCCACCGGACTAGACCACCCCTGTGGATGGGCTGTGGAAAACGGCTACGCCGCCGCCAGCGTTTCGGCCAGCGCGTCGCACAGCACCTGGCAGGCCGCCAGACAGTCCGCTTCGGAGGCCGACTCCGCGGGCGTGTGGCTGGCGCCGGTCGGGTTGCGCACGAACAGCATCGCCGCCGGAACGTGCGGCGCCAGGATGCCGGCGTCGTGACCGGCGTAGGACGGGCAGGTCGCCGGCCGCCACGCCGCGCAGGGCGGCTGCATCGCCAGCCGGCTGCGCAGATCGGCGTCGAAGCGCGCGCCGTCGTTGCGCGACTCAAGGCCGAAGCGTCGCGTCTCGGAAGCGGTCGCGCAGCTCGTCGACCATCGTCGCGACGGTCTCCCGCTCGAGCGCGCGCACGTCGAGCGATGCGGCGACGTGGCCAGGGATCGAGTTGGTCGAACCGGGAGTGATCTCGACCCGGCCGACGGTGGCGACGGCGCCGGGCCGGGCGCGTGCCGCCTCGTCGACCGCCAGCACGAACCGGGCCGCCGGCAGCAGCGCGTCGCGCCGGTCCGCCATCGCGGGTCGTGCCGGCGTGGTTGGCCTCGCCCTCGAACTCGACCCGCCAGCGCTGGCGCGGCGCGAGCACGTCGGCGATGCCGAGCGCGAGGCCGCGGTCGACCAGCGACGCGGCCCTGCTCGACGTGCACCTCGAGGAAGCAGCGCGACGCGCTCGAGCTGGCTCGCGGCTCGCCGAGCAGCGAGTCGCGGGTGACGCCGTAGATCGCCGGCGCATCGCCCATCACCTCGAGCACGTGGTCGACGTCCAGCCCGCCGGTGATCGGCCAGGCTGGCGAACGTGGGCGTGCGGAAGCGGGCGCCCTCCTCGTCGACGAAGGCGACGACCGCCAGCGGATGGCGGCGGCCGGCCTCCGACTCGAGCACGCCGGCGGCGGCCTCGAGCGCGCGACACCACGCCCAGCGCTCCGTCGTAGGCGCCGCCGTCGGGCTGTGTGTCCAGGTGCGAGCCGGCGCACACCCACGGACCGCGGTCGGCATCGTCGGTGACCGCCCACAGCGTGCCCGCGCCGTCCTGTCGCGACCTCCAGGCCGATCGGCTCGCGCCGTGCGCGTGAACCAGGCCCGCGCCTCGGCCTCGAGCGGGCTCCAGGCCAGCCGGTTCCAGCCCGTCTCGGTGCTGCCGATCGCGGCCAGCTCGCCGAACCAGGTCACGAACCGTTCTCGGGATACCTCGGCCATCGGTCTGGGAGGATACGCACATGACCGAAGTCACGCTGCGTCTGCCGGGGTTCGTCAACGCCCACAGCCACGCCTTCCAGCGGATGCTGCGCGGCCGGGTCGAGCGCGTCGATCCCGCCCATCCGCACGACGACTTCTGGACGTGGCGGGAGGCGATGTACGCGCGCCGCGAACTCGATCGATCCCGACGGCGCCTACGAGATCGCGCTGCTTGCTCTACCGCGAGATGGTGGCGGCCGGGTACACGGCGGTCGGCGAGTTCCACTACCCGCACCACCGTCCCGGCGGAACCCCCTATGCCGACCCGCAACGCGATGGCCAAGGCCACCGTCGCGGCCGCCCGCGATGCCGGCATCGAGATCGTGCTGCTGATGTGCGCCTACGCCCGGGCCGGCGCCGGCAAGCCGCCGAGCGAAGGGCCAGCGCCCGCTTCTGCGATCCCGACGTGACGGCATACCTGGCTCGGGTCGAGGCGCTGGCCGGCGAGTGCCGCGTCGGGCTCGCGCCGCACAGCGTCCGCGCCGTGCCGCGCGAGTGGCTCGAGCAGATCGCCGCGCTACGCGGAGTCGAGCGGGATGGTCGTCCACATCCACGCCAACGAGCAGCGCCGTGAGATCGACGAGTGCGAGAGCCGAGTACGGCATGCGGCCGATCGAGCTGCTGGCCGAGGTGGGCCTGCTCGGACCGCGCACGACCGTCGTCCACGCCACCCACGTGTCCGACGCGCGAGCTCGATCTGCTGGCCGAGGCCGGCTCGATGCGTCTGCGCCTGTCCGACCACCGAGGCCAACCTCGGTGACGGCTTCCTGCCCGCCGCCGAGCTGCTGGAGCGGGGCGTGCCGGTGTGCATCGGCACGCGACTCGAACACGATCATCGATCCGCTTGCGGAGCTGCGCGAGATCGAGGCACTGCGCCCGCCGGCTTGCCGAACGGCGCAACGTGCTGGTGCCGGCGGGCGATGACGGCCCGACCGCCTACCTGCTCGAGATCGGCGGCCGACAACGGCGCCCGCTGCGCTCGGTCTGGACGCGCCGCTCGGGTGAGCTGGCGGTCGATCTCTCGACACGCCGCTCTGGCCGGCGTCGCCGCGGCAGACCTGCCGGCGGCGCTGATCTTCGGCGGCGCCTCCGCCGCGGTTCACCCCGCCTGACAGAAAGGTCGAATCGATGGATTTCACGCTCACGCCCGAGCTGCTGCAGCTTCGTGCACGCGTCCGAGCGCTCGTCGACGACGTGCTCCAGCCGCTCGAGCTCGAGGCCGAGCAGAGCCACGGACGGCTGTCGGCGGAGTCGCACGCCAGGGTCAAGCAGGCGGTGCTCGACGCCGGCCTGAACGCGGCCAACATCCCCACCGAGTACGGCGGCGGCGGCCTCGACCTGACCCAGCAGATCGTCATGCACGAGCAGCTGGGCCGGCTGACCAACTGTCTGTGGGTGCTGGTGTGGAGCCCGTCCAACGTGCTCGTCCACGGCCGATCCGACCAGATCGAGCGCTACCTGCTGCCCGACGTTCGCGGCGAGCATCGGCACGCCTACGCGATCACGGAGGAGCACGCCGGCTCCGACCCGCGGGCGATCCGCGCCGAGGCGGTGCGCGACGGCGACGTGTACCGGCTCTCGGGCAAGAAGTGGTTCGTCACCGACGGCGACATCGCCAGCTACTTCCTGGTGCTGGCCTGGGCGGTCGACGGCCTGGAGCGCCAGCCGGCGCTGTTCATCGTCGACAAGGACCTGCCAGGCGTCGAGATGACCGACGATCCGGACTTCACCCACAACTTCCCCTATCGCCATCCCGAGTACACGTTCACCGATACGCCGCTGCCGCTGGACAGCGTGCTGGGCGACGTCGGGCAGGGGTTCGACGCTGACATCGGAGTGGTTCATCGAGGAGCGGGTGCACATCGCCGCCCGCTGCTGCGGCGCCTGCGACCGGCTGATCGAGATCGGCACCGAGTGGGCGCTCGAGCGCGAGCAGTTCGGCACTCGCATCTTCGACCACCAGGCGATCTCGTTCATGCTTGCCGACTGCGCTGCCGAGACGACCGCCGCCCGGCTTCTGACCTACTACGTCGGCCAGCTCTACGACTCCGGCGCCGATCCGAAGCTGGTGCATGCCAAAGCGTCGATGGCCAAGCTGATGGCGTCCGAGACGGCGGGCCGCGTCGCCGACCGGGTGGTCCAGATCTTCGGCGGCCGTGGCTACATGCGCCGCAACCCGGCCGAGCGGCTATGGCGCGAGCTGCGTGTCGATCGCATCTGGGAGGGGACGTCCGAGATCCAGCGCATGATCATCAGCCGCGGGCTCGAGCGGCGCGGCGTCGCCCGGCTGATGGAGCTGTAGCCGCAGCGAGCGCCGACCCTAAGCGGCCAGCCGCTGCTCGTCCTCGACGCCCAGCACGCGGCGAATCCGCTCGAGCTCACGCTCCAGCTCGCTCGACTCGGCGGCGGGGTGAAACAGCGGGCTGGTGGTGCCGTCGGTGACAAGCCGTCGCAGCAGCACCATGCCCGCCGGCTCCAGATCGACGTCGTCACGCCGCAGGATGGTCGAGATCATCAGCACCTTGGGCTGCAGTTCGATCAGGGCGTCGCGGTGCACCGGCACCGCCAACGGCTGCCGCTCGACGGCGGCGGCGACAAAACGGTCGAGCGTATCTGCGAACCGCTGCCGACAGTCGATCGAGACCAGTTGCCGTGTCCTGATGGCGACTGCGGTGGGATGGACGTGTCGAAACCCGGCTAGCACGATGTCGTCGTAGATCTCATCGCGCTGCCACGAGAACACCCGGCTGGCGACGCCAAACCCGAGCATCCCCGCCAGCGCCAGCACCGCGATCGGCTGCGCCAGCGCGGGTTGGATGCGATGGACGCCGTAACACCCGGCCAGGGCCACCACCGCCAGCGCAGCCAGCGACGTTGCACCGGTCAGCGCAGACCGTATGCGATCGTTCGCACGCGACACGCCGGCGGTGAGTTCGGACGGGGTCATATACCCTCCTACATCGATCCCAGAACCGGCGCCCTTGAGCACGATTACCTCAAGCTGGGGAGCCGGTACCTCAGAACGTCGATTGTGTGCCGATTACCCCGGGGCGAAGATTGTGACTCTCCCCCGGCAAGGACGGTAAGCGACGATGATCGACAACCTCAGTGACCGCCACCACAACGTGCAGCAAGCGATCGCCGCGCTCGATTCGGGATGCTGCGTCTGGTGCGAGCAGGCGCCCTCCGCGACGACGTCGTACCTGTGCGTGACGTGTCGGACAGAGGACGTTGACGGCTTCCTGCTCAAGCCGGTGCGGCTACGAGCGCTGGACAGCGACGAGATCGCCGCCTGATTGGTGGAGGACGGAGCTCAGTTCACGCGGCGCGCTGAGTAAGCGCGAAGCGCGAGCCCGCTGGCGATGATGCCCGCGGCGATCACCACGTACAGCGCAAGCTCAGCACCAGTGAACGGCAGAGTGCCGCCGCCGGTGGACTCGCCTGCAACGTCGCCGCCCCCGTAGCCGTCACCCGCGAAAGCGGTCGCGGCCGATACGGCGAGGAAGGCCGCAGCGCTGATGAGCGCGATGACCCCTCTAAGAATCTTCGTCATGGAAATCCCACCTCTCGTCGATTGGTGATCCCGCGAGGCATACCCGGTGGCGGAGAATTACATGCACGAAGGGGTTGCGAATCCTTAAAGCAGCGAGGGGGTGCCTTACGGCACCCCCTCAAAACCTCTGCTGATTCTTCGACCTAGCTGACGCGTCGCGCCGAGTAGGCGCGAAGGGCAAGCCCGCTGGCAACGATCGCCAGGCCGATCACCACGTACAGGGCGAGCTCAGCACCAGTGAACGGCAGAGTGCCGCCGCCGGTGGACTCGCCTGCAACGTCGCCGCCCCCGTAGCCGTCGCCCGCGAAAGCGGTTGCGGCTGATACGGCGAGGAACGCCGTCGCGCCCAGCAGCGTCATCACACCCCTGAGAATCTTCGTCATGTAAATCCCACCTCTCCTCTGTCTACCCCGATGAAGCCCGCGCTGATAGAGCGTGCGACACGAGGATACGAGGTTTTCTCGAATTTTGCAACAGGAACTCGTCATGTCGCTCGAAGAAAAATTTCGTCGTTGGGTGCCGAACGGCGAATCGGGGCAGCCGTCGGGGCCGCGGCGAACGTGTCACGTCACGAACGGCACGAGTTTTGCTGCGCCCTGGGCTAGCCTGCAGCCCAAGCGCGCAGCGCCTCGACCTGCCACGGCAACGGCTGGAAGATCGGCCGCAGCTCTTTCGATCGCCGCAGAGCGAGGTCGATCGAGATGCTCTCGCTGGCCGAAAGAAGTGCCGCGGCAACCGTCGCCGAGCGTTCGCGGCCGCCTCGGCAGTGGACGTATACGGTGCCTCCGTCCGAGGCAATCAGCGCCGCATCGATCACGGCCGGCGGCACCGTCGCGCCGTCCTTGACCGGCAGGTGGTGTTCCACGATGCCGGCCGCGCTGTAGGCCGCGAGCACCGTCGCCCGCTCGTCCTCCCAGTACTCGCGCTCCTCGCACAGGTTGATGACACTGCGGACGCCTTCCCGGTCAAGTTGGAGAACGTGGTCCGGGCGTGCGGCATCGCTCCGGCCAGCAGCCGTTCGGTCAGGCGGGAGTAGTTGAGCTTGGCCATTCGAGGGATGCTATCGGCCGGCAGTTCAGGCCTGACGCAGCTCGTCCGCCATGCGGGCGGCGGCCTCTGCGCGCGCGTCGAGCTGTGCCCGATATCGAAGCTCGAGCTCCTGGGCGAGGCGGCGCTCCCGCCGGCGGCCCATCAGTCGGTTGACAACGCGTCGTCGCATTCCTTGCAGCATGCATCACTATCACAAAAAAATCCAGCCTTTTGCAGCATTTTCACCGGTCGTCTCACCGTCGTTCACACGCTGTCAGTACACTGCTCGGCGATGTCCGAGCGCCCCGATGACGACCTGCTGGCGCTCGCCGTTGATGTCGCTCGGGCTGCGGGCGCGCTCCTGCTCGATCGGTTCCAGCGGCCGGCCACCGGCGTCGAGCGCAAGAGCAGCGCGACCGACCTGGTGTCGGACGCCGATCGCGACGCCGAACGCGCTGATCCGCGGGATGATCGCCGAGCGCGCGACCGCGAGACGGCTTGCTGGGCGAGGAGGGCGCCGACGTCGCCGGCGATTCGGGGTTGTTGCTGGGTGGTCGATCCGCTGGATGGCACCACCAACTACCTGTACGGGCTGCCCGATCTGGTCGGTCAGCGTGGCCTGCGAGGACAGCTCCGGCGGCCTGGTCGGCGTGGTGTTCGATCCCTGCCGCGACGAGCTGTTCACAGCCGAGCGCGGGGCGGGGCGCGACGTTGAATGGCCGCCCGACTCCGCGTGTCACAGGGCGATGATCTGTCGCGCGCCCTGATCGGCACCGGCTTCTCGTACGAGCCTGAGACGCGTGCCCGCCAGGCGCGCGTGCTCGCCGAACTGCTTTCGCAGGTGCGCGACATCCGCCGCGGAGGGTCGGCGGCAATCGATCTGGCCTGGGTCGCCTGCGGCCGGCTCGACGGCTTCTACGAGCTGGCGAACCCGGCACTGGGACCGCGCCGCCGGCATGCTGCTGGTGGCGGAGGCCGGTGGTGTCGCGACGCCGCTTGACGACGGCGGCCAGGGCAGCGAGGGAGCGCTGGCGGCCGGCAGTTCACTGCACCCAAAGCTGGCGCAGCTGGTGGCGGCGGCGTTTCGCCGTATCCTCGCACCGTCCGATCAGCTACACTGAGTTCGCCTGCCGGAGCCGCCTTGCTGGCGCCCGTATTGAACCCGGAGGGCACCAACTATGACTTTGGGGATCAAGGCCGATCTGGAAGCGGCCGCGCACCGCGTATCGATGTGGTGCGGGGAGCCGCTCCTGCACGAAGGCGAGGACGCCGCTGTGGCGCTCGCTCCGGCACAGCGCGCCGGGCCGCGCTGGACGCCGCCCTGGCCGAGATCGACCGCGGGCTGACCGAGCCCAGCTACGACTGGCGGCGTGACTACTCGCTGATGCTCGGCCTCGACCGCGTGCTCTCCGACCCGCAGCCCAAGCTGGCCTCGGGTACGACGCTGCGCCGTCACCAGGTGGACGCGCTGGCCGGCCAGCTGGCCGCCCTGATCGGCGACATCGAGCGTGGTCGAGACTGACGACGAGGACGAGGACGACGACGACGGTGATGCCGATACCGAGGGCAACGGCAACGGCAACGGAAACGGCAATGGCAACGGCAGCGTCGCGGACGCCGAGGGGTTCGATGTCGCCGTGGCGCACGTGCCGGCGCTGCACGAGGTGGAGCGAGGTCGCGTCCGGCCGATGACCCGGGCGCCCGCCGCCGCTACCGCTTCAAACATCCCACGGCATCCGGCAAGACGATCGCGGCCGCCGGGTTCGTCGAGGCCGCCCGCACCACCGGCGTGCTGATCCTCACCCACCGCCGGCTGCTGGTCGACCAGTTCACCCGCGATCTGACCAAGGAGGGCTACGGCGAGCGCCTCCATGCGGCCGGTCCTGCGCGGCGAGACCAGCGCCGACGCACGCCGCCGCTCACCATCAACACCTACTCCTGGTTCATCAAGCACGCCGATCAGCTGAAGCCGGACGTGTACGGCGTGGTCGTCTGCGACGAGGCGCACACGGCGCTCGGCGAGAAGACCGCGGCCGCCATCCGGCGGCTCTCAGCGAGCCGGTGTACATCGGCATGACCGCCACCGACCAGCTGCTGCAGAAGCACGTCGGCGATGTCTTCCCGGCCGAGGTCGCCGACTTCCCGCTGGCCGAGGCCGTTCGCCGCGGCGTGGTCGCGCCGCTGCGCTGCGTGCGGGTCGGGCCGATCGCCTCGCTGCGTACCGTCGAGATCGTCGGCGGCGACTTCGACCAGGGCCAGCTGGCCGCCGCGCTCGACCTCGACCCGCTCAACATGGCCGCCGCCGATCTCTACCAGAGCCGGTTCGGCGACACGCCGGGGATCGTCTACGCGGCCGGCGTCGACCACGCCGAGCGCGTGGCCGCGGCGATGAAGGCGATCGGCATGAAGGCGGCGGCCGTCTCCGGCAAGACGCCGCCTCGCCAGCTGGCCGAGACGCTGGCCGCCTACGAGCGCGGCGAGATCAACGTGCTGGTGAACGCGCAGCTGCTGGCCGAGGGCTGGAACGCGCCCCGCGCGACGATCTGCATGCACCTCGCCCCGACCGCCAGCCGCCGCGTCTACCAGCAGCGCGTGGGCCGCATCATGCGGCTGCATCGCCGTAAGGAGGCCGGCATCGTCGTCGATTTCGCCGAGCCGGGAGCGCCTCACACCGAGCGCACGATCACGCTGCATTCGCTGCTCGGACGTGGACGCCTACCGGCCCAGCGGCCTGGTCACTCCGCCTCCGCCGAGGCGCCGCCGGTGGCGGCGCCGGCCGCCCAAGCCGATCGTCAAGGAAGCCTCGTGGATCGTGCCGGTGTCGGACAAGCCCGAGCGCCGGATCGCCGTGATCGCGAACCAGTGGCGGCTGGTGGACGCGTCGAAGCTGCCCGTCGACGAGCAGCGGGCGTGGGCGGTGGTGGCGGCGCGGGCGGTGACGCCGGCGGACGCCCAGCAGCTGGCCGAGCGGATCGCGGCGCTGCAGCCCGAGGCCCGGGAGCTGTTCCTGTTCACGTGCGCGGCCGAGAACAAGCACCGGCGGCTGCGGCTGGCGGCGCTGGGAGATCTCTCGTCGCAGCGGCCCAGCCAGACGACCTTCGCGATGGCCTGCCGGCTGGTCGAGGCCGCCCCGACCTGGCAGCAGGATCGTGGACAGGGCGCACGTGTGCTGCTGCTGGCGATGGGTGACGGCAAGATCGAGGCGCCCGTCGACCGGATCGCATCATGGACGTGGCAGCTTGCCCGGGCGGCCCGTGATCACGAGTATCGCTACGCCGGCTCGCATGTCCCGGACGGGCGCAGTCTGCTCGGCGCATTGGCATCAGCCTCCGGCGAGGCTGCGCATACGGAGGCGGCCGCCAAGCTCGCCCACATCGCCACCTCAGGGCCGCTCGAGGCGGGAGCCGCTCTGCTGGCGGTCGCGTCGCCGCGCCGGAACACGGCCGCTGAACGGATCATCGAGAAGGCGCGGGTGGCGCTGTCCGCCGACCCCCAGCGACTTGCCGCCGCCCTCGGATCCAACATCCCGGCGCCTCAGCAGAAGACCAAGCAGACCAAGCGGTCGCGCTCTCCTGAGAAGAGCGAGAAGGGGGACACGGTGTCGTTCAACGGGGCCGTCGTCGGAGCGACCCCGCCCGCGGTACCCGTAAAGCGCGTCGACGGCAAGGTGGTCGTCGACCTGCCGCCGGCGGTTGCCGTGCGGCTGCGCGACGACGCCGACGAGGTGGTACGCGCCTCGCTTTCCGGCGACGAGCCGGTTCTGTGGAGGCTGGCGGGCACCGAGCAGGCGTTTGAGACGGCGCAAGCGGTGCGCGCCGCCGCGGCCGAGGCGGCAGGCCTCGAGGTGTCGGTGGCCAAGCTCGTCAGCGACGGCGACCACGGTGACCGGCGCGGCGCGGGTTTCGTCGAGGGCGCCGGCCTGGTTGTCCATCTCACCAGCGAGGAGGCGTCGGTGCTGCTGGATGATGCCGCCCGTCGCGTGCTCTCGCAGCTGAAGAGGCGCCGGCGTGCGGGGCCGCGTGCGGGTTGAGTTCGAGATCGAGACGGACGGCGGCGTGACCCGCGATTCGCGGCCCGGGGCGGTGCGGAAGCTCGCCCGGGGCGAGCCGGTGGGTGCCTCTCCCGAGCGCCGCGAGCGGCGTCGCCGGTCGCGCTCGCCGCGGCCGCCGCAAGCCGGCTGCAAACGGCGCAGCGGCGGAGCAGGCCGCGGCCGCCGAGACGGTCGTCGAGGCGAGCGCACGCCCGGCCGCCGAGCCCGCCTGACGTCCCAAGCGCGAGCCCAAAAACGCGCGCATATTTCGGTACACTCCCGGCCGTGGATCCGCCCGTGGGTCCATGAACGTGCGTGTGGTGAGCCGTGAGTGCATGACCTGCGTCGTTCACAATGTTCGACTCGGGAGAGCACGATGGCTACAGGCACAGTGAAATGGTTCTCGCAGGCGAAGGGCTTTGGGTTCATCAGCCCGGACGATGGTGGCAGCGACCTGTTCGTCCACTTCTCGAACATCGCCGGCAGCGGCTTCCGCAACCTCGACGAGGGCCAGAAGGTGGAGTACGAGCCGCAGGAGGGACGCAAGGGCATGGAAGCCACCAACGTCACCGTCGTCGGATAGCGTTCGGCCTATGGCCAAGGAAGAGACGATCGAGGTCGAGGGCGAGGTGACCGAGGCCCTGCCCAACACCATGTTCCGGGTGCAGCTCGATACCGGCCAGTCCGTGCTCGGCTACATCTCCGGCAAGATGCGTCGCTACTACATCCGCATCCTGCCCGGCGACCGAGTCAAGGTCGAGCTCTCGCCGTACGACCTCACCAAGGGCAGGATCACCTACCGCTTCAAGTAGCGCAGCCGGCAGGCGCGCGCGATTCGGGTATGACCCGCCAGGGGTCTGACCCCTTCCCGGAGATTCATTCGGCGCACGGAGGTGCTGGCATTGGCCGAGAAGAAACCTGCAAAGACCGCGAAGCGGTCCACCGGCAAGGCATCCAAGGGATTCACGGCTGAGGAACGAGCCGCGATGAAGGAGCGCGCCCAGGAGCTGCAATCGGCCTCGCGCCGCTCGGGCAAGGCCGACGGAGAGGCTGACGTGCTTGCGAAGATCGCCGAGATGCCGAAATCGGATCGCGCGATCGCCGAGCGGCTCCACGCCATCGTCAGGGCCAAGGCGCCAGACCTCTCACCCAGAACGTGGTACGGGATGCCCGCGTATGCCAAGGATGGCAAGGTCGTGTGCTTCTTCCAGAGCTCGCACAAGTTCAAGACGAGGTACGCGACGTTCGGCTTCAACGACAAGGCCAACCTCGACAAGGGCACCATGTGGCCGACCGCCTTCGCGCTGACGGATTTGACCGCCGCCGACGAGGCCAAGATCGGCGCCCTCGTGAAGAAGGCGGTGAGCTGAGGACTACCGTCCACGTGTGCTGAGGATCTTGGTGACAGGCATGTCGGGCACGGGCAAATCGACCGCCCTCACTGAACTCGCCGCCCGCGGGTACCGGGTTGTCGACACCGACGACCCTGGTTGGAAGGAACGGCGCGACGGCGAGTGGGTGTGGCGCGAGGATCGGATGGCCGAACTCCTGGCAGGCGATGGCGATGACACGCTCTACGTCTCGGGCTGCGTGTCCAACCAGGGAATGTTCTACGACCGCTTCGACGCAGTCGTGCTCCTGAGCGCTCCCGCGGAGGTGATTCTCGGGCGGATCGAGACCCGCACGACGAACCAGTTTGGCAAGGATCCCGGCGAGCGGGCGCAAGTCCTCGCCGACCTCGATGCGACCGAGCCGCGACTGAGAGCAACGTGCACCCACGAGATCGACGCGGCCAGATCTGTCGGAGACGTCGTCGAAGCCTTGATCGATATCGAGCAACGCGACGCCGCGAATTCGAGCCCGACGGTAGCCGGCGTTACGGTGCCTGGCAACGCGGAAGGCGGTGCCTGGCACCATCGAGCCGCGACTAAGGATCGCCCGCCCGTGTACGTATCGCCCGGCGCAGGCTGCTTGGTCGATCGCATGAACTGCGAACATACGAAGCATGGACGAGAGCCCGCTATTCCCAGTGGCAGGGGCCGGCGCCGATCCTCGCGCCGTTGTCCTCGTCGAAGGCGTCAGCGATCAACACGCCTTGGAGGCGCTTGCCGAGCGTCGTGGTCGCAACCTCGAGGCTGAGCGCGTTGCCGTTGTGCCGATCGGGGGCGCGCAGGCCATCGGACGGTTCCTGCATCGGTTTCAGCCGAGCATGTCTGACGTGAGACTTGCCGGTCTCTGTGACGCCGCAGAGGAGGCCCACTTCCGTCGCGGTCTCGAGCGCGCCGGCCTTGGTTCCGATCTACGTCGCGCCGACATGGAGCGACTCGGCTTCTACGTGTGCATCGCCGACCTGGAGGATGAGTTGATCCGCTCGCTCGGTGTCGCCTCGGTGGAACGGGTCGTCGACGCTCAGGGTGAACTCGGTTCGTTCCGCACCCTGCAGAAGCAGGCGGCGTGGAAGGGACGGCCTCCAGAGGAGCAGCTTCGGCGTTTCATGGGCAGCGCCGGCCAACGGAAGATCCGCTACGCGCGGCTGCTCGTCGAGGCGCTCGATCTCGCCAAGGTGCCACGGCCGCTTGACCGGGTACTTGCCCACGTCTGAATCGAGAGCCTGGATGGTCTGGCCGTTCGCTCGCATCCCCGTCGGCGAGCGTTACGATCCCGCCGTGGATCCGGCGACGAGATAGCGGTCTTACGCGGCGACCGCCGCGCCTGATTGGAGCAGATGCCGAGGCTGCAGTCGAGGTGGCCTCGGACGCTGCCTGCCGCCACCGCTACGACTTGGAGGTACACCGATGACACGTCAAAACCTGCTCTCCGACGTATGGGACGGAGACGACGAAGAAGAGGGGACGCGACATCGAATCTTCTGGAGGCCGGACGATGCCAGGATGGGAGCAACGCTCTACGAACTGGCCCCCGGCGCACCGGGGATGCGCATGCATATGCACTTCGGAGCCGAAGAGATGTTCTTCGTCCTGAGCGGTCGTCCCGTCTTGCGGAACCACCACGGTGAGGAGGAGCTGGCCCCGGGGGACTTCGTGTTCTGCCCCGACGGACGTGCCGGACAGCACGCGTTCAGCAACCCCGCCGAGGAGCCCGCTCAGATCCTCGCGATCAGTGCCGGGAGCTTCCCGGACGTCGTTGCCTACCCTGAACACGGATATGCATGGGTGGCGACTCGCGATCCCGATCCCAAGCTCCTCGCGAGAGGCGGCGACCCGGGCATCATCGCCCGCTTCGAGATCCCGATCGAGTAGATCCTTTGCGGCCCGACGCCGGGGGCGGTGCGTGCTCACGGTCGCGCCACTTCAAGGGCTATGGTCCTGGCATGCCGCGCATCGGCCACACTGACAACGCGGTTGTCGTTCGTACGGACTTTTCCAGCCAGCAGTCCTGGCTGGCCGTGCGGGAGCAGATGCTGGCGGAGACGGACGATGGGTTCAGGGCGTACGTCGAGATCGTCGATGACGTCGACTTCGACGGGGCCGAGCCCGACCAGGTGCTCGCAGCCATCTGTGATGACTATGGATACAGCTTCGTCATCATCGCGGATCGCGTGACAATGATCGATGTCGAGCACCCGTTGCTCGTTGTCGATCTCCGTAATGAGCCGGGACGATCCTTTCGAGCCGTCCCTGGGGCGGTTCAATCGGTCGAGAACAACCTTTCGATCGCGAACATGGACTTCTTCGAGTTCGCCGACGCCGCCGAGCAGCAAGGTGGCGTCTATCGCGGATTTCGCTAGGTCGTCATCCTCGCGACGAATTCATGACGCGCTGCTCATGCGAGAATGTAACGCGATGAGGCTTGCCGACTTGAGTCGCCTCGCCAGCCAGCTCGAAGGAGTCACCGAGCGTACCCGTGACGGCATGCTCGACTGGCGGTACCGCGGCCGCTTGGTGGCTCGACAGCTCGACGACGGTCACATCGTGATTCGCGCATCCTTCGACTCCAGAGATTTCCTGGAGCATTCGTTTCCCGACACATTCTCGGTCCCGAGACGCTTTACCAAACACATGATGATCGTCGCCGACCTCAGCGGCGACGCTGATGCCATCGAAGACGCGGTCATCGGGGCTTGGGAGCTCCAGTCGGATAGGCGGACGGCCTAGACTGTCGGTGTGCTGAAGGGTCGCTGTGGTTGCCGTACCGTCGAGTACGAGGTCTCGGACGAGTTCGTCGTGGCGTTTATCTGCCACTGCTCGAACTGTCGTGCGACGACCGGCTCGGCATTCTTGCCGTGGGGCGAGATCGAGCGGGAGAAGTTCAAAGTCACGAAGGGGGCCGCCTCCTTGACGCTTGTCGGCGAGGAGCACGCGGATCACGAAATGCGATGCCGAGCGTGCTGGTCGCTTGTGTATTGGACCAGGACGGCGAGCGAGGGCGCGTACGTTCGCGTTCCGTACGGAACGCTGGTCGATGAGCCGGCGCTCAGGCCGATGGGCCATATGTTCGTCGGCTCCAAGGCTCCGTGGTACGAGATCTCGGACGACCTGCCCCAGCACGACAAGTACCCTTGGTCTTGATGAGATGAGGAGGGGTGATCGGATGAACGACAAGCCGAACTGGCACGTTGCGCACCTCGACGACATCGAGCGGCGCGGCAGAGATCTTCCGGTGCGCGAGCGCCTCGGGATCCACGCATTCGGAATCAACGCCTTCACGCCCAGCGAGAACGGCACGCTGGTCGATGAGCACGACGAGGTCGGGTCAGGCCAGGAGGAGCTGTACATCGTGCTCGACGGGAAGGTGACCTTCGAGGTCGACGGCGAGGCGGTTGACGCGCAGCCAGGAACACTCGTGTTCGTCGGACCGCAGTCGCGGCGGAAGGCGACCGGTGACGGAACCGTCCTCGTCGTCGGCGCCACACCCGGCGAGGCGTACCAGGGGGTCGACTGGGGCGACGCGTGGCCGTTCCACAGCGAGTCCATGGAGGCCTACCGCGAACAGCGGTATGCCGACGCGCTCGAAGCTGTCCGCGGTGCTCTCGAGCACATGCCGGACCACGCGGGGTTGAATTACAACTACGCGTGTTTCGCAACGCTCGCGGGCGACACCAGCGACGACACGTTCGCCCACCTCCGGCGGTCCGTCGAGTTGCGCCCGCAGTTCCGTGAGGACGCACGCAGAGACGACGACTTCGCCGCAGTGCGCGACGACCCGCGGTTCGAGCAGGCCCTCAGCTGAGAGCGGAGCGGTGGCTAGCCATCGTGGCGCTGCCGCCGGCGAACGACGATGGCGAGGCAGGCGATGACCACGGTCGCGATGAAAATCCAGATCGCATCCATCGTGCACCTCCTTCCTTCTTGCATCGTCGCACCAGCGAACGGCCGCGGCATTGGGGATTCACGCGCCTGGCTTTGCGGCTTGCCCGTAAGGGGACGCCTGCGAGCGTGCCGGCTCGTTAGTGCCGGCTCGGGGACGCCGGTCCCAAGGAGTTATCATCGGCAAACCCCGACGACCATGATCACCGGCGTCCACGCCATCATCTTCAGCCGAGAGGCCGACGCGGTTCGCGCGTTCCTTCGGGACGTGCTCGAGTTTCCGTCGGTGGAGGCGGGCGAGGGCTGGCCCATCTTCGCCCTCCCACCTGCCGAACTGGCCGCCCATCCAACGGACGATGCTGGTCATCACGAGCTCTACCTCATCTGCGATGACATCGAGGCGACTATCAGCGAGCTCGAAGGAAAGGCCGTCGAGATCAGCCGGCCCATCAGCGAGGAACGCTGGGGGCGGCTAGCTGCCATCAGGATGCCCGACGGCAACGAACTCCGCCTCTACCAGCCGAGTCACCCAACTCCGCCGCCCGGCGCACAAAGCCAGTAGCGGCACCGGCCCGCTTCGCGACTTCGAGAATAACCGTCAGGCGCTACCTGCCGTTTTTTTCGCGGTGAGGGCAGCCCTCCCAGCAGCACGGTCGGCGCTGGCCCCGCGATAGCTGTGAGCGAGTTCGCTCAAGCCGCCGCTCGCGCGTTCGCGGCTGCTTGGCTGACGTGACCAGGCAGATCCACTCGTTACGCGCCAGCGGCGTGATATCCATCCAGGTCTCGCGCGCCTTGGCATCTTGGGCCAGGGTCTCGCGCAGATCTGCCGGGATCGTTTCGTGCACCGTCCCGGCAGGGAGCGGTAGAGCAGCCGTCTTCATACGCGCATTCTACGAGCGTCGCCGACGGCATCGTGATACCGGCAGCCGAGGGTAGTCCGATCCGGTGTGGAGTAACCCAGGACGCAGCGGGGTAGACGACATGCCATGCGAACACTGAGCCCAGGATTGCGAGTCGCCGATCTCGATGCTTCCCTGTCCTTCTACGAGACGCTCGGCTTCGAGGTCGTCGGGACCGTGCCGGAGACCGAACTCGGTCGCCTCACAATGCTCAAGCTGCCCGACGACGAGTTCGTCACGATCGAGCTCGTGTCGTCCACGGCCGGGCGACAGGATGTCGATCTGGGAAACGGCATGAGCCACCTCGCTGTGCAGGTCGACTCGATGCACGAGGCCGTGAGAGTGCTGCGTCAGCATCACGTGAACGTCGATGAGCCCAGTTCCCCCGACGGCACAGCAGAGTTTCTGACCGTCACGGTGCAGGATCCCGACGGCCGCGACATCGAGCTCGTGCAATGGCCCCCGGGACACGCGGCCGGGCTCTCCGCGGAAGACTGGGAGTGACAGGGCTCCGGGGCGCGGCAACCGGCTTCGTGGCAGGCTCAGGCACCTGCGATCCGGACGGCCAACCGGCTACCGTCTCGGGGGACACCATGATCGGAGGATCCCATGGACATCGAGTTCATCGCCGGCTTCGCCGTCATTGCGCCCGACCCGGCCACAAGCCGCGGGCTCTACGTCGACGCGCTCGGGCTGCCGCTCGAGGCGAGCCCGGGCAGCGACTACTTCCACAGCGAGCGGATCGGCGGCGCCAGGCACTTCGGCGTCTGGCCGCTCGCCGAGGCCGCCCAGGCGTGCTTCGGGGAGCCCGCGTGGCCGAAGGACGTGACCGTGCCGCAGGCGTCGGTCGAGTTCGAGGTGGCCGATGTGGCGGCTGTCGCGAGCGCGGCGGCTGACCTCCGCCACGCGGGCTTCGAGCTCATCCACGACCCTCGCGAGGAGCCATGGGGGCAGACCGTCGCCCGGCTGCTCTCCGCCGAGGGGCTGATCGTCGGCATCTCCTACGCCCCGTGGTTCCACGAGGCCGCCTGAATCCTGACCGGTACCCGCCCTCTCGCCGACGAACGCACCGCTCTACCCGACGCAGCGTCTAGGACAGCGTCGTGATACCGGCACAGTGAGGCACCTACGGCGTGGCGGACGCTCCCCCTAGGCCGATTTCGTTGCCGTCGGGATCTCGATAGGTCGCCTTGTGCACACCGTTTGCGTACGCCTCCCACTGCGCAGGCTCGATTCCTCGCGAGGCGATGTCCGCCACGATCGCGTCGAGGTCACCGACGAATACCGTGTGCATCGCATGCCCCGCATGCTCTGGCCGCTCCACGATGAAAAGGTATCGGTGCTCGGCAAGCTCCCACACCGCTTCCACGGCGTGCGGCAGAAAGCTCGGCTCCCCGCCAAAGAGGCGCTTGTACCACGCCAACGCTTCGTCGTAATGGCGCACCGGGATACCGGCAAACAGATCGCCCTGCACACCGCCACTCTACCGAGAGCACACACCCATGTCGTGATACCGGCAGAGCTAGGCACCTAGATGACCCCGGCGGCTGAGCCCGACGCTTGCGTCAGACCGGCTCGACGTCACGCCGAGATAGAGTGGCCCCTATGCACGTGGTCGTCAACCATCTACATCTACGCGACCCAGTGACGAACGCGACTGTGCAGGCGGCGCGGGAAGTTGTCCAACCCGTCGTCCACGCCGGCGCGATAGCGGCGCAGGTCGCAAAGGTCGACGAGACTCATCTCATCCTGCTGCTCACGTTCGCCACCGCAGAGGATGCCGATCGCATCGCACGCGAAGTTGGCGGCCCGTGGATGCGAGAGCACATCACACCGCTGCTAGCGGGAGACACGGAACGCAGTGTCGGCGAAGTGATCGCCTCGGCTCCTTAGTCCTGTCCGCGACTCGACTGCTTCACCATCATTCTGGCCGGGCGTGTGAAACCACTCCGTCACGAGCGACTACTACCCCGGGCGGTCGCCGCGCACGCCCCGAACTCGGATCAGACGCCGGTCAGCGCAGCCTGGCGGCTGGCGATCAGGTCGAGCACCGCCTGGCGGTCGCCCGCCCGCAACAGCTCGATCGGATCGGGGCTGCCGTTGACGATGCCCTCGAAGAACGCCTTACGCTCGTCGTAGGTGGGAAGCGTCGCCTTCGCCCACCCGCGGGCATCGTTCAGCAGCTCGGCCAGCTCGGCGTATGCCTCGCCGAATAGGTCGCCGATCTCCCGCTTCATGCGCTTCGCGAGCGCCGGGCTGGCGCCGGCGGTCGAGATCGCGATCGCGATCGGCCCGGTGCGTACGATCGCCGGCAGGATGAAGCTGCACAGCGGCGGCACGTCGACGACGTTGCACAGCATCGACCGCTGCTCCGCCTCCTCGAACACCGCCACGTTCACGTTGGTGTCGCTGGTGGCCGCGATCGCGAGGAAGTGGCCCTCCAGGTCACCGGGCTGATACGCCCGGCGCGACAGCTCGATATCGCGGGCCGCCGCCAGTTGCTCGACCTCGTCACAGACCTGTGGAGCGATCACGTGTACGCCGGCGTCGCAGGCCAGCAGACCCTCGACTTTCTCGAGTCCGACCGAGCCGCCCCCCACCACCAGGCAGCGTCGGCCGGTGAGCTTCAGGCAGGCCATGTAGAACGTCGTGGCCATCATGTCGGCCACGCAGCGCTGGTCGCAGAACTCAAGCCGGTGCTGGCAGACGCATGGTTTCCCTCTATAGGCCTGGGCCGGCATGGCTCGAATCGTAGCGACGGATCCGGTACACTCGCCCACCCAGCACGAGGTGACGATTGGCATGAGCTACGAGCGTCCTCGCAACGACTACGTCTCCAGCACGATGGCCACCAAGCTGCTCACGATCGAGCCTTCGGCCATGCTGCAGGATGCTGCGCACCGGATGGCCGACCGGCGCGTCGGCGCGATTCTGGTCACCGACGGCGACCACCTGATCGGCATCCTGACGGAGCGCGACGTGCTGCGTGCGGTCGGCAGCGGCACCATCGAAGGCACGGTCGAACGGTGGATGACCCGCGACCCGATCACCGTCGGCCCAGAAGCCACCAACGGTGAGGCGGCGATGATGATGATTCACGGCGGATTTCGCCACGTTCCCATCTGCGACCACGGCAAGTTGATCGGCGTCGTCTCGATTCGCGACCTGCTGACGCTGCCGGACGAGTCGCCGAAGGGCGCGTGAGCTACTGCCGCAGCTGCGGCGCCGAGCTGGCCGGGGCGTACTTCTGTCCGCGGTGCGGTGCGCCCGCGGGCTCAGCCGGCGCTGCGCCGGAGGGCACGAGCGGAAATGCAGTCGCATCGCTGGTGCTCGGCATTGTCGGACTCGTGATCTTCCCGCTCGTGCCGTCGATCCTCGCGATCGTGCTGGGACGGTCGGCGAAGCGCGACATCCATCAGCGGCCGGGCCTGGCCGGTGAGGGCATGGCCACGGCCGGCATCGTGCTCGGCTGGGTCGGCGTCGCGGTGGTGGTGGTCGGGGTCGTGCTGTTTGTGCTGCTGCTCTCGACCGCGTCACAGATCGAGTAGGAGCTCGCGAGGACAGCTGAGGATTCCACGGGGCCACGGCTCCCGCCGCGGCCCCGTGCGAGTCGTTTACTCGAACTTCGCCAGCACGTGCTTGACGATCGTGTAGTCGTCCAGTCCGTACTTGCTCATGTCCTTGCCGTAGCCCGACTGCTTGAACCCGCCGTGCGGCATCTCGTTGAAGACCGTGAAGTGGTCGTTCAGCCACACGCAGCCGTACTGCAGCCTGCGCACAGCGTTCAGGCCGCGCTTCGCGCTCTGCGTCCAGACCGATGCGGCCAGGCCGTACTCGACGTCGTTGGCCCACGCGATCGCCTGATCGTCGTCGGAGAACTGCTGCACCGTCACCACCGGCCCGAACACCTCGCTCTGGATGATCTCGGACTTCTGGTCGGCACCAGTGACCACCGTCGGCTTGATGTAGAAGCCGCGGTCGCCCATCGCCTCGCCACCGGTCGCGACCGCCGCTCCGGCGGACGTGGCGCGGTCGAGGAAGCCCAGCACGCGCTGCTGTTGGTTGGCCGAGACGACCGGGCCCATGTCGATGTCGTCGGCTTCGGATGGATCGCCGACCTTGATCGACTCCACCTGCTCGATCAGCGCGCCCATGAAGTCGTCGTAGACCTTGGGGCCCGCGATCACGCGCGTCGCGGCGGTGCAGTCCTGGCCGGAGTTCCAGAAGCTGGCGAACTTGAGTGTCTCGGCGACGGCCTGGATGTCGGCGTCGTCGAACACGATCACGGGCGCCTTGCCGCCCAGCTCGAGATGCACCCGCTTGAGGTTGTCGGATGCCGCGGCGGCCACCTTCTTGCCCGAGGCGACCGAGCCGGTGATAGAGACGAACCGCACCCGCGGGTGGCCGGCGATGCTCGAGCCGACCGGATCGCCATGGCCGGACACGATGTTGATCACGCCCTTGGGGAAGATGTCGGCCGCGATCTCGGCCAGCCGCAGCGTGGTGAGCGGCGTGATCTCGGACGGCTTCAACACCACCGTGTTGCCCGCCGCCAGGGCCGGCGCCATCTTCCACGACGCCATCATCAGCGGGTAGTTCCAGGGGGTGATCTGGCCGCACACGCCGATCGGCTCGCGGCGGATCATCGAGGTCGAGCCGCGCACGTACTCGGCCGCCGCCTGGCCCTCGGGGACGCGGGCGGCGCCGGCCATGAACCGGAAGCAGTCGGCGGCCGCGTCCATCTCTTCCTTGGCAGCCTCGAGCGGCTTGCCGACGTTCATTGACTCCAACTCGCCAAGCTCGTCGCGATGCTCCTCGATCGCGTCCGCCAGCTTGTTCAGCAGGCCGAAGCGCTCGCTCGGGGTGGTGTCGCGCCAGTCGCCGAAGAACGCCTTTTCGGCGGCCGCGACGGCGCGGTCGACGTCCTCCGCGTTGCTCTTGGGCACCGAGGCGATGACCTCGCCGTTTGCCGGGTTGATGACCTCGTCAACCTCACCCGACGAGGACTCAGCCGTCTCGCCGTCGATGAAGTTGGCGTATCGCTTAAGGGCGACACTCATGTGTTTCCTCCGTCCGCTCGTAAATGTCGCCCGATTCTACTCCCGCAAGGTAGGGTAGGCGGCATGAGCAACGGCATCTTCAAACTCCCGGCGGCGGTCAACGAACCGATCCGCGACTACGCCCCCGGCTCGCCTGAGCGGGCGAGCCTGAAGCGACGGCTGGACGAGCTGAGCGGCCAGCAGATCGAGATCCCGATGGTGATCGGCGGCAAGGAGGTGCGAACCGGAAGCACCGCCCGATCGGTCAAACCGCACGACCACGAGCACGTGCTCGCCGAGTACCACAAGGGCGGAGCCGACGAGGTGGAGCAGGCGATCGCCGCGGCGCGCGAGGCGCACCACGACTGGTCGCGGACGCCGTGGAACGAGCGGGCGGCCATCTTCCTGCGAGCCGCCGACCTGCTCGCCGGCCCGTGGCGCGACACGATCAACGCCGCCACCATGCTCGGTCAGTCGAAGACGGTCTATCAGGCCGAGATCGACGCCGCCTGCGAGCTGGCCGACTTCTGGCGGTTCAACCCCGGATACATGCACCGCATCATGCAGGAGCAGCCGATCTCGGGGCCCGGCGTGTGGAACCGGATGGAGTACCGACCGCTGGAGGGCTTCGTGTTCGCGGTGTCGCCGTTCAACTTCACCGCCATCGCCGGCAACCTCTCCACGGCGCCGGCCATGATGGGCAACACGGTGGTGCTGAAGCCGGCCTCGACCGCCGTCTACTCGACGTACTTCCTGATGAAGCTGCTGGAGGCGGCCGGACTACCCCCCGGGGTGATCAACATGGTGCTCGGCTCCGGCGCCGACATCGGCGACGCCGTGCTTGCCTCGCCCGAGCTGGCGGGCATCCACTTCACCGGCTCGACGGCAGTGTTTCACTCGATGTGGCGAACGGTGGGCGAGAACATCGACCGCTACCACGGCTATCCGCGGATCGTGGGTGAGACCGGCGGCAAGGACTTCATCGTCGCTCACCGCTCCGCCGATCCTCAGGCGGTGGCGACGGCGATCGTGCGGGGCGCGTTCGAGTACCAGGGTCAGAAGTGCTCCGCGGCCTCACGCGTCTACGCGCCGTCGAACCTGTGGCCGGAGATCCGCCAGGCGCTCGAGACCGAGGTGCCGACGATCCGGATGGGCGGGGTGGAGGACTTCCGCAACTTCATGGGCGCCGTGATCGACAAGTCGGCGCTACGCCACCCAGCACGACGCGATCGAGCAGGCCCGCGCCAGCGACGACGCCGAGATCGTGGTCGGCGGCGACGCCGACGACAGCCAGGGCTACTTCGTCGCGCCGACCGTGATCGCGACCACCGATCCCTCGTTCGACCTGATGCAGCGTGAGCTGTTCGGCCCAGTCGTGACCACCTACGTCTACGACGAGAAGCGGTACGACGATGCGCTCGATGTGGCCAACCGCACGTCGCCCTACGCCCTCACCGGATCGGTGTTCGCGACCGAGCGGTCGGCGATCGCGAGGCCCATGACCGGCTGCGCGACGCCGCCGGCAACTTCTACGTCAACGACAAGCCGACCGGCGCCGTGGTCGGCCAGCAGCCGTTCGGCGGCGGGCGGGCGTCGGGCACCAACGACAAGGCCGGCTCGATGTGGAACCTGATCAGGTGGGCGAGCCCGCGCACCATCAAGGAGACGTTCGTCTCGCCGACCGACTATCGCTACCCGTTCATGGCGGAGGAGTAGCCGGTGGAGGACGGGCGCGGACCTGGCGCTGGCCTCACTGCCGGGCCGGAAGGGCGTCCAGGCGACCTCGCAGGAGGGCACGACGCTTGCGTGCGACCCGTTCCAGCTCGACGGAGAGGTGCTGCGCGGCGTACGTGCCGCGTCTCCAGCTCGCCGGCGTGCAGAGGCTGACGCTGCGATTCGCGGTCGGCGGTGCCCCGTGGCGGGCCGAGTTCGAGCTCGAGCAGGCGGAGTACCACAGCTTCGAGCAGGCGATCGCGGAGCTGCGGCTGCTGGCCATCGAGCGCGATGGCGCCGGCCGCCAGAAGGCGCGCGCCCGCTTGCGCGCCGCCGGCGTGATGAAAGCGATCTTCTGCCAGAACGCGGTCGACGGCAACGAGTACGACGTCACCGTCGAGGACGTGTCCGAGACCGGTGTGCAGTTCTCGACCGAGTTCCAGGTCGAGCCTCGCGATCAGTTCTCACTCACGATGCGGGTGGACGAGGAGCGCGTGCGGCTTGTTGCGGCCGCCGTCAACGTCTCGGAGGCCGCCTATGGTCGCCACACGGTGGGCGCGAGGATCACCGAGATCTCGGAGGCGGACCTACTGGCCGTCCGCCGGCTGATCGCCCGGCACGGATAGCGACCGTCGCACGTCGGCGGTGAAGGGGTCAGACCCTTTCACGGGCCGTGTTGCGCAATCGGAACAAGATCGTCACGGTTGGAGTCTCGGATTCCGCTTGAACAAGCGATCTTGGGTCCGACGCCCGATGAGCGCCCGCGGAAGAGGGGTCAGACCCCTCCGCGGGCGCTGTCGCACGACCGGCACAAATTCGGCACGCGTCGTGACGGGACGGATCGGGGTCTGACCCCGCCAGGGGTCTGACCCCTTCCCGTGCCGCAGACCACGGATCGCCCGGCACCGGGAAGACGCACCGCCTCTCTATGGTATGTCGTATGCCTCGTCTCACCTCGCCGAGGGTGTTGGCGCCGTTCGCCGCCATCTATCCCACTGGGATTGACCTTCCTCGCCATTCGATGGGCGGTCAAGACGATCCCGCCCTTTCCGATGATGGCGGCTCGCTGTCTGGTCGGCGGTGGCGTCCTGCTCCTGCTGTCGCGGATACGCGATTCGCGCTCCTGCTGGCCGACGGTAAGGCAGTGGCTTGGAGCCGCCGGCGTCGGGATGCTGCTGTTCGTCGGCTGCCACGGCCTGCTGGCACGCGAGGAGCAGCACGTTCCCTCAGGCGTCGCCGCGCTGTTCCTGGCCACGATTCCGCTGTTCGTGCCACTGTTGGCGTGGGGGCTGACCCGAGCCGGCCGGCCCTCCTTGCGCACGTCGATTGCGCTTGCCGCCGGTTTCGCAGGTGTCGCTCTCCTGGTCGCTGCGCAAGGGGCGGCAGACGGCAGCCTGTCCTCCGGCGACGCAGTGCTGCTGCTGCTCTCGGCCTTCTCGTGGGCGGCCGGAACGATCTCGACCCGGTTGCTGCCGATGCCGGAGGAGCCGCTCACGGCCGCGGCCGTGCCGCTGCTGGCCGGGCTGTCGCGCTGACCGTGATCTCGGTGGCATCGGGTGAAGCGGCGGACGTCTCGATCGCGGCCATCAGCGGTCGATCGCTGTTGGATTGGGCTACCTGATCGTGATGGGCACGGTGGTCACGTTCTCCGCGTACGTCTGGCTGCTGCGCCATGAACCGCCCACCCGCGTTGCCACATACGCCTTTGTCAACCCGGCGGTGGCCGTGGTGCTGGGCTGGAGCATCGCCGGTGAATCGCTGAGTGCGGGGACGCTGCTGGCCACGCTTGTGATCGTCGCCGCAGTCGCCGTCGCCGTGACGGACACCTCGAAGGCGGTTCGTCAGCCGGCACCGGCGGTCGACGGCGATGCCGAGGTCAGCGTGCCGGCCTGATCGCCGCCAGCACCGTGGAGCGAGCCGGGCGGGAGCGGCAGAAGGCGCGGAACGCGGCCGCCTCGGGCAACTCGGCACCGCCGTCTCGCTGCAGCACGAACCAGGTGCGGCGAAGCGGAGCTCCCGCCATCCGCACCCGGCGAAGCACGCCGGATGCCAGTTCGGGGCCGGCGGCGTGGTTCGACAGCAGCGTGATGCCGAGCCCAACCGCCACGGCCTGCTTGATCGCCCCATTCGATCCCAGCGTCATCGTCGAGCGGGGGGCGATGCCGTTCTCTTCCAGAAACGCCTCGACCGTCGCCCGCGTGCCCGAACCGTGCTCGCGCAGAAGCCACGTCTCGTCCGCGGGGTCGGTCACCTCGTGATCGGCGGCGGCGATCACCACCAGCCGGTAGTCCATCAGCGGCGCGCCGCTGATGCCGGATCCGGCCGGCGGCTGGCCGCCGATTGCGGATCGACCTCGCGCCGGGCCAGCCGCTCGAACACCGTCGCCCGGTTGCCGACCTCGAGTGAGATCTGGACGTCCGGGCGCTCGGCGCGAAAGGCTTTGATCAGCGGAGGCAAGCAATACGTACTCTTGGTTGAACGTCAACAT